>CAVLBF010000027.1:0-29218 GCA_963661285.1 Bacteroidaceae bacterium | reverse complement strand
GGTATCCACGTTCGGTCAGGATAAGCGCTGAAAGCATCTAAGCGCGAAGCCGTCTTCGAGATGAGACTTCCATTGAGGGCCGTGGGAGACTACCACGTCGATAGGCAGGAGATGTAAGGGCGGCGACGCTCTCAGTCGACCTGTACTAATAGCCCGAATTCTTTTTCGCAGCGCATTCTTCGCTTCGCCTCATTTCTCTCTCAAGTAAAATACTGCGGCGGCTACAGCCGCGGGGAGACACCTCTTACCATACCGAACAGAGAAGTTAAGCCCGCCGGCGCCGATGGTACTGCCCCACCAGGTGGGAGAGTAGGTCGCCGCCGCTTTTCGGGACTCCCGGAGATGATGATTCATCCCCGGGAGTCCTTTTTTTGTGCCCCGTCGGGCCGGCGCGACACCCTATTCTGTAGAAGTTTGCTATCTTTGCATTGTTGGATAAGGTGAGCGCATATCCTGAGGGAAGCGTCTATAGGATAGACTTCTTCGCGCTGCTGCTATGTATGGCGGTGGCGCACACCATCATCGGCAATCCGTTTTTCGGTGCGGCGGTATATCTCTTCGCCGACATAGTCAAGGCATTCTATCTCTGCAATCTGGCGCGTCTCAAGCACCGGGGCGGCGCACACTATTTCTCAACGCTGCTTCTTGCACTTGTATTCATCGGCGGGATGGCGGTGGCCTTTCTGTACCCGGCGCTGATGAACCAGCCCAAGGCCAACTATGTCTCCCTCTTCGCTCTCTCGCTCCTGCTCAGGGATTATCTCTGCGCGGAGCAGCTCAACGGCGCTGTTTTCCGCGCCTCCGGCTCTCTGCGCGGCGCGGGTTCGCCCGGGCCTGGGCTGCCTGGCGGCAGGGTAAAGTCACGCCAAGGCTCACGCTGGCTCTTCCTGCTGCTCGTGCAGCTCTGTTTCGATGCATTTTGCGCCTATATCATCGCAGGCAGGGTCGGCGAGGATGAATTTATCGTGATGACTGCGCTTGTGGTCGCCACAGGAGTGCTGCGGCTTTTCTACCCCGAGTATCATATCTCCACCGATTCCGCATATCTGGAAAACAAATATGAGTCGATAGCCTCCTATCAGGTATTCGAGGATATGAACCTCTACTCCACCATAGCCCTCAATCTCGGGGTGATGGTGTTCTTCCTCTTCATCCTCTCGCCTACCGTTCAGGCCTTCGAGCCGCGTGTCTACGGTGTCCTTGCTCTGTGGCTGCTTATGGTTTACGCCGTGCTCCTGTTCTCGTCGATACTCATCAGGAGGCGTCTTGCCGGACTTGCGCTCGCGGAGTTTATCCTCGGGGCGGTGACCTGGTGTCTGGGCGCGGTCTTTATGTTCAGAAGCTCCGGGGTGCTCTCCCGGATGGGATGGACGGTGATATGGGGAGTCGGGATGGCTCTCATCTCTTCGGCCATCAGGAAATTCCACCTTGACTTCGAGGCGGTCGGGAGCCTCGCCGAGGGGAAGCTGGACCGTACCGACCTTGAGATAAGCAATACTGTCACCGCTACCGTGGCCTCCATCGTGTCCTCGGTGGTGATGCTGCTCCTGATGGCGTTCTGGACTTATATCGTGCCGCTTGTCAGACATCCGGAGGATTTCGGGGTGTGGCTGCTCCAGATACCGCTGCTCTTTATGCTCGTGGCCGTCTTCTTCGCTTTCCGTCAGCCGCTCGACTACCGCAACCGCGAGAAGCTTATGCGCTTTATCGAGTCCCGGTCCAAGACGGAGCAGATGCGCGAGAACCTTCAGGGCCTTTTCGTGCGCAAATACAGGATGCGCTTCGGAGTCAAGATCCTCTGCACTCTGGCCCGCCCTTTCCTTCACCTGAGGGTTGCGGGCCGGGAGTACCTCAGGCGGGAGGAGTATCCGTCGGTGTTCGTGTGCAACCACGGATTCATCTACGGCCCAATCTCTGCGGTGATATATCTGCCGACATATTTCCGCCCTTGGGTCCACAATGTGATGCTTGACCCGGACACCGCTTTCCGCGAGATGTCCAAATCGCTCTCGTTCCTCAAGAAGATTTTCGGCAAGCGTGCCGGAAGCTGTCTTATACGGCAGCTGACGCGCGCGACCTGCTGGGCTCTGAATTCCTGCAACCCTATTCCGGTGATAAGAGGAGCGTCACGGGACGTGATGACCACTTTCAACGAAAGTCTCAAGGCGCTGGAAGACGGGGACAATATCCTCATATTCCCGGAGAAGCCGCGCAACCTGCTGAAGGCGGTGCCCGATGCGGACTACAACCCCGACAGCGTGCGCTCGTTCTATACCGGATTCGCCCACATCGGCAAGATGTACTACGACCGCTGCGGAAAGGCGCTGCTCTTCTACCCGCTCTTCTCCGACCGGGAGAGCCACAGTTTCAGGATAGGGAAGCCGGTGCTGTATGACCCCGCGCTTGAGCCGCACGAGAGCAAACGCAGGCTCGCCGAGCAGCTGCAGCAGAGGATGTCGGCGCTAGAACAGTCCGAAGATGAGAGTCCAGGCAAGAAACCTTAGAGCCTTGCCGACAAGCAGCAGGAGCGCAGTCCATCCCGGCGGAGTGCGGTAAAAACCAAGCGCCAGCACAAAGACGTCGCCCACCACCGGCACCCAGGCGATGAGAGCAAGCCAGACCCCGTATCTGTCGACCTTGGCTTTCTGCTTCTCAAGTGTTTCCGGCTTGACCTTGAACCACTTTTCGAGCCATTCCCAACGTCCCAGACGTCCCATGTAATAGGTGATGAGGCTGCCTATCCAGTTGCCGGCAGTTCCGACGACAAGGCATTCCAGCGGCCTCCTGACAGCTGCCAGCACGGCGATATACAGCGCGTCCGAGCTGAACGGCACAACAGTCGCGGCCAGCACGTTGCCGATGAAGAGGCCAAGAAGCCCGAGATTTTCGAGTCCGAACACGGGCGCAAAGATAGGCCGAAAATCCCAATAAATGATTATTGTAGCCCCTCGGACCAAGCTATAATTTTGCGTGACAAGAAAGAATTTTATGGAAAAGGAACAGAAAACAGGCCTTATACGGATAATTGTCTCCGCAGTGCTGCTTGCCGCAGCCGTCATCGTCGAGAAGACCTGCACGCTGCAGACCTGGCAGCTGCTGCTCATTTACCTCGTGCCATATCTCGTCTCCGGCGCCGACGTGCTTAAGGAGGCGGGCGAGAGCCTGCTGAAGCTGGAAGCCCTCGACGAGGACTTTCTGATGAGCGTGGCCACCCTAGGAGCACTCGCCATCGGTTTCCTCCCGGGAGCTGAGCACCAGTTCCCCGAGGCGGTCTTCGTGATGCTCTTCTTCAATGTAGGCGAACTCTTCGAGTCCGTCGCGGAGGGGCGCAGCCGCAAGTCCATCTCGCATCTTATGGATATCCGCCCCGATACGGCCAATGTGCTGCGCGGCGGGAAGACTCTCTGCGTCAGCCCGGAAGAAGTGCAGGTGGGAGAGAGCGTGATTGTGAAACCGGGCGAACGGGTGCCGATGGACGGGGTGGTCACAGAGGGAGATTCGAGCCTCGATACCGTGGCCCTGACCGGCGAGAGCGTGCCCCGCAGTGTGCACAGGGGCGATGAGATATTCTCTGGCTGTGTCAATATCAGCGGCCTGCTCACCGTCAGAGTCACCAAGCCTTTCGGCGAATCCACCGCCTCCCGCGTGCTCGACCTGGTGGAGAATGCCGCCGGCAACAAGTCCCGCAGCGAAAACTTCATCACCCGTTTTGCGCGGGTATATACCCCGATAGTCGTGGCCGCCGCCGTGGCGCTGGCAGTGCTGCCGCCTCTGTTATCCGGAGACTTCGGCACGGCGTTCCCGACCTGGCTTTACAGAGCTCTGACATTCCTTGTGGTCTCCTGCCCTTGCGCGCTGGTGATTTCGGTGCCGCTTACATTCTTCGGAGGCATCGGTGCGGCATCCCGCAGGGGGGTGCTGGTCAAGGGGGCCAACTACCTTGAGGCCCTCGCCGCCACCTCCACTGTGGTGTTCGACAAGACCGGTACTCTGACCCGGGGGGTGTTCGAGGTGGCGGTGGTGCATCCGGAGAAGATTGACGAGACATCGCTGCTGCATCTCGCGGCCCACGTGGAGAGGTATTCCACCCACCCGATAGCGGTGTCGCTGCGTGCGGCCTACCCCAACGAGGCGGACAAATGCTCCGTCACGGACATCAAGGAGATAGCCGGACAGGGCGTGAGCGCCCTCGTCAACGGACAGACGGTGTGCGTGGGCAACTCCAGACTGATGGACGCTGTGGGGGCGAAATGGCATCCGTGCGAGAAGAGCGGCACTACGATACACGTCTCGATTGACGGAGAATATGCCGGGCATATCGTGATTTCCGACAGGGTCAAGGACGATGCCGCGCAGGCGGTTTCAGACCTCAAGGCCGCCGGAGTGCGGCGTACCGTGATGTTGACCGGCGACCGCGAGGAAGTGGCCCGGGCGGTCGCGCAGGAACTGGGGCTCGACGAATACCACGCTGAACTCCTGCCTGCGGGCAAGGTGGCGCTGATGGAGGGAATCATAGCCTCCGCACCGCAGGGGAGCAAGACGGCATTCGTCGGAGACGGCATCAACGACGCTCCGGTGCTCGCGAGGGCCGACATAGGCATAGCGATGGGCGGTCTGGGGTCCGATGCCGCCATCGAGGCTGCGGACGTGGTGCTGATGGACGACAAGCCGTCCAAGATAGCCGCCGTCATCGGTGTGGCGCGGCGCACGCTGACTATTGCGCGGGAGAACACCTGGTTCGCGATAGGAATCAAGGCTCTCGTGCTCATATTGGCCGGATTCGGCCTTGCGGGTATGTGGATGGCCGTCTTCGCCGACGTGGGCGTGACGGTGCTCGCGGTGCTCAACGCTATGCGCGCCCTGCGCTAGGAGTCGAGTTTCAGCACGGCCATAAACGCGCTCTGGGGCACCTGCACGGTGCCTATCTGGCGCATACGCTTCTTGCCCTCCTTCTGCTTCTCGAGCAGTTTGCGCTTGCGGGTCACATCGCCGCCGTAACACTTGGCGGTGACATCCTTGCGTACCTGCTTAACCGTTTCGCGGGCGATGATCTTGGCCCCTATGGCGGCCTGCACCGGGATGTCGAACTGCTGTCGCGGAATCAGGTCCTTGAGCTTCACGCACATCTTGCGCCCGAAGTCGTAGGCGTTGTCTTCGTGTATCAGCGTCGAGAGCGCGTCGGCGGGTTCTCCGTTTAGCAGGATGTCCAGCTTGACGAGCTTCGCCGGGCGGAAATCCGTCAGATGGTAGTCGAACGAGGCGTAGCCCTTGGAGATGGTCTTGAGCTTGTCGTAGAAGTCGAAGACTATCTCGGAGAGCGGCATATCGTAGTTGAGCTCCACCCTGTCGGCGGTGATGTAGTGCTGCCCGACAAGGGTGCCGCGCCGGTCGAGGCAGAGCTTCATTATCGGGCCGAAGAACTCTGACTTGGAGATAATCTGCGCCCGGATGTAAGGCTCTTCGATGTGGTCTATCATCGTAGGCGATGGAAGCCCCGACGGGTTGTGCACGTCAAGCACTTCACCCTGTGAGGTATAGACCTTGTACGACACGTTCGGCACGGTGGTTATCACGTCCATATCGAACTCCCTGAACAGTCTCTCCTGCACGATTTCAAGGTGCAGCAGCCCGAGGAAGCCGCAGCGGAAGCCGGACCCCAGGGCGAGCGAGCTCTCGGGCTCATAGACGAAGGAGGCGTCGTTGAGCTGGAACTTCTCCAGCACGGCGCGCAGCTCTTCGAACTTGTCCGCCTGCACGGGGTACATACCGGCGAAGACCATAGGCTTCACCTCTTCGAATCCGGATATCGCGCTCCCGCAAGGGTTCGCGACGTGCGTAATCGTGTCGCCGACCTTGACTTCGGCGGCGCTCTTGATGCCCGTGATCACATATCCCACGTCTCCGCAGCCTATCTCGTCGCACGGCACGAGCTTCATCTTCAGATGTCCGACTTCCTCCACCCCGTAGTCCTGCCCGGTGGCGAAGAACTTGACCTTGTCGCCCTTGCGGATGCTGCCGTTGCTGACCTTGAAGTAGGCTACAACGCCCCGGAACGAGTTGAATACGGAGTCGAAGATGAGAGCCTGGAGCGGACCGTCAGGGTCGCCCTGAGGCGCGGGAATCTTCTCCACGATGGCGTCGAGGATGGGGGGTACTCCCTCTCCCGTGCGTGCGGAGACCTTGAACACGTCTTCCGGCGCGCAGCCCAGAAGGTCGCAGATTTCGTCCGTGACCACTTCCACCTGGGCGGACTCCATATCTATCTTGTTGAGCACCGGGATAATCTCCAGCCCGTGGTCGATGGCCATATAGAGGTTGGATATCGTCTGGGCCTGCACTCCCTGGGAGGCGTCCACCACAAGCAGCGCCCCCTCGCAGGCGGCGATGGAGCGGGAGACTTCATAGGAGAAGTCCACGTGTCCCGGAGTGTCGATGAGGTTGAGCTTGTATTGCTCCCCCTTGTAATTGTAGAGCATCTGGATGGCGTGGCTCTTGATGGTGATGCCTTTCTCCCGCTCCAGATCCATATCGTCGAGTACCTGATTTTCCATATCCCTCGCCCCGAGGGTGCTTGTGAGTTCGAGCAGCCTGTCGGCCAGGGTGCTCTTGCCGTGGTCGATGTGCGCGATGATGCAAAAGTTGCGAATGCTCTTCATACTGCAAAGATAAGTCATTTTTTATTCTTAACTTTGTGCTCTTGACACGGAAACTCAACAACACTATATGGCAACAATCGAAGAACTCTCCAAGATTTCCTCCCAGGTACGCAGGGACATCGTAAGGATGGTCACTGCCGCCAAGTCCGGCCACCCGGGCGGATCGCTCGGCATCACCGACGTGATGACGACGCTTTACTTCCACGAGATGAAACACGACCCGAAGGCCTGGACCCGCAGCGGCAAGGGTCAGGACGTGTTCGTCCTCTCTGCGGGACATCTCGCCCCGGTCTATTATTCTGAGCTTGCACGGGCCGGCTACTTCCCTGTGGCGGAACTCGGCACGCTCCGCAAGTTCGGGAGCAGGCTGCAGGGGCATCCTTGCATCACCGACTCTCTCCCTGGAGTGTACAAGCCTTCCGGATCCCTGGGACAGGGCCTTTCGGTAGCCGCCGGCATCGCCCTCGGCAAGAAGATTGACGGCGACCCTTGCCGCGTGTACTGCCTCTGCGGAGACGGCGAGAGCGAGGAAGGACAGATCTGGGAGGCCGGTATGTGGGCGCAGCACCATAAGGTGGACAACCTCATCGCGTTCACTGACTGGAACGGCCAGCAGATTGACGGCCCGACCACGAGCATCACCGGGGTGGAAGACCTCAGCGAGAAGTGGGGCGCGTTCGGATGGGACGTGATCATCGCCGACGGGCACGACTGTCAGAGCATCATCGACGCTTTCCAGGTGGCGCACAACGCCGACGGCAAGCCGAAGATGATTCTTTTCAAGACCGAGATGGGCCACGGTGTTGACTTTATGGCAGGCACGCACGAGTGGCACGGCAAGGCTCCTTCGGCGGAGCAGTGCGAGGCGGCCCTCAAGCAGTTGGATGAAACTTTAGGAGATTATTAGTATGAAGAAATATATTGATACAGGCAAAATCGATACCCGCAGCGGTTTCGGAGAGGGGCTTGTGATTGCCGGCCGTGCAGATGAGCGCGTGCTCGCCCTCACGGCGGACCTCAAGGGCTCCCTCAAGATGGGCGCTTTCGCAAAGGAATTCCCCGAGAGATTCATCCAGTGCGGCATCGCCGAGGCCAATATGGTGGGCGTGGCGGCAGGTCTGGCCATCACCGGCAAGGTGCCGTTCATCGGCTCGTTCGCCGAGTTCGTGACAGGCCGCGTATATGACCAGCTCCGTCAGGAAGTGGCGTACGGGCACACCAATGTCAAGATAGCATCCTCTCACGCGGGCATCACCCTCGGCGAGGACGGCGCCACCCATCAGACTATGGAAGACCTCGCTCTGATGCGCGCTCTTCCCGGGATGACGGTAATCGTGCCTTGCGACTACAACCAGACCAAGAACGCCACCGTCGCGGCCGCGAAGTTCGACGGCCCGGTGTACCTGCGTTTCGGGCGTCCTTCAGTGCCTAATTTCACCGGTGCCGACGAGCCTTTCGAAATCGGCAAGGTGTATAATCTCAACGAAGGCGTCGATGTCAGCATCATCACCTGCGGACATCTCGTTTGGGAGGCTCTTCAGGCCGCCGAGGCTCTCGAGGCCGAGGGAGTGAGCGTGGAGGTTCTCAACGTCGCCACGGTCAAGCCGCTCGACGGCAAGGCCATCGCGGTGTCCGTCGCCAAGACGGGCTGCGCGGTAGTCGCCGAGGAGCACAATATGGCCGGAGGTCTCGGAGAGGCTGTCGCCGCAGTGCTTGCAGGCGGTACGCCGGCTCCGGTGGAGTTCATCAACGGCGCGGACCGTTTCGGACAGTCCGGAACTCCTGCCGAGTTGATGAAAGCCTACGGTCTCGATGCCGCGCATCTCGCGGAGGCTGCCCGCAAGGCCGTAGCCCGCAAGAAATAAGCTCCGCAGACTAAGGTACAGGATCATATCCGCTGCCGCCCCAGGGGTTGCAGCGGATTATTCTTTTCAGGCTGAGCCAGAAGCCTTTCAGAGGGCCGTATTTGCGGAACGCTTCGAGCGCATACTGCGAGCAGGTCGGAGTGAAGCGGCAGGTCGGCGGCTTAAGCGGCGAAATGCATATCTGATAGAACTTGATAAGCAGGATGAAAGGCAGGGTGACGGCCTTTTTTATGACAGCCCGGGCGCTCATTGCTGCAAGGCAGCTTTGCTGATGCGGGCAAGGACGGTGGCGACTTCGCTGCGGACAGTCTCGAAGCCGGCAGGCTCCCTGCAGGTCCAGACCAGCATAAAGTCAGTGCCGGGAGCGGTGAGCAGATGTTTCTGAAGCCTGTACGCCTCGCGAAGGCGGCGCTTCATCAGATTCCTCAGCACGGCCCGCCTGAAGCATCGTTTGGGCACGGAGACAAGTATGCGCCCCGCGCCTTCCTCCCGCGCGGAATGCCAGCAGTATTTGAGATGGGCGGTGCTCCCCCATTTCCCGCAGGAAACGAGTGCGGAAATATTGCTCTTCCCGCACAGCCTCTCCTCCTTCGGGAGGGTGTTGGCCGGAGCGGAAGACATAACTATTTCGCTGAATTTTCGAGGTACAGTTCTATCGCCTTTCCCACCGACGGGGCTTCCGGGGTCGGGGCCTTGACCGCAATCGTCAGGCCTGCGTCCTCCATAGCCTTCACAACCGACTTGCCGAACGACACGAACTTGATTTCGCCCTGCGTGAAGTCGGGGAAGTTCTCCTTGAGCGAGGTGACGTCGGACGGATTATACATCACCACGATATCATAGGAATGTATGTCCAGTCCGTGCAGGTCTTGAGGTACGGCCTTGACGAGGGTTCCTGGAGTGCAGTCCAGCCCGGCATTCCTGAAGAGGGTGGTGACGGGTTCGGCATTGAAGCCGGCCGATCCGGTGATGAGGAACTTCTCCCCCTTGTGCTTCGCCCCCACCAGCTCCACCACCGACGCAGGAGTGCCGTTGCCGTAGAATATCTTGCGCTTGCGGTAGATGATATGCTTCTGCAGGTACATAGCCACGGCTTCGGTGGAGCAGAAGTACTTCATCGTTTCCGGAACCTTGAAGCGCATCTCGTCGGCGAGCTTGAAGTAGGCGTCTATCGCGAGTCTTGAGAAGAACACGACTGCGGTGTAGTCCGGAAGATTGATCTTTTCGGAGCGGAACTCCTTGGCGGAGAGGGGCTCCATAATGAAGAACGGGTGGAAATCCACCGTTGCGCCGTGCTTGCTCTGGAGCGACTCGAACGGCGCAAGGTTTGTCGGGACCTGTTGCGAAATCAATATCCTCATCTTGTAGGCATCATAATAATACTGAACTCGCCACCACCGCGGCGGCAGGCAGAAATTCAAGACCGCAAAGATACAAAAATGTCGCTAAAGCGGAATGACCGGCATTCAAAAAAATCTTCACCTCCCCGATGAGCGAGAACAGGAATGCCGCTCCCGTGAGCCCCGTGATGACCGTCCGTATCGCGGTCTGGTCGAGCCTGCAGGCCGAGAGGATGCCGACCAGAGGCAGCAGTATGAAGCAGAGCGCGATGAATGAATTGTACAGGCCTCGGTACAATGCCGATCTGCGGTCCTGGTCGAGCCTTGGAATCCGCAGTGAATGGTGGCAGAGCCATCTCAAGATGATGAACGCCAGCAATACGCCCAGAGTGGCGGCGCTGCTCCATTGAGGCGGGATTCCGCTCCAGAAGTGGGGTCTGTAGACTGCGTAGCGGTCCGCCATCAGGCCGAACGGCAGGGCCGCCACCAGAGCTATGTCGTTGCGCATACGCGCCTTGCTGACATTGTACTCCAGAGCGATGCTGCCTCTGACGCGGTCGAGCGCATATAGAAGGGTGGGGGTGAGGCGGATGATGTCCTTGAGGTTGAGCAGCACCAGCACTATGGAGAGGATGACTCCGATCCTGTTGGGCAGCAGTTCCCCCCAGGAAGCGAGGCTCTCCGGCCCGGGGACCGGCACCGCTGACATCTCAAGCCTGCCCTGAGTGAAGATGCTCGCCTCTCCTGCCATCAGTTGCCCCGTTTGGCGTTATAACCCATTGAAGTGAGCAGAGCGGCTACTTTGTCGCGCAGGTCTCCCTGAATCGTGATTTCCCCGTCCTTGGCCGTGCCTCCGACTCCGCAGCGCGTCTTGAGCGTCTTGGCGAGGGCGGCGAGGTCATCGGAACTCCCGACAAAGCCTTCGACCAGAGTCACCTGCTTGCCTGCACGCTGACGGCGGTCAATCCTCACGATGAGCCGCTGCCTGCCGGGCGGAAGAGTCTCGGCCTCCTCCGGCTGCGCCGTCCGGTATTGATAGTTCGGGTCGGTGGAGTAGACCACCCCGAGCCGTTTTTTCCAGTCCTGCTCTGACATTTTAAGCATTTTTGCAAAGATACGGATTTTTGGGTGTATATTTGTAGGCTATGGATCAGAATAAGTTCAGAATCTGGCACAGGGTGAGCGCATTGGCTGCGCTCGCAGTTTCTGCCGTCACATACCTGCTCACCATCGAGCCTTCCGCCTCTTTTTGGGATTGCGGTGAGTTTATCGCGTCGTCCTACAAGCTTGAGGTCGGACATCCGCCCGGAAACCCTATGTTTCAGCTGATTGCCCGCTTCTTCACGATGTTCGGCGACAATATGCACGCCGCCGTTCTCATAAACGCGATGAGCGCCCTGTGTTCGGCGTTCACGATATTCTTCCTCTATCTGACGATAGTATGGTTCACGAAGAGAGTCATAAAGCCTTCGCCTGACGGCACATACACGACCTCTCAGGCCATCGCCGTCCTGGGCTCCGGACTGGTCGGAGCACTCGTGTACTGCTTCTCCGACACTTTCTGGTTTTCCGCCGTGGAAGGGGAGGTCTATGCGATGTCGTCCCTCTTCACCGCTGCCGTGTTCTGGCTGATGACCCTCTGGTACGACCGCGCAGATGCCCCGCACTCGCTCAAATGGATTGTGCTGATCGCGTTCCTGATGGGCCTGAGCATAGGCGTGCATCTGCTCAATCTGCTGGCCATACCGGCTCTGGTCTTTATGTACTACTACCGTATCCGCGAGGATAAGGCATACAGTTTCAAGGAGCTGCTGCTGATATTCGGAATCGGCGTAGTGATTCTGGCGCTGGTATATTTCATCATTGTCCCGTACCTGCCGAAGCTCGCGGCCTACACTGACCTCTTCTTCGTCAACGTGCTGGGGCTGCCTTACAATACGGGCGCCGCGTTCTTCATCGTTGCCCTGCTCGCCCTGTGCTTCTGGGGCATTGCGGTGACCCTCAAGAAGGAGAAAGTGTTCCTCAACACCTCCCTGCTCTGCCTTACCGCCATCATCATAGGGTTCTCGGTGTTCAGCATCGACATCATCCGCTCCTGTGCCAAGACCCCGACCAACGAGTATCAGCCGGACAACGCGTTCACTCTCGTGAGGTATCTCTCCCGCGAGCAATACGGCTCGACCCCGCTGATCTACGGGCAGTATTTCGACGCTCCGTTCGATCTGAAGACCTCCAAGTACTGGGCCCCGCTCGACGGGAAATACAAAAAAGTGGACAGCCCCGTGGACGCCGATTACCTCCCGGAGGGCAAGATGCTCTTCCCGAGGATGTGGAGCTCCAGCCCGGACGGAAGATATGAGGAGTTCTACGAGTCATATATGAACGGCAAGGGCGTCAAGGTGGCCGGAGCGACTCACCGGAAGCCTACGATGGGCACCAATCTCCGCTTCTTCTTCGACTATCAGCTCAACTGGATGTACTGGCGCTACTTTATGTGGAACTTCGTGGGCCGGCAGAACCAGATACACTCCCCGTCGCCGGGCAACCTCTTCCACGGCAACTGGGAGAGCGGCGTGAAGTTCATCGACGACTTCCGCCTCGGCGACCAGAGCGAAGCTCCGGAAACGCTCGCCCGCGACAAGGGCAAGAACCATTACTACTTCCTCCCTCTGCTGCTCGGGCTGCTCGGACTCTTCTTCCAGTTCGACAAGGACAGGCGCGGATGCTGGCTCAACTTCCTGATGTTCTTTATGACGGGCATCGCCATCGTTATCTATCTCAACCAGCCGCCCCTGCAGGTGAGGGAGAGGGACTACGCCTATGCAGGCTCGTTCTACTTCTTCAGCGTGTGGGTCGGTATGGCGGTGGCCGGGATTTATAGCCTGATAGACAACGCGCTGAAAGGCAGGGGCGGCGTCGCGACGGCATCCGCTGTGAGCGTGCTCTGCCTCTTCGTGCCGGCCCTGATGGCCGCGCAGAACTGGGACGACCACGACCGTTCGAACCGACGCACGGCGGTCGAGATGGCGTGCAATTATCTCAACTCCGCCGGCACGAACGGCATCCTTATCACTCACGGCGACAATGACACTTTCCCGCTCTGGTATGCGCAGGAAGTGGAGAATGTGCGTCCTGACGTGCGGATTGTCAACACCTCCCTGCTCGGCACCGACTGGCACATCGACCAGATGAAGTGGGCGGTCAACGAATCCGCGCCGCTTCCGCTCTCGGTCGGGGCGGAGCAGTACCTCTACGGCACCAACGAATATATCCCCGTCTATGACACCCGCAACGAAGTCACCGACATCGCGGACGTTATGGCGCTCTTCCGCAATCCGAAGGTGAAGGCCTCTATGACGAGCGGACGCAGGGTGGACTATATCGCCTCGCGCAAGATCAGCATCCCGGTCAACAGGGAGAACGTCATCAAGTGCGGCATACTCGACGCGAAGTACGCCGACCGGATTCCGGACAGGATCGTGATTACCATCCCGAAAGACAAGGATATGCTCACGAAGCCTGAGCTCTTTATGCTCGATCTGCTGTCCAACTATCAGTGGGACAGGCCAATCAGCCTGCTCAATATGGGAGGCGACATCAATATAGGCATCAAGGAATACCTCGAGCACGAGGGATATTCATATAAGCTGGTGCCGATACGCAGCAAGACCACCACCACCGCGGCCGGCTTCGTGGACACCGACGAGCTGTACCGCAAGATGACTCAGGTCTATAAGTGGGACGCGGTTGCATCGGGCGACTATTTCATCGACTACCAGAATATGTACACCCACCTCGGGGTGCTATCGCTGCGCGGCCTCTTCGTCACCGTGAGCGACGCTTTCATCAAGGCGGGGGAGAACGACAGGGCTCTGGAGATGCTCGACAAGTGTCAGGAGGTGATGCGGAACTTCCCTCTCGAGACGGTGCCTCTGGGCTTCTCGGGCAACGACTATATGGTGGTGAGTATGGTCGAGGATTACTACAGGCTCGGGCAGAAGGACAAGGCGCGCGAGCTGGCCCTGCAGATGGCGGAGCAGCTGCTTGTCTCGGCCAGGTTCTACAGCGGATTCTACGATGTGGCCCGGGAGGAGTTCGAACTCGTCGGCAACTATATCTACTTCCTTTCGGACGAGATGCGCAAGGGAGGCGATACCGAACTCTCCAAGCAGCTGACGGACAGTTTTATGGATATGTTCGGAATGGCTGAAGAGGACGGGAATTCCTAACGGGACATCCTGACTACAACAGACAACGGGAGGGCTTTGCCGAAGCGGTCAGCGAGGGCGAGCTCTCCCGATTCTATTTCGGGACGGGCGCCCGTCCCGCCCGTCCCCGTCCGGCCGTCCAGACCGAAGGCCTGCTTCACCACAGTCTCGCCGAGAAGCGGGGAGAATCCGTTGGAGTAGAGGTTGAGGACCAGATAGCTCTTGCTCTTCGAGAGGATGGAATTGACTGAGCCGAGCATTTCGAAGAGACATTCGTCCAGTTTCCATTTCTCCCCGTCAGGCCCGTGTCCGTAGGCCGGCGGGTCCATTATGATGCCGTCATATACATTGCCTCGGCGTTCCTCGCGCCTTGCGAACTTCATCGCGTCCTCCACGACCCAGCGGATGCCGTCAAGACCGGAAGACTCCATATTCTCCCGGGCCCAGCTGACAACCTGCCTGACCGAGTCGAGGTGGGTGACGTCGGCCCCGGCGGCCTTGGCCGCGAGAGATGCGGCCCCGGTGTAGGCGAAGAGGTTGAGTATCTTCGGCTTCCGCCCCAGAACCTCCGCGAGCCCGCGAGTCCGGCGGTAGATATATTCCCAATTGGGGGCCTGCTCCGGGAAGACTCCGGTGTGCTTGAAGGAGGTGAGACCGAGTCTGAGGGTGAATTCCGGTCCGTCCTCGGAGCCTCTGTAGCGGATATGCCACCGGTCTTCGATGCGAGCGAGTCTTTCCCAGGTGCCGCTGTCCTCCTTGCCCGCCTTGGCGAACCCCGCCCCCGGACGGAAGCGCACCTGGGCGGCCCGTTCCCATTCCTTGCTGCTCATCGACTTGCTCCACAGGGCCTTGGGCTCCGGGCGAATCAGGCAGTAAGCGCCGAACCTCTCGAGCTTCTCGCCGTCTCCGGAGTCGAGGAGCTCGTAGTCTTTCCAGGATTTGAGGGGGTATTCAATCATAACGGATGCAAAGATATGGAGAAAATTGCTAAATTTGCGGGATTGAAAATTAATTCATTTCTATATGCAACAGCACATTGATTCCTACGATTTCACCGGCAAGAAAGCCATCGTCCGCGTTGATTTCAACGTCCCTCTGAACGAGAAGTTCGAAATTACTGATGACACCCGCATCCGCGCGGCCATCCCGACCCTCAAGAAGGTGCTCGCTGGCGGCGGCTCGCTCATCATTATGTCCCATCTCGGACGCCCGAAGGGAGTGGACGCCAAGTTCTCCCTCAAGCACATCGTGGACCACGTGTCAGAGTGTCTCGGAGTGGCGGTGAAGTTCGCCCCTGACTGCCAGAAGGCTCAGGCCGAGGTCGCCGCGCTCAAGCCGGGCGAGGCCCTGCTGCTCGAGAACCTCCGCTTCTACGCCGAGGAGGAGGGAAAGCCTCGCGGACTCGCCGAGGACGCTTCCGACGAGGAGAAGAAGGCCGCCAAGGCCGCCGTCAAGGAGAGCCAGAAGGAGTTCGTCAAGACTCTCGCTTCATACGCCGACTGCTACATCAACGACGCCTTCGGCACCGCTCACCGCGCGCACGCCTCTACCGCTCTCATCGCCAAGTATTTCCCGGACGACAAGATGTTCGGCTACCTGATGGAGGGCGAAATCAGGGCCATCGACAACGTGCTCAAGAACGCTAAGCATCCTTTCACCGCCATCATCGGCGGCTCCAAGGTCTCATCCAAGCTCGCAGTGCTCGAGAACCTGCTCGACAAGGTCGACAACCTCATCATCGGCGGCGGTATGGGATATACATTCATCAAGGCCAAGGGCGGAAAAATCGGCAACTCGCTCCACGAGGACGAACTTATCCCTCAGGCGCTCGAGATACTCGCCAAGGCCAAGGAAAAGGGCGTGAACATCTCCCTTTCTGTACAGACCCTGGTCGCCGACGACTTCAGCGAAAGCGCCGACACCAAGATTGTGCCGTCCAACGAGATTCCTGACGGCTGGGAGGGGGTTGACGCGGGCCCTGAATCCCTCGCGAACTGGAAGAAGATAATCCTCGACTCCAAGACGGTGCTCTGGAACGGCCCTGTCGGAGTGTTCGAGATAGCGAAATTCGCCGGCGGCACTCTCCAGATTGCCGAAGACCTGGCCGAAGCCACCGCCAAGGGAGCATATACCCTTGTGGGCGGAGGCGACTCCGTGGCGGCCGTGACCCGTATGGGATATGCCGACAAGGTAAGCTATGTCTCCACCGGCGGCGGCGCGATGCTCGAAGCCCTCGAGGGCAAGGATCTCCCGGGAATCGCCGCCATCCGCGAGTAGTTTCCGCTCTTTATGTTTGAGATGCTCTTCGTCCACTGGCACGTCAACCCGGTACTTTTCCATATCGGGGGGCTGCAGATCAGGTGGTACTCGCTGCTCTTCGTGTCCGGCTTCGTCATCGGCTGGTATCTTTTCCGATGGTTCTTCCGCCGCGAAAAGGTCAGCGAGAAGCTTATGGACCCGCTCCTCTACACCCTGCTCATCGCCACGATAGTCGGGGCGCGTCTCGGACATTGCCTCTTCTACCAGCCGGACTACTACCTCGGCTCCTGGCAGGGATTCTGGGAGATATTTATGCCGTGGAAGGGCGGTCTCGCCAGCCACGGCGGAGCCATCGCCCTGCTGCTTGCAATGTGGTGGTACTCATCTCACTACGGCAAGAAGAACGGCTTTGACTTCCTCTGGATAATGGACCGTCTCTGCATCACGGTGGCATTCGCCGGATGCATGATCAGGCTCGGCAATCTCTTCAATTCGGAGATTTACGGCGACGTCACCACGCTGCCCTGGGGTTTCATCTTCGACCTGCGCGGCGAGACTGAGCCCAAGCACCCGACCCAGATTTACGAGGCGCTCTCCTATCTGCTGCTGGGGCTCATACTGGTATGGGTATACAGATACAGGCTTGACAAGGTTTATCGCGGCTTCTTCTTCGGAGCGTTCCTTGTGGGCTGCTTCGGAATGAGATTCCTCATCGAGTTCATCAAGGAGCCTCAGGTCGGATTCGAGGAGGGGATGGCCCTCAATATGGGCCAGCTGCTCTCCATTCCGTTCGTCCTTGTAGGGTTGGCGATTCTGGTCCTGTCGACTGTGCGGAAGCAGCCGGCTGCGGTCGTTCGGGCAGTTCCTGCGGGCAGAAAATAATTTCTGTCATATACTGCGGGCGGGTGGTGCGATATTTGCACTACCCGCCCCGGTTTTATTATAGTGTATGAAAAAATTGTGGTTAATTTCGGTTTTGGCACTGTCCGCAGCCGTCGGGGTCTCCGCCCAGGAGGCTGAGACTCAGGTTGATACGGCCTCGGTGCCCAAAATCATCACTCTGGAGCAGGCGCTCCGGATCGCGGTCAGCGAAAACGCCTCGGTCAAGCTGGCCGATATGGAAGTGGAGCGCAGCGGCTATGAGCGCAAGGGCACATACGCCTCACTCTTTCCTCAAGTTGACGGTACGGCCAACTATCAGCGCACCATCAAGAAGCAGGTGATGTATATGGACTTCGATATGGGCGGGGCAGACTCCGGCTCAGATTCGGTTTCCGGTGACGGATCGGGTGCCGCGTCCTCTTCCGGCAGCGGCTTCGAGGTCGGACGCTGGAACACCTGGTCCGCAGGCATCTCCGCTTCAATGCCTCTGGTAAACGCCCAGCTCTGGGAGAGCATCAGGGTCAGCGGCGAGAGTGTGGAGCTCGCGGTCGAGAAGGCCAGAAGCTCGCGTCTGGAGACCGTCAATCAGGTAAAGCAGGCATATTTCTCCTGCCTCCTGGCCAAGCAGGCATTCGAGGTCTATAAGTCAGTCTATGACAACGCCCTCGAAAACCTCAGGCAGACGGAGCGCAAATACAACGCCCAGAGGGCTTCCGACCTCGACCTGGCAAGGGCGAAGACCACGCTCGCCAATGCTGTGCCGAATGTCTATGATGCGGAGAGTTCCGTGATTCTCTCGCTCTGGCAGCTCAAGGCCGTGATGGGGGTCAGCCTCGACGAGAACATCGACATCGCCGGCTCGCTCGAAGACTACGGTGACTCTATGCTCTATGATTATGCGCAGTCCGAGGGGCTTTCACTTGAGAACAACTCCAGCCTGCGCCAGCTCGGCATTCAGGCAGAGCAGCTCGCGGCCACGGTCAGGATGCGTGAGTACGCCTACCTCCCGAGCCTCGCGCTCGCGTTTTCCTACAGCCTCAACGCGATGACCAACGACTTCCAGTTCAGCGAATACAAGTGGTCGCCGTATTCTTATATAGGTCTCAGCCTGCAGGTGCCCATCTTCTCGGGCGGCAAGCGGCTCAACGACGTCCGCCAGGCCAAGGTGCAGAAGGCGGAACTCGCCGTGCAGCGTGAAGAGAGCGAGCGCCAGCTGCGCATCTCCATCCGCCAGTATCTCAACCAGATGGAGACCGCGATGAAGAGCAAGGGCTCGGCGGAGAGCGCGCTCGAGTCCGCACAAAAGGCCTATGACATAGCTAGCCGCTCCTACGAGGTGGGACGCAGCACTCTCACCGAGCTCAACGACGCGCAGCTCGCGCTGACCCAGGCCCGTCTGACTTACTCTCAGGCCATCTACAGCTTCGTCAGCGCGAAGTCCAGCCTGGAAGGCGTGCTCGGTGCCGACTTCATCGACGAAGACGGCAATGTCCAACTGAATAAAACTTACAGCAATGAATAGAAAACTCGTAATGGGAATGGCGCTCGCCGCAATGGTGTGCGGATGCGCCGGCAATGGCAACAGCTCTTCCGAGGCGGCCGTCGGGGAGAAGACTCCTCTCGTCTCGGTCGTGAGCGCAAGCAGGCAGACCGTGCCTCAGACCGAGGTGTACTCCTCGACTGTCCAGGCCAACATAGTCAACAACATAGCTCCGCAGACGAGCAACCGTATCGTCAAGCTCAATGTCGAGGTCGGCGACTTCGTGTCGGCAGGGGAGATACTGGCCGAGATGGACAAGGCCAGTCTGCGTCAGGCGGAACTCAAGCTCAAGAACGACAGGCAGGAGCTCGACCGCGTCAAGGCGCTGCTCGGCGAGGGCGGCATCTCGCAGTCCGACTACGATGCTCTCCAGCTTGCATATGAGGTCTCCGAGGCCAGCTATCAGAACCTCCTCGACAATACCGTGCTCCGCTCGCCCATAAGCGGCGTGGTGACCGCACGCAACTACGACAGGGGCGATATGTACGCGATGTCGTCTCCGATCTACACCGTGCAGCAGATTACTCCGGTGAAGCTGCTCGTGGGCGTGTCCGAGACCGATTACACCAGAGTCCACAAGGGCGACAAGGTCTCCGTGACCGCCGATGCCCTGCCGGGCAAGACTTTCGCGGGCTCCGTCGTAAGGCTCTATCCGGTGATGGACCCGTCCTCCCACACTTTCAAGGTCGAGGTCCAGATACCTAACAACGACCGCCTCGTGCGCCCGGGGATGTATGTCCGCGCCACCGTCAATATGGGCGACAACGACAGCATCGTGATTCCTGACTCCGCAGTCGTGAAGCAGCAGGGTTCGGGTCAGAGGCTGGTCTATGTCATCGATGCCGACAACACGGTTTCCATCAAGATAGTCACCATAGGCCTGCATTTCGGCTCCAGCTACGAGATTCTCTCAGGGCTTGAGGAGGGTGACAGGGTTGTCACCGGAGGCCAGTCCGCCCTCAAGTCCGGCATTAAAGTGGAGGTTGCGCAATGAGCATCTACCGTTCCGCCGTCAACAAGCCGGTAACTACCGCTCTGGTCTTCATCGCGTTCGCGGTGCTCGGCATCTTCTCGCTGAGCCGGACTTCCATCGCGCAGTTCCCGGAGTTTGACGCCAATACCATTATGGTGATGTCCTCCTATCAGGGAGCCAACGCCCAGGATATCGAGACCAACCTCACCAAGATTCTCGAGAACGCCCTCAACGGCGTCGAAGACCTCAAGGAGCTGAATTCCCAGTCCAAGGAGAATATCTCCCTGCTGACTCTCACATTTGAATACGGCACCGACATCGAGGAGGCGACCAACAATGTCCGCGACAAGCTGGATATGGTCAACTCGTCGCTTCCTGACGGGGCTACGATGCCGGTCATATTCAAGTTCAGCGCCGACGATATGCCTATTATGATGCTCTCGGCCACGGCCAAGGAGAGTCTGGAGGGCCTCGACAAGATACTCGACGACAAGCTCTCCACCCCGCTCGCGCGAGTCAAGGGAGTCGGCACGGTGTCCGTCAGCGGCGCACCTACCCGCGAAATCCAGATTTACTGCGATCCGGTGAAGCTTCAGGCCTATAACCTCACGGTCAGCGGCATCTCCGCCACCATCGCCGCAGAGAACAGGAACGTCCCTTCCGGCAACATCGACATCGGCACCGAGACCTATACCCTCCGCGTGCAGAAGGAGTTCACCGACCCGAGCGAACTGCTTGACGTCGTGGTCGGCACGAGCAACGGCGCGGCGGTCTATCTGCGCGACGTGGCCACCATCCGCGACGGTGGCGAAGAGCGTGAGCAGGAATCCTATACCAACGGCGAGCGCTCCGCGCGAATCATCATCCAGAAGCAGTCCGGGGCCAACACCGTCAACGTGATACGCAGCGTCAAGAAGCAGCTCGCCAAGATAGAGCAGACGCTTCCCGCCGATATCGAGGTCGTCACCTTCGTGGACGGCTCCACAGAAATCATCAACACCATCCACACCCTCTTCGAGACCATCATCATCACCTTCCTCGTCGTGGGATTCGTGGTGTTCATATTCCTCGGCAACTGGAAGTCCACGGTCATCATCATACTCTCCATCCCGCTCGCCCTGCTGGCCTCGCTAATCTATCTCTACGCGACCGGCAACACGCTCAACATCATCTCTATGTCGGCGCTGGCGATTGCCATCGGTATGGTGGTGGACGACTCCATAGTGGTGCTGGAAAACGTCTCCACGCACCTCTCCCGAGGCGAGAAGCCTAAGGAGGCCGCCGTGCACGGCACTTCCGAGGTGGGCATCTCCGTCATCGCCTCCACCCTCACGATGCTCTGCGTCTTCCTGCCTCTGACGATGATCAGCGGTATGTCCGGAATTATGTTCCGTCAGCTCGGATGGATTGTCAGCATCATTATGATAGTGTCCACTGTGGCCGCGCTGACCTTCGTCCCTATGCTCTGCTCCCGCTGGCTCAGGGCTGACGTGAAGCACGGCAAGGCGTACAATGCTCTCTTCGTCCCGATTAACAGGTTCATAGACTGGATATCAAGAGGCTACGCGCACGTGATCCGCTGGGCGACCAAGCGCCGCAAGGTCGTTATCCTCAGCTTCGCCGCCGTGTTCGTGCTCGCGATGGTGACGCTCGTGCCGGGGCTTAAGACCGAGTACTTTCCTCGCTCCGACTCCGACCGGCTCTCCGTCACGATCGAGCTCCCTATGGGTACGGCCCAGAGCGTGACGCGCGAGCTGTTCAACACCGTGTACGATGAACTCAAGGCCAAGGTTCCGGAAGCCAAGATCATCAACGGAACTTTCGGGCAGGCGGATTCCGACAACACCTTTGCGAGTATGCAGAGCAACGGCACCCACCTCATCTCGATGAATCTCAACATCGGCACCAGCAGCACCCGGCAGCGCACTTCCGCAGAGCTCGCCGATGTGGTCAGGGGCATACTCGCGCAGTATCCGCAGATACGCCGCGCCCTCGTCACCGAAGGCGGCGGCGGAATGGGCGGGGCCTCATCCATCAAGGTGGAGGTCTACGGCTACAGCTTCGACAACACCGACCTTGTGGCCAAGCGCCTTCAGGCCGGGATGCTTCAGGACCCGGCGTTCGCCCAGGTCACCCTCAGCCGTGATGAATACACCCCGGAGCTTCAGATGAACTTCGACCGTACTAAGCTGGCTCTCAACGGATTGACTTCTACGACAGCGGCTGCCGCGTTCAGCGCCGCGATGAGCGGCTCCGTGTCGTCCTATTACCGCGAGGACGGCGAGGAGTACAAGATAAGGGTGCGCTACGCCCCGGAGGCCCGCACGAGCATCGAAGACCTTGAGAATATCCTCGTCACCAACGCGTCCGGTGCGCAGATCCGTATGAAGGACCTCGGGACGGTGGTGGAGACGCTGGTGCCTCCGACCATCGAGCGCAAGGACCGTGAGAGGCTGATTACCGTCACCGGCATCGTCGCGCAGGGCTCTGCCCTCAGCGATGCGGTCGCGGCGGCAGGCAGAGTCATCTCCGAGACCGAAATGCCGACCGGAATATCCACCGTCATCGCCGGCGACTACGAAGACCAGCAGGATATGTTCTCCGACCTGCTCGTGCTGATTGTTCTGATGGTCATCCTCGTCTATATGGTGATGGCGTCGCAGTTCGAGTCGTTTATGAGTCCGTTCGTGATAATGTTCTCCGTGCCGTTCGCCCTCGTGGGCGTGCTGCTCGGCCTGCGCATCACCGGCACGGCGCTCGGAGTGATGGCGATGATCGGCATCATCATCCTCATCGGCGTGGTCGTGAAGAACGGTATCGTGCTGATTGACTATACGATACTCTGCCGCGAGAGAGGTATGAACATCCGCGACGCCTCCACCACGGCTGCCAAGAGCCGTCTGCGCCCTATCCTTATGACCACCCTCACCACGGTGCTCGGTATGCTGCCTATGGCGGTCAGCACCGGCGAAGGCGCCGAGATGTGGCGTTCGCTGGGTGTGACGGTCTGCTGGGGTCTTACCATATCGACCCTCGTGACCCTCGTGCTCATCCCTACGGTTTATTGTTCGTTCGCAAGCAGACAGGAAAGGAGGAAACAGAAATGAAAGCAATGTTCATAGCCTACAATCAGGCATATAATGAAGAAATAGTGGAAATGCTCGCCCAGATGGGCCAGAGGGGCTTCACCCGCTGGGAAGACATCGAGGGGAAGGGCAGCTTCAACGGCATCCCGCGATTCGGCAGCCACGCCTGGCCGGAGATGAACCACGCGCTGCTCACGATAGTGAAGGACGAGGCGGTCGAGCCCATCCTCGCGGCGCTCAAGCAGAAAGACGAGGCCGCGCCGGAGCTCGGGCTGCGGGCTTTCGTCTGGAATGTTGAAACTTTCTATTAATTTATTACCTTTGTATCCGTCGGCTCTTTTGGCCGGCGGATAATTTTTACGATTATGGCAACTGTTATCAACAACGCAAACATCGCTGAGATACTCGCTTCACCTCAGCCGGTCCTGATTGACTTCTGGGCGACCTGGTGCGGCCCTTGCCGCGTGCTGTCCCCGACGGTGGACGAAGTGGCCGCCGAGTACGAGGGCAAGGCCATAGTGGCCAAATGCAACGTCGACGATTGCGAAGACATCTCCGTCAAGTACGGCATCCGCAACATCCCTACGCTGCTCTTCTTCAAAGGGGGAGAGCTCGTGGACAGGACCGTGGGAGTCGTTTCGAAGAAAGAAATCACCGAAAGGATAGACAAACTGATTTAACTAAAGCATTTCAAAATGAAGAAAATCATCATCATCGCCGCCGCGCTTCTCGTGGCGTGGTCGGCAAACGCGCAGATTGGCGTGATTGCAGGACTCACCTCATCGGCTACGGACGCGCAGACGGCTTATGCAGACATCAAGAACGTCAACCAGTACCACATCGGCGTCACCTACAAGCTCGGTCTGGGCAATCTGCTCGCCATCCAGCCGTCCCTCATATACAATATGAAGGGCACCAAGATCGGAGAGATCGGCGGAGTCAAGGATATCAATGCCGAGTACAAGACGGGGTATCTTGAAGTCCCTGTACAGGTGCAGGCCGGTCTGGGCGTGGGCACTCTGCTGAGGGTTTACGGATTTGCCGAGCCGTTCATCGGATATGCTCTCAACAACGAGGTCAAGACACCGAACATTCTCAATAAGGAGGAAGTCCAGAACACCTGGGACAATGTGAAGAGCCGCTTCGAATATGGCGTGAGCCTCGGCGCGGGCGTCGAAGTCCTCAGGCACCTCCAGGTTACGGTGAAGTATTTCTGGAATCTCGGCAATGTCTATGGCAAAGAGATTACCATCGCCGGCGCAGCGAAGTCAATCAGCGATAGCAAGTGCAACGGCGTGGCCGCCTCTGTGGCATACCTCTTCTAGACTCCGGATATGTCAGACAGGAAGGCGGTCTTTTTCTGTGCCGCCAGCAGCGACATAAAGCCTGAATACAACCAAGCTGCACGGGAGATTGTCCGTGCGGCTTGTTTGTCTGGATACGACATCGTCTCCGGAGGCACGGTCAAGGGGATGATGTGGGATGTCAGCGACGAAGCTTCCCGCTATGGGGTCGAGGTCATCGGGGCCGTTCCCCGCTTTATGAAGGGTCTTGAGCACCCGGCGCTGACCCGCTGCATCTGGACGGACAGGATGTCGCAGCGCAAGGACGCGATGCGGGAGGGCACCTGCCTTGCCGTGGCGCTCCCGGGCGGCATCGGCACTCTCGACGAACTTGCCGAGACCTACTGCCTCGCGAAGATGGGCCTCTACTCCGGACGGGTGGTGGCGTTCAATATGGACGGCTTCTACGAGCCGTTCCGCGCCCAGCTCGACCTCTATGTGGAGCGCGGCTTCCTCGATGCGAAGTCCCGCTCGCTCATCGCGTTTCCCGGCACTGTCGAAGAATTGAAGCGACTTCTGTGAATGCGGAGCGCATAATATCTGTCCTGGGCGAGGATTGGGGCCGGATGAAGGCGCTGATCCGCAGCAGCCTGCACAGCGATGTGGGCCTGCTGGAGCAGACCAACGAGGGCCTTGTCTCGCACTCGGGCAAGATGCTGCGCCCTCTGATTTCGCTCCTCACCTCCCGCGCTCTCGGATTTCCGGGAGAGGACAGCCTGCGCTATGCCGCCGCCGTGGAGCTGCTGCACAACGCCACTCTGCTGCACGACGACGTGGCCGACGAGAGCTCAGAGCGTCGCGGCTGCCCGACCGTGTCAGCCCTGCTCGGTCCTTCCGCCGCAGTGCTGGTCGGGGATTTCTGGCTCGCCAGAGCCGTGGAAATGGTGCTCTATTCAGAACACTACACCAAGGTGGTCCGATTCTTCTCCAGAACTCTTACCGACCTCGCGGAGGGGGAGATGCTGCAGCTTGAAAAGGCGGCCAGCGCCGATACGGTCGAGGAGGACTATTACCGCATCATCAGATGCAAGACGGCCTCACTCTTCGAGACCGCAGGAGTGACTGCCGCTTATTCGGTCAACGCTCCGGATGAATATGTCAGAGCCGCGAGGGAGTATGCTGCGGAATTCGGCACGGCATTCCAGATAAAGGACGACATTCTTGACTACGCCGGCACCGATGAACTCGGCAAGCCGGTCGGAGTCGATCTCAGGGAGCGGAAGATAACTCTTCCCCTGCTGGGCGCTCTCCGCTCGGTGCGGGACGAGTCGGAGTGGAGACGGATGATACGCGAGATTCCGTCCCATCCGGAATATTGCCCGAAGATTCACGGCTTCGTGCTGTCCCGGGGAGGTATCGAATATGCTTCGTCCCGTCTTGAGGAACATATCCTCCGGGCCGTGGAGGCTCTTGCTCCCTTGCCGGATTCGCCCGCTAAAGACGCGCTTGTGGAGATTGCACGTTTCAACGCTTTCCGGGAAGTATGAGGTTCGGGCAGCTGCAGGGTAACGCTGAAGTCATAAGGGCTCTTGTCGGGATGGTAGATTCCGGGAAGGTGCCGCACGCCATAATATTCCACGAGGATGACGGCGGCGGGGCTTTCCCGCTCTGCATCGCGTTCCTGCAGTATCTGTATTGTTCTCAGCGCAGCGGCTCGGATTCCTGCGGTGTCTGCCCGAGCTGCAACAAGATAGGCAAGCTGATCCATCCGGACGTGCATTTCGTCTTCCCTGCTGAGGCACAGAGGATTTCGGTGAACCGTCTTGCGGAGTTCCGCTCTCTGGCGCTCTCCAATCCCCGCTTCACCGAGTCCGAACTCAATGCCGCCCTCGGACTGGAGAAGAAGAACAGCCTGATTGCAGTCAAGGAAGCCCAGTTCATACTTGACACCCTGTCAATCAGCGCCCTTGAGGGCGGATACCGCTCGGTGGTGATATATCTTCCGGAGAAGATGAACGCGGAAGCGGCCAACAGGCTGCTCAAGATGATCGAGGAGCCTGCGGAGAAGACCCAGTTCCTGCTCATCACCCATCAGGCGGAGAGGGTGCTGCCCACGATAGCCTCCCGCTGTCAGCATATCAGGGTGCGTCCGTCCGGAGAAGACGGCGATGAGCCGGCGTTTGAATCTCCTCAGCTCTTTGCGGAGCTGATGGATGCGCTGCTCTCCAAGGATTTGCAGACCTGTCTGGACATCGCCGACAGACTCTCCGCGATGCCTTCGCGCGAAAGTGCGAAAGCTTTTTGTAAATTTGCATCAAGCCGTCTTCGGCCCGTTTTCCTTGCCTCGCAGGGCTTGACCGGGCTGGGAACTGTCGGCGGTGATGCGCTGCGCTGGGCCGCAGCTCTTCCCAAGGCTTTCCCGCGCAGGGCGCTGGCGGTATTTGACCGGGGGTATTCGCTGATTGAGCGCAACGTCAACGCGAAGATTATCTTTACGGATATTGTGGACAGACTCTACTTACTTATATGAGTGATATTAAAGAATCGATAAAATACGACTGCTCGCGGGGTTGCGTGGTGACCCGCGACGGGCAGACCGGCGAGACCGCCTGCACCTACCGTGCGGGATGCTGCAAGCTTGGCGACTACAACTGGCTCAAGGACGCTCAGGACGGCTCCGTCAAAGACCTCTTTGAGGTCCGCTTCAAGAACACCCGCAAGGGAATATATATCAACGACTCTCCGCAGAACATCCGTCTGGGAGACCTTGTGATGGTCGAGGCCGCGACCGGTCTGGACCTCGGCATCGTCACTCTTGAGGGCCCCGTCGTGGCCCGTCAGATGAAGTGCAAGGGGATTGACCCGCAGACGACCGATTTCAAGAAAATCTACCGCAAAGCCCGTCAGACCGATATCGAGCGCTGGCAGGAGGCGATTGCGCGCGAGCAGGAGACGATGATCAAGGCCCGCGCCATCGCGGCGGAGATGGGGCTTGAGATGAAGATAGGCGACGTGGAGTTTCAGGGCGACGGCAGCAAGGCGATATTCTACTACATCGCCGACGGGCGCGTGGACTTCCGCCAGCTGATAAAGGCCTTTGCCGAGGAGTTCCATATCAGGATAGAGATGAAGCAGATAGGCGCACGTCAGGAAGCCGGGCTCATAGGAGGGCTTGGCGTGTGCGGACGCGAACTCTGCTGCGCCAATTATATATCTTCTTTTCAGAGCATCTCCACTTCTGCGGCCCGCTGCCAGGATCTCTCGCTCAACCCGCAGAAGCTCGCGGGCCAGTGCGGCAAGCTGAAATGCTGCCTCAACTACGAGGTCGCGACCTATCTCGATGCGCAGTCCCGCATCCCTAAAGTGAGTGAACCGCTTGATTTCCAAGATGGCCCGGCGTACCTCCGCAAGACTGACATCCTCAGGGAGGTGATGTATTTCTCCTATGACAAGACATCCGACGCGCAGCTCTATCCGCTCGATGCCTCCGAGGTGAGGGAAATCATCAAGATGAACCGCAACGGCATCAAGCCCGAGTCGCTCCGCAGCGAACCGGAGCCGTCCGCGCCTGAATTCGTCACTGCGGTGGGCGACGACAGCATCAGCCGCTTCGACTCTCCGCGCCGCCGCAAGGGACGCGGGGGCAAGGGACGCAGGCCGGCGGGGCGCGGCGGCAACGGCGCAAACGGAGGCTCAAATGCCGGCGGCAACGGCCGGAACGGCAATGGAGGCAGAGCCGGCGCTGCGCCGCGAGGCGCAAAGCCTAAGGGCGAGGGTGTCGTGAAATGATGTCTCCTCTCCGTCTCCTGCCCGCTCTGCTGCTCGCGCTTGCGATGGGCGGATGTGTCGCCCCTGCGGATGTGAGAGAGAGCTTCGTCCCGGCGGACAGCGCCCGGGACGGAGTGTATTCGTTCTCCCTGCCTCTGACTGATTCGCTTGCCGTGTACGACTTCTCGTTCTACGGCAGGCTGCTCTCCGGCAGGCAGGACAATGTCGAGCTGCGCGTGCTCTGGCTCTCTCCCTCGGGGGAGAGTTTTTCCGAGACGGTCTATATGAAGTCTCTTGACTCACGGGGAAGCAGGGAACTCTATCGCAGCGGGGTAAGGCTCTCCGAAGCGGGAGAATGGAAGATCAATGTGCGCCCTGTGGGCGTGGGGAACGGTTTTACCGGCCTCGGGCTGATATGCACAAAGAGCGATGGGACACGATAAACTGCGCAAATTCGCCGAGAACGAGTCTTTTTCCTGTCTCCTGCAGCCCTCTTCCCGGGAGCTGCTTGCGGACGGGTTCTTCAATCTCAAAGACCACCCCGTCAAGGGGCGCTGGCGCGGGCGGATGTTCCCGCAGGGTGAACCGGATGCCCCTGTAGTGCTGGAACTCGGCTGCGGCAAGGGGGAATATACCATCGACCTCGCGCTGCGCAATCCGGGCTCAGACTATATCGGGGTGGACATCAAGGGTGCGCGGCTCTGGAAGGGGTCTGGATATGCGACGCGGGAGCATCTGGTGAATGTCGCGTTCCTCAGGACTCGCGTGGAGTTCATCACCGCCTTTTTCGCGCCCGGCGAGGTGTCGGAGATATGGTTGACATTTTCAGACCCGCAGTTCCGCAGCGAAAACTCCCGCCTGTCCTCGCCTCTCTTCCTTGAGAGGTATCGCTCGATTATGAAGCCCGGGGGCATTGTGCATCTCAAGACGGACTCGATGTTCCTGCACCGATACACCAAGGCCGTCTGCGAGGTCAACGCTCTCAAGATAATCTCCTGTACCGAAGACCTCTACGGCTGCCCTGACGACACTATCCCCGCCGAGGTCAGGGAGGTGCAGACATTCTACGAGCAGATGTTCCGCTCGCAGGGCCACCCAATCACTTATCTCTCCTTTGTCATTGACCACGACGGGGCTTACCTCGCGCCCCGTGACCCCGAAGAGTTCGACTCCCGCCACTGGCGCTCCGTTGAGGGCCCGCGCCTGCTCTTTGGACACGACTCCGCAGAAACCCGCCGCCAGAAGATGAAGGGGGCGGCAGAACAATAAATCCGGAAAGGGAAACCGCGATTTTTCCGCCCCTGGGGTGTACAGTCTGCGGGATTTTCGCTATATTTGTGCTGCCCGTCCCCCTGCGG
>CAVLBF010000026.1:0-30614 GCA_963661285.1 Bacteroidaceae bacterium | reverse complement strand
GACATATAGCCTCAAGACGGTCGCCGGGGACATCAGGACGCTCCTCTCGGAGTGGCGGGAGACCCGGCTGGAGGATATGGACGAAGCCCTGCAGCTTGAGCTTGAGCGCATCGACGAGACCGTCCGCGAGCTGTGGGAGCAGTGGGAGAAGAGCAAGGAGGACTACACGCAGACCGTCAGCACCCGCAAGGGAGCGCCGGGGCGGAACGGCAGCACGGGGGCGAACGAAATCAGGACCTACAGCGTCGAGAGCCGGGACAGCAATTTCATCGGCCTCGGAAACCCCTCCTACATCAGCGAAATCCGTGCGCAGCTCGCCGAGCGGCGCAAGCTCCTCGGCCTCTACGCCCCGGAGAAGAGGCAGGTCGAGGGCCGCGTGGACGGAACGCTCAAGCTCTCGCAGATGTCGGAGGACGACATACGGGCCGAAATAGCGCGGATAACTGGTTCGATGGCAACGATAGGGCAAACCCCCGAAAGGGGCTGAAACAGGCGGCAATGGCGGAAGAAACAAGGGAAACGGCACGGCTGCTCGAACTGCAGCGGGAACTACACAGGCGGGAGGCGGCACGCTCGCTCCCCGTGTTCCTCGACTACACCCAGCCCTCCTACCGCCGCCAGTGGTTCCACACCCTCATTGCCCGGAAGTGCCAGGCCCTCGTGGAGGGCCTCCTGTGGACGAACAAGCTGATAATCTTCGTACCCCCGCAGCACGGCAAGAGCGAGATAGTCTCCCGCAAGCTCCCGGCCTGGGCGCTTGGCGTGAACCCCCGGCTCAAGATTGTCGGGGCATCTTACTCCGCAGACCTCGCGCAGCAGTTCAGCCGGAGCATCCAGCGCACCATAGACAGCGAGGAGTACTCCCGCGTCTTCCCGAACACATACCTCAGCGGCAAGAGCGTCAAGACGGACGCGCGGCGCGGATACCTGCGGAACATCGACATCTTCGAGACGGTGGGGTTCGGCGGCTTCTACAAGGCCATCGGGGTACTCGGCGGTCTGACGGGAACGCCCGTCGACATCGGCATCATAGACGACCCGGTCAAGGACGCTCTCGAAGCGAACAGCGCGACCTACCGGGACAGGGTCTGGAGCTGGTACACGGATGTCTTCCTGACCCGCCTCCACAACCGCAGCAGGCAGTGCCTCATCCAGACCCGCTGGCACGAGGACGACCTCGCCGGACGGCTTCTCGAGCGGGAGGGCGACACCTGGGAGGTCGTTCGCATCCCGGCCATACGCGAGGATTATGACAACCCCGACGACCCCCGGGAACTCGGTGAGGCCCTGTGGGAGGAGGAACACAGCCTCGCGACCCTCCGGGAGGCGGAAGCCCGGAGTCCGAGGACATTCGCCGCCCTCTACCAGCAGCGGCCTACCGTCCAGGGCGGCAACATCGTCAAGCGCGACTGGTTCGGACACTGCACCCCGGGGGAGTTCAACGCCCGGCGCAGGGGCGAGCCGATCGTGTTCTTCCTCGACACGGCGTTCACGGACAAGACCGAGAACGACCCGTCCGGCATCATCGCGACCTGCAAGGTGGGAGAGACCCTGTACATCACCCACGGGCGCAAGGTGCGGATGAAGTTCCCCGACCTCCTGCGCTTCGTTCCCGAATACGCGGCGCAGCACGGCTACAGCCCGAAGTCGTCCATCCGGATAGAGCCGAAAGCGAACGGGGTCAGCGTCATCGACCAGCTCCGGGAGGTCACGCGCCTCAATGTCACGCGCACGCCCTCCCCCACCGAAAGCAAGGAGACACGGCTCAACGCCGCCTCCCCGAGCATCGAGTGCGGCAGGGTGGCTCTCGTGGACGGCGACTGGACGGAAGAGTTCCTCTCGGAGGTCTGCGGCTTCCCGGCGAAGCCACACGACGAGTATGTCGATGTCCTCTGCTACGCCGTGGACTATCATTTCAACAACCCGTTCAAGCCTATCGACAAGGCGCGGACGGCAAGTGTGATATATTGACAATCAACAACAAAACCGAAAGACAATGCCAACAACCCCAAACACGCAGCCTATCGAGGAAATCCTCGACCTGTCAACGCCGATGACGGCGGCGGAGCGCATCTGCGCCCTGAAAGAGAAGTCCATATCCGTCCCGCCGTGGTTCGGGGCGCACGGACTGTTCAAGGAGTACAACCCCCGGGAGCATCCGGTGATGCAGAAGTGCATCTATCCCGATGTCGTGAACCCGGACGGCACGCCCGAGCGGGTGACGCGCATAACCTGCAACCTCCAGCGGCTCGCCGTCAAGAGGATGACCGAGCTTGTCTGCGGCATCCCCGTCAAGCGCATCTACAAGCCCGAGAACGACACCCAGTCGGAGGTCGCCCGCTGGCTTGAGGCCATCTTCCAACGCAACCGCATAGACAGCGCGAACATCGAGCGCTGTAATATGCTCTTCGCGGGGTGCGAGGTTATGACCCTGTGGTACGCCGCCGAGAGCCGCAACGGCCAGTACGGCTTCGACAGCCCCCTCAAGCTCCGCTGCCGGAACTTCAGCCCGATGCTCGGGGACGAGCTTTACCCCCTGTTCGACGAGTACGGCGATATGGTCGCTATGTCGGTCGCCTACACGCGCAAGGTCGGAAAGAAGACCGTCTCGTTCTTTGAGACCTACTCCGCCGACCGGCACGTGAAGTGGAGCAACGCCTCGGGCGACTACGCGGCGGTGGAGGACGAGCGTTTCACGCTCGGGAAGATACCGTGCCTGTACTGCTACCGCCCGACCCCGATATGGGAGGACACCTCGAACCTCGTCTATGAGATGGAGTGGGCGCTCTCCCGGAACGGCAACTACCTCCGCCGGAACAGCAAGCCTATCTTCGTGGTCATCGCCGACGAGGAGGTCTCCTACGGCGAGGAGAAGGACGAGAACAGGGAGTTCCGCAGCATCCTCCAGTACCCGAAAGGGAGCAGCGCACAGTATGTCACCTGGCAGCAGGCGGTCGAGAACCTCAAGTTCTATGTCACCGAGCTGCGGCAGTCATTCTTCACGCAGCTCCAGCTCCCGGACTGGTCGTACGAGAGTATGAAGTCGAACCCGATGTCCGGGGAGAGCCGCAAGCAGCTCTTCATCGACTGCCAGCTCAAGGTCAAGGACGAGAGCGGCCGCCTCATCGAGTATTTCGACCGGGAGGTCAATGTCGTAAAGGCGTTCCTCAAGGCGATGACGGACGGGCGATACCACGCGGACATCGACGCGCTGCGCGTTGAGATCGAGATTACCCCGTTCACCGTCAGCGACGACAAGGACACCATCAGCAACCTTATGGCGGCGAACGGCGGGAAGGCCCTGATGTCGCAGCGCGAGAGCATCGAGTACCTCGGCTGGAGCGGCGATGTCGAGAAGACCCTCGGGGAGATAGCCGAGGACGACAAGGGAGATGTCTTCGGGGCGTATGAGTAGAGGCCGGAAGACCCCCGGAGCGGCGGTTTCGAGGCCCGAACCCTCCCCTCCGCTCGAACCGGTGACCGTCCCGCCCTCGGAGGAGTTCACGGAGACGGTCTACAGGGAGCTGCGGAGGCTCGAAGAGGCCAAGCGCTCCGCACGCCGCCTCCCGGAGCATACCCTCTACAGGGAACTCTCCGCCCACCTCGCCTCGGCTCTGAACGCCCTCTACAAAGAGGGGCGCATCCGTGTCGGGGAGACGATAAACGACAAGTACATTTCAACCAACACAAATCAAGAATGACTATGGCAACGACAAAGAAAACCATCACCAAAGGGGCGGAAAAGCCCCTGTCAGCCGCTTTCACCTGCGGCGCGTGCGTCTACTGCTACAACTGCCCGAAAGGGGCTGAAAACGCCCTTTGCTCGCGCGACAACCGCGAGGTCAAGGCATCTGACGAGGCCTGCCCGAGGGGCGAGCGCAGGAAAGGGGCTTAAAGGCGGGGCGATACTATGGCGGCGAAGATGAACAGGTACGACAGGACGCACCTCTCCCACCTGTCGAAGTACCAGCGGCAGATTGACTCCCTCTACAGGCGGCTCATCCGGGAGGCCGCCCTGCTGGGGGCTTCGGTTGACGGACTCAAGGGGGACGCCCTGTTCTCGTTCGACGACTACCCGACCCTCAAGAAGCGGGCTGAACGGCTCGTCGAGGAGATGCGGTCGGGGATGTCCGCCGTCATCGTCAACGGCGTGAACGCGGAGTGGACGCTCGCCAACAACAAGAACAGCGAACTCTCGCGCACGGTCTTCGGGAACAGGGTCGGGCTGCTCACGCAGGCGGAGTACCGGAGGTATTTCAGCACCAACGACAAGGCCCGCGAGGCTTTCCTCGCCCGAAAGGAGGCGGGGCTGAACCTCTCCGACCGCGTGTGGCGGTACACGGACCAGTTCAAGGGGGAGATCGAGTTGGGGCTTGATGTCGGCATCCGCAACGGGATGTCGGCGGCGGAGATGTCCCGGGAACTCAAGGCGTGGCTGCGCGAACCCGACAGGCTCTTCCGCCGTGTCCGGGACGAGCGCGGGGAGCTGAAGCCCTCAAAGGCTATGGCGGCCTACCACCCCGGGCAGGGGGTCTATCGCAGCAGCTACAAGAACGCCCGCCGCCTTGCCGCCACGGAGACGAACATAGCCTACAGGACGGCGGACTACGAGAGGTGGCAGCAGCTTCCCTTTGTGGTCGGCATCGAGATAGTCCTCTCCAAGAACCACCCCGTGCCGGACATCTGCGATGACCTCAAGGGGCGCTACCCCAAGGACTTCAAGTTCACCGGCTGGCATCCGCACTGCCGCTGCCACGCTGTCTCCGTCCTCAAGACCGAGGAGGAGATGGCCGAGGACACGCGCCGCATCCTCTCCGGCGAGGAGCCGACGGCGGAAAGCTCGCAGACGGTCAGCGATGTGCCGCAGGGGTTTAAAGACTGGCTAAAGGCGAATGCGGAGAGGAGCAAGAGCGTGTACAGCAAGCCGTATTTCGTTACGGACAACAAGAAATATATCTCCCCAAAGCTATTGGAAGCCTATGGCTCGAAGCTTCCGTATGCGACATACGCCGAGTATGAACAGGCGATGAAGTTCAACAAGAAATACGCGAATTTTACGCCCGAGCAAAAGAAGAATATCCGGGAACTGAACGAGGCCTTGCCGGTGACACAGGGGCAGATTATGCCGTTCGGGCTTGCGGACAACGCGCATCCGAACCCGTTGTATAGTTCGGACAAAGCCATCGAAAAAGGATACCAGCATAACTGCCAAACCTGCACGGTGGCCTACGAATTGAGGCGGCGGGGGTTTGATGTTGAAGCGAAGCCGAACCCGTTGAGAAAGGGCAGCAAGTATTTTCGCGAGGTCGACGATTACTACACCGCCAACAAAATGGACTGGCGGAACAGGTTTCTCGATAAGGACGGCAACCCTGTTTCGACATTCCGTTCGGGTGCGATCGCGGACACGAATGACGCAAAGCGGCTATTCATTGAGGGGCATACTGTCGAAAAGGGGAGGTATGAGGTATATTGTCAATGGAAAAAAGGGAGTGCGCACGTGTTCATAGTTGAGAGACAAAAAAATGGCAACCTCGTGTGGTATGACCCTCAAACATCAAAGGTTGCCAAATTTAGAGATTCCTATCTGGAAAAGATGAAATCGTCCGCGATAGAGGTTGCAAGGATTGATAACGCCTTGATAAACCCGAAGTTCGCAAGACGGCTAATCAAATCGGAGTGACAGCTCAAGCCCATCGTCACCGCTCACCCAACTCGTTCGCCCGCTTTTCAAGGCGATAAAAGTCGGAAGTCCGACAGGGGCGTACTCGCCGTTACTATCAAGCACCCCTACGGAGTAGTATTCAACCTCGTCAATCTGCCCTGCGTACGAGATGCTGTTGAAGCCCTGCCGATTCGCTTCCTCTTGAATCTTTTTAGGTATTTCGCACTGTGCCATAATAGCTTACTTATTTAGTCGTGTCGCAAATATAGCCATAATTTTTCAGAGTCTCCCGCACGCCACGAGCAGCGCGATGATGCTTATCAGCACGCTCGCAGCAGCGGCCACCGCAGCCCATTTCGTCCAGTCGGTCGGATTGGAGAGGCTCGGGTTCTCGGCGAGGTATTGACGGCCGTATTGCGTCAGCCGTGAATCCTCGACACCGCCGCCCTCGCTGAAAGCTCCCTGCACCAGTCCAGCGTTGTGCAGAGACCGCACGGAGGCGTTGAAGATGTGTTCCGGATATTCAGCCGGGCATATCCCCTGCCCTCCGGCCACAAGCCGAAGCACCTGTTTTTCGTTCCTGCTCAATCTTATATGCTCCATAGTCGCATCAAATATAGTTATTTTCTCAAGAAACGCCGTATCCGGGGCGCAAAGGTCAGGTATGAGGGTTTATGCCTCCCGAACCTTTCGCGGCTGAATACGGCGCGTTTCCCGCTTATTCCGCAGCCGTCCTGCGCTGCCGCTGCTTCCTCGCTATCGGGTAGCGGCGTATCTCGACGAGCCTGTTCCTGTAGACTATCCCCCGGGAAACCCCGACCGCATACAGGCGTTCGACCCTGCACCCGACCTGCTCGGGAGTGAACCTGCCGTAGATCGCGGCCAGGCTCGTGAAGTAGTGTTCCTCCCCTCCCTGCCCGGGGGCGAGGAACATCAGACGGTAGATAAATTCTTCGCGTGGCATAGTGCTTCCCTCCCTTGTCAGAGTTCAACGAAATAGCTCACCACGCCGTAGCAGGAGATGTCGCGAACCAGCCGGAAGCCCTCATCCTTGACCCACTTCGACACGATGCCGAAATCCCTGTCGTTTATCCAACCGCTAAGGGTTGACGGCCCATCGCTGATGCCTATCGGGTAGTTTCCCTGACTCCGGATTCCGTCCATCACTTCTTTGATGAACTGTTCCTTGGTGAACGGCATTTCTGCCGTTATCTCTCTCCTTAATTGTTCTGCTGCTGTCATAACTATTTGATTTTAAGCTAAAAAATGTAATATCCCGTTCCGTTGTCTATCCTCTTCGTCTCGTGGAGGCGGTAGCTGTAGAGCCGCTTGCCGTCCGGCGTGTACCACTGGGCGAAAAACACGTGCCAGCCCTTGTCTCTGAACCGCCGTATCGCCGCCTCGCGCTCCTCCGCGCTTATCGTGAACGCCTCCCGACCGTCGCCCCTGTCGGAGTCGGAGCGGAAAGTCCCGTCCGCGTTGACCTGCCGGTCGCACCAGTACATCTCGCGCTTCCTGTAGAACGCCCGGCATACGAGGTCGACCACCTCGGGGCGCAGGCCTTTCGCTGAATTTGTCGGTATCTCAAACATATTTTGATGATTTTTTTGCTCCGCAAACCCGTCGGAAGCCTGCGGAGCGGTTGAACATTTACGCCACTTTCACCCTGTTCATCAGAGCGCCGCTGATTTCGTGAAGCTCCCGGCTGCGCTCGGGGGCGAGGTCGCGGGCGTGAGCCGTGATAGCCTGCGTCAGCTTCCAGAGGGTGCTCGCGCCCTGCACGCCGTCCTCGGGGTCGTTCTTGAGGAGGATTTTCTTCACCTCCTCGCCCTCTGCCTTGAGCAGCCCCCCGTCACGGGTCAGCTTCTTGATTTCACTGTCGAAGTCCACCTCCATCTCGCTCGCGCCCTGTATCTCGTAGGCCTTGCGGAGGAGGTTGTCCTTGCTGAAAAGCCCCGTGGTGAGGTCTCGGACTGCGCTGACGGTCGTCCGCGTGTCCAGCTCGTAGGTGCGCTGCGAGAGGGCGAGGCTGTCGGGGAGCTTGCCGCCGAGGTGAATCTGCCTCATCACGCTCTCCCGCACCATTCCGTTGAGACAGGCACCGTTCAGCAGGAAAGAGCGCATATCCACGCTGCCGTCCCCGTAGTCGGAGGTGCTGAACCGCGCTCCGGCGAAGATGACCACATCCCCGTTCTTGGCGGTCGGGACGATGAACGGCTGCGGAAGTATCGTCTCCGCCCACACTTTCGTGTCCGTCATAAAAGCGTCCGCCACGACCGCCCCCTCGCGGGAAGCCTCGGTGACGAAAGCCGTGAGGATGTCCACGCTGTTGAGCCGCCTGTAGCTGTCCGAGAGCACTCCCCGAACCTGCCGCCCCACGCAGCGGATGAGGACACGGCTGCGCTGCGTCCAGTCGCTGTGCTGGTTGAGCAGGTGCGCTGCGAGTTCCCTCTGCCAGTCCTGCTGTCCCCCGGCGAGCGTGCGGAGATACCGCTGCGGAATGCCCATACGGTCGGCGAGCTGCCCGACGGCGTTGTCGTGGAGGCTGAACGCCCCCTCGCTCATATTGAGGGTCACCGCCCCGGTCTGCCCGTCGCGGGCGAATGTCACCACCGGACGGCGTTCCGCCGCCTTGAGGTTCACCCCGATCGGGGCGATGTAGTCCTGCGCTATGCGCCCCTCCTCCTGCAGGCGGTTCATCGTGGCCTCGACCCCCGCCGCCTTGCCGTCAATCATACGGCGAACCTTGTTGATGACCACTTCATTGAGGCCCTGCTGCAACTGTGAGGCGTTGCTCCCTGTCGTTAAAACCTGTTCCATACTGCTGTTGGATTTAATTGGTGAATGTTATTGAGTTGAATAAAAATTGCCCTGCTTCCGCGAGGAGGGCTTCCGCCGTGAGGCCGTCCGAACTCGGCTCGAACCCGGCCCAGTATGCGCCCTCGATGATACCCCGCTGCTCCGCTGTCATAGTCATTTGGCGTAGAATGTTATCGCGATGCCCCTGCGGAGCTTGCAGCAGCAGCTGTCCTCCATCGAGGCGTAGGCCCTGTTCAGGAACTTCTCAAAGAAATCCTCCCCGATGAGGTTGCGGACTCCGGTCACGCCCATAAGGGTGTGGAGCTTCGTCCCGTCCTCCAGCGTCCCGTGGACTTTCATTCTCCAGTCCCGGTTGATTCTTTTGCTCGTGTAAGTCATACTGCCGTGTGTCATAAAATGTGTTTCTCTTAAAAGCAGGAGCAAAGTAAGGGCGTTATTTTCAAAATAACAAACATTTCGGGAAGATTTTTTCACTTTTCAGTGAAATTTCTTTTTAATCGGGCGCACACCGCCGCCATTCGCCGATGCGATTTCACAACAATAGTTTGGTAAAATTTTGTGCTTCCTATGCAAACATATTGAAATCCTTTTACTACCTTTGTCAGAGTTAATCATTTAGAACACTTGAAAGTATGTTCCGAACACAAATCATCGAGGCGCTACGCAACCGCTTTGCGGGGGTGAGCGACGCAATTTTGGGCAGGGTCGCCGACAAGCTGGCGAAGACTGTCACATCGCAGGAGCAGGTCGCAACCGCAGTCGAGGGGGTGACTTTCCAGCAGGTTCTCGAATCGTACGGCGACAGCCGGGCGACCGAAGCGCAGCAGACCGCAGTCCGCAACTACGAGAGCAAGTACGGCCTCAAGGACGGCGCGAAAGTGGAAACAGGCGGAGGCTCTCCACAGGAACAGCAGCAGCCGACGCAACCGCAGGCAGGCGGACAGGAGCAGACCTCGGAATGGGCGCAGGCCCTCCTCGACAGCGTCAAGGCGCTGCGCGGGGAGCTGGACGCCATCAAGGGGGAGAGGCAGACCGCCGACCGCAGACAGAGACTCGCAGCAATCACAGGTAAGCTCCCGGAGTCGCTCCGCAAGGCGTATGACCGTACGCCCGTCGAGGGGATGACCGACGACGACTTCAACGCCCTCCTCACGGAGGTCGGGACGGAGGTCGACGGGATTGTCCGGGACGGCAGCGCGAGGGGCGCGGTCTTCGGAAAGCCGTCAGCCGTGAACGGCAGGGCGGCGCAGGAGAGCGAACTGTCAAAGGAGCAGCTCGACACCATCGCGAAAAGGGACGGTACCGCAGCGGGCGACCAGCAGCCGTTCTGAATTATGTTCAACAATCTTAAATCTCTATCACTATGGCAATGACAGTCACAAAGCGCAAGGACAGCAAGCTTCCGAGAGTGTTCATCCACAAGGTGGCGGACATCCGGGGCGGAGTCTCCGTCGCGGTTTCCGAGCTTAATGTGGATTTCCTCGCGGAGGGGCGTGTCATCAGCGCACCGGTCGACGGTATCTGCCACGCCGTGAAGTATGCCAAGGTGCATACGGCGGCGGGGGCGAGCGCGACCGCAATCAAAGTCCTCAAGGGACACGACTTCAAGGTCGGCGACATCGTCTTTGCGGTCAAGGGCGGAGCGGCTTACGCCATCACCGCCATCGACGCATCGAACGCCGCCTACGATGAAATCACCGTCGGGACGACCCTCGGCGCAGTAGCCAAGGACGCGTTCATCTTCCAGGCCTCCGAGAGCGGAGCTTCGGCGGGCGCGTTCAAATACGCTCCTTTCGCCGTTGTCGGCACGGGAAAGCCGGTAATCGCCGGCGCGAACCTCGACACCGACGCTTGGGTCATCGGAGTAACTCGCGGGAACGAAGTCCCTGCCCTCGTGGCGGCTGAACTCCCGTGCATCATCAACTACTAAACGCAGGTAACGGAATATGGGAACTATCGTAAACACAATCATACAGGGGCTCAACCAGCAGATGGTGCAGGCCCGTCTGAATACCGCCGATGCCAAGCCGTTCCTCTTCGGCACGCACTTTCCGGTCAAGAAAGTGAACGGCTTCATCTGGCAGACCCTCCAGAACCAGCTCGCCAAGAACAATGTCGCAGCCGACATCCACACCGACAACGGCACGATCGTCCGCAAGCGCCGCCCGATATTCGAGAGCGCGAAAGGCGACATCCCGTTCATCAGCATCAGCCGCGAACTCTCGCGTGGCGAGATAAAGGCGTATCAGACCGCCCTCGCCCTCGCGCAGGACGATGATGCGACGAAGCTCGTCCAATACTGGGGCAACGATGTGGACTTCTGCTTCAACGGCGTGCAGTCCGAGCTTGAGTACATCGCGTGGGCTCTCGCCTCGAACGCGGGCAAGCTCTCTTTCACCACCTCCAACAACGCCACATTCGCCAACGAGTTCGACCTCGACTACGATGTGGACGCGGATGTGCAGAAGAAAGTCACCGCCTCCGACTGGGGTGACAGCGCGAAATCCGACATCATCGGCGACCTCGTGGAGACCATCCGGGACGCGAAAGCCAACAGCCTCAATCCGAAGTACGGCTTCCTGAGCCTCGACACCTTCTACAAGATTTGCTCTTCCGAGCAGATTATCAAGGCGTGCGCTTCCTACCTCGCCAACGCGGTGGGGATGGCTCAGACCCCCGACCTCAAGGCGGTCAACGCGATGCTCGCGAAGCAGGCCTGGCTCAACGGCATACAGCTCATCGTCATCGACCAGTCGATTACCCGCGAGTTCAATGACGGCAGGGAGCCGGTGAGCGGCAACCCGTTCGCAGCCGACAGGCTCGTGCTGTCCGAGACCCCGCGCCTCGGAACGACCCAGTACGACATCCTCGCCGAGAACAACAGCACTATCCTCCGTGCGGAACGCGCACACACTGTCATCAAGAAGTACGGGCTGGCCGAGCCGCAGGGCGAGGTCACCATCGGACAGGCGGATGCAGTCCCTGTCTTCGACACCGCATACAGGAACATCTACCTCAAGACCGACGCGAAGGCCTGGGAGTAGCGACTATCTGACAAGTTTCACGGACTATTATGACGATACTCGAAGCACTCAAAGGCGTGAACGCCTACCCTGTCCCCGTCCGGGCCATCGATGAGGTGGCTCTGAACAGGGGGCTGACGCTCACCGACACGGCCACGCGGGAGGTCCTGCGCAGCGCGGGCTACAACCTCGCGCTCGCCGACCTCTACCTGTGGCTCTCCGTGTCGCCGGACATCTCGCAGGGCGGGCAGAGCTACTCGTTCACGGACGAGCAGCGGGCCTCTCTCCGCCGCCGTGCCTACGCCCTATACAGGGAGTGGGGAGACGAGGGAGGAGGGGACACTCCAAAGACCACATTCGGGTACAAGGGTTCAAGGCTATGATAATCCCGAACGGAACGATCGAGGCGCAGAACCTCGCGGGCGGCGGCATCGACCCCGAGACAGGCTTCCCCACCACAGGGGCGGCCTCTTGGGGCGAACCCGTCCCCTGCCAGTTCTCCCCCGTCAAGCAGGACTACAGGGCTACCGTGGACGGAGAGCCTGCAAGGACGCTGTCTTTCTCCATACTGATTGAGGGGCAGCCGTTCACGGCAGACCGCCTGCGCCTGCGGGACAGCGGGGGTGCGCTCATCCGGGAGTTCAGTGTCGAGAGCGTCGAACACCTCGAAGCCGTCGGTCAGACGAGGATTACCGTATAAGGCGATTTCAGCCCGAAATGCGCGGCGCAAAGGAGACGGAGGTAAACTTATACCTCCCCGACCCCGAAAGCCCGCAAAACGGCTTTTCTTGAGCAAATAGGCAACAGGACAAACAAACCCAACGGACTCACGCTATGTCAATGAAGATGACGACACCGCAGAAGGCGATAGACGACTACCTCGAAGAGTGCATCAGACGCGCGGAGGAGGCGGTCATCTATAACCTCCAGTACATCGGCGAGCAGGTGCTGAACCGGGTTCGCTCCGCAGGGTCGTACCAAGACCGGACGGGCAACCTCCGAAGCTCCACCGGCTATGTCATCGCCAAAGACGGACGCATCGTCAGCTCGTCAGACTTCGCCGCAGTCAAGAGCGGCGGCAAGACGGGCAGCCGCAGCGGAAAGGAGTTCGCAAAAAGCCTCGCGTCCCGCTACGGCGAGGGAATTGTCCTCATCGTGGTGGCCGGGATGTCCTACGCCTATTATGTCAAGAAGCGCGGCTACGATGTCCTCGACAGCGGAGAGCTTCTCGCCGACGACCTTGTCCCGAGGATGCTCCGCAGTCTCGGATTCAAAGTATAAGCAAGCACTATGAAGACCGCAAAGGACATACAGGGAGACATCCTCACGCTGCTGCGCGGAAGCAGTGTCGCGGGCCTCATCAGCGGCGGCATCTACAGGGCGGGCTACCGTCCCCGTGACAGCCGCCTCGAGGACGCGGTGGTGATTTTCACCGCAGGGCTCCCGGCGCAGATTCAGACGGGCGTGGTCACCGTCCACATCTATGTCCCCGACATCACCCTCGGGGGCGTGCAGGTCGAGGACGGGGCGCGGACGGCGGTGCTTGAGAGGGCCTTGCAGGACTGGGCGGACAGCCTCACCCCTGCGGTGTCCCCCTACAAGTTCAGCCTGCAGGCGACCGTCAGTACGGAGGACGCTCCCGACATCGGGCAGCACTTCGTCGTGGCTATGCTCCGCTACGAGTACTTCGGGGACGACAGTCCCGTGAAAATTTAGGCAAAAAGTAAGTGTAATCATAATAAAATCAGACAATTATGAGCGTATTATCTTGGGGCAAATGCACCCTTCAGACATCGGCCTCCACGAGCGGAGCGCCGGGCAGCACCTGGACTGATGTCGACACCCCGAAAGAGGACACCACGAAGCTCACCGCCACCGCCGGGACGGAGAAGACCGCCACGGAAGAGGGAGGCGAGATAGTCGACATCCTCTACGGCAAGAACTCTTACCAGCTGGAGTTCGACATCTTCGTCAAGAAAGGCGGCACACGCCCGTTCAACAGCAACGACGGCATCATCAGCGGAGAGCACGCGTTCCGCGTCACCCCTGCGGACGAGGCCTGCGAGGGCATTCAGATCGACCGCGCCGTGGTGCGAGTCGAGGAGTCCTACAGCACGGCGGACGGCATCCTCCTCCACTACATAGCGAAAGCCCTCAAGCCGGCGAGCGGAAACGCCGTCAAGGCGTACACCAAGGGGCAGTCTTAACGGGAACCTCGTTTTCTCTCTCTCGTTACAAGTCCCCCTCGGCGGCGGGGGTCGAAACATAGCCGCCGTCATAGCAGGTTGGAGAAGTGGCATCTCACGAATCTCATAAGTTCGAGGTCGGGGGTTCGAGTCCCCCACCTGCTTCTCTTTTACACAGGTTCAGACAACGCTTATGGAAACGAAGAAGACAATCGAGCAGCGCACGGCGGAAGCCGTCCTGCAGAAGCCCAAGGAGGTCACCATCCGGGGGCGCAAGTACACGATAGCCCCTCCGAGCATCGCCACGCTCATCCTCGCCTCGGAGGCGGTCAGCAAGCTCCCCGCGCTGAAGCTCGACGCGGAGTCGGTCGTCGAGGAGGTGCTGCGCAACGCCCGGGACTGCGAGGCCATAGGTGAGCTGGTGGCCGTCCTGCTCCTCGGCGCGAAACGCATCAGAGGGGGCGAGGGACCGACCGTCCGGAAGCGCAGCGCACTGTTCGGCCTCATCAAGTGGGAGACCTTTGACTACGGCGGCGGAAGCGGCGCGGAGGGGGAAAAGGAAGCCCTCGCCCGGGAGCTGCTCGAAGACCTCACGCCGAGGGAGATGTACACGCTCCTCACCGAGGCCCTCGTGGAGATGCAGCTTCAGGATTTTTTCGGGCTTACCACTTTCCTGACCGAGATAAATCTCACGCGCCCGACGAGGAAAGTGGCAACCGGAGCGACAGCATCTGGGCAGTAATCGCCGGGACGGTCAAGGCTTTCGGCCTCTCCGTTGAGACGGTCCTGTATGACCTCTCCTATGTGAATGTCATAATGTACGGGGCAACGCTCCCCTCCTACGAGGCGAGCAAGGCGGACAGGGAGCGGCGGAAAAAGGGCGGAGCGGATGACGGAGAGGTCATCAAGGCGGACGACCCCGCGAACAGGGAGCGCGTCCGGAAGATGATAGAGGGCTTCGAATAACATACACACAACCACAACAGGCAACCATTATGGCGGAGGAACAGGGAAAGATATATTTCAGAACGGGGCTTGACAACAGCCAGCTCCGCAGCGGGGCGAACGAGGCGAAGTCGCTCCTGCACGGCATCGGGAACTCGGCGGCGGACGAGGGCGAGCGGATTGAGGAGTCGTTCAGGAGCATCGGCAAGGCCGTTGCGGGCGTTTTCGCCGTCTCGCAGGTCAAGGACTTCGTCGTGAATGTCGCCAAGGTGCGCGGAGAGTTCCAGCAGCTGGAGATGTCCTTCAAGACGCTCCTCGGCAGCGCGGACAAGGCGGACGCGCTGATGAGCCAGCTCATCAACACGGCGATGATAACGCCACTCGGGATGAGCGACATCGCGAACGCCTCCAAGCAGCTGCTCGCCTACGGAGTGGCGGCGGAGGACGTGAACGACACGCTCATCCGCCTCGGGGACATCGCCGCCGGGTTGAGCATCCCGATCGGAGACCTCTCCTACCTCTACGGCACGACTATGGTGCAGGGCCGCCTCTTCACGCAGGACCTGCGCCAGTTCACGGGGCGCGGTATCCCCCTCACGGAGGAACTCGCCAAGCAGTTCGGCGTAACAAAGGACAAGGTCGGGGAACTCGTGACGGCTGGCAAGGTCGGCTTCCCGGAGGTTCAGAAAGCCATCATCAGCCTCACCTCCGAGGGGAGCAAGTTCGGCGGCCTTATGGCGGCGCAGTCGCAGACCATCACGGGGCAGATATCCAACCTTGAGGACGCGATAGAGCAGATGGTCAACAACATCGGCAAGGAGTCCGAGGGCTTCATCAGCGGCGCGATAGGCGCGGTCTCAAGCCTTGTCGAGAACTACGAGAAAGTGGGCAAGGTCATCGCCGAGGTGATAGCCGCCTACGGAGCGTATAAAGCCACCGTGATGACCCTCTCCGCCATCGAGAACCTCCGCTATCAGGCGACCCTCGCGCAGATGGCCGGAATGACGAAGATGCAGGCGGTGACGGATGTTTTGAGGACGAAGACCGCCGCGCTCAACACCGTCCTCGCCAAGAACCCCTATGTCATTGTCGGGGCTGCGGTTGCGGCTCTCGCCGTGGGGATATACAAGCTCGCCACGGCGCAGACGGACGCTGAAAAGGCGCAGGCGAAGCTCAACAAGACGACACAGGAGTATCAGAAGTCCGTCACCTCCGAGCGCGTGCAGATAGACAGCCTCTTCGCCCGGCTGAAAGCCGCCAAGGAGGGGACGGAGGCGTACGAGGCGGCGAAAAAGGCGATAATCAGCCAGTACGGCAGCTACCTCACAGGCCTCGGCAAAGAGGTCGAGGCCCTGCAGGATGTCGAGGGGGCGTACAAGGCCATAACCACGGCGGCGGTCGAGGCGGCCAAAGCCCGCGCCCTCGAAAAGGCGACAAGCGGAGCTGCGGACACCTACGCCGAAAAGGAGGTCGCCGCGAAGAAGTCAGTCCGGGAGCTTCTCAAGAAGCAGTTCGGAGAGCAGAAGGGAGATGACGGAATCAGCCTCGCGGAGACCTACTACTGGAAGATAGTCCCGGTGCTTGAGGGCAAGGAGGAGCTGACGGACGAGCTGCGCGAAGTGGTCGGGCAGTTCGACAGCATCGGATTCTCCGGAGGCGGAATGTTCGGCGGCGGCGCCTCCTACACCTACAACAACCTCCAAAAACAGCTGGACGCAGCGGCGCAGGCGCGGAAGATATACGACGACACTATGGCGGAGGCGAACCGCCTGTACGGCTCAAGCACCGCCGAAAAGACCGACACCGAGACGGAGGAGGAGAGCGGCGAGCCGGCAAAGGTCATCAGGGACAAGGCCTACTGGAAGAAGTACAAGGAGGAGCAGGAGGGGCTGCTGGAGGCTATGGATGACGCGCAGCTCAACACCGAGGAGGCCGCCCGCATCCGGGCTAACATCGCCCTCGCGCAGGGCAAGCTTGACGCGTACTCCACGACCGGGGCGAAGACCACGGCGGTGGACAAGACCGCCGACACAGCCGCCGAGCTGGAGAGCCAGCTGCAGGGCAAGAACTCCGAGCGGGCTATGGCGGCAAGGGAAAACGCCCTCGCGATAAGGGAGGCGGAGATTGAGGGGATGAAAGAGGGCTACGCCAAGGAGGAGGCCGAGGCGAAGCTGGAGTATGACCGCCTTATGCTCGCCAACGAGAAGCGACAGGAGGAGATGGTCGAGCGTCTCCGCGACATCAAGGTGCTCGAGTGGCAGAGAGAGAACCCGAACGGGAGCAAGGCCGACGAACTCGCCTACAGGGAGACCGTCACCGCCGCCGACCTCTCCGGGGAAGAGAAGTCGCAACTGGAAGCCTACGCGCAGTACGCAGCCGAGACGCTCGTCCGGCGCAACCGCGAGGCCCTCGAGACGATGCTCGCCGATGTCCGGGACTACAACCAGCAGCGCGAGGCGGTCGACAGGGAGTACTTCGACGCGCTCTCGCAGATGTACACCGACTGGGACTCCGGGACGAAGAGCGGCACGACCCTCCGCGAGGGCGTGACGCAGGGGAATGTCAGCGAGCTGTCCCGGAACAGGGACGAGGCGCTCAACGCCATAGACAGCGAGTTCGCAAGCCGCGAGGCCTCCTTTGAGGCGTGGTGCGACCAGATAGCCGGCGCATCGCTGGAGCAGCTGAAGAAAATCCTCTCGGAGGCGCAGGCGGAACTCGACAAGATGGAGAAGTCGGGGACGGCGGACAGCCAGCAGCTCGCGGCGGCGAGGGCGAAAGTCACGTCGGCGCAGAAGGCTCTGAACAAGGAGACGGCGAAGACCGATGTCGGCGTGGGCAAGCGCAGCATCAAGGAGTGGGAGGACCTCTACAAGACCCTCGGCGAGTGCGTGGACGGGTTCGAGGAGATAGGCGACGCGGTGGGCGGCACGGCTGGCGAGATTATATCGACGGCAGGGACTGTCGCCACCTCGACCCTCTCGATGATAAACGGCATCGTGCAGCTCGTCTCGATGTCCTCCGCCTCTATGGCCGCCACAGCCGCCACGGCGGGCACCGCCATATCCACGGTCGAGAAAGCCTCGGTCATCCTCACCGTCATCTCGGCGGCGATGCAGGTCGCTATGACCATAGCCAACCTGTTCAACAGCGACAAGCAGCGGAAAAAGGAAATTGAAGCCCTGCAGTCCCGCATCGACGAACTCCAGTGGATGCTCGACAACGCGGACATCGTCCGCCTGCAGGAGAATACCGGGTCAGCGGTGGACGAGGTGACGGAAGCCTACGGGCGCTACACTGCGGCGGTAAAGGAGGCCTATGTCGAGCAGTACAACGCGATGGTGCAGCAGCGGCAGGCTATGGCGGCGGCAGGCACACAGGCCAATCTGAACGCATACAACATCGATGTCAACGCCATAAAGACCGCCGCCCTCAAGGAGCAGGTCAACAGCCTCGCAAAAGCCTACGGGAACCTCGCCTACACTGCGGACAAAGCCCTCGGGGAGTCGAAGTGGGACAGCGCCAAGGCGCAGCTCGAGAACATCGCCGAGCAGCAGATACTCATCGCGGGGCAGATTGAGGAGGAGCGGAGCAAGAAGAAATCCGACGACAGCGCGATAGACGAGTACGAGCAGAAGCTGATGGAGCTCAAGGAACAGGCGCTCTCTATCATCAACGATATGGTCGAGGACATCATCGGGGGCAGCGCGTCCGACATAGCCACGCAGCTCGGCGATGCGTTCATCGAGGCGTTCCAAAACGGGGAGGACGCAGCGGAGGCGTGGGGCGACAAGGTCAACGACATCGTGGCGGACATCCTCAAGCGGATGCTCATTCAGAAGTTCCTCGAGGAGCCGCTCGGAAAAATCTTCGACCAGTACAAGGCGAAGTGGTTTCCCGACGGGGAGTTCGCGGGCATTGACGCGGTGGTCGACAGTATGGGAGGGTTCGCCGCCGACCTCGGGGCCGTGGGCGAGGATTTCGCAGCTATCTGGGACAACCTCCCCGACAGCGTCAAGAATATGTTCACGGTCACGGGAACGGCGAGCCGCGAGGCTTCGGAGAAAGGCATCGCCACGGCCTCGCAGGACAGCGTGGACGAGCTGAACGGGAGGATGACCGCCGTGCAGGGACACACCTACAGCATCAGCGAGAACACGAAGCTCCTCGTCGCCAACACCGGGGCCATCCTCGCGAGCGTCCTCGCCATAGAGAGCAACACGGACAGGCTCGCCGCCGTGGAGACGAACCTCAAGGCGGTCAAGGACACGCTCAACGACATCTCGCTCAAAGGACTGAAAATCAAATAAACACACATCCGAGTATGGAACAAGACATAAAGGCTATAATTGGCAGGATTCACGCGCAGGCGAGGCAGCTGGGGGCGTGCGACAGGTTCACCGGAGAGGAGGACCTCGAAGCCCTCGTCCGCCTGTTCCTCTCGCCGCAGGGCATCGAGTTCTGCGTCACCCGACATTTCCCGAATACGGCGACTTTCCGCCTGTTCAAGCCCTGCAGGCTTGAGCGGTACGGCATCTACATAGATGCGGGCGACATCACCCTCAAGAACCCGGACAGGGCCGTCCTCATCGGGCGGACGAGCGCGACGGTCAAGTGCGACACCCTCGAGAGGCACGAGGTCATCGTCCTGCACGGGGCGAAAGCCCTCGTCAGCGCGTCCCGCTGGGCGGTGGTCTTCACGACCGTCGAGCCGGGCAGCACCTGCGTCAAATCCACAACTGAAAACGCCATTGTGCTATGACGGGGAAGTACGGCTGCCTCTTCATCGACGGGGTCGATGTCTATGAGCGCTACGGCGTGTATGTCATCGACGGCGGCTGGGACAGCCTCCTCGCCTTTCCGCCGCTCAAGACCGTGCCGAGCAACGACTGGCAGGAGGAGGACGGCCTGGAGTGCGACCTCTCCGCCCCCGTCCTCAATACCCGCGATGTCACTCTGAAATTCGCCGTCAAGGGGGAGGTCGGGAACCTCCACGGCTTCCTCGCGCTCCTCTCCGACAAGGCCGTCCACGAGTTCCGCTGCGCGGAGGTCGGGCGGACTTTCCGCCTCCGGCTCGTCAGCCAGTCGAGCCTCGAGTACTACAGCCTGCTGGGCTTCCTTTCGCTGAAATTCGCGGACGACTATCCGCTTGACGGCTACGCCTACGAAGCCCCGACGGGCGGCGGCGTTGCGCCCCAGCCGGGCTACAGGCTCGACGGCGTGCCGTTCGGCGACTACGGCGTTCTGCTGCTGAAAGGGACGCTCTCGGAGGTCGCGCGGATTCCGAATGTCAAGACGGCTCTCCTGCGGAACATCACGACACAGGAGGGGACGGAATATGACGGGGACAGCCCCGTGACCTACAAGAGCGCGGATGTCAAGCTCACCTGCCTCCTGCGTGCCGGCGGCCTCGCGGAGATGTGGCGCAACTGGTACGCCCTCCTGCACGACCTCTCGCAGCCCGGGGAGAGACGGCTTTATTGCCGCCCCCTGCAGCGCGAGTACCCCTGCCACTACAAGAGCTGCTCCGTCTCCGACTTCGACCCCACGGGGCGCGTGTGGCTTCAGTTCACTCTCACGCTCACCGTCATCGGAAGCCCGCTCGATATCCCGGACATCCTGCGGCTCGTGGACAGCTCGGCCTCCCTGCGGCTCACCTCGTCGGGAGAGTTCCGCTTCATTTAGAATTATGTATGTATAACTCTTTAACACCCAAAATGATATGTCATTCACACCCGACCAAGAGGCAGTGCTGCTGAAAGTCATCACAGCATTTCAGAACGGGAAATCCCTCGCGGATCTCCCCGAAGTCGAGGACACGAACCCGTATGACCTCTATACGGAAGTCCTCGAAAAGGGCGAAAGCAAGAAAGCGGCTCTCGCCACCCTCCTCCCCTACCTTGAGGAGCAGTGTTCCTACGGCGTGGAGTTCGACACGGCGGTCAGCAGCCCGACCTGCACGCGCATCGGCAGCGGCGACCTCCACAAGTCGCTCCCGGTTCAGAGCCGGATGAAGGGCTGCCTGCTCGACGATGACGGCAATGTCACCGAGTACCTCAATCCCCTCGACTGGACGGGGCAGACCCGTGACGGCTCTCGCGGGCAGGTTATGGTGGAAATCCCGCTCCACTACCGGAAGTTCGAGACGGACGGGACGAAGCGGCGCGTGCGCATCAGCGAGTACCCCCTGCCCGGCTATCACGCCGTACCGCGCCGCTATGTCAGCGCATATCAGGCGACCGTCCAGCGCAGCACCTCCAAGCTCGCCTCCGTCGTGAACACGGATGCGGACTACCGGGGCTGCGGCAACCAATCGGCGTGGGACGGCACTTACAGGACTGCCCTCGGAAGACCCGCTACGGTAATCAGCCTCATGAACTTCCGCGCCTACGCACGCAACCGCAAGAGCGGCAGCACGGCGTGGAACTGTATGACCTACGGCTCGCAGAAAGTCCTCTACTGGCTCTTCGTCACGGAGTACGCCACGCTCAACAGCCAGGCCGACTACAACGCCGCCAAGGACGCGAGCGGATACTCGCAGGGGGGTCTCGGAGCTGGAGTCACGACCGTAGACGGCACGGCGTGGAATACATTCAACGGCTATTATCCGTTCGTCCCGTGCGGCCACACCGACACGCTCGGCAACCGCAGCGGAGTCGTGTCCCTCAGCGTCAAGAACGAGGATGACAGCACTTTCGCCACCGTCTCCGTGAACAGGTACAGGGGCGTTGAAATCCCTTTCGGGCAGGTATTCCAGTGGACGGACGGCGTGCTTGTGGACATCGGAGCGGACAGCGGCACAGGATTGAGCAAGGTCTATGTCGCGAAAGACCCGGCGGACTTCGCCTCTGCGGTCGGTGACGGCTACAGCCACGTCGGCAATGAGGCGCGGACAGCAGGCTACGGCAAGGAGCATATCTTCGGGGAGGGCGGCGAAATCATCCCCTCCGCTGTCGGCGGCGGGAGCACAACCTACCTCTGCGACTATCATAATACAAATATCCCGTCCAGCGGCTATGCCATTCGCGGTGTCCTGTTCGGCGGTCATGCGAATAACGGTGCGAATGCAGGCTTCGTCTATGCGGACTCGGGTAACGCCCCCTCGCTTGCGTACGCGCCCATCGGCTCTCGCCTTTGCTTCTTGCCGACAAGCGATTAGCCCGATACGCGAGGAGCCGCAGCCCCTCGTGGGCTGCTCTCCCCTTGCGAAGCAAGCGATGAAAGAGAGAACAACAATGCGATAAATATAACAACAGGTCGGTCATCCTCGCGGTGTCCTGTTCAGCGGTAATGCGAATAACGGTGCGAATGCAGGCTTCGTCTATGCGAACTCGAATAACACCCCCTCGAATGCGAACGCGAACATCGGCTCTCACCTATGCTTGGATAAAATCTAATGGCTTCCGGAAGCGGGTGACCGCAGACGGGGTCAGAGGGAAAGGATGACGGCCTTACCACTCGGTAAAAAATTTCAAGTAACCCCGAAAGGGGTCAGTAGGACGGGAGACCGCCTCGAACGCCCCGATTAAGAAAAGCAAAGCGAAGATGAAGCGAATCGGAAACCTCTACGAGCGGATAATATCGGTCGAGAACCTCCAGCTGGCTGACAGGAAAGCCCGCCGGGGGAAGAGCGCGTCATACGGAGTCCGCACGCACGACAAGAACCGGGAAGCGAACATCCTCGCCCTGCACGAAGCCCTGCGGACGAAGACTTTCAAGACCTCTCCGTATGATGTCTTCACCGTCCACGACCCGAAAGAGCGGGTCATCTACAGGCTGCCCTACTATCCGGACAGGATAGTCCACCACGCCATTATGAATATCCTCGAACCTATATGGACGCGGACATTCACGCACAACACATTCAGCTGCGTCAAAGGACGCGGGATAGAGGGATGCGCGAGGTATGTCGCGAGGAAGATAGAAAGCTACAAGGGCCGCCCGCTGTACTGTCTCAAAATAGACATCAAGAAGTTCTACCCGAGCATCGACCACGAGGTCGAGAAGCGGATTATCCGCCGACGGCTGAAAGACCCCGACCTCCTGTGGCTGCTTGACGAAATCATAGACAGTGCGCCCGGGCTGCCGATAGGCAACTACCTGTCGCAGTACCTCGCCAACCTCTTCCTCTGCTATATGATGCACCGGCTCAACGAGGTGGAGCGTGTGGACTGCGCGGAATATGCGGACGACATCATCGTCCTCGCGGACAGCAAGGAGCGTCTGCGCGGAGTCCTCGCCGTCCTCCGGGAGGAGCTCTCGGGGCTGCGGCTCACGATGAAAGGAAACTGGCAGATATTCCCTGTCGCGGAAAACCGCTTCGACAGGAGCGGACGGGCTATTGACAATGTCGGCTACAGGTTCTACAGGCGGCAGCGTCTCATCCGCAAGGGCATAAAGCAGAACTTCTGCCGGGCGGCTGCACGGCTGAACCGGACTGCCCCTCCGTTGGAACTGAAAGCCTACAAGCGGGCGGTCGCCCCGTGGCTCGGATGGGCGAGACACAGCGACAGCAGGAATCTATTACGGAAAATCATTTATCCACAGTATTATGAAAGCATACTATGACAGCAAGCCCTCGAAGTTCGAGGCGGTCGGCAACGGGAGCGTCCTGTACCGATATGACATCAAAGAAGAATCCGCTCCTGCGATGCAGCAGGACGGCGAAACGCCGCGCACGCAGTGGTGCTGCGAGGAGGTGACGGTATGGGAGCCTCTCTCGCGCCGCAAGGTGGTGGCGGCGGTCATCGCCGACCGCTGGGAGCAGAGCCACGAGCAGAAGCTCGTCAACGAGTACAACAGCGTCACGCTCGGTGTCATCACCGGGGCGGAGGCGGAGTCGGTCAAGGCGGCGTATTCCGCTTTCCTCACCGAGCGCCGGTCACTCAAGGCGGCGGTCGAGGCAGACTGCGACGAGCGGGGTCTGCCCGAAGACTAAAACCGGAGGGCGGATATGAAACGGTTCAGCGAACTCGGAATCAAACAGGCGGACGAGGACAAAATCTTCAACTGCCAGCAGGTCTCGATTACCGACATTCTGAACACCGAGATTGAGGTCATCGGCTTCCTCCCCGATGTGCGGACAAAGCACGGGGAGGGTCGCTGCCTCGTCCACTTCCGGCAGACCGACAACGGCGCAGAGGGGAAGTTTTTTACGAACAGCTCCTCCCTCAAAGCCGCCCTCGCGCAGGTGCGGGAGGAGGACTTCCCTTTCCTCACGGTCATCAAGGCCACGAAGCTCGGCAACGGCAAGCTGTACCAGTTCACATAGCAGGCGGCGAAACGGGGGCGATTTGCGGGGCTTTCGGAGACAGGGAGGTAACATTATACCTTTTTAGGCTTAACGCCCGCAATACGGCGTTTCTGATGAGAATAACAACGGCAAACGACAAGATATGAAGATATACAGCAGCGGCGGCGAGGTCATCCTCGATGTCATCGTCGATGACAACAGCTATAGGAACAGGGCGATAATGGGAGACCACAGCGTGGTACTCTACTTCGCCCTCCCGACATTCACGGAAATCCCGGTCGGGGCATACATCGACTACCAGGGCGAGCGGTACACCCTTGAGCGCCCCGAGGCCTTGAAGATGAAGCACAGCCGGAACTTCGAGTACACGGTGACCCTCGAGGCGTATCAGACCCGGGCGGAGCGGTGGATATTCCGCAACACCGTCGACGCGAGAATCACGTTCCCCCTCACGGCGAAGCCGATAGAGCACCTGCGGATGTTCGTCGACAATATGAACCGCCGGGACAGCGGCTGGGCGGTCGGGGACTGCATCGACGGCGTGGAGAAGCTCATCTCCTACGACAAGCTCCACTGCCTCGAAGCCCTGCAGCAGATGGCCACGACCTTTGACACGGAGTACGAGATTGTCGGCAAGACCGTCTCCCTCCACAAGGTCGAATACAACAGGAGCGCCCCTCTCGCCCTGTCCTACGGACGGAGCAACGGCTTCCTCCCGGACATCGGTCGCAGCAACAGCGGGGACTCCCTGCCCGTAGAAATCCTCTTCGTCGCCGGCGGGGAGGACAACATCGACCCGTCAACCTACGGGAACGCCGCCCTCCTCCTGCCGAAAGGTCAGACGCTCCGCTTCGACGGCACGCACTTCGAGGACGAGGAGGGCTTCGACAGCGGCTCGGCGCGGGGATACATCACCTCCGCCGACGGCCTCTCCCTGCGGCGCAGCGACAGGGAACTCTCCTCTATGGCGGAGGAGTGCCTCGACTGCTCGGACATCTCCCCGAAACGCGTCGGGACGGTCGGGGAGGTGATTGTCGTGGACGCTGACAAGAACTTCTACGACTTCACGGACAGCGACCCGGCCTCCGACCCCTGCCCGAACTTCGAGGACTACCTTATAGAGGGCGAGACTATGACGGTCATCTTCCAAAGCGGGATGCTCGCGGGGCGCGAGCTGGAGGTCAAGTACATCCACAACGCGAAGAGGGAGAAGGGCGTGGCGAAGCTCGGTCGGCGCTTCGAGCTTGTGCCGCAGGAGATGGACGGGGAGACGATGCCGAACGGCACCTACAAGCCAGCCGCCGGGGACACCTACGCGGTCTTCCACTGCGCTATGCCGCAGGGGTACATCTGCGACAACGCCTCAAAGAGCGGGGCTTCGTGGGATATGTTCCGCGCCGGGGTCAGGCATATGTACGAGAACGAGGACACGAAATTCACCTTTTCGGGGACACTCGACGGCATTTGGGCGAAAAAGGACTGGCTCAACATCGGTGGGAAGATCATCCTCGGCGGATATGTGCAGTTCACGGACGAGCGCTTTCAGAAAGAACCCGCCCTCGTCCGCATCACAGGGGTCAAGGACTACATCAACAAGCCGCACAGCCCGGAGGTGACCCTCTCGAACGAGACGGTCTCCGGAGGGTTCAGCAGCACGGTCAAGACCCTCGAGGCGCAGGAGGTCGTGATAGAAGACAGATACGCCAAGTCGGTGCAGTTCACCAAGCGCCGCTTCCGTGACGCGCAGGAGACGGCGAAGATGCTGGAGGAGGCTATGCTGAATAACTACACCTCAGCCGTAAGCCCGATATCCGTCCGGACGATGTCCCTGCTTGTCGGGGACGAGAGTCTCCAGTTCCGCTTCGTGAACAACAGGACGAACCCGCAGGCGGTGGCGCACTCCGTCACCTACGACAACGACACGATGAAGCTCACGGCGGACGCGGGCCTCATCCAGCACCTCACGCTCGGGATAAGCTCGTTGAGTTCATCGCACAAGGTGAGCGAGTACAAGTTCTGGACGGTCGGAGCTTTCACGAGCGCGGTTCTGACCGACACGGCGCAGGGCTACTACCTGTACATCAAGGCTGCCCGGGACAGCGAGGCGGCGGCATTCCACCTCTCCGCGTCCGCCATAGGGATGACGGATGTGGACGGGTATTATTTCTTCCTTGTCGGCATACTGAACAGCGAGTACAACGGGGTGCGGAGCTTCGTCTCCCTGTACGGCTTCAGCGAGGTGCTACCGGGGCGCGTGACCACGGACAGGGTCGTGTCCGGGGACGGGGAAAGCTACTTCGATATGGTCTCGGACGCGATGAAGCTCGGGGACGCTCTCGACTTCAACTCCGCCGGGGACGGGAAGCTGCGACTGAAAGGCACGCTCGTTCAAAACCAGGGCGGGGACGAAAGCCCGGTCGGGCTTTTCCGAGGGGTTTACAATGTCTCCTACACTTATTACAGCGGGGACGAGGTCTCCTACACATTGAACGGCGTGACATCGACCTACAGGTACATCGCCGCCACGGCCTCCTCCGGACACGCACCGACCGAGACGGCCTGGTGGCAGGTGCAGGCGGCTGGCGTGAAAGGAGACCCGGGGACGGACGGCGCTGACGGAAAAGACGGTAAAGACGGGGTCGACGGGAAAGACGGCACTGACGGAAAGAATGCATACTCCCCATACATAGGGACGAACGGCAACTGGTACTTCTATGATGACGCTACGCAGCAGTACAAGGACAGCGGACGCTCGGCCACGGGAGATGACGGCCACTCCCCTTATGTCGGCGACAACGGCAACTGGTACGAGTACAACGCGACCACCGGGGCTTACGAGGACACCGGGGTTCACGCGAAAGGCGACACGGGCGATAAAGGAGACAAAGGCGACCAGGGAGATAAGGGAGACCAAGGAGACAAAGGGGATAAAGGAGATAAAGGAGACAAAGGGGATAAGGGTGACAAGGGTGAGAAAGGCGAAGACGGGGAGAATGGAGCTGACGGAGCGGACGGGAAGCCGTCCTACCTGCATATCAAGTACAGCGATGACGGCGGCCACACTTTCACGCAGAAAGTCGGAGTCCGCCTCCTCACGGCTTCCGCCCTGCGCTTCACGAGCGGCGGAGGGCTGCGCCTTGTCGGCGAGACCCCGGGCGATTTCGCCGGGGCGTGGATAGGCACATACACGGACGACAGTCCCGAGGACAGCCTCCACCCGAGCGACTACAAGTGGGCGAAAGTCAAGGGCGCAACGGGCGACTACTACGAGTACCGCTACGCCAAGAACGGAAGCCCGACCGTCGCTCCGAGCATAACGACGACCGAGCGCACCCCGGACGGCTGGGACACCGCAGTCCCTGCGGTCGGCGAGCTTGAGTACCTGTGGGCGACTATGGCGAAGATTTCGGGCGATGACGACACCCTCCTGCGGGAATGGAGCGCACCCGTCCGCTTCTCCGGAGAGAAAGGCGAAAAGGGCGACAGCCCGGCTCTCGTCTTCCGGGGCGAGTATGATGCGTCCGCGACCTACTACGGCAACGCGAACAGGGTCGACGCGGTCAAGTACGGCGGAGTATACTATGTCGCCCGGACGGACGCGGGGACATTCAGCGGCACGGCACCGTCCGACACCTCGAAGTGGAACTCTTTCGGCGCATCGTTCGACAGCATAGCCACCGGGCTGCTGCTGGCAGAAGAGGCTAACATCGCGGGGTGGATATTCAGGAACAACCGCCTGGAGAGCCAGACGAAAGACGGATCGGGAAATCCGATGGCGTACCTTGACGGGGTCAAGGGAGAAATGCGCCTCAAGGGGACGATGCAGCTGTCCACCGGATACACGGGCAATTTCTCGGACGTGAACCTGTTTTACCTCCCCGCCATAACGGCGACCAAGTCCATAAGTATGGGGTACGAGATAGACGACATCGGGAAAGTCTGCCGCCTGTTCAATTCAAGCCCCGTGGGAGGGGCGTCGTATCGCGTGGTCATATGCGCGTATGGCATATCATACAACAGCTCCGGCGGGACGATTACGGATGCGACCATAGGCAGCGAGATGGGGATGAACTACGCGGTCCTCGTTCCGCCGCAGTCGACGATAGAGCTGACCTGCTTCGAGCTGCCGAAGACTTTCAACGGAAAGACATACGCCTATGTCGCCCGATGGATAGAGACGAACAGGTACATCAACGACATCTCGCCGGTAGTCGCTATGGGGCAGGTCACCAGCTCGACTTCGGGTGCGACCATCGAGGGCAAGTCTCCGTTCGGCACGGACTTCACGGTGTCGAGGGACGGGACGGCCTACGATAACGGCCTGTACACGATTACCCTCCCGTCTTTCTTCCAGTATGTGACGAATCCGATTGTGATGCTGACAGGCAAAGGATATGTGCAGGGTTCGACCACCGCACCGGCAAAAGCCACGCTCATCAGCATAACGGGACGGACAATGGTGGTTGCGGTCTCGGACGACGCTTCGATGAACGGAGGCAGTTTCTCGTTCGTGATTTACAGCTACGGTGGATATAAGTGGATATAATTAGCGTAGAAAAATCGGTGCTTCTAATGCAAACATTTTTGACTATATTTGTCACATCAACACCAACGATATATGCCGAATGACTGACGCTATACTTTCAATCATCATCGCCCTGCTGGGCGGCGTGAACATCTTCCAGCTGCTCTTCTACCGCTCGACCAAGAAGAGGTACGAGGCGGAGGCGGAGAAGGTCAGGACCGCAGCCGACCACGACAGGCTCGACCTGCATCAGGACCAGTACGACTATGTGAACGCGCAGCTCACGAAGATACAGCAGGAATACTACGACCTCGCCGGACGATACCGGGAGACGATGACGGCTCACCTGCTGGAGATTGACGGCAAGTGCAACGAGATAGCGGAGCTGAAGTCGAAGCTGACCTACTTCAAGGGTCTGCGCTGCTACCGCTCCGACTGCCCCACGCGCACGCAGGAAAGCCCCTACAGGGAACACGCCAACGGCAAGGTAACGGCATAGGGACAAAACCGGCTTAATATGGGTACTATCAGCAGAGATTTCAGCTACCGGGAGTTCGAGAAGACGGATGTCCCGGGGATGCAGGTGCAGAACACCATAACCACGACCGAGGTGAGGGACAGCGTCAAGGAGCTTGTCCTGTCCGTCCTCCAGCCGCTCCGGGACGCTTGGGGGAAGCCCCTCTCGATAAACTCCGGCTACAGATGTCCGGAGGTGAACGCGAGAGTGGGCGGCGTGCAGACCTCGCAGCACACCAAGGGAGAGGCGGCGGATGTCTGCCCTTTCGGGCGGAACGGCCACGGGGACATCGAGGTTGTCCGCCAGCTCGCAATCACCGCGAGGGACTTGAAGCTGCCATTTGACCAAATGATACTTTATCCGAGCTTCGTCCATTTCAGCCACAGGCTCGGCGGCGGGCAGCGCGGGCAGATACTCTACGCCAAGACCTACAGGGGCGGGAAGATATGAGAGAACGGTCTCCGCGAGCCGTCCAATTCGCGGATTGGTTATCAGTTTTAGTGTTATAATTATGTGGTACGGGCATCCCTGTCGGGAGATACGGATGTCCTTTTTACAGGAACTTAATCCCCTCAACCCGATATGGAAGTCAGAGTCATAATCACGATCATCCTCTCCGCCCTGCTGGCGACGGCGTGCGGAGCGTCGAGGATTGTCTCCGGGCAGGACACGCGCCGGGACAGCGTCCGGGTGGAGTACCGGACGGAGCGCATCGAGCGCATAGACACGGTCTTTGTCGAACTTCCGCAGTCGGCGGAGCGCACGGTCACAAGGGACACCCTCTCTCGGCTTGAGAACGACCTCGCGGTCTCGGAGGCGGCCATAGACACGGAGGGCTACCTGCACCACTCGCTGGAGACGAAGCGGCGGAAAGTGCCTGTCCCGGTGACGGCCACCGCCGAGCGGAGGGACAGCATCATCTACCGCGACCGGGAGGTCTATGTCGAGAAGCCCGTGGAGGTCGTGCGCCCCCTCTCGCGCTTCGTCAAGGGGCAGATAATCGGCTTTTGGGCGCTGCTCGCTGCGGTGGCTCTATTTATAATCCTTAAAATCAAAAAGTTATGAGAAAAATTTGGGACAAGATACGCCTGTTCTTCACCGAAGCGTGGGCGTGGTTCATCGGGGCGCTCGATTCGTGCCGCCGAGACCTCCTTTATCACTTCATCGCGGGCCTGCTCATCGCCGCCCTTTTCGGCATATCCCTCGGGATGGGCGTTTGGGCTTTCGTCCCCGCCCTTTTCGCGGGCTTCATCAAGGAGTTCATCGACCAGTGGGGCGGCGGAGTCTTCGACTGGAGAGACCTCCTCGCGACGGTACTCGGAGGGGCTATGTTGTCCGCCTGCTTCCTGTTTGGATGAACGGCAAAAATCACTATCTTTGTATCACTTTCCGGGGCGGAAAATAGAGCTATTTTTGCATTTTTGTTGCCGGTTTGTTGCTCTCCTCCCGACCGCTTAAAATCAAAGCGTTGGAAGCCAAGACGATGCACCGCACACTGAACATTCTGCATCGGAAAGTGATGGGGTCAAAAGAAGCCGTAGAATAGGGGTAACAATCGGGATAATATATTGAATTTCAGAGCCGAGAGTGTGGATAACTTTTCGGCTTGTTTCTTTGTTTTTCGGGATTTTGAGGTGAACCCCAAAAGTTGGACGGTTTAACTAAAGACTTGATATTTGTCGG
>CAVLBF010000025.1:0-33176 GCA_963661285.1 Bacteroidaceae bacterium | reverse complement strand
AGACGGTAGTCTGCGGGGGTTAAGAAGCCCAAGAGGGGCTGGCTAAAATACTTTTTAGCCAGCCCCTCTCCGTCTAGAGGACGGCCCTCCCATCAGAACGGGAAGGAAGGACGCTCCTTGTCAGTGAAGGTTATGCTCCCCTCGTCCTCGAAGACGCAGCCGAAGTAAGTTGCGCGGATGCCGACCTTGACAGGCTCGTCCTTCTTCCAGTCGGACGCCTTGACGGTCAGGTAGCGGCCGCTGCCGGCCTTCGAGCCGTTGAGAGTCCACTCGACGGTGTCGTAGTCGAGTCTTGCGTCGAGCCTGTACTCGGTCTCGCCGCCCCAGACGGTGATGTCCTTCTGGACATTCTCGACCGTGTTCTTGAGTCTCTCGTGCATACCGTTCTTCTTGCCGTCTGCGGCGAGGCGGCTCTTGCCGTTGTTGAAGAATCCCGGCTGACGCTCGTAGCGCACGTCCCAGAACTTGCCGAGGTCGGAGCCGAAGTAGATGCCGGTCATAGGAGGCTGGTTGTAGCAGATGTTCTCGCAGAGGACGCCCATACGGTAGACGTTGTCGCTCATCAGAGGATAGAAGCGGTAGTCCGTAGGGATGTCGGTCATATAGACTCGGATCTCGGTGTTGTCGGTGGAGCAGACCACCAGTTCCTCGCGCCAGTCCCCGAAGATGTCGGCGGAGATGCAAGGGTTGGACTTGGTGCCGTTGTTGGCGGCGGCGGTGCTCTGGTCAGGAATGTCGATCGGCACTACCCCGTCGCCCGTCCACTTGGTGATTCTCATCACCCTGCGGAGCTCCGCAGGAAGCTCGGATGAAGGTTTTTCGCGGTATTTGCGCAGCTTCTCCGCAACCCAGGCCGGAGAAGGTCCGCCGGACGGGGTGAACTCGCTGTCGCCGTAATAGTAGCCGTCCAGAATCTCCCTGTTGAGGTCTCCGTCCCACCAGATGGCGAAGTTCGTGCCCGGGACATAGCTGCTGATGAAGCGCCCGTCTGCGGTATAGACTCCGTCCGTGCCGGATGTCCAGAGCTCCAGACCGCGGAAGCGCGGATCGATGTCCTCGGCGGCCGCGCGGCCCACGTCCTCGACTCCCGGAACTCCCCAGATGGTCTGGCCCGTGCGTGCGTCGCGGAGTTCTGAATTGGCCCTGAGAGGCGCACCTTCGTGGGACTGCCATACCTCGAGGCCCGGACGGTCAATGTCGATGTCAGTCAGATACATAGCATCGCCGTGGCCCAGACCCGTGGAGTAGAGTCCGGTGCCGTCGTGGTCGATCACGCAGGCTCCGTACACCACCTCGTCCTTGCCGTCGCCATCGATGTCGCCGATGCGGAGGTTGTGGTTGCCCTGGCCTTCGTAGTCTTTATATTTGCCGTTGTCGGCGGTGGTGTCGAAGCTCCAGAGCCTCGTGAGCTTGCCGTCTCTCCAGTTCCAGGCCTCGACCACGGTCTTGGCGTAGTAGCCCCGGCAGATGAGGATGCTCGGACGCACTCCGTCGAAGTAGCCCGCACCGCCCAGATAGCGGTCGCAGCGGTTGCCGTGGCTGTCGCCGAAGGTCGCTCCCTTGCCTTCGCCCCTCGGGATGAAGTCGGTGCGCGCCAGCTCGCGGCCGGTCGCCCCCTCGATGATGGAGAGGAACTCGGGACCCTCGAGTATCTTGCCGTACGCCCTGTCCTTCGGGTCGGTGATGCGGTAGTCGGTGATGCCGTCGCCGTTGACGTCGCCGATCACGCTTCCGTCGCCGAACCTTGTGCCCTCGGCGGTCTTGACCGCGAGTTCGGCCTTGCCGTCACCGTCGAAGTCGTAGAGCATCATCTGGGTGTAGTGGGCTCCCTGGCGGATATTGAGCCCCAGGTCGATTCTCCATAAGAAGGTGCCGTCGAACTTGTAGGCGTCGATGAGCGTGCCTTCCTTGCAGAGTCCGCTGTGGCCGTTGTCGTATTCGCTGGTCACCATCTTGATGATGATCTCGTACTCTCCGTCGCCGTCAAGGTCGGCAACGCTGGCGTCGTTGGGGTTGTAAGCACCCTCGGCGAAGCCCTCCACAGGCTGCAGCTTGAAGCTCAGATAAGGCTTCTCGGCGAGCTTCGGGGTGAGAGTGTAGCTCTCCCCCGTCTGCTGGCCGCAGACCTTCACGGTGTAGACGTTGTCCACCGTGGTGTCCACGCCTTCGTCCACATAGAAAGTGGCTTTCGTGAGCGGAGCGGAGTTAAGCTTCACGTCCCCGCCCCCTCCGCTCCTGCGGTATAGGTCGAATCCGGTGTCGACCGGCTCCCCGTAGAGAAATCTCCAGCTCACGGAGACCCTGCCGTTCCCGTTGTGGATTGCGAGAAGGCCGCGGTTCACGGTCTCGGTCTGCATCCTTGAATAATCGTAATCGGGGATTTTCTGCTGCACGGTATCCCCCGCTCCACCGCCGCAGGCGCTGACTGCAATCAGCACGCAGGCTAATTTGGCTAATGTCTTCATCTGAGTGAAATTTGCGGTTATGGTTATAAGTGTGTTCTGTCAAGCGCAAATATAAGAAATAAATAGCGTATCTTCGCGGCAAGTTTGAAGATTGTGCGTTTATGACTTGGCTGCTTAATCTGTTTACTGAGCATACCTATATTCAGGCGATTCTCGTCCTCTCGCTCATCTGCGCAGTGGGGCTTATCTGCAACAAGCTGAAGTTCAAGGGAGTAAGTCTTGGGGTGACTTTCGTGTTCTTCGCCGGCATCCTGGCCGGACACTTCGGGCTCGGGATTGACCCGCAGATGCTCGCGCTCGCGCAGAACTTCGGGCTGGTGCTCTTCGTCTATACCCTCGGACTTCAGGTCGGCCCGAGCTTTTTCCCCTCGCTCAAGAAGGGCGGCATCAAGCTCAACCTGCTGGCCTTCGCCGTGCTGCTGACCGGCACGCTTATGACTCTGGCTGTAAGCAGTCTGTCGGGCATCAGCCTGCCTGTCGCCACAGGACTTCTCACAGGGGCCGTCACCAACACGCCGATGCTCGGCGCGGCGCAGCAGACCCTGCTCCAGATCGATCCGGGGGCGCAGTCGGTCTCCAACGAGATGGCAACCGCCTGCGCCGTGGGCTACCCCTTCGGAGTCATCGGAGTGATAGTCTGCATCGTGATACTCAAGGCCGCGTTCCGCAAGGGCGGAGAAAGCGAGGAGAAGCACGACAAGCCGGCATTCGTCGCGGAGTTCCGCATCAGCAATCCCGCCGTGTTCGGAAAATCGCTGAAGGATATAATGAAAGACGCGCACATCCGTCTGGTAGTCTCACGCGTGTGGAAGACCAACGGGAGCGACGACCGCGGACAGGTGATCATCCCGGACGGGGAGACGGTGCTCGAGGAGGGCGAACATATCCTGGTGCTGACCCGCGAGCAGGAGACCGGGGCCGCCGAGCAGCTCTTCGGAGAGAGGGTGAGCCGCGACTACAACAAGACCAATATCGACTGGAACCATCTGGACGGGATGCTCTGCTCCCGGCACGTCTTCATCACCAAGTCCAGGCTCAACGGAGCCAAGCTCGGCGACCTGCACCTGCGCAACATCTACCGCATCAACATCACGAGGGTCAACCGCGCCGGCATCGACATCCTGCCCTCGCGCGACCTCAGGCTTCAGATAGGTGACAAGCTCACCGTGGTGGGAGAGGAGAAAGCTATCGAAAGAGTGGCCGAAGTGCTTGGCAATCAAGAGAAAGAGCTCCGCAATCCCAATCTTCTCTTCATCTTCGTCGGGCTCGTGCTGGGACTGGTGCTGGGCTGCCTGCCCATCTCCATCCCGGGTATGAGCGTCCCGCTCAGGCTCGGCATCGCCGGCGGGCCTATAGTCATCGGCATCCTGATGGGCGCGTTCGGGCCCAGACTGCACATCACCACCTACACCACCCACAGCGCCAACCTGATGCTCAGGCAGCTCGGACTCACGGTCTATCTGGCCGGACTGGGGCTGAGCGCCGGACCCGGATTCTTCGCGACCGTGCTGAGGCCGGAGGGGCTGCTGTGGATTGCGATAAGCGTCGCTCTCACCGTCATCCCGGTGCTGCTGGTCGGATTCGTCGCGGCGAAACTCTGCCGCACGCGATATGCCGACAGCGTCGGTATGCTCTGCGGCGCGATGGCCAATCCGATAGCTCTCAACTACGCCCTGACAACGACAGACGATGACGCACCTTCGGTATCGTACGCCACCGTCTATCCTGTGGAGATGTTCCTGAGGGTTCTCTCAGGGCAGCTGCTGATGCTGCTCTAGAGTTCCTCGGTATTGAATCGGATGAGTTCTTCTATCGCTCGGGTGCACACCGGACAGAAGTCCGGGGCGGTGTTGGTGCGCATACGGCAGTTCTCGCAGGCCCTCCATACCCCCTTGGTCTGGTAACCGCCGCCCTCCACGAGTCCGACTCCGTCCTTGCCGCACATATCCTGCCACTTGGAGGCGAAATCCGCCTTGGTGGTGATGTTCTTCTCCCAAGGCTCGATGTCCGGGTAGTAGTACTCGACATACTGGTCGTCGTAGGCGTACTCGTCCGCCAGGCCGGCAAAGCTGTGTCCGAACTCGTGCACCACCACCGGTCCGAACTGGGCGTGATGCGAAGCCGTAAGGGTGTAGGCGTTGTAGATGCCGCCTCCGCCGTAGGTGTCCGTATTGGCGAGGACAATGATATGCTCATACGGCACTCCCGCAAGCACGTCGTGCATACGGAAGATGTGCGTGGTGGTGAGATACCTGTCCATATAGAAAGTGTCGAAATTGGAATCCACGACAGTCCGTTTCCAGACCCCCTCGCGCGGCACGCTGACCCCGCTGTCTTCGGACGGAGAGCCGAGCGCGACTATGTTGAAGCGGTCTTTCATCGCGGCGAAGGCCTTGTGCGCGAAGAGATTGTCCACCGCAGTCTGCGCATCGGCGTAGAACCGCTCCATCTCCCCTTCGGAATAGCCTTCTGCAAGTATCACCACATCAATCATCCGCTTCGGGTCGCCGCTGTGGTGAAGAACCCTGCAAGGGGTCTCGGAACCGCTGCGCGCGAGAGGCCTTATCAGGATGTCGTCCGGATTCACAGGGTGCATCAGAGATGCGACCACGCGGTTGTGGAAGTCGAAGAGCTGCACGCAGACCTCCGCCGGAGCCGCCGGCATCGGAAGAAGCGTCACGTTTTCGAAGCTCTTGCGGACCCGCGTGGCTTCTTCCGTGGCCTGCCACTCCTGGAAGAGAGTATTGAACGACGTCCTGTAGAGAGTGTCGCCGCTCGCCTTGTCCGTCATCGTTATCTGGGTATTGCCCCTCAGCGCGAGAGACTTCATATTGACCCGCCTCCCGACCCAGGAGTCGAGCTTGTGCAGCCCGGCGACCGCGATGTCGCAGCTCTTGTCGGTGCCGGAGAAGATGTAGTCCACCCGAAGGGTCTGCTCAAGCAGGCGTCCCTCCGAGAATGAATCGGCCTGAGCTGACGTGCAGACCGCAGCGAGGCAAAGCCCGAACAACAAAGACAGTTTACGCATAAATGATTGATATGAATTTATTTCCAGACGAAGTTCTCGACCTCGACGAGATGAATCTTCTCCCTCTCGTCAGGCTGCTGGAGTTCCATCGTCACATTGTCGAAGGTGATGTTGCGCGCATACTGCATAGACACGCCCCAGGCCGGCTGTATGCCGTGTGCCGAAGGCTCCGGGTAGCCGTTGTTGCGTCCGAAGAAGAACGGGTTGGAATTCTTCTGCTGCCGTACGTCCTCCAGAGTAAGGCCGCCCTTGTACTGGATATGGATGTTCTTGAGAGTCACGTTCTCGACAGGATTGCCCGGCAGGCCCACGATGAGCAGGGCGTAGCGGCTGTCGCAGTTGGTGACGCTGACGTCGGAAATCTCGATGTTGCGGGCATAAGACGCAGGAAGCTCCTTAGGGCCGCGCATACGGTTGCCTATGCGGATGTATATCGGAGAGTTCCAGATGTCGTCCATCTTGAGGCCCTTGACCTTGATGTTCTCCAGCGGAGCGCCGTCCACCGTCTCCAGAGCGAGTCCGCGGCAGCGCTTGAACTCGCAGTTGCGGATGGTGATGTTGCGGAATCCGCCGTTGCTCTCGGTGCCGAACTTGATGCGGCCGGTAGGGCCGTCGCGGTCCGGAGCGGCGGTGACGGTCTCGCCGTAGCTGCCGTCATAGACGGTGCCCGGGTCATATCCTGACACCTTGCAGTTCTCGATCAGCACATTCTCCGTGGCCTTCGGCCAGCCCAGTCCGTAGGAGCATTTCAGCACGATGCCGTCGTCGTTGAGAGAATTGACGGTGCAATTGGTAATCCTGACGTTGGCGCAGCAGTCGATGTCGAACGCGTCGCGGTTGGTGTCCACGAGCACCTTGTCGATGACCAGATTGTCAACCCCGGTGAGAAGCAGGGCGAAGTGTCCGCACTGGAGCATACTGATGCCCTTGATGCTCACGTTCTTGCAGTTCTTGAGGGCGATGGCCTTGTTGGCTTCGGCCACCGGGCCCTGTCTGCCGAGGCCCCGGGAGAGCGCGTCCGTGCCGTCGATGAGTCCGGAGCCCTCGAACTTGAGGTTCTTGAGCCCGATGCCCCATATCAGGGAGTTCTGCCAGTGGCTGTGTCCGAAGTCCTGATATGCGTCCCACTCGTTAGGCTCGGCCACGTCGTAGCCCTGCTCCGCGGTAGGCTTGGCGGCCTTGATGACCGAGCCTTTCTCGAGGCGCAGGGTTATATTGTCCTTGAGCCGTATGGAATAGCTGCTGTAGACTCCCTCCGGGAAGAGAATCACTCCGCCTCCTTTCTGTGCGGCGGCCTCGATGGCCGCGTTGATGGCCGGGGAGTCGATATGCACTCCGTCGCCCACGGCCCCATAGTCGCGCACGTTGTACACTTTGGCGTTCGCAAAGATGCAGGAGCACGCCAGAATGATGGTCAATGTCTTTTTCATCGTGGTAAGAAGTTAATATATGTTTTTGTGTGTTTTCCCGTCATCGGAAGGCTGCGCCACTCCCCTCACCTGCCCGTACATCTCCTTGACGCTCAGCAGTTCGAATCCTCTGTCCGCAAGGGCGGCGGTCGCGGCCTTCAGGGCCTCGGTCTCCTCCCGGCCCCTGACGTTCCTGACCAGTAGGATATCCCCGTCCTTCACTCCGCCGCCTTTCACCATTTCCAGCAGAGCCGAGGCCGATATGGCGTCGGTCTTGTCCGTGAAGTTCAGACAGATGTGCTTCGGGAAATATGCAGGATAGCCGAGCAGCTGATACGCAATGGCATACGCCATTCTCAACTGCCCCGGAGTATTGGGATGCAGGCGGTCGGTCTCCGGATTGCGGAAATACGCGGAGTGTTCGTCAAGCATAGGATAAAGCCCGCTGATGCCGTTAAGGTCTATCACCGGCACGGCCCATACGTTCGAGAGTTCCTTCACGGCCTGCACATATTCGTCGATGAAGCTTCCGCAGGCGTTGGCGAACGACTCAGGCGGCTGGATATTGCGCGCGCTGAACTTTGCGTAGCCGCGATGAATCGGGGTGAGGAAGATTATCTGCTTGTCCGGATAGTGCGTCTTGAGCCAGCGCAGCGTGACATTGGCCCTGCCCCGGAAGGTCGAGTCGGCATAGACCGGAGTCCTGTGCAGCCGCTCCACTTCCACCTCCCCGTCTTCGAGAGTCTTCTCCGCGGAATATGTGTACCACTCTCCGAGAGGGATGTTCGCATTGTAGTCGTTGGTCCCGATAAAGACTATTATCGCGTCCACGGCCTGTCCGTGTTCCGCTTCAAGCCTTTCGCCCTGTCCGACGATCTGGTTCATCCTGTGTCCGCTTATGCCGTAGACATAGGCCTCGATGCCGAGGATGTCCTTCAGGTTGTTCCAGAAGACATTGTTGGTGCTTCCTATCTGGCGCGCGTCGGTGATGGAGTCCCCGAGGAACGCCACCCTGCGCCCTTCCCACTGGCTGCGGATTTGCGGCTGGGCTGAGAGGCCGACGGCGAGCAGCAGGAGAGCCATCGCAGCGAAATGTCTGATAAAAGATTTGTCCGGTGTCATAATCAATGTGCTTGTTCGCAAATTTACTAAAAAAAGCTTACATTTGTCCTGCCACAAACCAATTCATCTTTATGAAACGCATATTTGCCATCATTGCCGCCGCACTCATAGCGCTTTGCGCGACCGCCGGCAATTACCCTGACAGGGCTGACTATCTCTGGGTCACGGTACCCGACCACGCCGACTGGCTCTACAGGACGGGCGAGAACGCCACCGTTGAGATTCAGTTCTACAAATACGGCATCCCGCGTGACTGCACGGTCAATTACGAGATCTGCGACGATATGCTGGAGTCCGACAGGAGCGGCACGCTCTCCCTCAAGGGAGGAAGAGGCAAGCTCAATATGGGCAGCCGCAGGACTCCGGGATTCCGCGACCTGAAGCTCACGGCGGAAGTCGACGGAGTGAAATACAGCCATCACATCAAACTCGGCTTCAGCGTGGAGAAAATACAGCCGTTCACCCGTGAACCTGAAGACTTTATGGCCTTCTGGCGGGAGACTGTCGCCGAAGCGGAGAAATTCCCCCTGACATATACCCGAGAACTCGCCCCCGAATACTGCACGGACAAGATTGACTGCTGGCTCGTGAAGCTGATGCTCAACCGCACGCAGTCGATATACGGCTATCTCTTCTACCCCAAGAATGCGCAGAAAGGCGGCTGCCCCGTAGTGCTGTGCCCTCCGGGAGCCGGCATCAAGACCATCAAGGAGCCGCTGCGCCACAAATACTACGCAGAGGCGGGCTGCATCCGCTTCGAGACTGAAATCCACGGACTCGACCCGCGCATCCCGACGGAGACGTTCGCCGAAATCAGCGCCGCGTTCAACGGCAGCGAAAACGGATACCTCGCCAACGGCATCGAAGACCGCAACCGCTACTATATGAAGAGGGTCTATGTCAGTCTCATACGCTCGCTCGACCTGCTGACCTCGCTTCCGGAATGGGACGGTAAGAACGTCGTCGTGCAGGGCGGCAGCCAGGGAGGCGGGCTCTCGCTGATAGCGGCCGGACTCGACCCGCGAGTCACCCTCTGCATCGCCAACCACCCTGCACTGGTGGATATGGCCGCGTATAGCGAGAAGGGTCGCACCGGCGGATACCCGCACTTCAACCGCATCCCCGGCATCCTCACAGACAAGGCCATAGAGACGCTCGCATACTACGATGTAATCAATTTCGCCCGCCACATCACGGCCAAGGTCTATATGACCTGGGGCTACAACGACTACGCCTGCCCTCCTACCACCTCCTACGCGGTATGGAACACGATAAAAGGCCCCAAGGAAGCTCTGATCACCCCGATAAACGAGCACTGGACATCAGAAGCCACCGAAAGGGGCCATCTCGACTGGATGCTGAGGAATCTTAAATAAGAGTTCAGCTACTTTTTCTTTCGCATATAGGAGATGAATCTGGCCTCGGTGCCGAGTTCGTCTTCCTTGGTGGAAGCGGCCACGACCTCGGTGCTGATCTCCGCCGCAGGCTTGGAGATGAGCCGGACCATATCCCCGGTCTTCTCCACGCTCGCAAACTTCCTCGGCTTGAACCACATACCTGCCCCGAGAGGGGAAGGGTCCTGAGAGACGTCGGCAGGATGTACGCCCCAGACCGCAATCCAGTTGCGCCCGTATTCCACGGTTTCGCCTTTCTGGTAGTTGACTCCGGTGAGGAACTGCACCTTCTTTCCGTTGAGTTCCTTCGCTATGACCTTGGCCACGCGGCTGTTGTCCTTCATCTCGATGCGGATGAGCACATCCACGCTCTCGCCCCTGTACTGCACGCCGTAGGCCACCATCTCGGCATAGGAGCCGCCCTTGATCTCGCCCACGCGGGCAGTGCGCCCCCCGGTCGCCGCGAGCTTGACTTCCTTCTCCCCGTCCCAGAGAGCGATGCCGCCGAGCCCCACGGTGCGGCCCACCAGATACTCGTCGCATCCTGCACCCTCCTCCTTCTGCTGACGCTCGGTCGGATACCAGAGGTACTTGGCGAGTTCCATCTGCTTGCCGCTCTTGGAATAGACGTCAATCGAGCCGCTGTCGTTGAAGTAGATGCGCAATATGCAATGGGAGTTCTCCACCGCCGGGCCGTGATGGCCGACAAAGCTGTACTGCACCGCCTGCTCCGAAACTATTTCCTTGACCTCCAGGCTGTCGGAGCGCCAGAAGAGGCTGGTCGCCGTCTGCGCCTTGAGCTGTGCGCAGAGCAGAAGCGAAACGGCAATGCTTGCCGGAACAATGACTTTTCTCATAATATTTTGTGTTTAAATCTCTCAAGGCATAGGCTTCAGACCCTCCCAGCGCACCTTCCATCTTCCGTCCTTCGGGAAGCCGGGGTTGCTCACGGCGCATCCGTCCCATCCCGCGCACATCAGGGCCACCGCAGTGAGCAGTCCTCCGTTGCCCGGGAGGTAGCAGCGCAGCCTGCTGTCCTGAAAGTTGTGTCCGTTAGGCAGATAGGTGTTGGTACGCTTGTCCATCAGGAGCGCGTTTATGGCCTTCTCCGGCTCTCCCATCCTAACCGCGTTCATACAGGTGGTAGGATAGTCCCAGCCCCAGGTCTGGTCCCAGTTCCAGTTGTCATAGATCCACTCGAATGTGTTCTTCATCAGCTCCGTCTCCGCCTGAGGGGTCTGAGGGAGCACTCCTACCGCAGCCAGCACGGCCATATGGTCGGAATACATCCTGACATCGGAGTATGTGCCAGGCTCGCTCTCGGCGGCAAGGTATAGCCCGTCCTTCGAGGCGAGAGGCGAAAGTTTCGAGATTATCTCGTCCCACTCCGCCTTTCGCTCCAGTCCCCGGCGTTCTCTCCAGAGCTGCGCCGTGCTGAGACCGAAGTGCCAGTAGGACAGTTCGAAAGGAGGGTTGACGGTCTTGGATGCCTGCAGGGTCTCCTGTGCCGGGATGCAGCCTTTGAGGATATAGCGGTCGCGGGAAGCGTCGTAGGTGACGAAATCCGCCATAAACTCCGCCGTCCCGTCGATGAGCTCACCGTAGCGCTCCAGCAGCTCCGGAGAAGGAGCGGCCCTGTAGAGGAGCTCGGCGAGGTAAATGAGATGAGGCTGCTGCCAGATGAGGAACGAGCCCACGTTGGACGGGGCCTCAAGCCCGGAAGGGTCGGTCATCTTCATCCAGCGCAGTCCCTTGAAGCCCTGGCGGGCCGCAATCTCACGGGCCACGTCCTCCACCTTGCCGTACCACGGAAGAGTGCGGGCGAGCAGGTCCTCGTGACCCCAGAGCGCAAAGTGCGCCTGATGCCACCATATCATCTCCATATGGTGCTTTCCGTACCAGGAGTTATAGGTGAGTCCCGTCTCCTGCGGAGGCACGTCGCCGCAGCACTGAACTGCAAGCAGATACTGGCTGAGCACCACCCTGCGCTCAAGCTCGGCGGCTCTCGGGTCAGTGCAGCGGCTGAAGTCCACCGCACCCCCGTCCTGCCAGAAAGAGTTCCAGTACTTCTCCGAAGCCGCTCTTGACGATGCGGCCGGGCGGTACGCGGCGGAAGGAGTCATCTCGCAGAATTCGACGGTGAAGTTCCACTCTTCATCGGTCGGGCTGAGCCGGAAGGAGTTGCGTCCTGTCCGGGAGAACTCCGCCGAGTCGAAGCAGAGCTTGACGAAGTAGGAAGTATAGCCGACCGTGTGACGGAGCACGACGACGCTGTCCAGAGCGCCGACGATGTCCGTCTCGTGCAGTTCATCCCTGTTCCAGTCGCAGGCGTCGTCGCTGTGCCGGCCGGTCGGGTAGGGAAATCTCAGTTCCACGGGCAGGAAGCCCCCGGAGACGACCGACACGGCCACCATATCGGCGTCGGGATCGCAGGAAGTGAGGGTCCTCACTTCAGAGCCCTTGGCCTTGAACGAGGAGCGCACCACGCCGTCCCACATATCCAGGGTCTGGTCGATGTCGGAAATGTCCTCAGGACCGAGCCCCGCGAATCCGACCGCGCCGAGGTGAAGACGGTGCGGGTTGACCCTGTACCAGTCCGAAGCCGCCTTGCCCCGGCCCTCCTTGAGCTGGCAGGAATAGAGCTCCTCGTGCCCTCTGCCGAAGTCATACGCCTTGAGGGTCTCCTCGAAGCGGAGATTGTCCGGATTGTCGAAAGAATGCCAGCCCCACTGGCTCTGGGTGCCCAGAGGCACTCCGGCGGAATACAGTTCCGGGAAAGTCTGCAGGCCGGTCACGTCCACGGTGAACGCGAAGCGTCCGTTGCCCACCGAGAGGGAGGCGAGAGTGTCCATCGCGTTCAGGCGGGGATTGTTCCTCTCCACGAGAGCGTGTCTGTCTATCTTCGTGCCGCAGGACGCAGCCGCAATGAGCAGTGCAAGAAGTAAGGGGAGCTTCTTCATATATTATGTCTTGTCAGTTTCAGTGTCTTCCTTGCGCCAGAAGCGGGAGGTTATGTCCTCTCCCCGGCAGTAGAGCCTCTGGTTGGTCGTTCTCTCGTTCAGAGGCCCGAGTTCTGCAATATAAGGACCGATTTTGACATAATCAAACATTTCCCGGATTTCTTTCTCCACGCCGCAGCGTCCCGAGTAGAGTGCAAGCTCCACTGCAGGATGGCCGCTGCGGATATGCGCGGCGAGGCGGAGCAGGCTGTCCGGGTCGTTGCCCTCCCCCAGGAAGAGCAGGCAGTTCACGCCGAAATTGTCGTCCAGCAGGGCGTCAAGAGCCGCTTCCGTCAGTTCCTCCCCGATGTCCTCGCGCAGGAACGGGGAATGGCAGCCCGGACAAGAACCCTGACAGTTCGTGATTTCGACTGCCAGGGTCACTCTGTCCGGTATTTCTTCAAGGACTATGTCCGTGAGTGCCGGTAAATACTTGATCATCTATATCTGCTTCTCCGCGTCGTAGTACCTGTGGCGGGCTTCCTCCTGGCGCGGCTCGGCAAACGAAGACACCCTCTTGAGGTAGCCGATGACCCGCGTGAGGTAGTCGATGTTGGTGCTGCCGCACTTCGGGCACTTGGTCAGCGTGTCCTTGCTGATGAAGCCGCAGTCGTTGCAGACCGTGTTGCGCACGTTGAAGGTGAAGTAGTTGGTCCCGTAATGCGCCGCCACGCCCAGAAGCTGCCTGTACTGCTCCTTGGAGAGGTGTTCGGCAAGGTTCATATGGAGAGCCGAGCCGCCGTCGAGGTATTTCACGAAGTCTTCGCCGTGCAGCTTGAACTTGTCTATTACCGAAACCTCGGTATCTTCCGGATTGTAGAAGTAGGAACTGTAGAGATTGTGCTTGGAGGAGACGAAGTAGCCATCCTTCTTGTCCCACTTGTAGTTCTTCGCGGCGAGGTTCTCCGCCGGCACGAACTCGGTGTTGAACATAGCCTCAGGAGTGCGGTCGCGGCGGTTGGCGATGTTGATGGTCTCGAGCACGCTGTTGACGAAGTCGCCGTACTCCGGATTCGGGGAGACCTTGAGCCCGAGGAACTCGGCGGCCTCGGTGAGCCCGTTGACTCCCACGGTCAGATACTGCTTGCGCATATCGATGAACCCGGCCTTGTACACGTCCAGCATATCGGCCTTGAGGAAGTCCTTGATAATCTCGTTGAAGGCTATCTGGTATTTGTGGACGCGCTCGGTCATCTCGGTGATGTCCTTGTCGATGTAGTTGGTGAAGAGGTCGTCCTTGTCGTAGAAGTTGGACACCGGGTCGAGCGGCTTGCCCTCCGGCAGGATGACTCCCCTGCGCTCCAGGAAGTAGCGGCGCACCGAGTCCTGGATGAGGCGGTTGAGATTGACCGTCATCACGGACTTGGAGCCGGTGGCGACGGACGCCGTGCCCATCGAGTACTGGTGCGTGGTGTGGTTGTGGGCCGTGTCCTCCCTGTCCTCGAGGTCGGTGAGGCTGTTGCGCAGGCGGCAGCAGCTCGACAGCGAGTCGGGGCTGTTGGAGATGTAGCAGAAGAAGCTGTGTCCCTTGGCCCACATCTCAGCGGTGAAGTCGGCGTAGTCCTTGTCGAGATAGTCGTCGCCGCCGTCGGTCAGCAGGGCCATCGTCTCCACCGGGAAAGTGAGGATGTAGCGGGTGCGCTCCTCGTTGAACCAGTTCATAAAGTGCCTCTGCAGCCAGTCGAGGGTCTCCCACTTCGGAGCGCTGCCGTCAGGGAAGCGGAACTCCCCGAACACTCCCTCGAAGTACTTGCGGTCGAAGTAGCTGATGTTCCAGAAGACGGTCTGGTAGCCCCTGTTGCCGGCGGGCATATTCATCGAGTGCACCACCTGCTGGAAGTAGTTGTCTATCACCTTCACGAGGCTGCGCTTCTTGACGTTGAGCTCCACCGCCTCGTCCAGCCGGGAGAGGTAGTCGTCGCCGTAGTCCTTGCGGATGAAGTAGTCTAGGTACATCAGGAACTCCGGGGTCGCCACCGCGCCCATAAACTGGGAGGAGACGGAATAGACGAGGTTGATGAACTCTCCGCAGAACGACTTGAGGTCGGTCGGGGCTATCGACACCCCGCCCAGCTCGCGCAGGCCGCTCACCAGAAAAGGGTACATCGAGATGGCGACGCAGTAAGGGAATCCCGGCGTGCCGCTCTCGTCGTGCTTGTAGAGGACGTGCGAATTGAGGTCCTTGAGATACTGGTCGGCAAGAGACCTTCCGTAGAGGGTCTTTATCTTGTCGCACATAATGTAGCGGTTCTGCTTGATGTTGTTCTCCTTGTAGAGCTCGTTGCCGAGGGTCACGATGTTCTTGCGCGTGACGTTGGCGTTGGCGTCGAACTTGGAGCCCGTCGCCGCGTTGGAGGCGGCGATGTAGTCCTTGATGAAGTCGCGCTTGCGCCTCAGGTCGAGGTCGGCGTCGAACTTCTCTATGTAGGCCAGGGCCACCCTCTTGTTGATGGACATCAGGGAGTCCACCACCTGCCGGCGGATTTCCGAACTGGCTATGCCTTCATAGACATAGAGATTGTTTATTATGGACACGACGATGGCGTCGTCACAGTACTCCTTGGCCGACTTGTATGCCTGGTGTATACCCCGCGCGAGCTTGGCCTTGTCAAACTCCTCGAACGACCCGTTGGTTTTACGTACATCCATAGCGCTGTCATTTAAATTATAATCATTCAACAATTTGGGCGGAAACCGCCCCGGGCCGCTCCCCGAAGGGGGTGACTCACCTGCGACTTCTGTCCTGCAAGCAAATTTAGGAATATTGGACCGCCCTGCCCCAAGGGGGGAGCACAAGTTTTCAACAAAGTTATCAACAATTCCGGACCGCCTCCGCCGGAGGGGGATTTCCGGATTTTTTACTATCTTCGCGCGATTTCCAAGACCGCAATGGCAGAATCACGCAAGGACATACTGCTCGGCACTCTGCGCAGCGGGGGGAAGATGGGCGGCAAAGACCAGCTCACGCTGACCCTGCTCCTCTCCCTGCCGGCCATTCTCGCGCAGCTCTCGATGTGCCTGATGAGCTATATCGACGCGTCTATGGTGGGCAGCCTCGGCTCCGCCCAGGCCGCCGCCGTCGGGCTGGTCAGCACCTCGACCTGGATTCTGGGCGGATTCTGCTATGCCAACAATTCCGGCTTCAGCGTGCAGATCGCCCACCGCTGCGGCGCTTCCGACTTCGCGGGAGCGGGACTGATTTTCCGCAGGGGACTTCTCACCGTGCTGACGCTCAGCGTCCTGCTCGGTCTTCTGGGCTTCGCGGTCAGCGGCTCGCTTCCCCGGCTGCTCGGCGGCGGAGAGGACATAATCGGTGACGCGTCGGACTATTTCCGCATATATTCCCTCTTCCTGCCCGGATTCCAGCTTGCCGTGTTCTGCGAGGCGTCGCTTATCGCCAGCGGCAATATGAAGGTTCCGAGCATCACCAGTATGCTTATGTGCCTGCTGGACGTGGGATTCAACTATATATTCATCTTCGCGCTCGGTCTCGGGGTGAAGGGCGCCGCCATCGGCACCGGTCTGGCAGTGGTGTGCGCCGCCGTCTTCTTACTTATTTATATATTCACCTCCTCCGCCGAGCTGAAGGGCTGCTCCGGCAGAAGCCCGGAGTCGCCTGTCGACACCGACAGGCGCATCTTCAAGCGGGCGCTGGACATCTCCTGGCCGCTCTGGCTGCAGAACCTCGTGACAAGAGGGGCCTATATCGCCGCCACGGTGATAGTCGCGCCGCTGGGCACCATAGCCATCGCGGCCAACTCGTTCGCCATCATCGCCGAGGGCTTCTGCTATCTGCCGGGCTACGGTATGCAGGACGCGGCGACCACGCTCGTGGGGCAGAGCCTCGGAGCGGGCCGCAAGGATATGGCCCGGAGCTTCGCCAAGGTGACGATAGCCACGGGAGCGTCGATGATGACATTTCTCGCCATCCTGATGTGGGCGTTCGCGCCGCAGATTATGGGGCTGATGAGCCGTGACCCGGAGGTCATCGCGCTCGGGGCGTCCTGCCTGCGCATCGAGGCCTGGGCGGAACTGCTCTTCGGGGTCAGCATAGTCGCCTACGGCTGCTGCGTGGGAGCCGGCGACACGCTTGTCCCGTCCGCCATCAACCTGCTCAGTATGTGGGTGATACGCCTGGGGCTCGCGCTGATTCTCATCCCTTATCTGGGGCTCAAGGGCTACTGGATCGCTATGGCTACCGAGCTGAGCATCAAGGGCATAATCTTCGCCATAAGGATACGCGGCAACCGCTGGCTCAGGACAGGCCTTACTGCGGACGATACGGAAGGGCTTTGTCATTCCGGATAAAATCGCTACATTTACCCTCCGTTGGATATAACACATTTCAATACAGATGACAAAACTTGACGTCGTGCTCGGGCTCCAGTGGGGCGACGAGGGCAAGGGGAAGGTTGTGGATGTCCTTACCCCTGACTACAAGGTGATTGCCCGCTTCCAGGGCGGTCCTAACGCCGGACATTCGCTGAAGTTCGACGGAGACGGCTTCGTGCTGCACACCGTGCCGTCCGGAATTTTCCGCGAGGGATCGGTCAACATCATCGGCAACGGAGTCGTCATCGACCCCGTCATCCTGATGGAGGAAATCCGCGCCATCGAGCAGAAGGCGGGAGACATCAGCCCGAAACTGCTCATCTCCAAGAGGGCTCATCTCATCCTGCCTACCCACAGGGCCCTGGACGCCGCGAGCGAAGCCGCCAAGGGCAAGAGCAAGATAGGCTCCACCCTCAAGGGCATAGGCCCGGCGTATATGGACAAGACTGGCCGCAACGGCCTGAGGGTCGGGGACATACTCTCCCCGGAGTTCAAGCTGCGCTACGAGGCCCTGAAGCAGAAGCACTTCGGACTTCTCTCGCAGTATGACTTCAGCTACGACATCTCCTCCTACGAGCAGCAATGGCTCGCGGCGGTGGAGGAGATGAAGAGATTCGAGTTCATAGAGAGCGAACTCGTCGTCAACCGCTACCTCGACTCCGGCACTCCAATCCTTGCCGAGGGTGCTCAGGGCTCTATGCTCGACATCGACTTCGGCACCTATCCGTTCGTGACTTCCTCCAACACTATGACCGCCGGCGTCTGCACCGGTCTGGGAGTCGCGCCGTGCAGGGTGGGCAAGGTGATGGGGATATTCAAGGCCTACTGCACCCGCGTGGGAAGCGGTCCGTTCCCGACCGAACTCCTCGACCCGACCGGAGAAGAGCTCCGCAGCATCGGACACGAGTACGGCGCCACCACAGGCCGCCCGCGCCGCTGCGGCTGGCTGGATATGGTGGCTCTGAAATACGCCGTGATGATGAACGGCGTCAGCGAACTGATAATGATGAAAGCCGACGTGCTCAACGGCTTCGACACGATAAAGGTGGCCACGGCCTATGAGGTCGGCGGCAGCAGGGTGGACTGGTTCCCGTTCGAGAGCGGGGAGCAGGTGAAACCCGTGTACCGGGAGTTCAAGGGCTGGAAGAGCGACATCTGTCCGGTGCGCGACTACAGGGACTTTCCGCAGGAGTTCAAGGACTACGTCAGCTTCATCGAGGAGGAGACGAAATGCCCTGTCAGAATCATTTCGGTCGGTCCCGACAGGAGCGAAATCGTCATCCGCTAGCGCAGGCCGCTCCTTAGAGCCCTACGCGGCTGAAGATATAATCCACGTTCTTGAAGTAGTACTCGAGGGTGAAACAGCTCTCGAGTTCTTCTTTTGTGAGCAGGGAGCAGACTTTGTCGCTTTCCTTGAGGAGGGTCAGATAGTCGAGCCCCGCCGTCCAGGCCTTCATCGCTATAGGCTGCACGGTGTCGTAGGCCTCCTCGCGGGAAAGCCCCTTGCCTATCAGGGCGTTCATCACCCTCTGTGCGAAGATGACCCCTCGGGTCTGGTAGATGTTGGAGAGCATACGCTCCGGATAGACCGTCAGCTTGTCGAGTATCCCCATAAAGCGGTTGAGCATATAGTCGAGCAGTTCGGTAGCGTCCGGCAGGATGATGCGCTCGGTCGAGGAGTGGGAGATGTCCCGCTCGTGCCAGAGCGCCACGTTCTCGCTGGAAGCGGTCATATAGCCCCTCATCACCCGGGCGCAGCCGCAGATGTTCTCGCTGCTGATCGGGTTGCGCTTGTGGGGCATCGCGCTGGAGCCCTTCTGCCCCTTGCGGAACGCTTCCTCGACCTCACGGACTTCGGTGCGCTGAAGATTGCGCACCTCGAAGGCCATCTGCTCGAGGGTGGAAGCGATGATGGCCAGGGTGGCCACATAGTATGCGTGCCTGTCGCGCTGGAGCACCTGGGTCGAGATGTTGGCGGAGTCTATGCCGAGCTTCCCGCAGACATAGTCCTGGATGAACGGAGGGATATTGGCGAAATTGCCCACCGCCCCGCTCATCTTGCCGGCCTCAACCCCCTTGCAGGCATATTTGAAGCGCTCGATGTTGCGCTTCATCTCCTCGTACCAGAGCGCCCACTTGAGCCCGAACGAAGTGATGTCGGCGTGTATGCCGTGGGTGCGGCCTATGCACGGGGTCTGCCGGAATTCGTGCGCCCGGCGCTTGAGAACCTCCTGGAAGGCCTCCAAGTCCTTGAGAAGTATCGCGTCGGCCTGCTTGAGCAGGTAGCCGTTGGCGGTGTCGACCACGTCTGTGGAGGTGAGCCCGTAGTGCACCCATTTCTTCTCCTCGCCCAGACTCTCGCTCACCGCACGGGTAAACGCCACCACGTCGTGGCGGGTCTGCTCCTCGATTTCCCGTATGCGCCCGACATCAAACCTCGCGGCGGCGCGGATCTTAGCCACGTCCTCCTCCGGGATGACTCCAAGACGGCTCCAGGCCTCGCAGGAGAGAATCTCCACTTCGAGATAGGCGCTGAACTTGTTCTCCTCGGTCCAGACGTCCCTCATCACTTTGCGGGAGTACCTCTCTATCATAAGTTCACGTATTTTTCAATAAACGCGTTGATATTGCCCTCGATACGCGCCAGAGGGTCTCCGCCCTGCGCCGGGACGAACTTCTCTCCGGTGATATGCTCGTAGAGTTCCACATATCTCTCGGTGATGCCGCGGACCACTTCCGGGGTCATCTCGGGAACTTTCTGCCCAGTCTGACCGCTGAATCCGCCGGCCATCAGCCACTCGCGGACGAACTCCTTGGAGAGCTGACGCTGCCTCTCCCCCTTGGCGAGCCGCTCTTCGTAGCCTTCGGCATAGAAGTAGCGGGAGGAGTCCGGGGTGTGGATCTCGTCCATCAGGATGATTTTCTCGTCCCTGCGCCCGAACTCGTATTTGGTGTCCACGAGGATCAGCCCCTTGCCGGCAGCCATCTCGCAGCCTCTGCGGTAGAGCGCACGGGTGTAGTCCTCAAGCCGAATCAGATCCGCCTCGGAGACTATGCCGCGCCTGACCAGCTCCTCGTGGCTGATGTCCTCGTCGTGTCCCTCGGCGGCCTTGGTGGTCGGGGTGATGAGCGGCTCGGGGAACTTCTGGTTCTCCACCATTCCGTCCGGCATCCTCACGCCGCATAGCGTGCGCTTGCCCTCCTTGTACTCGCGCCAGGCGTGGCCGGTGAGGTAGCCCCGGATGACCATCTCGACCTTGAACGGCTCGCACCTCCAGCCGGCGGTGGCCATAGGGTCGATTTCGGCTATCTTCCAATTGGGGATGATGTCGGCGGTCGCGTTCAGGAACTTGGAAGCTATCTGATTGAGTACCTGCCCCTTGTACGGTATGCCTTCCGGGAGCACCACGTCGAATGCGGAGATGCGGTCGGTGGCTACCATCACGAGATAATCGTTGCCGATGCTGTACACGTCGCGGACTTTGCCTTGATACTTGGCGCTCCGGAGCGGAAAGTTGAAATCTGTGCTGATGATCGCGTCCATAATAGATATGTAGATGAAGATGCGAAGTTAGAAGTTTTTTCGCAGTATCCGAAAAATTGTTACTTTTGTTCTATGAATTTTCCTGGCAGAGAAATAAATGAAGAATGCGGGGTATTCGGCATATACGGAGTCCCGGATGCCGCCAACCTTGTCTATTACGGGCTTCACGCCCTGCAGCACAGGGGGCAGGAGGGATGCGGCATCGTGGCCAGAGGAGATGACGGCGTCCTGCGCCGCATCAAGGGACAGGGCCTCGTGGCGGAGGTCTTCGACGAGGGCAAGATAGCCTCACTGCCCGGCGATATGGCCATAGGGCACGTGCGCTACTCGACCTCGGGAGGCAACTGCAGCGAAAACGTGCAGCCGTTCCTCTTCCACCACAACACCGGAGACTTCGCCCTGGCCCACAACGGCAATCTGGTGAACTCCGCGCAGCTGCGCCGTTACCTCGAAGACCGCGGAAGCCTCTTCCAGTCCTCCTCGGACAGCGAAATCCTGGCCCACCTCATCCGCAAGGACACCCGGGAGCGCAAGCGCCCGCGCATACTCGCGATAAGGGACGCGCTCAATATGATGGAGGGGGCGTTCGCCTTCCTCGTTATGACCGCCAACCGCATCTATGTCTGCCGCGACAAGCACGGTCTCAGGCCGCTCTCGCTCGCGCGGATCGGGGAGGGTTTCGCGGTGAGCAGCGAGACCTGCGCCTTCGACGTGATAGGGGCGGAGTATATCCGGGACATAGAGCCGGGAGAAATCGTGACCATCGACCACAACGGCATCCGCTGCAACCACTACTCCGACTTCCGGCACAACTATATGTGCGCGATGGAGTACATCTACTTCTCGCGTCCGGACAGCGACATAGAAGGCTGCAATGTCCATAACTTCAGAAAGTTGAGCGGGCGGCTCCTCTACCGGGACGCTCCTGCCGACGCGGACATCGTGGTCGGCGTGCCCGACTCCAGCCTGAGCGCCGCGATGGGCTATGCCGAGGCTTCGGGCCTGCCTTACGAGATGGGCCTCATCAAGAGCAAATACGTGGGGCGCACATTCATCCAGCCCTCGCAGGAACTGCGCGAGAAGGGAGTGAGGATGAAGATGTCGGCAGTCAAGACGGTCGTCAGCGGCAAGAGAATCGTGCTGATAGACGACTCGCTCGTGAGGGGCACGACCTCCCGGAGGATAGTGAAGATGCTGCGCGAAGCCGGGGCCTCTGAGGTGCATCTGCGCATCGCCAGTCCGCCCATCAAGAGCCCGTGCTTCTACGGGGTGGACATATCGACCTACGATGAGCTTATCTGCGCCCACAAGAGCATCGGGGAAGTCAGGCAGATGCTCGACGTGGACTCCCTTGCGTTCCTCTCCGAGGGGGCGCTCTACGAGGCCGGGCACCGCAGCGAACTGTGCCTCGCCTGCTTCAGCGGCAACTACCCGACCTACCTCTACCAGAGCATAGAGGAGGCCAACAAGGACGGGAAATTCTAGGAAATGATACGCGAAGAAACGGTATTCGGCCCGATTTACAGCCGTCGGCTCGGTTCTTCCCTCGGGGTCAATCTCCTGCCCCGGAAGGGCAAGATATGCAATTTCGACTGCATCTACTGCGAGTGCGGATGGAACCGCGACGGTCTGGAGGACAAGCAGATGCCCTCCGCCGCCGAAGTCCGGGAGGCTCTGGAGGCCAAGCTCGCCCAGTGTGCGCGGGACGGGATTGCGACAGACTCCATCACGTTCTCCGGCGACGGAGAGCCGACCCTCAATCCCCAGTTCCCGCAGATCATCGGCGACACTCTCGCCCTGCGCGACCGCTACTGTCCGGGGACAGCCGTCTCGGTGCTTTCCAACGCGACCCGCGCACACATTCCGGCGGTGTTCGACGCTCTGCGGAAGGTGGACAAGCCGATAATGAAAATCGACGCCCCGACCGACGCCCTCGTCGCCCGCATCAACCGCCCCGCTCCGGGCTACAGCCTCTCGCGCGTGGTGGAGTCGCTCAAGAAATTCGAGGGCGAGTTCATACTTCAGACTATGTTTCTGAAGAGCCGGGATTTCGACTCCTCCTCCCCTGAAGTCCTGAACGGGTGGATGGACATCGTGCGCGAGCTGCAGCCGCGCGAGATTATGGTCTACACCATCGCCCGCCCTACCCCCGAGCAGGGTCTGGAGAAGTTCAGCGAAGCGCGGATGCGCGAGCTGGTCGCCCCTCTTCTCGCGGAAGGATTCAACATCAGCATCAGAGGCTGAGCGGGACCCGCAAAAGCCACGCCGGTCGGCAGCTGATTGTGCTTAACTAAGAAAATAAAGACACCTGTTTAAAAACCGGCAGTATTGTAGGCGCAGCCAGGCCTATCCGAGCAGCAGTGCGCGAAGCTCAGCCACGGTGCGGGCAGTGTAGTCCGCGCTCGCGGCGGCCTCCGCCGGACGGAAACCCCAGAGCACCGCGATGCTCTTTATCCCCGACGCTGCGGCGGTGGCCGTGTCGGTTGCGGAATCCCCCACCATCACTGCGTCTTCAGGGGCTGCCGAGGCGGCCTTCAGGATAAGCCTCACCACTGCCGGGTCGGGCTTGAGAGGCATCCCCTCGCGCCCGCCCAGAACGGCGGCGAAATCCACTCCGGGGAAGAATTTCCCTATCAGAGCCTGCGTCCCCGCCTGGAACTTGTTGGAGGCTACGGCCAGTTTGACTCCCCAGGACTGAAGTTCGTCCAGGAGTTCCACCATTCCCACGTAAGGGCGGGAATGTATATTGATATGTGCGCAGTAATATTCCAGAAAGTCGGAGAGCAGCGACTCGTGCAGGGCCTTGTCCTCCTTGAGGGAGTCGGGCATAGCACGCTGTACAAGATTGCGCACGCCGTGACCCACCATCAGGGTATATTCGTCTCTTCCGTGCAGAGGCAGACCTTTCCGCTCCAGAGCATAGTTGACGGCGGCCGCGAGATCGTCGATGGTGTCGATGAGGGTACCGTCAAGGTCAAAAATCACCAGTTTCCAATTCATCTCGCGAAGATACGGCAAATTCGTTTGCGGGGGAAATTTTTTTCACTATCTTTGCAATCTCAAAACGGGGTATTAGCTCAGTTGGTAGAGCGTTTGAATGGCATTCAAAAGGTCAGGAGTTCGATTCTCCTATGCTCCACAAAGCCGATTTTTCAGCAAGTCAAGAGGGGCTGACTAAAAAGTATTTTAGCCAGCCCCTCTTGGGCTTCTTAACCCCCGCAGACTACCGTCTGCGACCCCTATTAGGGGTATTTCGCTCCTACGTCGCGGCCCCTGCGGGACTTATTAGTCTTCTTTCTTATATGCATAGGGGTCCCCGACTCGACCGATAAAGAGCTTTATGCAATACGGGATATCCGTAAATGTTTTGAGGAGAAATTATCAGAATATGCAATTATATTGATTTATATTGCTACCTTTACAAGCGCAAGAATCATTACGGGAATCAGAACTTGCCGATATCCTGAATATGGATGTCTGGAGGAAATCACATCCGACATCCGCGAGATAGAGCGTAGCACGGAAGGGCTTCTGGGCGAAATTCTGGGGCGATAACATAAAGGAATATGGCAGAAGAGCAAAAACCGAAATATCTGGACTTCGACCAGTACATACGCCAAGGAGTACCCGACCGCAAGGAGCGGGCCGAGACTTGGCGCGTGGCCATCGGTCTGCAGGCGGTGGACGGGCTCAACACGAAACGGCTCGTCAGTGCAATCGGCAATGAAGAGCTTTCAGTGAATGAAATGCTCGCCCGACATTGAAACTTCGATAATTTTTCAAAAATTGTCATATACTAAGATGGACGCTTCAAAATCCTCTTTCTACCAGCACCTTCTCTCGCTGACGAAGACCGAGATAGATGATATACGGATTCTTTTTGACTGCGATGTTAAGTCCGGTCTTAAAAAGCAGGACCTTGCCCTTGCCGTAGCCGACTATTTCCTCAATGAATCCGAGTATTGGATGCGCAGACTCCCCTGCACGGATATTCAGTTCATAGATCAAATTCTTGATGCAGGACCGGGCAAGAATGTTGATGTCGGATATCTCCCCTATGAATCAATCCTCGAAGAATATGGGATAGTGAATGTGGAATATGACGACGATGAGAACTGCTCATTCAGTGTGGACGAATTTATGTACAAGGCATTCAAGACCGGCATCGACAATGCAAAGGCGTTTATGATGGCAAAGGACTGCATTCAATATGAAGCGCTTGTCCGCGGAGCATTGAACGTGTACGGTGTCCTCCCCTACGATGATATGGTAAGCCTTCTCAAAAGTGCCGAACCGATAATCTCAGCAGAATCGGGATATTACAACCCACAGCCAAGCTGGATTATCTACTTGTCGGAAGCCCTTCTTCTGAATATCTATGTCTTCTCCTATAAGGACGAAGAATACTTCGTCAATCCAACGATTGAGGACCCGGAGTATTTCGTAAAGGGGCAGCTTTCAAGAAAGGCGCTTGGATACAAGGAGTTCTCCTTCGAAGAGCTTCAAAAGGCCGGAAGCGACCCTCCGTTCTGCTCCGTCGGTGCAGATTTCCCGCAAAGCAAGGCGCTTATGAAGGTGCTTCGGAAATACGCCAACAACTTCGATGAGGTTATTGATTATGACAACTTCTACTGCATCGCCCAGTATGGGATAACAGGCATTATAGATCTGGTCACGGAAGAACTTGTATTCCCTTCCATCAGCGCAACGAACAAGTTCATCGGCCTTGTTAATGAATTCTCCAATCATATCCCCCATTGGAGCCTCAAGGGATGGTCTCCGGCAGAAGTGTTCCAGAAGTTCGACAAGCCCCGACTGAATCTTAACCACGGGCAGCTAATCCAAAGCCCTTTGGATACGTGGAGCGACAGAATGATGAAGGACGTGTTCAATCTCCCGGGTACAGTAAAGAAAGTGGGACGCAACGAACCCTGTCCTTGCGGAAGCGGAAAGAAATACAAGGATTGCCACGGCAAATATCAGAGCTGATATGCCAGCATATGGCCGTTCTATGAGCCGAGTCTTCTGTATGACGGGGAAATCATTCTCCCATAAGAGAGGCCAGAAGTGTAGCGAAATCGCCGATTTCCTCTTGAACGCTGGCGCGTTCCAGAGCGGACATATACTTGTCGCGAATCTCCTTCTGTATTATTGTCCATCTGTAACCTCCCGAAGCCAGCATAACATTCATAAGGAATCTTCCCATCCGGCCGTTCCCGTCCATATAAGGATGGATGAAAGTGAATATGAAGTGCCCGAGGACTGCTCTCACCCACGCATCCTCCTCAGTCTTGAGCAAATCGAACAGAACGGGCATAGCGTCCCTCACAGCCTCGGAGTTCAGAGGTGTATGCATGGAGTTACGGATATATACCTGATTCGTCCTGTAACCGACAATGTCTGAAGCCTTGATGATACCGGCCATCACCGATGGAGCAAACATCTCCTGATACCAGATTCTATGGTCTTTTTCAACGACAGAACCGGCATTCGCTCCGCCGAGAATGGCCCGGAGGCTTTTCTTGACTTCCCGGAATGCCTGCCAATATCCGCGGGCTGCAAGAGCCGCCTTGTCATCTTTGTCCGATGAATTCTCGTCAGGCTTCCAATTGCCGCTTCGCACTTTCTCAATCAACTCTTCCGACACCTTGTATCCTTCAATAGACAAGGAATGATATGCGTCGAGCTTATAGCGGTCTTCGACATCTTTCATATAAGCATCGATATCTGTGTGCATAGCGACCGTAGGCTTGACGGAAAGCACCGTGTCGCGCATACTCTGCCACATCAGACGGATACGGGTCGCATATGGGGAGCTGTCCCTGACGAACTCGTACTTATCAGCAAACGGATCTTCCTCACGGATCACATATCCAAAACGCTCCATCGTAGATTTGATTTCATCAGCTACGGGGAGCATCTGTACATTTCTGAAGGCGCCGACGAGCCTTCCTGCACGGGATGAACGACCCTTGTCAAGCAGATAAGGCAGCACTTCTGATGAATCCCTGACGGTAGCCAGCGCTGTTCTGGCTGTTATACTGCTGCGCCGGAAGAGTATTGGAGATGACATCACCAATGCTTCAGGAATACTGTACACGTTCAAGCCATAACGTCCCTCCTTGATGACTTTGGCCGCGCAATCGGCTTTGAGAAAAAATATACTGCATCCAAACGGCAGGGACACACTTGAATTGCTGCACTTCGGCGAGCGGACAGTAAGCTGCGGAAGCACAGTCCAGTTGCCGGTCTGCACATCCAAAGAGACCTCGGCAGACAAGCACCATTCTTCTCCCAGCTTTTCGCGTACATATTCTGAAACGAAGCGCCAATAAGATATGTACCAGGCAGTCGTGTCGCCGGACACGACAGAAGGATCGGACTGGATATACCAACCGCCAACGACTTTCATCAGAAAGCCGTTTCCCACAAGTCGCTCCAGATGGGTTCTGCTGATTTCCGCGGACTTGATTATAGGACTGCCGCCGGATTCTTGAATCTGTCTCAAAGCATCAAGCGACTGCGCCAGTTTTTCTGAAGGTGTTGCCATATCTATGCCGTGTTACACGTAAATTTCCGTTGCAAAGTTACACTTAACTTTTAGCTGCGCAAATACAATAAGATTTTTGTTCCTCCTCTCTGGTGGCATATTCATAGCAACACCTTGTCTCAATGAATAGGTCGATGACACATTCTATGGTACATAATACTTGTGAAATTTTGCAACGCCGTTGACAAAATTCTCGAAAAATCATCAACGACACCGCAAATTTACGTGCAAATTGAGAGAAAAGCGAGAATTTAGGCTCACCTGAAATTTTGTTGTTGATTTATATTATATCCCTGAACCTGTCGAAGAATGCTCTTAAGCGGCCGAGAACGGTCTCTTTCTTGGTCGCCCGGTCCTTGCTGAAACGGGACATTGGCGGAAGGATGGCGGCGACTTCGGTGCCGTTCTCGCGGATTGCCCCATCGCGGAAGGACGCGTCCATAAAGCGGCGGGTTTCCTCGGGTTTGAGCTTTTCCTCTTGAATGATATTCTCCAGTTCCTGTTCCTTCTGTCTGCGCACGTATTCACACCAGACCACATCCACATCGGTCTGCCCGGGAGTCAGGGACTCGATAAAGTTCTCTATGAGGTCCTTCTTGTTTCGGAGCTCAATGCTGGAATCCACGGCCTTGGAAATGGACAAACGGATTCCTGCATTGAGGTTGTTCTCACCGTGGTACTTGGCAATCAGCAGCAGTATGTAGTCGATGTTGACCTCCACCTGCTTGACCAGTTCTATCTCAAACACGAGGTCCTCGTTGATGTTCTCCTTGTCGTGCTTGTCTCGACCCCGGAACTTGTTGTATATGTCGATATACATACTCTGGTAGTCCTGCATATCCCGATCAGAGACAAGCACCTTGTCATTGAAATCATCGAAACACTGGAGGATATTGATGGCTTTCAGCAGATTGCCGAACAGTTTCGCAAAGAGCTTCTGTTTTTCTTCAAGAACAATGGGTTCGCCGACCGGGAACTGGCCGAGGATTTCATCCACTATCTCGGCATAACCCGAATGATGCTTGCCGTCCTCTTCGAAACCGTTGTAGTAATCCTCGAACTTGCGCAGCAGGACTATTCCTCCGGCATTCTCATCCCCGAACAGGGCGAGGCTCTCGTTGGTGTTCTCTTCAAGGTTGCGGAAGCATACGATGTTGCCGAAAGTCTTGACTGAGTTGAGCTTGCGGTTGGTACGGGAGAATGCCTGCAGCAGGCCGTGCATCCTGAGGTTCTTGTCCACCCAGAGGGTGTTCAGCGTCTTGGCGTCGAAGCCTGTAAGAAACATATTCACCACGATGAGCAGGTCCACCTCCCTGTTCTTCATCCTCATCGACAGGTCCTTGTAGTAGTTCTGGAACTTCTCGGATGATGTATCGAAACTGGTACGGAACATCGCATTGTAGTTTGCGATGGCTTTCTCAAGACAGTCGCGGGAGTTTTTGTCCAGGCCGGAAGTATCGTCGGAGTTCTCTTCGTCCATAAAGCCCTCCTGTTCGAAGGCCGCCTCATTCTGCCCGTAGCTGTAGATAAGGGCTATCTTCAGTTTCCTGTCCTCCGGCAGCGACTCCATCTGCTTCAAGAACTCATTGTAGTAGAGAATGGCTGCCGGGATGCAGGATGTCGCCAATATGGAGTTAAACCCGCCCACACGCTTGTCACGGAGCTTGTAGAACGTATTCCGCTTGGTCTTCTGGTCAAAGTGCTCAAGGATATAGCGCGTGACATTAGAGATGTTCTCCGGCGACATAAAGGCCTTGTCGGTGTCAATGCCCCACACCCTGTCCTCCCGAACCCCTTCCTTTTCCTTCATTGTCTTGATGTAGTCTATGCGGAACGGGAGTACATTCTGGTCGTTGATAGCATTGACTATGGTATAGCTGTGAAGCCTGTCACCGAAAGCCTGTTCGGTAGTCTTAAGGTGAGGCAAGCCGTTGCTGCTGGAGTTCTTGGGAAAGATCGGCGTACCTGTGAAGCCGAACATATGATAGCGCCTGAACGCCTTGGTGATGGCATCGTGCATCTCATTGAACTGGCTGCGGTGGCATTCATCGAAAATCAGCACGACGTGGGCATCGTAAATGTCGTGCTTCTTGTTCTTCCCAATAAAGCGGCTGAGTTTCTGGATGGTGGTGATGATTATCCTGCAATTGGGGTCTTCCAGCTGACGCTGAAGAATTGCCGTGTTGGCATTGGAGTTGGCCGCACCCTTCTCGAAGCGGTCGTACTCTTTCATAGTCTGATAGTCAAGGTCCTTGCGATCCACGACGAAAAGCACCTTGTCGATATATGGCAGTTTGGAGGCTATCTGCGCGGTCTTGAACGAAGTCAGAGTCTTGCCGCTGCCGGTGGTGTGCCAGATATATCCTCCTGCCGCCGTAGTGCCTAGGCGCTTCTTGTCATTGGTTGCAATCAGAATGCGCTGCAGTATCTTTTCCGTAGCGGCTATCTGGTATGGACGCATCACCATCAGTTCCTTCTCCGCCGTGAATACGCAGAAGCGGGTAAGCACGTTCAGCAGGGAGTGCTTGGCGAAGAATGTGGCGGTGAAGTCCACCAGATCGCAGATGGGATTATTCTTCTCGTCTGCCCAGTAAGAGGTGAATTCGAAACTGCCGGATGTCTTCTGCGAGTTCTTTGCCCGAAGTTCCTGCGTCTTGCGTACGTGGGCATTGCGGGTAGTGTTGGAGTAATAGCGGGTAAAAGTGCCGTTGCTGATGACAAACAGCTGGACATACTCGAATAGGCCTGAACCTGCCCAGAAAGAGTCCCGCTGATAGCGGTTAATCTGGTTGAAGGCTTCCTTGATGTCAACTCCGCGCTTCTTCAACTCAACGTGTACAAGGGGCAGGCCGTTCACGAGAATGGTGACATCGTAGCGGTTGGGGTATTTGCCATCCTCCACCACATACTGGTTAATGACCTGCAAAGAGTTGCGATGGATATTGTCTTTGTCTATGAGCTTGATGTTGCGGAATGTGACGCTGCCGTCGGATTGCGAGACTGCAGCAACCCTTACGTAGTCGTTCTGGATGGCGTTTGTCTTCTCGACTATGCCTGCATTCTTGCCGGCGATGTGGACATTGAAAAAGGCTTCCCAGTCTGAATCCGAAAACTTGTGGTCATTGAGTTTTTCCAATTGCTTCCGCAGGTTGGCAATCAGTGCTTTCTCGTCCGTGATGGAAAGGTATCCGTAGCCCTGCTCCTGAAGCTGCTTGATAAAAGCGTCCTCCAGCATAGCCTCGCTCTGGTAGTTCCGCTCCCGTTTCTCATCGGGGACGAACTCGGACACGAGGGTGCTTTCCGGATTCTGCGATATGATGTTCAGTTGTGTCATACTACTTCTTTGCGCTTGAATGTCAAAAGTTTATCTCGATAATATCCGTACTGCTGCCGGCGGGCCCTGATTTCAGCGGGGAGACCTTCGGTAAGGCTATTATTAAGAGCCTCAAATTTATCAAGGATGGAAACAATCCTATCCTGTACCCCTCTCGATGGCAATGGTATTAATAGCTTTGCTACCTGGTCAGGGGAGATTTCTATAACCTTTGTTCCATGAGCATACTTTCTCTTTTGCTGGAGAAAATTATCGGTCTGCGTGCAGTAGGCGATGTATTTTACATTCTGACGATGGGAAAATATTGCCGCATGACCACTTATCCCTATCTCCTCATCTCCCAACCATGCAACAGACTTGCAGACATCTTCAACATTTTCACTTGTCAAAGTCATCACCAAGTCACCTTGCTTTGCCTTATTGCATCGTTGCCACATTTCCTCTGAAATTCGTGTTATAGTCTGTTCCGCAAATGTTCCGTATCGGGTATAAATCTGACCATAATGTATGCAGCCTCTTCCTTCTCCAACAAAATCAGTTTTCTGGATTATTCCACCTCGGACAAATGTTCCTATCTGGCCAAGTGGAATCCATCTCACTTCCTCACTTTGCCCCCCCCCTATTTATATTATTGAAATTCAGTAAGTTATCTCGATAGTATTCGTATTGCTTCCGCCTTGCCGTAAGCTCCGCTGTAAGCTCCGCTGTAAGCTCCGAAAAATTGTCGAGATACTCGACAATTTTTCTCTGCACCTCCAATGGAGGTACAGGGATTTCAAATTGAGAATACCTCCCTATCCAAAGCCTTGTATGCTCATTGGATGAATAATTCAGCACGCCCATATAGTGAAATACATATCGGAGCGAGACCTTCTCTTCATTGGCAGTTAACATTTTCATAGCGGAGGATTTAACTTTGAAGGGAAAATCCACCCATTTGAAGGCTCCGGTAAAATCATCAAAAATAATGACAGGCGTTTCCTTAGATGCGGGATAAATCCCAGCTTGCTCGTCTGTGTGGCCAAGTATGAAAGACTGACCTGCCGTTAATACTGGGATTGGATAATCGTCCGAATAACTCGTAGATTGAACTATGTATTTGCCAGGTTGTTCATAGAAGCAAACTTCCTCAAAGGTATTATACTCCACCCCGTCCGGGCAAAGTCTGTCAATCATCTCCTGCAACGTCTCTTTCATATCGCAAGCTCCTTAATGATTTCATCAATGGCGACTCTCAGTTCACTTTCACGCTTTACAATGCGCTCAATCTCCGCATTTAGCGCATTGATGTCCACAGCCTCGCGGGTGTCCTCTTTCTCAACATAGGAAGAGACGGAGAGGTTGTAGTCATTGGCCGCGACAGCGGTATTGTCAATCAGTCTGGCGAAATGCTCTTTGTCCCGCTTGGCGGCGTATGCTTCGTGAATGTGGGCGATGTTGTCGTCGGAGAGCTTGTTCTTGTTGCCCTCGTGTACGAATTCGCCGGAGGCGTCGATGAAATAGGTCTTCGCCTCGCTCTTGTTCTTGCGGAGGACAATGATGCAGACCGCAATGGTCACGCCGAAGAAAAGATTGTCGGGGAGCTGAATGACCGTATCCACATAGTTGTTGTCCACCAGATACTTGCGTATCTTGCCCTCGGCTCCGCCACGGTAAAGCACGCCGGGGAACTCTACGATTGCGGCGGTTCCTGCGGCGGAGAGCCAGTGAAGCATATGCATAGTGAAGGCGAGGTCCGCCTTGGACTTCGGGGCGAGCACTCCGGCCGGAGCGAAACGAGGGTCGTTTATCAGCAGAGGGTTCTCGTCTCCCTCCCAGCGGGTGCTGTAAGGAGGATTGGAGACTATGGCGTCGAACGGTTCATCATCCCAATGGGCAGGATTTATCAGTGTATCACCAAGGGCGATGTCAAACTTCTCGAATCCCACATTGTGCAGAATCATATTGATTCTGGCCAGATTGTACGTGGTGATGTTGATTTCCTGGCCGTAGAAGCCGTTGAGGACATTCTCCGCACCGAGCAGCTTGGCGAATTTCAGCAGCAGTGAGCCGCTGCCGCAAGCCGGGTCATAGACCTTGTTGACCTGCGTTTTACCGGTGGTCACTATTCGCGCGAGCAGTTCGCTGACTTCCTGCGGAGTGAAGAACTCTCCGCCGGACTTCCCCGCATTGGATGCGTACATAGTCATCAGGAACTCATAGGCATCGCCAAAAGCGTCGATGGTGTTGTCCTTGAGGTCGCCCAGTTTCAATTCGCCGATGCGGTCAAGAATCTTCACAAGCTTGGCATTACGCTCGGCGACGGTGTTACCCAGTTTCTTGCTGTTGACATCTATGTCATCGAAAAGGCCCTTGAAGTCGGCTTCACTCGCGCTGCCATTGGCTGAACCCTCAATAGAGTCAAAGACTTCGGAGAGGGTCACATTGAGGTTCTCATCATTCTTGGCCTTTGCCCGGACATTCTCGAACAACTGACTCGGAAGAATGAAGTAGCCCTTCTCCCGCACGATGTCTTCCCTCCCCTCGACAGCGACGCCATCAACCTCCTGCGCATAATCATAGTCGGGGGTGCCGGCTTCGGCCTCGCCGGAGTTGATATAGTTCGCAAGGTCCTCTGAGATAAACCTGTAGAATAGGAATCCGAGGACATAGCTCTTGAAATCCCATCCGTCCACGCTTCCTCGCAGTTCATTCGCAATGGCCCATATCGCCCGGTGCAACTCCTGCCTTTCCTGCTCTTTTGTCATATGTTCTGGTGTTTTTTGCTATCGCTTACAAAGTTACTTTTTTTCTCCCGTTTTTCCGTGTTCAGCCGTCAGTTGCACATTGCCGAATATGGCAGCGTCAGAAAATTTCTTCATCCCAGAGCGCTTTCAGGAAGTCTTCCACGTAGAGAAGCTCTATGTCTCCGGATGTTCTCGTAATCGGGTCCAGGGACACGAGCATCAGACGACAATCCGGGTGTTCCTCCTTGAACGCTTTCAGCCCATTCTTGTGGC
>CAVLBF010000024.1:0-34259 GCA_963661285.1 Bacteroidaceae bacterium | reverse complement strand
AGCTTGTCTATCTGTCCCTGGAGATCGGCATCTTTATCTGCAAGTTCCTTGTCTCTGGACTGGAGAGCTTCAATCTGGGCGTTGATGTCGCCGATCTGCCCGAGAAGGGCATTTTTCTCCGCGTCAATCTTATTCAAAAGCTCCGTTTTCGTGGAAGAAATCTCACTGTAGAGCTCGGTCTTGAGGGCCGCGAGGCTTTCTGCAAGGTCCTGCGAGGTCTTTTCGAGGGTGGCGGTCTGGCTCTGGAGCGCGCTTATATAGCCCTGCAGGGCGTTTTCGGTCTCCGACAGAGATGCGATGGAGGTCTGGATGGACTGTATCTGGCCCTCAAAGCTCTGAATCTTGTCGGGATTGAGTGCATCGATCTGCTCCTGCAGATGCCCGATGTCGGCGGTTTTGGCGCAGCCTGCGAACAATGCGGCTGAGGCGGCCAGGATGGCGAAAAGTTTTGTTGTCGGTTTCATATTCTCGCAGGTTATCTGATTATACGTCCTCGGATGCGTGCGTAATATCGGGAAAATCCGGGACACTTGCAAATCATTACCTCCTAAGCGCTTTCAGCTTCTGCTGAAGGGAGCCGTCGACGGCCATCTTCATCATCTTGCGGCTCTGCTCGAACTGCTTGATGAGCTTGTTGACGTCGGCTATGCTCGTCCCCGAGCCCTTGGCGATGCGGTTGCGGCGCGAGCCGTTGAGGCACTCCGGGTGCTCCTTCTCATAGGGCGTCATTGACTGGATGATGGCTTCGGTGGACTTGAATGCGTCTTCCGGAATGTCCACATCCTTGAGGGCCTTGTCCATACCGGGCAGCATTCCGACGAGGTCTTTCATATTGCCCATCTTCTGCACCTGCTTCAGCTGTTCGTAGAAATCGTTGAGCGTGAACTGGTTGTGTGCGATTTTCTTCTTGAGGGCGCGGGCCTGCTGCTCATCGTACTGCTCCTGCGCCTTTTCCACGAGGGAGACCACGTCTCCCATTCCGAGGATACGGTCGGCGACGCGGGCCGGGTAGAAAATGTCCAGCGCGTCCATTTTCTCGCCAGTGCTGACGAACTTGACAGGCTTGCCGGTGACGGCCTTGACGGACAGGGCCGCGCCGCCTCTGGTGTCGCCGTCCATCTTGCTGAGCACCACGCCGTCGTAGTCGATTGCGGCGTTGAACGCCTTGGCGGATTCGACCGCGTCCTGACCGGTCATCGCGTCGACCACGAAGAGAGTCTCGCTCGGGGAGATGGCGTCGTGGAGAGTCTTTATCTCGTCCATCAGCTCCCTGTCCACCACGAGCCGTCCGGCGGTATCGACTATCACGACCCCGTATCCCTCCTGACGGGCCTTGGCGACTGCGGCCTTGGCCAGCTTGACCGGATCCTTCTCGCCCTCCTCGCTATAGACCGGGACCGCTATCTGCTCTCCGAGGGTCTTGAGCTGCTCTATGGCCGCAGGACGGAAAGTGTCGCAGGCGGCGAGCAGCACGCGAAGGCCTTTCTTGCTCTTGAGGCGCAGCGCGAGCTTGCCGCAGAAGGTCGTCTTGCCCGAACCGTTCAGACCGGCCACAAGCACCACCGCAGGAGAGCCCTTGAGATTGATTTCGCTGTGCTCGGAGCCCATAAACTCCGCGAGCTCGTCGTGGACAATCTTCACCATCATCTGCTGCGGCTTCACGGCCGTGAGCACATTGGAGCCCATCGCCTTGGTCTTGACCCTGTCGCAGAAGTCCTTGGCCACCTTGTAGGACACGTCGGCATCGAGCAGCGCACGCCTTATCTCCTTGAGGGTCTCGGCTACGTTGACTTCGGTGATCTTGCCCTCTCCCTTGAGTATTTTGAATGACCTTTCGAGTCTGTCGGAAAGATTGTCGAACATAATAAAAGCGATTTTAAGACGCAAATTTAACACTTTTTGGCGTATCTTTGCGAAGATATGGGACATCATTCGCACAGTCATCACATTCGGAGCATCGAATCGCTGAATGCAGTGTATTTCATCGCCATCGCCCTCAACTTCGGCTTCGTCATCGCGGAGGCGGCGGTCGGGCTCTGCTACAGCTCCATCGGACTGCTCTCCGACGCCGGGCACAAGCTTATCGACGTGTTCTCGCTACTGATAGCACTGCTTGCATTCCGCCTCGCGGGCAGCAGCCCGAGCGAACGCTATACCTATGGTCTGCGCAAGACTTCAGTGCTCATCTCGATGTTCAACGCGATAATACTCCTCGCGGCGGTGGGAGTGATTGTATATGAGAGCATAGAGAAAATCTCGGAGCCGGTCGAAGTCAACGGCGCGGCCATCTCCTGGACCGCCGGTCTGGGCATCGTCATAAGCAGCGTAAGCGCCCTGCTTCTGATGCGGCATCAGAAGAGGGACATCAACACCAGGGGAGCGTTCCTGCATATGGCGACTGACGCGCTGGTCTCGCTGGGCATAGTGGTTTCCGGGATTGTCATCACCTTTACCGGCTGGAACATCATCGACCCGCTCATCAGTCTTGCGGTCGCCGCGCTGATACTCTACAACACCCTCAGGCTCCTTGCGGCGAGCTGCCGTATGTGCATCGACGCCGTGCCGGACGGCATCGACTTCAAGGCGGTCGAGCGGGCAATCAGAGAGACCCCGGGGGTCTGCGGAGTCTCTGAGCTGCATATATGGGCAGTGAGCGTGACTCAGACTGCGCTGACGGCACATATCCTGCTGGACGGGAGCGTCCCTTCCGAAGAGGTGACATCCTCCGTGCGCAGGTCTCTTGAAGGCTACGGGATGAACCCGATCACCTTGGAGACCGCGCTCCGTTAATATTCATCCCAGCTGCGTATGCTGATATTCTCCTGCGGCACTGCGCAGAATGCTCTGATGTAGGCGGTCGCGAGCCGGTAGTTGGTGATCAGCGGGACATTGAAGTCGATGGCCGCGCGGCGCATCCTGTAGCCGTTGGTCAGTTCCTTGTGGCTGTAGTCCTTAGGTATGTTGATGACAAGGTCCACCGCGTGGCTGCGGATCAGTCCGATAGCGTCCGGACAGGCCTCTGCGCTCTTTTCTCCCGGCCACAGCACTCTCGTCGCCTTCACGCCGTTTTCGTTGAGATAGCGGGCCGTGCCTTCGGTGGCGTAGATTTCTATCCCCTTTCGGCTCAGCATCTGGCAGGCCGGCAGGATGTCAGCCTTCTGCCGCGCGTTGCCGGAGGAGATGAGCACCGCCTTCTGCGGAATCCTGTGCCCTACGGAGAGCATAGCCTTGAGCAGGGCGTCGTCCAGATTGTCCCCGATGCAGCCGACCTCGCCGGTGGAGGACATATCCACCCCCAGCACGGGGTCCGCCTCGTTGAGACGGGAGAACGAGAACTGCGAGCATTTCACCCCGACATATTCCAGTTCGAACGGGTCTATGCCCACAGGTACCGGATGCTCCCCGAGCATACATCTTGTGGCCAGTTCTATAAAATTGACTTTCAGTACCTTGGATACGAACGGAAAACTTCTCGAAGCCCTCAGGTTGCACTCGATTACCTTGATGTAGTTGTCGGTGGCGAGGAACTGTATGTTGAACGGGCCGGTGATGTGGAGCTCGGCCGCGATGGCTGCAGTGGTCTTGCGGATTCTGGCCGCAGTGATGCCGTAGATTTTCTGCGGCGGGAACTGGATGGTCGCATCGCCGGAATGCACTCCCGCGAACTCGATGTGCTCGGATATCGCCGAAGCGACGACTCTCCCGTTGTCGGCCACGGCGTCGCACTCCAGCTCCTTGCAGCGCTGCATAAATGAACTGATGACGACCGGATGCTCAGGTGAAACCTCCACCGCCATATCAAGGAAGACCTTGAGGTCTTCGTTGCTGTAGCACACGTTCATAGCGGCTCCGGAGAGCACGTATGACGGACGCACGAGCACCGGATATCCCACATCCGCGATGAAGCGGTCTATGTCCTCCTTTGTGGTGAGCTCGCTCCAGCGGGGCTGGTCGATGCCGAGCTTGTCCACGATGAGCGAGAACTTGTTGCGGTCTTCGGCCCGGTCGATGTCCAGAGCCGACGTGCCGAGTATCCGCACCCCGCCCTCCATAAGAGGCAGGGCGAGATTGTTCGGAATCTGGCCTCCCACGCTGACGATCACGCCCATAGGCTTCTCCAGCGCGCAGATGTCCATCACCGTCTCGTAGCTGAGCTCGTCGAAATAGAGCCGGTCGCAGCTGTCGTAGTCGGTGGAGACGGTTTCCGGATTGTAGTTGATCATTATCGCGCGGTAGCCCCTCTTGCGCAGGGTCTGCAGGGCGTTGACCCCGCACCAGTCGAACTCCACGCTGCTTCCGATGCGGTAGGCTCCCGATCCCAGCACTATCACGGAGCGGGAACTCTCCGTGAAGCTCACGTCGTCAGCCTTGCCGTTGTAGCTGAGATAGAGGTAGTTGGTGTCGGATGGGAATTCCGCCGCGAGCGTGTCTATCTGCTTTACGCAAGGCCGCAGCCCTTCGGCGAGGCGGCGTTCGCGCACTGCGGCTTCTCTGATATTGAAGACTCTGGCAATCTGAATGTCCGAGAACCCACGGCACTTAGCCTTGCGGAGCAGCTCCGTCCCGACATCCTCCAGACGCGGGCAGGCCTCCAGCTCCCGGTATGTGCTCTCGATGTTCTCGAGCTTGTCGAGAAACCAGCGGTCGATTCTGGTGAGCTCGTGGATGCGCTCCGTGCTGTAGCCAGACTCGAACGCCGCAGCAATCGCGAAGATGCGGGTGTCGGTCGGGTTTCTGAGAGCCTCGTCGAGGTCTTCCGCCCTGTAGGGCTTGTTGCAGACGAAGCCGTTGGCCCCCTGGCCTATCATCCGCAGCCCCTTCTGTATGGCTTCCTCGAAGTTGCGGCCTATCGCCATCACTTCGCCCACGCTCTTCATACTGGAGCCTATCTCCCTTGAGACTCCCTTGAACTTCGCCAGATCCCAGCGCGGTATCTTGCAGACCACGTAGTCGAGGGCCGGCTCGAAGAATGCCGGAGTGGTCTTGGTGACGGCATTGTTGAGCTCGAACAAGCCGTATCCCAGCCCGAGCTTCGCCGCGATGAACGCGAGCGGGTAGCCTGTGGCCTTGGATGCGAGCGCCGACGAACGGCTCAGCCGGGCGTTGACCTCGATGACCCTGTAGTCCTCGCCGTCGGGGCTGAACGCGTACTGCACATTGCACTCGCCGATGATTCCGATATGACGCACGATGTCGATCGCGGTCTTGCGTAGGAAGTGGAATTCCTCATTGGACAGGGTCTGCGACGGAGCCACGACGATGCTCTCTCCGGTGTGGATGCCGAGCGGGTCGAAATTCTCCATATTGCAGACGGTGATGCAGTTGTCGTAGCTGTCGCGGACCACTTCGTATTCGATTTCTTTCCAGCCCCGGAGCGACTTCTCGACCAGCACCTGCGGGGAGAATGAGAATGCCTTGCCGGCCACGGCGTTGAGCTCCTCCTCGTTCTCACAGAAGCCGGAGCCCAGTCCTCCGAGCGAGTAGGCGGCGCGCAGTATGACAGGATAGCCGACCTTGGCTGCGGCTTCTCTCGCCTCCTCTATGTTTGAGGCCGCGTGCGAGCGGATTGTCTTGACCCCGATCTCGTCCAGGCGCTCCACGAAGAGCTCCCGGTCCTCGGTGTCGATGATGGCCTGCACCGGGGTGCCGAGCACCTTGATGCCGTAGCGTTCGAAGACTCCGGAGCGGTAGAGCTTGACTCCGCAGTTGAGCGCGGTCTGACCTCCGAAGGAGAGCAGGATGCCCTGAGGCTGCTCCTTCGCGATGACTTTCTCCACGAAGTACGGGGTGACGGGCAGGAAGTAAATCTTGTCCGCAACGCCCTCGGATGTCTGCACCGTAGCCACATTGGGGTTGATGAGAACGGTCTTTATGCCCTCCTCGCGCAGGGCCTTCAGGGCCTGCGAACCGCTGTAGTCGAACTCTCCGGCCTCGCCTATCTTGAGCGCTCCGGACCCGAGTACCAGTACTTTCCTTATGCTTCTGTCTGTCATTTGCTATAATCTGGATATGAATTCGTCGAAAAGAAACTCCGTGTCTACCGGGCCGCTGGAGGCCTCCGGGTGGAACTGTGCCGAGAAGAACGGCTTGCTGCGGTGGCGTATGCCCTCGTTGGTGCCGTCGTTCATATTGGTGAAATACGGCTCCCACTCTCCTCTCAGACTCTTCTCGTCCACTGCGAAACCGTGGTTCTGGGAGGTGATGAAGCACCTCTCCGTGCCGTTCATCCGCACCGGCTGGTTGTGGCTGCGGTGACCGTATTTGAGCTTGAACGTACTTGCTCCTGCGGCGAGCGACATCAGCTGGTTGCCCATACAGATGCCGAAGATCGGGCGGTCGCCCTCATAGGCCTTGCGGATGTGTTCCACCGCCGCTCCGCAGAGGGCCGGGTTGCCCGGACCGTTGGAGATGAAGAGCCCGTCCCAGTCGAGGCTGTTGAAATCGTAGTCCCAGGGGACTCTCGTGACCTGGACTCCGCGCTCCAGCAGGCAGCCGAGTATCCTGTGCTTGACTCCGCAGTCCACGAGAACCACCTTCTTCCCGGAGGAACCGTAGCGGATGACTTCCCTGCAGCTGACCGCAGCCACCTGATTGTCGACGTCGGGGTTGTAGAAGGGGAAATCCTCGCTGCAGCCTTCCGGCACTATCTTGCCGAGCATCGCGCCCTGTTCGCGGATCATCTTGGTGAGTTCGCGCGTGTCGATGCCGAAGATGCCTGGGACTTTCTGCTCCCGGAGCCACTCGTCGAGGCTCTTGACCGCGTCCCAGTGGCTGTATTTCTCGCTGTAGTCGGAAATGATCAGTCCCCGCACGTGTATGCGCCCGGATTCGAAGGTGGTGCAGAGCCCGTTCTTATCGTACTTCTCGGACGGGATGCCGTAGTTGCCTATCAGCGGGTAGCTGACACAGAGTATCTGCCCTTCATACGAGGGGTCGGTGAGGCTTTCCGGGTAGCCGACCATCGCCGTGGAGAACACGACTTCTCCGCTTCCGGCCCCGTCGTAGCCGAAGCTCCATCCTTCCATCCTGCAGCCGTTGCCGAGAACCAGGCTTGCTTTTTTGCGAGTTTCTGTCATATATTTGATTGCCAATTTGATGCCTTATCCATAAGTGCCGCTATGCGCCCGTTGCAGAGATTGCCGACACTGCCGATGTGAGTGTGTCCCAGACCGGAAGCCTTCAGGGAAGCGGTGTCGCCTCCCGAGTACTTGAAACGGCCTTCGTTGACTTCGCGCCCGACCTGCCTGTAGGCCTCTCTGAACGGCACGCCGTCCAGAGTCCGGCGGTTGACCTCCTCGACAGTGAAGAGATGGGCGTAGAGAGGATTCTCGAGTATGCGGGGGTTGACCTCGATATGGGCGAGCATATAGTCGGTCATCTTCAGGCAGTCGTGCAGGAGTTCCAGAGCGGGGAAGAGAATGTCCTTGAGCAGCTGATAGTCACGGTGATATCCGTGGGGCATATTGCTGCACAGCAGGGAAATCTCGTTCTCGCAGGAGAGGATGCGGTTGCACTTGCCCCGCACCATCTCCCAGACGTCGGGATTCTTCTTGTGCGGCATTATGCTGGAGCCCGTGGTGAGATTGTCCGGGAAGTGTATGAAACCGAAGTTGGGGCACATATACATACAGCAGTCTGAGGCGAACTTGTTGAGGGTCAGCGCAAGAGAAGCCATCGCAGAGGCGGTGCACCTCTCCGTCTTGCCCCGGCTCATCTGGGCTGCGACGCTGTTGATGACGGGGGAGTCGAAGCCGAGCAGGCGGGTGGTCATATCGCGGTCGAGCGGGAAGGAACTCCCGTAGCCTGCAGCCGAACCGAGCGGATTGCGGTTGACGACCCTGTAGGCTCCGCCCAGCATATGCATATCATCGACCAGAGCCTCGGCATAGGCCCCGAACCACAGTCCGAAGGAGGACGGCATCGCAATCTGGTTGTGGGTGTAGCCGGGGAGCAGAACTTCCCTGTGCTTCTCGCTAAGGGACTGGAGCGTGCGGAAAAGGGTCAGGGTCTCCTCGCGCAGAGACAGGAGTTCGTCGCGGAGGAAGAGTTTGACGTCCACCAGCACCTGGTCGTTGCGGGAGCGTCCTGAGTGGATTTTCTTGCCTATGTCCCCGAGTTCGCGGGTCAGCAGGATTTCTATCTGCGAGTGGATGTCCTCCACATCGTCCTCAAGGGAGAAACTGCCGTCCTTGACGCTCTGAGCGATTTTGTCCAGCGCGGCGAGCAGGGTCTGCAGCTCCTCCGCTTTCAGCAGACCGATGCTCTCGAGCATAGTGATGTGCGCCTTTGAGCCCTGTATGTCGTAGGCGGCCAGCCTAAGGTCCAGTTCGCGGTCGTTGCCGACCGTGAACGCCTCGACCCTTTCGGTCGCGCTCGTGCCCTTATTCCAGAGTGTTGCCATAAAAATTATCTATATATCTGATATATGTGTCGACGGCGTTTTCAATCTCGCTTGTCAATATATATTCGTCCGCCCTGTGGGAGCGGGAAGAGTCGCCCGGGCCCATCTTGACAGCGTCCGCCCCTATGCGCATCCAGTCCGAGGTGGTGGGGGAGGAGAATGTGGGGATGCCGAGCCGCCGGGCCGTCTTGAGCAGCGGAGAGCCTTCCCGTGTCGCCGAGGAGCGGTTGGAGAGATTGCGGGCTTTGAGTCCGCTGCGGCACAGGGCCTGGAGTTCGGAGAGTATCTCGGCGTTGGAGTATAGCTCGGTAGGACGGATGTCCACGACGAACTTGCAGAGGTCCGGAATGACATTGTGGGCGCTGCCCGCCTCAATCTGCGTGACATTGAGCCGCACGTCCCCCATCAGGGGCGAATGCCGGCTGAACTTGTGCCCGCGCAGCGCGGCGATGTCATCGAGCGCGACGTAGAGGGCGTTCACCCCTTCGTCCCGGGCGGCGTGTCCGCTGACCCCGTGAGCCTCCCCGTCGAGTACCAGCAGGCCGCGTTCGCTGCTCGCCGCCCGCATCCCGGTAGGCTCTCCGACTATCACCCAGTCCGGGCAGGGCAGCCCGTCCGAAACGGCGAAGCCGCCGTCGGGGGCGTAGAGCCACTGCGCTCCGTCCGGGCCGGAACGCTCCTCCTCGCGGGTCAGCACGAGCATAAGGTTGACGGGGAGCGGCACATCATAAAAATGACGGAAAGCGGCAATCATCGATACCACACTTCCGCCATCATCATTGGATCCGAGTCCGTAAACGATGCTCCCGTCATTGCCGGGGTCGAACGGGTCCCTCGTGTAACCTCCCGAAGCGGAGACGGTGTCCAGATGCGCGTCGAGGGCGAGGGTCCGCCTCTGCGGGTCGAAGCGGCGGTTGAGGGCGATTATATTGCCCCGGAGCACTTTGTGGACGATCCCCCAGCGGTCGAGCGCCCCGCAGATGAGTCCGGCGACCCTCTCCTCTTCAAACGAGAGGGAAGGGATGCGCACCATCTGCCTGAGCAGCTCTATATAATCGGCATACATCGTCATAATGTGAGTTCCGTACCGGCGTCCCCGTCAAGAAGCTGCCCTGAATGCTTTATCCTCACTCCGGCGGCTCCTGCCCTGAGAGCAGAGAACGCATTGTCCAGCTTCGGAATCATTCCGGCGGCTATGCGGCCTTCCCTCTTCAACTGCGTGTAGAGATTGAAGTCCAGCCGGGGTATTACGCTTGTGGAATCATTCAGACTGTAAAGTACGCCATTTTTTTCGAAACAATAAAGAAGTTTCGCGTTAATTGCTGAAGAAATTGCGGCGGCGACAGTGTCGGCGTTGGTGTTGAGCAGCTCTCCGCCGCCGTCGTGGGTGATGGCGCAGAAGACGGGAACTATTCCGATGTCAAGCAGTTGCCTGATCCGGACGGCATCTACGGACTCCGGAGTGACATCCCCGACAAGCCCGTAGTCCACCACCGTCTTGCCGTCGGACAAGGTTTTCGGGGGGCGTCTGTCGGAGCTGATGATGGAGGCATCGCAGCCGGCAAGACCCATCGCATTGCAGCCGTGCTTCTGGAGCAGAGCGGTGATGTGCTTGCTGCACCATCCGGCATAGACCATAGTGACGAGTTTCAACGTGTCGGGGCCGGTGACGCGCCGGCCCTCGATCATCTGCGGTTCCGCACCGAGCCGGCGCTGGAAGTCACTCGCCAGTTTGCCTCCCCCGTGCACAAGAATCTTGGGCCCCCGGAGGGCGGAGAAATCTTCGCAGAACCGCTCCAGCAGCTCAGGGCAGTCGATGACGTTGCCTCCTATCTTGACGACGCTGATCATAGGCTGCGGAGCATCCGGCGGATTACAGTCTGGGCGGAGACCACCCTGTTGGCCGCCTCCGGGATCACCAGCGACTGAGGGCTCTCGATGACCTCGTCGCTGACTATCATATTGCGCCGCACCGGCAGACAGTGCATAAAATATGCATTGTCGGTGAGCGCCATCTTCTCCTTCGTCACCGTCCAGGAGCGATCCCGGTTCAGCACCTTGCCGTAGTCGTCGCCCTCATAGGCCGCCCAGTTCTTGGCATAGACGAAATCCGCCCCGCGCAACGCCTCGTCCTGGTCGTGGGTCACTTCTGCGCCGCAGACGAATTCCGGCGCAAGGTCGTAGCCCTCAGGGTTGGCGATGACGAAGTCGTAGCCGGCCCAGTCCATACCCTCCGCAAAGGAGTTCGGCACGGCCTGCGGAAGAGCCTTGGGATGCGGGGCCCAGGTCATCACGACCTTCGGGCGGGCTTTCTTTTTGTGTTCCTCGACGGTGATGATGTCGGCGAAAGTCTGCAGAGGATGTCTCGTGGCGGCTTCCATACTGAAGACCGGCTTGCCTGAGTATCTGATGAACTGCTTGAGTATGATTTCGTTGTAGTCATCCTCCTTGCTTTCGAAGCGGGCGAACGACCTCACTCCGATAAGGTCGCAGTAGCAGCCCATCACGGGGATGGCTTCCAGCAGGTGTTCGCTCTTGTCGCCGTCCATTATGACGCCTCTCTCGGTCTCGAGCTTCCACGCGCCCTGGTTGACGTCGAGCACGATGACGTTCATCCCGAGATTGAGGGCCGCTTTCTGGGTGCTGAGCCGGGTGCGGAGGCTGTTGTTGAAAAACACCATAAGCAGAGTCCTGTTGCGTCCGAGACTCTGGTCCGCAAAAGGGTGGTTCTTGACATAGAGGGCCTCCTCTATGGCTTTGGAGGGGTCGCCCAATTGGCGTACGCTTGTAAATTCTTTCATATTTTCCTCTGTCTTTCCGGTCTGTCACTGAGTTCTTTCCAGGCCGCGACGAATCTGTCGGCCGTCTGTATGCTGATGGTGAGCGGCGGCAGCACGCGGATGACCGAGGCCCCGGCGGCTCCTGTGAAGAAGTGCTTCTCGAAGAGCAGACGGTCGCGCAGGCCGATCTGTTCCGCTTTGAGCTCGAGTCCTATCATAAGGCCACGTCCCCGGTATTCCTTGAGCGCGGGGTCGAGCCCGTCTTTGCCGTCGAACGCTTCTCTGAAATGCTCTCCGACTCTGGCCGCATTCTCCACAAGATGTTCGTTCTCGATAACGTCGAGTACGGCGAGTGCGGCGGTGCAGGCGAGATGGTTGCCCCCGAAAGTGGTGCCGAGCATCCCGTATTCCGGCCTGATGTCCGGGGATATCAGCACGCCCCCGATAGGCAGACCGTTGGCCATCCCCTTGGCGGTGGTGATGAGGTCGGGCCGGATGCCGGAGCGCTGGTGCGCGAAGAAGAGTCCGCTGCGGCCGTAGCCTGACTGAATCTCATCGAGGATGAGCAGAGTGCCGTATCTGCTGCAGAGTGTCCTCAACTCGCGCAGGAACCCGTCGCCGGGCTCATAGATGCCGGCCACGCCCTGTATGCCCTCGATGATGACGGCGGCGTATTCTCCGCCGGAGAGCGCCCGCTCCACGGCTTCAAGGCTGCCGAGCGGGACGAAGCTGACATTTGGGCTGGCGTTGAACGGGGCGCGTATCTTCGGATTGTCGGTAGCCGCGACCGCTCCGCTCGTCCTGCCGTGGAAGGATTTGGCGAACGCGAGCACCTTGGCCCGTCCGGTCGCGAAGGAGGCGAGCTTCAGAGCGTTCTCGTTGGCCTCGGCCCCGCTGTTGCAGAGGAAGAGGGAGTAGTCTCCGTAGCCGCTGATTCTGCCGAGCCTGTGTGCCAGCTCGGTTTGCAGGGAGTTCTGCACGGCGTTGGAGTAGAATCCGAGCCGGGTGAGCTGCTCCTGCAGCATCTTGACGTAATGCGGGTGGCAGTGGCCGATGCTTATGACCGCGTGCCCGCCGTAGAGGTCGGTGTATTCGACCCCGTCCTTGTCCCAGAGGGTCGTGTCCAGGCCGCGTACCGGCTCGATGTCCCAGAGTTTATATACTTTAAATGTGTCCATTGTCTTTTCAGAATGCGGAGGCTTTGAGGTGCAGGCCACAGTCTTCGCTGAGGCCGAAGATGAGATTCATATTCTGTACCGCCTGCCCGGAAGCCCCCTTTAGGAGGTTGTCCATTGCCGAGCAGATGACCAGCCGTCCGTCGTGCTTCTCGAGCGAGAGCAGGCACTTGTTGGTGTTGACCACCTGCTTGAGGTCCACGGGAGTCCCGCTCACGAAGGTGAACGGCGAGTCGGCATAGAAGCCGCTGTAGAGGCTGTACGCTTCCTCGATGTCGAGTTCGCAGTCGAGATGTACGGTAGCGAAGATGCCTCTGGTGAAGTCGCCCCTCATCGGGATGAAGTCAAGCCGTGCGCAGAATCCCTCCTGAAGGACGGAGAGGTTGCGGCGTATCTCCTTAAGGTGCTGATGCTCGAAGATTTTATATGCGGAGATATTGTCGCTTCTCCAGCTGAAGTGGGTGCTTTCCGAAGGCTTGACTCCCGCCCCGGTCGAACCCGTGACGGCGTTGATGCAGACCTCGCCCCTTATCAGTCCGGCTTCCGCGAGCGGCAGCAGGGCGAGCTGGATCGCCGTGGCGAAGCAGCCCGGATTGGCGATCAGGGAGGCGTCGGAGATTTTCTCGCGCTGCATCTCCGGCAGGCCGTAGACATAGCCTTCGCTCTCGTCGCGGAAGTCCTGCGCGAGGTCGATGACCTTGAGTCCTGCGGGCCTGTCGTGGCTCTCCCAGAACTCGCGGCTCCTGCCGTGCGCCGAGCAGAGGAAGAGGACATCCACGGCTTCGAGATCGAAGCTGTCGCAGAATTGCAGGGAGGTGTCACCTATCAGGCCGCTGTGGACCTGCCACAGATATTTGCCGGCACTGCTTTCGGAATGCACGAAGCCGAGCTCCGCCTCCGGGTGGTTGACAAGTATGCGGATCAGTTCTCCCGCAGTGTAGCCGGCCCCGCCGATGATGCCTGCCCTGATTTTAGGTTTCGGGGACTCCGGCGCCGCAGAAGTCTGAGCTGCGGATTTGGGCCTGCGCCCGCGATGGCGGGAGCTTCTGGATGAGCCGCCGCTGCGGCGGCGTACGGACTTCTCCTCTTCCATAATTACAGATTTTCTTCGTCCTTATGTTTCCCGTAGTAGACCCGCAGCGGGGTGGAGAGTACCTTGATGAATCCCTTGGCATCTTCGGCGGTCCAGCCTTTCTGGCTCTCGCCGTATTCGCCGAGCTTGGATTTGACGAGGTCGTCCGGGGAGTCCACGCCCACGGTGGAGAAGCCGTAAGGGCGGAGTTCGAGAGTCACGGTGCCGTTGACATTGCGCTGGCTGCTCTCGAGCATCGCCTCGATGTCGCGCATCACCGGTTCGAGGTACTGGCTCTCGTGCAGGAACATCCCGTACCAGTTGGCTACCTGGTCTTTCCAGTACTGCTGCCACTTGGAGAGGGTGAATTTCTCGAGAAATCTGTGCGCTCCGATGATCAGCATCGGGGCCGCCGCTTCGAATCCGACCCGTCCCTTGATGCCGATGATGGTGTCGCCGACGTGCATATCGCGGCCTATCCCGTAGGCTGAGCCGATGCTCTCGACCGCCTTGATCGCCGATATCCTGTCATCGTAGCGCGTGCCGTTGACTGCAGTGAGTTCGCCTTTCTCGAAGCCGAGGCTGAGCGTTTCGCTGCCGTGCCGGCTGAGCTGCTTGAGGTAGGCGCTCTCCGGGAGTCCCTGAGTGGAGTCGAGAATCTCGCCTCCGCAGATGGATGTGCCCCAGATGCCGACGTTGTAGGAATACTTGAGCTTTGTGAAGTCGGCCCGGAATCCGTTGGCGTTGAGGTAATCGACCTCCTCCTTGCGCGAGAGGTTGCCGTCGCGGGTGAGGGTGATGATCTCCATCTCCGGACACATAACGAGGAAAGTCATATCGAAGCGTATCTGGTCATTGCCCGCCCCGGTGGAGCCGTGGGCGATGGCGTCCGCTCCTATCTCCTTGGCGTAGCGGGCGATGGCTATGCCCTGGAATATCCTTTCGGAGGATACTGATATCGGGTATGTGCCGCCCCGGAGCACATTGCCCCAGACCATATACTTGAGGCTCTTTTCGTAGTATTCACCCGTTACGTCGAGGGTGACATATTTCGTCGCGCCGAGCCTGTAGGCGTTCTCTTCGTTGGCGCGGAGCTGCTCCGGGCTGAATCCGCCCGTGTCGGCGCAGGCCGCGTGGACTTCGTATCCTTTCTCCTTGGCCAGATACATCACCGTGTAGGAGGTGTCCAGCCCGCCGCTGAATGCGACCACAACTTTCTTTTTGCTCATATTATTCTGTTCTGCTTTCTGTCGGTGGAATCATTCGCCCGGATGGTGGATTTCGAGATGCTCCCCGGGGTCGTAGAGCAGCCCTGTGCAGATGCACATCTTGTAGTCGTGGCTCTTGAGGATGTCGAAGTGCCGGCAGCCCTCGCAGCCTTTCCAGAATTCAGGGTCGTCGGTCAGCTCGCTGTAGGGCACCGGACGGAAGCCGAACTCGTAGTTCATCTTCATCACCGCAGCCCCGGTCGTAATCGAGAATATCTTGGCGTCGGGGAAGAGGCGCCGCGAGAGGATGAAGGTCTGCTCCTTAATCCGCCTGGCTATTCCCATCCCCCTGAATTCGTGCGCCACGATTAGACCGGAGTTGGCGACGAAGCTCTTGCCTCCCCAGGATTCGATGTAGGAGAATCCGGCGAAACGGGGCCCGGCCGCATCGGGCGTCGCTATGGCTATCACCGCCTTGCCCGCGCTGATTTTCTCGCAGATGTATTCCGGCGTGCGGTTGGCGATGCCCGTCCTGCGCTCAAGCGAGGAAATGTAGATTTCTTTGCAGATGTCCTCTGCGTATTTCAAGTGGCTTTCGTCGGCCACAGTCACATTGATTGTCATCGTTATATAATAAGCCCTTGAACGGCAAGACAAACCGAGATTGTCAATTGCAATTGTCCGTGGCGAAAATTCTGTGTTGGTGGAGTGTGCAATGAATTTTCCGAAGTGTGGGAGGTTTCTACGCCTCCGGAACTCGGACATCCCCGCCTCGTGCAGGGGAGAGAGCTATGTAATGCACTGTCATCATAACCGGAGGGCAAAGATACTGCTTTTCTGCGGAAATGCAAAAAGCCTTTCCCGAGCTGTCAATTCCTGCGGCTTTTTTTGGCCGGTATTGACGGAATTGTTGTATATTTGCCGAGATGAAACGCTTTCTGGAGATACTTCTGTTCGCTATGCTCGCCCTCGTCTGCGCGGAGGCGGCGGGGATGTCGCCCGTGCAGCTCCAGCGGGAGCAGACCCCCTCTGCGGGAGAAATCCGGGAGAGCGAGGGGACGTCGAGGGGCGACGCAAGGCTTCAGGATGATTTCGGACTGACTTGTCAGGGCTGCGAATATGTCCCTGCCGGCACGCTTTCACAGACCGCCAGGACACGCACGCTCAACGGCGCGCGGCGCGGCGTGACCGCCTTCAAGAACGTCTTTGTCAAGGACAGGGCTCTTGTCAACACCGTCAATCCCATCGGATTTGTCCGCTCGTCCAGCAGTTACGCGTCGGGGACGCTGTCTGCGGGAGCGCACTTTGTCATTCTGCGGAAATTCCGGATTTGAACCGTGACCCCGGCGGGCCGCCGCCCGCCCGAACGTCCGACAGGGGGCTCCGCGTCCTCTCCGTACCATCAGGTCACATCAAAACAGTTTCTCAAAATGAACAAAGAATTTTCACGCGTGCGCAGCACCGGCAATATCGTCGTCTCCTGCGCCCTTATACTTGCAGGACTCGCCTGCGTCATAATCAAAACTCCCGTAAGCGTCAACATCCTCGGATGCTGCGCGATAATTCTCGGCCTTGTGCTGCTGTTTATGCTCAAGTCGCTGCGCAAGGACAAGGCTACCGGCATATGCTACAAAGAGAAAACCAAATATTACCCTTCCAAGCGGCAGGACGAGATCATCGCCGCCCTCAAGGGCGATCCGGCCGCTTTCGACTGGACGGAGAGCGGCAGCGAAGAAGGCACCAGAGTGGACATCTACTTCAGCAAGGCCTCCAACAAGGCTTATGTGCAGTGCTATCACTTCGTGCCGTACGAGTATCAGGTATGCTCGGACTGGTTTGAGCTGCAGCTCGACAAGACCGGGAATCTGATTGACTGACAGAAAACCGAAACTTAATACTACTGTGTTTGACCGGCGGCCGAAGTCTGTGAAGATGACGGCCGCTTTTGGTTTTCTGCAGCATCGCGAGTATCTTTGCGCATATGTCCCGGATGCCGGGGCGGAAAATGTGTCAGTTGATATGAAATTGAGTGAACTGGGAGAATTCGGGCTGATAGGGGAGATAAGCCGCAGCTTCAGCGCCCCCGAGGGGGTGAGGGGAATAGGTGACGACTGCGCCGTCATCCCGCAGCGCGGCGGCGTCGATACTCTGGTCAGCAGCGATATGCTTGTGGAGGGCAGCCATTTTCTGTTGGAGGACATAGGCCCTTACCGTCTCGGCTGGAAATCCGCCGCCGTCAATCTCAGCGACATAGCGGCTATGGGCGGACGCCCGATGGCGTCGTTCCTCGCGTTTGCGCTCCCGGAGGATTTCAGCGTCGAACTGGCGCGGGAATTTAAGCGCGGCTATCGCGACATTTCCCTCGAGTTCAACTGTCCGCTGCTCGGAGGAGACACCACATCCGCTCCGGACCGGATGAGCATCTGCGTCACCGTGCTTGGAGAGTGCCCGCACGGGGCCGCGCGCCTGCGCAGCTACGCCCGCGAGGGCGACCTGGTTTGCGTCAGCGGCCCGCTGGGAGATTCCGCCGCCGGCCTGAGGATCATTCTGGACGGAATCGGGAGGGATGCGGCGGCGGAGGCTCTTGTGGAGAGACATTATCTTCCGACGCCCCGCGTGGACGAAGGCCTCGCGCTGTCCGCAACGCCGGGGGTGCACGCGATGATGGACATCTCAGACGGCGTAGGCTCGGATCTGCGGCACATCCTGGAGGCATCCGGTGTCGGGGCCGAGATTGATATGGCAGCTCTGCCGTTCTCGGCGGAGCTCAAGACGGTCTGCGCCGGACAGGGCTGGGATCCGGCAGAACTCGCGCTCTGCGGCGGAGAGGACTACGAGCTGCTCTTTACCCTCACCCCGGAGGCGGAACGCTCCCTCTGTCTGCCTCACTTCGTCATCGGCCGTATAACTTCAGGCAGCGGAATCGTCTGGAAAGGCTCGCAGCGTGACTATCTCGGATTCAGACATTTCTAGTGCGGGCCGGCTTTCGCCCGCAAAAAACCGTTCTTTTCGCTTGCATTTCCGGAAATAATCCGTAAATTGCGCCCCGAAATTTTACAAACGACGATGAAAGTGCTTTACACTACACCATTGAACGCGCAGCAGCAGTTCCAGCAGCAGGCCCAGTCACAGGTTCTGCGCTTTTTCGTGTGTGCCGCCGTCCGGCCGTAGGGCACATATTTCGGGAGCAAGTTTTTACAGAGATAATTAAGTGTTAAACGCGGGGCCGGACCTTAGGGGTTCGGCCTCTGTCATTTTGAAGCAGGAACAGTTATTAACCTTATAGAATTATGAGTATCGACAGATTTGACCTCGTAAAAGAGTCATTCGAAAAGAAGGCGGTAGCAGTGGAAGTGCCGTCGGGCAAGACTTCCGACTACTACGGCGAGCTGGTCTTCGACCGGAGCAAGATGTACAAGTATCTCGACGCCGCAAGCCTCAAGGGCCTCCTGGAGTGTATCGACAAGGGAGTCGCACTCGACCGCAAGACCGCGGACGGAGTCGCCCGGGGGATGAAAGAATGGGCGATGGAGCACAACGTGACCCACATCACCCACTGGTTTCAGCCGCTCACGGAAGGCACGGCCGAGAAGCACGATTCGCTCATCGACTACGACGGCAAGGGCGGAGTGATAGAGACCTTCGACGGCAAGTCCCTCGCCCAGCAGGAGCCTGACGCCTCTTCGTTCCCGAGCGGCGGAATCCGCGCCACCTTCGAGGCCAGAGGCTACACGGCCTGGGACCCGACTTCCCCTGTGTTCATTCAGGGCGACACTCTCTGCATCCCTACCGTTTTCGTCTCCTATACCGGCGAAGCCCTGGACTACAAGACTCCGCTCAAGCGGGCTCTGAAGGCGGTTTCCGATGCCGCAGTGCCTGTCTGCCGGCTCTTCGACCCGTCAGTGAACAAGGTGTATTCATATCTCGGATGGGAGCAGGAATACTTCCTCGTCGACGAGTCCCTGTATTCGGCCCGTCCGGACCTGATGATCACGGGACGCACTCTGATGGGGCATAATTCTTCCAAGAACCAGCAGCTTGACGACCATTATTTCGGGGCCATCCCGACCCGCGTGGCGGCATTTATGCGCGACCTTGAGATCGAGGGACATAAGCTTGGAATTCCTCTCAAGACCCGCCACAACGAGGTTGCGCCAAACCAGTTCGAGCTTGCTCCTATCTACGGTGAGACCAATCTCTCCAACGACCAGAACCAGATTGTGATGAACCTGATGCAGAAGATAGCGCGCCGCCACGGATTCGTCGTGCTCTTCCACGAGAAGCCTTTCGACGGGGTCAACGGCTCCGGAAAGCACAACAACTGGTCGCTCGGCACCGATACCGGCACGATGCTCTTCGCGCCCGGCAAGGACGCCAAAGGCAACCTGCAGTTCGTCACCTTCTTCGTCAATGTCCTCGCCGCCGTGCAGAAGCACAATGCCCTGCTGAAGGCTTCCATAGCCTCCGCGACCAACGCCCACAGGCTCGGCGCGAACGAAGCCCCTCCTGCAATCGTGTCCGCATTCCTCGGCAAGACGATGACTGACGTGCTGCACAAGCTGCTCGAAGTCCCGTCCGACACTCCTATCGAGATTGCCGGCAAGAGAGGGAAGAGCGTCGGGCTGGTGGAGATTCCGGAAATATTTATAGACAACACCGACCGCAACAGAACTTCTCCGTTCGCGTTCACCGGCAACCGCTTCGAGTTCCGTGCGGTAGGTTCTTCGGCTAACTGCGCAGGCGCGATGACGACCCTCAATGCGGCGGTCGCCGAGCAGCTTACCGTCTTCAAGAAGGAAGTGGACAAGGAGCTCGCCAAAGGTAAGACTGTAGGCGTGGCTGTTATGGATACGCTGAAGCCTGTCATAGCTTCCGTGCTCGGCTCCGTGTGCTTCGACGGCAACGGCTACACCGAGGAGTGGAAGCAGGAGGCCGTGCGGCGCGGGCTTGACGTGGAGACCAGTGTCCCGGAGATGATCAAGGTGTTCACGCGTCCTGAGTCAATCAAGATGTTCACCAAGACAGGAGTCTATACCGAGAAGGAACTGGAAGCCCGCAACGAGGTGAAGTGGGAGACTTATTCCAAGAAGGTGCAGATAGAGTCCAGGGTGCTTGTGAGAATGGCCACCAACCATATCATCCCTGCGGTGCTCGACTACAAGTCATCGCTGCTCAAGGAGGTGGCTCTCTGCAAGGAAGTGTTCGGCAGCACCGACAACTGCACGACGGAGCTGGAGCTGATAGGCAAGATATCCGCCTATGTGGAGGATGTCCGCATCAAGTGCGCCGCGATGAAGGAGGCCCGCAAGCAGGCCAATGCCATCACGGACGAGTATGAGAAGGCCGTGGCCTACCACAGGATTGCGGACGCGCTCTACGAACTGCGCAAGCCTATAGACAAGCTGGAGGAGATTGTGGACAACCGCACCTGGCCTCTTCCTAAGTACCGCGAGCTGCTGTTCATCAGCTAGGACTGCATCCCATAAGCAAGGGGGGCTGGCTAAAAAGTATTTTAGCCGGCCCCCTATTTAATTGACCCCCGCAGACTATCGTCCGCGATTCCTATTTCACCGTGGCCCGGACGTCTTTCGGCTCGGCAATCATTTCCTTGTCCTGAAGGTACTTGGGACTGTATTTGCCGTACGGGACATCGCGGAAGATGTAGTAGTTGGCTTTGCGCGCGGCGACTATATGGTCCGTGGTTGCCGTCGAGATTGCCGACACGGCGAGGTCGACCAATGCGGTAATCCAGGAGTTTCCTCCCGAGTTCTGCTCAAGGTCAAGATACAGATCGCAGCTCCTGTCGAACAGAACTTCCCCGGAGCTGGCCGATTTGATGATATACCTGATTTTCGTGTCGATTCCGAAGCCCCTTTTCGCCCATTCGTCAATCTGCGAAAAGACTACCGCATCGGCTCCGAAATAGTCACGGAACATCGTAAGAGGCTTGTCTATGAACAGTTCGGCATCGTAGGCGCTTTCCGCCTTGAGGATGTCCATCGCCAGAAGCGGGGAAATCACATAATATCCGGCTTCGGCAAGAGGCCGGCTGATCGATGTGTACAGGAGGTCTTTCGCCTCCACGTTGGTGGTGTTGTTGATGGGCGGCATCACCAGGATGGTCAGCGGCATATCATCGTACATCGCGGCATACTGGGATTCCTTCGTCACCTGATTGGCCGTCACTCCGCAGGAACTTGCCACGGCGACGAGAACGAGTATCGGGATAATTCTTTTCATATTATCTGGCAAGTTTCTTGATCAGCGGTTCGATGAATTTGGCGGATTCCGGGTACAGCTCTATCTCTTTCTGGAGCATTTCCTTCCCTCTTTCCTGGAAAAACGCGCCGAAGTCAGCGGTGTCGAACAGCTTCTTCTGTGCTGGCGTGGCGTTGTCCGTGAAAGTCGCGGCCGTCTCAGGCTGAAGCAGCAGATAACCGTATTCGGCGCAGACGCCCGGAGGCGGAATCTGCCTGATGCCGCCAGGTCGTGTCACCATATTCTCATACACCGCCACGAGCTTGCAGATGCTCTGAGGGGTCTGCTTGTCGTATGTCTGGTAGGCGATGTCCTCATAGGCGGTAGTCCCGTTCTGCTCGCCTCCCCAGTAGTAGAGGGAACTGGTGACGCTGCAGGAGGAGAGGACAAGCACGGCCGCTGCGGCGATAAGCGCTTTTCTCATAGCTCGATGACTTTGTGCTCCTGGGCGGAAATGAACACTTTCTTGCTGTAAACCTCGTTCCCCTTGATCCTTACTGTAATCTCGTGCGTGCCGGGAGTCGTGAAGATGGTATTCTGTGCCGTCTTCCTGATGTTTCTGTCTTTGCGCCAGGCTTTTGTCTTGACGGTGTAGATGTCATATGCGGTATCGTCGACAGTCACCGAAATCGGGGTTTTGGACGCGCTGACGAAAGAGACCATCCCCTCATCGGCTTTGCCGGAGGAAATCGAATACGAACCTACCCCGCAAGAGCAGAGCATCAATGCGCCGCAGAGGGCTGCAAATATCTTTTTCATATGACGGAATTGTTATTTGTCGGAAATGTAGTAGTTGCCTAAGTTTGCGGTGTCGAGGCCTTCGCCGCTATATGAGCAGAACGAAATCTCGGTCTCGGGGGTGTCGCCGTAAGTGGTCAGGACGGTGACTGTGCCGATGTTCTGTCCCGGGAGCTCGATGTTGAGCCCGGTCTGAGGGTTCTTCACGGTCTTTCCCTTCCTGTACACGATGAAGCTGTCGCCCGCCGCAAGCCCCTGGGAAGCTCCTCCGGAGATGATGTATGAACCGTCGTCCACGGAAAGGATATATGACCTCCAAGGCTTGTCCATACACTTGTTGATGATGTTCTCGACAAGCTGGCTCAAGGCCGCCGAAATGGCTTTGTCGCTGAGGGTCGCATCATATCCTGCCGTGCCGCCGAGCCCCAGAGTCTGTGTGTTAGTGGTCTCGGCAAAGCCTTTCGCCTCATCGGAATAGATGATCAGGCCGGTCGCCGCTTCAACCAGACGGATGCTGACTCCGGCCTCTACGGTCTGGGTTTTTGTCGAGGAGAACAGCTTCTGCTGCCCTTCGGCCTTGCGTCCGAATTCCGTGATGGAGCCGAGGATGATGTAGTCGGCCCCGATTTTGTTCATCCCTTCTCCCGCTTCGGCTACAAGCACGTCCAGGTCATCCCTCTCAAGAAGGATGAATTTCCCGCTGGAGGCGAGTTTGGAAGAGAGAATGTCCAGCGCCTGTTTGCGCATAGGGTCGTTTTCCTTGTCATAGAACAGCCCCTTTGCATACTGGGTCTCATTCGAGAAACGTCCTATGGCCACTTTCCGCTTGATGGTCTTTTCCTGCGCGGAGGCCAGAACCGGAGCGGCCAGCACAAGTGCGGCGCACAGAAGGACGGATAATCTGGTTAAAGTCTTCATAAATAAAATGTTTAAAACCGGACAAATGTACATAAAATTTCGTGTTTTATCTGATTATTTTGAGTATTTTGCGAAATGACCAAACATTCGCTCCTTGCGGCGCTGGCCGCACTGCTCTCTCTGCCGCTATCTTCCAAGACTCCGGACAGAGCGTCGTATGTGGACCCGATGATCGGGACCGACTTTACCGGACACACTTTCCCGGGGGCGGTCTGGCCGTTCGGGATGGTGCAGCTCAGCCCTGACACGCGTCCCCGGAGCGGCGACTGGGACGGCTGCTCCGGCTACCATTACTCAGACTCGCTCATCTACGGATTCTCCCACACCCACCTCAGCGGCACGGGCTGCGACGACCTCTGCGACGTGCTCGTGATGCCGGTGAAGAACTATGCTGCGGATTCTCTCGACCGCAGGGCCTACGCTTCTCCGTTCTCGCACGGACGCGAAATCGCGAAAGCAGGCTACTATGAGGTCTATCTGGACGGCCCGGAGGTGACGGCCCGTCTGTCCGTCGGCAGGCGCAGCGGCTATCACGAATATGTCTTCGGCGGAGCAGCACCTCCCCAGCTGATTATCGATTTGACTCACAGGGACTTCCTGCTCGACTCCTATGTCGCTTTCTACGATGCGGGCACTGAGCGGACAAGCCGGCTCGACAGGACTCTGACCGTCCCCGGCGGGGGCCGCAGGGCTATCTGCGGGCGGCGGCGGTCTTCGAGCTGGTCAGCGGATCAGGATCTCTATTTCTATATGGAGTTCAGCTCCCCGATAGCGAGCCTTACGAACTTCGCCGACAGGGGAGCGCTGCTCGAATTCGAGCGGGGACGGGAGTCACGCGGGGGGCGGACGGTCGCGGTGCGCGTCGGGATTTCTTCCGTCTCGGTCGAGAACGCCCGCGAGAATCTCCGCTCCGACGGCTACCGTACCCTCAGGCAGGCACGCAAGGCCGCAACCGCGGCTTGGAACGGGTATCTTGGCAAGATAGAGGTCGACTCCTCCGACCCCGGGCGGCTTAAGACATACTACACAGCTATGTACCACTGTGCCATCCATCCGAGCCTCTACTCCGACTCCAACGGCGAGTACCGGGGGATGGACCGCGAGGTGCACCGGGCGGAGGGCTTCGAACGCTACCACGTCTTCTCGCTCTGGGACACTTTTCGCGCCCTGCATCCGCTCTTCACCCTGATCGAGCGTGAGCGTACGGTGGACTTCCTGAAGACTTTCCAGAGCATCTACGACGAGTGCGGCAAACTCCCGATATGGGAGCTTGCAGGCTACGAAACCAATTGTATGATAGGCTATAACAGTGTTTCGGTCATCGCGGACGCGCTCGCCAAGGGGATTGATTTCGATGCGGAGCGGATGCTCGATGCGATGGTCGCCTCGGCCCGCAGGCACGAGTACGGCCTGGACAGCTTCTACGCCAACGGCGGAGTCCTCGCGGACGACGAACACGAGTCCGTGTCCAAAACGTTGGAATATGCCTACGATGCCTGGTGCGTGAGCCGTGTGGCGCAGCTGCTTCTGGAGAAGCATCCCGGCAACGGGAAATACGCCGCCATCGCGGACGAGTTCGGGGAATATGCCACATATTACGCAGGCTGCTTCGACCCGTCTACCGGTTTTATGCGTGCCCGGCTCAACGGACGCTGGCAGACGCCTTTCGACCCCCGCGAGGTCAACAACCACTTCACCGAGGCCAATTCCTGGCAGTACAGCTTCTTCGTCCCGCAGGACATAGCAGGACACATCGCCCTGCTCGGCGGGGACGAGGCGTACTGCGCGAAGCTGGATGCGCTCTTTTCCGCCCAGTCCCGCACCTCCGGGCGCACGCAGGTGGATATCACCGGCCTTATCGGCCAATACGCGCAGGGTAACGAACCGAGCCAGCACGTGGCTTACCTCTACTCCTATGCCGGTGAGCCGTGGAAGACCCAGCGGCAGGTGCGCGAGATTCTCACGACCCTCTACGACGCTTCTCCCGCCGGACTCTGCGGCAACGATGACTGCGGCCAGATGTCGGCCTGGTATGTGATGAGCGCGGCCGGGCTCTACTGCGTCACCCCGGGCAGCACTGAGCTTGTCCTCGGCTCGCCTCTCTTCGGACGGGTGAAGTGGAATTTCGAGAACGGACGGAGTTTCGTCATCTCCGCCGCGCCGACTCGCGGAGAGACCGTAGACGATTGTCCGTATATCAGCGGCGCGACTCTGGACGGCGAGGCTTACACCCGTTCATATCTGGAATTCAGCCGGATGATGAGCGGCGGCGAGCTGTCGCTGGCGATGAGTTCCGAGCCTGACCCGGACTTTGGCGCGGCGCAGTCCGACCGCCCCCGTTCGAGTCTGGCCCTCCGTGCCGTCGCAAATCCTGTCTTCGTCCTGGACAGCGATATGTTCGAGGACAGCGTCAGGGTGAGCGTCTCCAATATCCCTTCCGGCAGCCGCGCGTTTGTCCGCATCGGGGAAGGGGAGTTCAGCGGATATGACGGCCCGTTCACCTTGGACCGCAGCGCGGCGATGGAGGCTTATGCCCTCGCCCCGGATGGACGGCGAAGCCATACGGTGAGGTGCAGCGTGCATAAGCTTAACAGCGACAGAAAGGTCTATATAACAGGGCATTACAACCCGCAGTATAGTGCCGGCGGCGACGAGGGGCTTATCGATGGGCAGAGGGGCAAGCTCAACTGGAGGACCGGAGGCTGGCAGGGATATCAGGGCGAGGATTTCGAGGCCGTGGTGGATCTGCTCTCCGAGCGCGCGCTGCATCGGGTCGGGGCCGGCTTCTGTCAGGATGCCCGTTCCTGGATATGGATGCCGAGGGAGGTGGAGTTCTACCTTTCCTCCGACGGGGAGAACTATATCCTGCTCCGCAGAATGGAGAACAGGGTCGATCCGCGCGACTATGAGGTTCAGATTCAAGACTTTGATGTGGCCTGCCCGGCGGGGACGCGGGCGCGGTATGTCAAGGTGCGGGCGAGTCAGCTCGGCGTTATCCCGGAGTGGCATCCGGGTGCGGGGGGCCGGAGCTTCATATTCATCGACGAAATCTGGGCGGAATAATAATGGCGGAGGTGACAGAACCAGTCACCTCCGCTTCGCTTGGTAGTGGGTAGGAGAATCGAACTCCTATTGCGAGATTGAGAATCTCGAGTACTAACCGTTATACGAACCCACCGTGTATGTTCGGGAATGCAAAGGTACGCATATTTTTGGAATACGCAAGTCCGGCGGGACAAATTCGGAAATTATTTCGTCCTGTATGGGACATCTTCATATAGGACGTGGCGCTTGGCCTTGCGTATCCACTTCTGCTCCTCCGACTTGATATGTTCCTGCACGACGTCGAAGGTCAGGTCTCCCCGCAGATATTCTTCAATGACAGGGTCTGCAAGCTTGACGAAGAGAGAGTCGTACATCTCGAATTCAGAATAGCGGTCGGCGAAGTGCCGTATAAGCCGCAGAGTGTGCAGCAGCGAATGGTACTGCGCCCCCGGACGGAGCATAATCTGGTAGCCGAAGCAGAGCTCGCCCCGATATCGCCCCGCAGCCGGCGTGAACGAGCAGGGACGCATCATCACCCCCTCGGGAGAGGGGAGGAAACGCACGTCTTCAGTCCTGATGAACGGTGCGCCGAAATACTCATAGGGCCTCGACGTGCCGATGGCCGGAGTTATGGAGGTGTTGTTCCACAGTCCGCCTCCGGGATACATCTCGCAGCTAAACATCCCCGGGATGTCGGATGAAGGGGCGATGACCCAGGGCAGGAATTCCTTGCCCGCCCGGGAGCAGAGGGCGGAGATGACGTGGAGCGGAAACCGGGCTCCGATTTCGTTGCAGTAGAGATTGCAGAGCTCTCCGAGAGTGAGCCCGTGGCGATGTGCGACCTTCGGAGTCCATATGTCGGACTCGACTGCCGGCACTGTCCCCTCGACAGCCCGCCCCGCCGGATTGATGTGGTCCACGACATAGACCGCGGGGCCCTCTTCTCTGCGGGCGCACATAGAGAGCAGACGCATCACGTCGCGGGTATAGTTGAAATACCTTGTGCCCACGTCCTGAATCTCCACAACCACCGCATCGATCCCGTCAAGCTCTTCGGCGCTGAAGTCGATGTGCTTGGTGTCAGGGGAGAGCTCGCTGCCCGAAGGCCGGAAGAGTTTGACCAGATTGCCTCTCTCCCTGAAGACTTCATAGAGATAGCGGCTGCCGTAGGGGTCCCAGCAGTTCTGCGTGCAGAAACAGGCGACCCTGCCCTCCTGAAGACTCCGGTCGAGCTGCTCCTCTATGGGTGTTGTCCGGAAGGAGAACATTCTATATCAGCTGCTTGGCGATGGCAATCACTTCCTCTCCCAGCTTCTGGGCCTCGGCTTCGGTCGGAGCCTCGGAGTAGATGCGGATGATGGGTTCTGTGTTGGAGCGGCGCAGATGCACCCACTTCCTCTCCGAGTCAAAGTCGATCTTGACCCCGTCCAGAGTGTTGGTCCGCTCGCCGGCATAGTGCTCCTTGACTGCTTCGAGTATCTTGTCTATCAGGGACTTGTCGCTGAGGTCGATGCGGTTCTTCGCTATGTAGTATTGCGGCAGGGTCGCCTTGTAGGCGCTCGCGCTCATCTTGCTGTGGGCGAGCTTGCTCAGAAACAGCGCCACTCCCACCATCGCGTCGCGTCCGTAGTGGCTGGCCGGATAGATGACTCCTCCGTTGCCCTCGCCTCCGATCAGCGCTCCGACCTCGTGCATCTTGGTCGTGACGTTGACCTCTCCTACGGCTGAGGCATAGTAAGTGCCTCCGTGTGCCTCGGTGACGTCGCGCAGCGCCCTGGACGAACTGAGGTTGGATACGGTATTGCGCGGCGTGACTCCCTGCTTCTCGGCTCTTTCGAGCAGATAGTCGGCGACGGCGACCAGAGTGTATTCCTCCACGAACGGCTCGCCGTTCTCGCAGATGAACGCCAGACGGTCCACGTCCGGGTCCACGCTGATCCCGAGGTCGGCCTTCTCCATCACCACGGTCTTGCTCAGCTCCACGAGGTTCTTCGGGAGCGGCTCCGGGTTGTGCGCGAAGTTGCCGGTCGGTTCCCCGTTGAGCACGACGCATTCCACGCCCAGCCTCTTGAGCAGCCGCGGCATAATGATGCCTCCCACCGAATTGATGGAGTCGAGCACCACTTTGAACCCTGCCTTGCGGACAGCTTCCGCGTCAACGGCTTCCAGCGCAAGGACGGAGGCTATGTGCTCGTCCGTGAAGTCGTGAGTCTCGATATGCCCGAGCTCGTCCACGGGGGCGAAGTCGAACTCCCCGCTCTCCGCGAGCTCCAGTATGGCCTGCCCCTGGGCCGCCGTCAGGAACTCGCCTTCTTCGTTGAGGAGCTTGAGGGCGTTCCACTCCCTGGGATTGTGGCTGGCGGTGATGATGATGCCTCCGTCGGCCCGGGAGAACTTCACCGCCAGCTCGGTGGTCGGGGTGGAGGCGAGGCCGCAGCTGACCACATCCATCCCGCAGGCCGTGAGAGTGCCGCACACCAGCTGCTCCACCATCTCGCCGCTCAGACGGGCGTCCCTGCCGACCGCGACCTTATAGCGGCCGTTGCAGTTGGGGACACTCTTGCGCCGCCGCAGGCAGGCGCAGTATGCATATGTGAACTTTACTATGTCGACAGGGGTAAGGCCTTCGCCGCAGGGGCCGCCGACGGTCCCGCGAATACCGGAAATAGATTTAATCAGTGTCATAACGCTTGCAAAATTACTAAAATAATTCTTATCTTTGCGCCCGATTTCAAACACTAGTGTAATATGAAAAAAGGAATCCATCCCGAAACCTACCGTCTTGTAGCTTTCAAGGATATGTCAAACGAGGAGGTATTCATCACCCGCTCCTGCGCCACCAGCAAGGAGAACATCACCGTCGACGGAGTTGAGTACCCGCTCGTAAAGCTTGAGATTTCCAACACGTCTCACCCTTTCTACACCGGCAAGATGAAGATCGTCGACAGCGCCGGACGAGTTGATATGTTCTATCAGAGATACAAGGCCCGCAAGAAATAATTCCCTGCGGCAAAGGTCAGAGGCGCGTCCCCGGAGAGTCCGGAGGCGCGCTTTCCATTTTCCGGGGGCTGCGCCTATTGCGGGTCGACGTCAGCGTAGCAGCCCTCGGGGAGGGTCTCAAGGATTTCGGCTTTGCGGCTCGCGAGGCCGGAGTCGCGGCGGAGGAAGTGCCGGGACAGCACTTCGCCGCTCCCCTGGCGGCGGACTTCCACAAGGCGGGTATATGGCGGGAAGTCATAGGCCTTCCTCTCCGCCAGCAGGGAAGCGATGTCCCTGTCCGGAGAGAACCTCTGCGGCACTGCGCTCTGGATGATGAGTCTCGGGGCGAATTCCCTCAGCAGAGCTACCGTCTGCAGAGCCCTCTCGTCGCTGCGGAAGTCGTCGCCCGACAGCAGGGCGTCGGCCTGAAGCACAGCTATCAGTCCGACTCCGGGAGCGCCGTCGCGCTTGAGTTCGGTCAGGGTCGAGACGCTCGCCGGAATGCCGGGGAAGAGCGCTGAAATCTCCTCGCGGAGCTCTTCTGCCTTCTCCCAGCCTCGGACGAACCGTACAGGAGCGCCGCAGGAGCGTACTGCATCTATCAGCTTGCGGGAGAATGCCCCGCAGACGCCTCTCTTCCTGCGCTCCGCGTTGAGGTCAATCAGCTCCACGCTCCCCTCGGGACGGGAGAGGGTCTCCCGGAGAGAGTATTTGCCGGTGATACAGTTTAGCAGGCTCTCCAGCGAAGGGCAGGCCGAACCGAGAACCACCCGGGCCGAGTGCAGAGAGGCGAGGTAGATGGCGGTGTCGCGACCGTTGTAGCGCGGAGCCGGTTCGCTCTGCTTGTAGAAACTGTCCTGCTCCTCGTCGATGATGACAAGCGACAGCCCGTTATAAGGCAGGAAGACGGCGGAGCGGGTGCCGAGTATCAGCGCCTTCTCGCCGCTGCGGACTCTGTCCGCCGCCTTGCGCCGCTGCGTCTGGGTCTTGTCGGAGCTCACGACGGAGAGGCTGTCGGCGAATTCAGCCGCGAGCGATGTCTCTATCCTGTCGCAGAATGCCTTTTCCGGGGTCAGGAGCAGCACTTGCCCTCCTTCCGAGAGGGCTTCGCGGATGAGCTCGACGTATATCGGAGTCCGGGAGTAGCCGGAGAGCAGTAGAGGTTTCTCCGGTGCGGAAGTCTTAACAGGCCTTGGCGAGTATACTCGGGCGGCTTCAAGTCTGCGGATCTGCGCGAGCAGTTCATCTTCGCCGGCCTTAAGCCTGGTCTGCACGCGCTCGCAGTGCCTGCCCTCAAGTTTGGCGCGGACTCCCCCGAGACGCTCCCGGAGCCGGCTGAGATTAGCCTCCGCCGCCCGCTCGCTCTGAATCCTGAGGGAGGGGAGCGCTGCGGAGAACACTTCTCCGAGGGTGCAGAGATAGTAGTCCGAGATGAATTCCCAGAGCTTCATCTCGCTCTCGCTGAGCCGCGAGAGAGAATCCTCCGGCCCGAGAATCCTCTGGACGCGCTCCACGCTCGGACTGACATCGCTCTGCCAGACTATTCCCGTATATTTGCGTCCGGAGAACAAGACGCTCACCGCCTGCCCCCTGAGCAGCGGAATCTCCGAACTGTAGAAAGGAGTCCACTTCAGCCTGAGCGGCAGCAGTACCTGATAGTACCTGAGAGACATCAGTCGCTGGAGGTCTCGGATGCCGACTTCGCGAACTCGACAAGGGAGTCCGGAATATGGCAGTACCCTCCGGGATGCTTTTCCAGATAGTTCTGGTGCTCGCTTTCCGCTCTGTAGAAATTCTTGAGCGGCTTGACCTCGACGGCGAGAGGAGACTTCAGCTCGCCTGAGATTCTGTCGTATATTTTCCGGATGGACGGAAGGTCCTCCGGGTCGGTGTAGTAGATGCCGGTGCGGTAGCGCGTGCCGGCATCCGCGCCCTGCCTGTTGACGCTGAGCGGGTCGATGGCCTTGAAATAAATCTGAAGTATGCGCTCAAGCCCGATAAGTTCCGTCTCGTAGGTGATATGCACGGTCTCGGCATAGCCGGTGGCGTCGGTGCTCACCTCCCTGTATGTCGGGTGGGCGATGTTGCCGTTGGCAAATCCCACTTCGGTGCCGATGACTCCGTGAATGGCTTTCAAATAGCGTTCCGCGCCCCAGAAGCAGCCTGCGGCCAGATAGATGTCCTTTTTCATAGTTGAGAGATTATTTGGAATCCGCTTTCGCCTGGAACGCGGCCTTGTTGATGATGAAGCGTTCGTGCATCCCCTCTCCGATGAGACCGCGCTCATCGTGGGCGGACACCTTGAATACCAGCCTTCTTCTGTCTATCTCGACGAGTTCGGTATCAGCCCATACCTTCATCCCTACGGGAGTCGCCGAGCAGTGGGTGACATTTACCAGAGTCCCTACCGAGTCCTGTCCTTCTTCCAGATGAGGCGCCACCGAAAGAACGGCCGCCTTCTCGATGAGGGCGATCATCATCGCCGTAGCATAGACCCTTACCGAACCGCTGCCGACATTGCGGGCCAGCATCTCTTCCGTAACCGTGGTCTCCTCGTGACCTCTGATACCAATCTGAATCATTTGTGGAACACAGGAGAATCAAACTCCTGACCTTTTGAATGCCATTTAAACGCTTTGCCGACGGAGACAATACCCCGTTCGCGTCTGCAAAGATAATGAAAATATTTTCCCCCGCAAACGAAATTGAAGCATCTTCGCGCCCGGCTGCACCACTCCGATGTCGAGGGTTTACCGTCCGGCTGGCGCGTCACCTGATAGTCTGTCGTTCTTCAGATCGTGTGACAGTTGCCGTCGCGGCGGTAAAGGATGATGGCGGTTTGTCCGGCTGAACGGGGGGTTGCGTGGACAAAACGCTTGAGGATGTCAGTTTGTCCGGGGAAACGGCCTTCTGCCGGACAAAGTCGCTCAAACTGGAGATTAGTCCGGGGAAGCGGCCTTTCGGCGGACAAAAAATCCTGGCGACCTGGAAGACCGTCGGGAATGAGACATTGCCAAAGTTTCCGAATAGCTTTGTCGGAAGGTTATCTTGTTTCTAATACGACTTCCAACCACTTGGCATCTGTGCCAAATCGGAGAAGCGGGTGTCTATAAAGCAAACGTTATACGAAATCGGCGCGACAAACTCATCCGGATTGTCCGCCCTTTCGTAGAGATGATACTTCACTCCGCCTATTACCGTATATGGGGACTCTCCGGCTAACTTTACGCAGCCACAAAAAGTATTGGAAAAGTTCGTGACCATACGATTGTTGTCAAAGAGAGAGACTGGTATGCTCTGCAAGTTTGAGCAACTACAGAAAGTACTTTCAAAATTACTTGCATTCCGGCAATTATCGAAAAGCCCCTCTGGGATGGAGTTTACGCTGCTGCATCTATAAAATGTCGACCTGAATGATGTAATTTTGGGATTTCCGTCAAATAGCCCGGCTGGAATGGTCAGAAGGCTAATACAACTACTGAACAACGAATTAGCCTTCTCCATCTCCTTGCATCCGGAGAACAGATTCTCCGGTATGGAAGTCAATGCGCTGCAGCCAGAGAAACAACTCTCGAAGTTCGTAGCCTTGTTGCAGACCGAGAATAGTCCGGCCGGAATTGAGCCGAGCGCGACGCAGGAAGAGAAAGTCGCGCAAAACGACGTCACATTCCCGCAATATTTGAACAGCCCGTCCGGAATAGCCTCAAGAGTCTTGCAGGAAAAGAATGCATACTCAAAAGTCGTAACTGCCGCAAAGGCCTCCGTCTCATCGGCCGGGATACTCTTGAGCGCTCCGAAACCACAGAAAGCTCTCTCCATACTCGTAAGACCTGTATCTCCCCATTGCTTCACGGCCGAGATGGTTGAGAGGTTAGAGTCGGGGATGTTAACGGCACTGAGAGCGGTCACCTTTCCCGAAACCCTTATCTCATATTCTGTGGCTTTGTCCACAGCGTATTTATGGAATATGCCTCCGCCTGCTGAAACAAAATTAGTGGCAACCCACTTCTGAATATGCTCCACATTGCCGTCACCCCAGTCCACAAAGCAGTCAATCTCGCCGGCGAGCGGAATATAGATTGTGAAGTCGTTGGCAAAGGCGGCCTTGCCCACGAAGACCATATCCTTGAGTTCGGAGGCCGTCTTGCTGGACTGCAGGACTTCTAGGGCGCCGAGCCGCACTGTCGGAGACGTCTCGGAATACAGTTCCACGGTGTCGCTGCGGCGCTCGGTGCTATTGTTCTCGTTCACCTTGACGTTCAGAGTATATTTCCCCGTCTCCTTGGGATCCGCCGCGGCGGAAGCGCTGAACCAGCCGGCGTCATCGCTCTGCTTTATCAGCAGACCGCGCGAAGACTTGACATCTACCGTAAAATCCCCTCCCTCTACCGGGGCGACCACAAGGGTCTTGCTGATGCTGAAGTAGGCCGAAGCCTGATTGATGACGATTTCCTTGCAGGCTTCGCCGTTGCCGTTGAGAGGGTAGATATACACCTTCCCGCTGCGGGAGGCGTCGCCGTCGTTCCTGCTCACGCTGACGGAAATGCCGGCGGCCCTTTCTGCGGCCTTGGTCTCTGTGATGCTTAGCCATCCGGCATCGGAGCCCGCGACCTTGGCTGTGTAGTCGAAGTTGACCGTGAACGGGATTTCTACGGTGCCGCCTTCGGTTGCAACGCTATATTCAATCCCCGAAGGGAAGTTTATCTTGCGTTCGCTGAAGTTGATGACATAAAGTCGCGTATAGCCGTTGCCGTTGTCGGCTATGACATTGATATATCCGTCAGTGTACGGCTTCGGAGCAGTGACCTCTATCGTCCCCTTGTCGGAGGAGGCGCTCTTGACCTTCACTACATAGTTGCCGTCAGAAGAGGCGGAGACCAAGCTCGTCCGCGAAGAACCTGTCACGGTATATCCTATGATTATGGTTTCCCCCTCGGAGATGACCGCCTCTCCGTCCTTGATGTCGAACTCCAGGCTTATCGGGGCGGACATCGGGACTGTGAGTTCAGTGCCGTCGGCAAGGGTCAGATAAAGGTAAAGCTCATCGTAGGTGACGGCGCTGAACATCGAATCGCCCTTATCTCCTTTGGCCGTGCTGAGCTTTGTCCAGCTCTGACCGCCGTCGTAGGAAATATACCACCAGTCCTCTTCTATCTTCAGCTGAGGGGTGATTCCGTCCTCTCCGTCAGTGGCGGAGGCCTTGACCCTGTTCCCCTCAGCGTCCAGCAGCCATTCTCCGTCTATCGTCCAATAGTACAGCCCGTCGCTGTCCAGAGACACGCTGATGACGGGAGTCAGCCCGTCCGAACCATCCTTTCCGTGATAGATGGTGACGCTGCCGCTTTTGGTGAAGTTGATACGGTAGCCGATTTCTTTGCCATCCTCGGTAATCGGTTCCACGGAGGTCACGTAGTCCCTGTCTTCGAGAGCTCTGACGACGGTCTGCAGGGAAGTGATATCCTTGTTCATCTGTGCGCAGAGGTTCTCCAGTTTAACGAGTCTGGCATCGATGTCATCCACTTTGGAGCTGAGATCGTTAAGTTTGCTGCATCCGAGCAGCATCAGCGGCACGGTCGCCGCCAGCAAAAGTCTTCTGAACATTTCGAGATAAGTTAAATTTTGCCCTTCTTTGAGGTGAACCCCAAAAGTTGGACAAAGAAATGGGGTATCTATGTATAAGAAACA
>CAVLBF010000023.1:0-34350 GCA_963661285.1 Bacteroidaceae bacterium | reverse complement strand
CCCGACAAATATCAAGTCTTTAGTTAAACCGTCCAACTTTTGGGGTTCACCTCACAATCGGACGGTCAATATACTTCCGTACCGAATGTCTCGCTTTGATTGCGTCAATAAGTTCCATCTCGACAATTGTATTATGATGAATATAAGCTGTAACCGCCCCTAAGGCTGCACCGCACCGTACTACTATCACACGCCCGGGCTACAGCCTCCCGTACTCCTCGTCACTGACGGGTTCAAGCCATTCGTTGGGCTCTGACCCCGGGCAGGAGTTCTCCGCTTTGATATGTGTGGAGAGATGCTGGAACCACGAGCCCTTCTGGGCTCCGTGCCAATGCTTCACGCCCTCCGGAATGTCCACCACATCGCCGGCCTTGAGCGCAATGGCGGGTTTTCCCCATTCCTGATACCAGCCGCGTCCGCTGACGCAGATAAGTATTTGGCGAGCTCCGTGATGGATATGCCAGTTGTTGCGGCAGCCCGGCTCGAATGTCACATTCGAGAGGGGCAGGGCACTCTCCCCTGCCGAAGACAGATTAACCGGGACTACGGGATTGAGATAGGAGTTCCCGGAAAAATATTGTGCATAACCGGTATTCGGGTTACCTTGCTTCCAATCGCCAGACATTGCATCCGCCGCTCCGTCACACTGGCTCAGACCGTTGTCGCTCAAGAATTTGCACAGCTCGTCAATCTGCTCCTGAGTATTGCCCATACGCACAGCGCCCGCCTTGTGGGAGGCGAGCTGCGGAGCAACGCCTTTGAGAGCCGAGAGTGCCGCCACGGTGACGATTTCCCTGTCCGCAGGAGAAAGCTGGTCTCCGGCGAATATGTCACCGAAAAGGTGCGACTTCAGATAGAAGTCATCCTGAGGGCAGAAAGCGTAGTCAAATGGCCTCCCGGTTAGCTTGGTCTGCACTTCTGTTCCAAGTTTCAGCCCGGCATCGGCATCGTCCCACACGGACGGACGCGTCCAGGGCTTACCTTCATTCCAGGAAGCATCACCATCCTCAAGCACCTTTGACAGCACTCCTAGCGCATTCAGAGAGCGCGGGAAGCCGGTGTAGGCGTACAGCTGCGAGAACGCTTCCTTCAGTTCGTTGACCGTGACTCCTCCGTCCAATGCGGCACGGACCGCAGGCTCCAGCCTGACGAGGTCTCCCTGCGCCTCAAGAGCCGCGCAGGTGGCAAGGTGTAACTGACGCTCGGAAAGACTCTGGGCGGAAATATTTATAGACATAACCAATGACATTGTAAAGAGGACGATATGTTTCATCATAGAACTGTCATTTGAGAGATACGACTTGAGTATCAGGAAGTTCTGCGATATTCCGACGGAGTGACTCCGCTATGCGACTTGAAAAAGCGCACGAAGTGCTGTGGATATTCGAAGCCGAGCCTCTGACTCGCCCGTGCGATGCTGATTGATCCGTCGGCGAGAAGTTTCTTGGCGGAGGCGAGGATACGGTCGTTGATGAAATCTCTGGCGGTGCGTCCGGTCTCGGTCTTGACCAGTTCACCGAAATACTTGGGCGAATAGCAGCATTTGTCCGCAAAGTAAGCGACCGTAGGGAGACCTTCACTTTCGGCGGTCTCTGCCAGATACGAATCAAGCAGGGACGAGAACTTCCTGACCACGGAGTGGTTTATTTCCTCGCGGGTAATGAACTGCCTGTCGTAGAAGCGGAGGCAGTAGTTCAGAAGCAGTTCGATATTGCTGACAATGAGTTCACGAGAATGCTTGTCTATGCTCCGGTGAAGTTCTTGCTCAATCAGGCCAAGAACTCCCCGGAAAATCTCTATCTCACTGGAGGAAAGGTGCAGAGCCTCATCGGAAGTGTAGTCGAAAAACTCGTAGCGGTCGATGTCCCTGCCGAGCGGGGTGCGGGCGAGCAGGTCCGGATGGAACAGCAGAGCCGTCCATTTGGGATACTTCACTTCCGGGTTGGCCTCCACTTTGACGCTCTGCCCCGGTGCGAAACTCGTCACCGTCATCTCGTCGAAGTCATACTCGGTGAGACCGTAGGAGAGCTTGCAGCCTTTATTCTCCTTCAGGAACAGGGCATAGAGACCATAGTGGTAAATTCCCTCGGTCACCTCGTGCTCGCGGTCATAACGCACTACGCTCACCTGAGGGTGCAGCGTTTCAAGGCCGTAATAGTCGTTGAACTCCTGTATTGTATTGAAATACAAATCTTTCATATATGTAGTGGCTTTCATGTCTCAGCAATCTGCCCTTATGAAAAATAGCTTCCTTGAGATTGCACGATGCTAAGTTAATTATTTTCCGCTGATGGCAGTCATTACATCTTCGGCAATCTGCTCCGGAGTCAGTCTGTCCTCTTTCAGAAGTTCCTCCACAATATAATGATCCTCAAACTGTTTGCGTTGCCCTCTGACGAGAACCTTCATATTGCTGTCGCCATAGTACCGGGCAATCTTTTCGCCCCATCCGCCGTCAACCTGTCCATCCTCAAGAGTGATGACAAGTTCGTGTCCGGATTTCAGAGCATCGAGAGCCTTAGTGTCAAGCGATGTGATGATTCTCGGATTGACCAATGTGGCTTCTATTCCAGTAGCTTTCAGAAGTTCGCAAGCCTTTTCCCCGAGTTGATAATAATTACCAAGCCCAAGAATTGCCACTCGATTGCCCCTATGGGTGATTTCATACGCCGGGACAGACCAGTCAACGCCTTCTGTCCTGACATCCGCACGGGAAACCACACCTCCTACAGGCACGCGGATTGCCACCGGATGCTCTCTGTAGCCTATTGCCCAGTCGAGCATTGAGAAATATTCCTCGCGGCAGGATGGTGCCAGATAGATGAGATTCGGAATGTTCGCGAGCAGTGTAATGTCGTAGAAACAGGTGTGGGTCACATCGTTCATACTTTCTATTCCGCCCCAGAATACAAGCATCAGCGCGGGATTGTCATTGATGCATAGATCCTGCGAAAGCTGGTCATAAGTCCTCTGAATGAACGTGCTGTAAACTCCCCAGACGGGTTTCCCGCCGCGCTTTGCGACTCCGGATGCCATCGCTACCGCCGTCTCCTCCGCGATTCCGACATCCACAAACTGTTTCCCGGCCTGTTCCCTGCGCGGCCGAGTGAATCCGAACACGGTCGGCGTGCCTGAAGTAATGGCCACAAGCTGCGGGTCAGAAGGCATCTTCTCGAGAAGATAGCGGGCCGTCAGGTCTCCGTAATCCTCTCCCTTGGACTTGAATTTCGGCTCTCCGGTCACGATATCGAACGGCGCTCCGTAATGCCATTTCTCCTTATTCTCCTCGGCGTATTTCAGACCTTTGCCTTTGAGCGTGTTGATATGCACCACAACGGGTCTGTCGCTGTCCTTCACTTGCCGGAAAGCGCTGATCAGGGACGCAATGTCGTTGCCTTCAGCTACATAGAGATAATCAAGCCCCAGCGCTTTGAAAAGGTTGGTCTCCGCCCGTCCTCCGGTTTCCCGGAGCAACTGAAGATTTTGGTACAGGCCGCCGTGGTTCTCCGCGATGGACATCTGGTTGTCATTGACGACTATGATGAGGTTGCTGCGGAGCTCCGACCCGGCGACATTCAGCCCCTCCAGGGCTTCTCCTCCGCTGAGCGAGCCGTCTCCTATGACCGCTATGACATTCTCCCTGCCTCCCGCGAGGTCGCGCCCCTTGGCAAGTCCGCAGGCGAGGCTGACGGAGGTCGAGGTGTGGCCGACGATGAAATGGTCGTGGGCGCTTTCCGAGGGTTCGCTGTAGCCTGTCACATCGCTGTAGTGAGCCGGGTCCATAAATGCCAGCTTTCTGCCTGTAAGTATCTTGTGGGCATAGCTCTGGTGTGATACATCGAAGACGAATTTATCGACAGGAGAATTGAATACATAGTGCAGTGCGACGGTCGCCTCCACCATTCCCAGATTCGGACCCACGTGGCCGCCGTAATTGCTCAGTTTCTCAATCAGAAAGTGCCTCACCTCACCGGCAAGGGCATTCAGCTGTCCGATGTCCAGTTTCTTGACATCCTCCGGACCGTTAATGTTCTCAAGATACATATGGCGTTTTGTTTATTTACCTCCGGACTCCCGATGGAATCCGGCTGCAAATTTACTCAACCGCCTCGGACTGCTCCATACCGGCAATCCGGAAGAAGTTACCGGAATTCCGTTTCGTCGTGGGGTCTGACTCCAGGCAGAATATCGCGTAGAGCGGGATGGCTAGCAGCTCATCAATCCGGCCGAAGTTCTTTTTTGAGAACCTTATGGCCCGTGCGGATGAGAACAGCTGCCGGAACTTGTTGAGGCTCACGGATTTTGTCCGGATGGCTTTCTTGACTTCAACGGGAATTACATCTGTCTCGCCCTGTATCACGAAATCCACCTCACCGACATTCTCGTTCTTCCAGTAATAGAGCGTATGACCGGCGGCGGTGAGAGCCTGAGCGACATAGTTCTCGGTCATTCCGCCCATAAAAGTGTTGTCCACCTCAATCTCGGAAAGCAGAAGCTGAGCCGGCATTCCGGAATGCTGGGTGAGCAGGCCGACATCGTTCATATAGATTTTGAAGTCGGACGGATCGGCATATGCCTTCAGCGGCAGGAACGCCGAATCCACCAGGTCGCACTGATATATGAGGCCGGCATATTTGAGCCAGTCGAGAGACGCGCCGAAAATGGTGGCCGTGCCGCCCTTTCTTACCACCTTGTATTGGAACTTAAGGTTTTCCTTTGCGAGCTGTGAGGGGATGGAATTGTAGCAGGCGCGAATCTTTACGGACTCGCTCTCGCTCGCATATTGGGTGGTGTCCGCCATATAGTCTTTAAGAATGTCCATTTGAGCTTCTGCGGCATCGATAATGCTCCCGGAAGTGGAATATCTCAGGACGGCCTCGGGCATTCCGCCGACAACGAGATATTGCCGATAGGCTTCCAGAGCCGCTTTATGACTGGCTTCCGGCATCGGGGACATATCGCGGAAATGCTCGCGTATCTGATTTGCGAGTTCTTCCCGTCCGGTCGCCCAAAGGAACTCCTCCATATCCATAGGGTAAAGGTCCAGATTCTTGACTTTTCCTACGGGATAGATGGACTCGTCTTGCTTGATTCTCACGCCCAGGAGACTCCCGGCTGCGGCGACATAGTACTGCGGAGCTTCTTCACAGAACATCTTCAGCGACATCAGCGCGCGTCCGGATTTCTGGATTTCGTCCAAGATTATCAGTGTGTTGTCAGGATTTATATTGATGCCGTAAGAGGCTTCTATGGCTTCGATGATTCTCTGCGGCTTCAGGTCGCCTTCAAAGGTCTGTACCATAGAGGCATTCTGCGCCAGATTGACACGGACGCAATTCTTGAAATGGTTCCTGCCGAACCACTCTTCCAGAATATATGTCTTTCCTACCTGTCGCGCTCCGTTAAGAAGGAGCGGTTTCCTGTCGGGAGAAGATTTCCAGTCAATCAGCTGCTGTTCTATTTTGCGTCTCATAAGAATCTATCGTTTTCTGACGCAAATTTATCAAAACGCTATGAAAAAATCAAAAAAAAGTGATTAATTCATAGAGTTTTGGTCAACTCACCGAGACGGGCCGGCTCAAAAAATGGGTTCAATAAAAGGCTTGAGTAAGGGCGCGGAAAGCGGATAATCTGCAAAATCGTTAAATTCGCATTTGATAAACCTGCAGGACACGATATGACAGATTTCGAAAAGATGATAGCCGGGGAGGTCTATGACGCCAATGCTCCGGAGCTTGTGGAAATGCGGGACAGGACTGCTGACCTGTGCCGGGAATACAATGACATAAGGCCGTCGGCATACGGTGAGCGGTATGAGAAGTTGCGCGAGATACTCGGCACCTGCGGCCCGGACTGCATTGTCGTGCAGCCTTTCCGCTGCGACTACGGCAGGCAGATCAGGCTCGGGGATAGGTTCTTCTCGAATTTCGGGCTCACGATACTGGACGAGGCGGAGGTGACTTTCGGCGACAACTGCTTCCTCGGACCCAACGTCAGCATCTACACCGCCTGCCACAGCACCGACCCCGCCGAGCGCAACAGCGGCCGAGAATGGGCAAGACCGGTGAGGATAGGAAACGACTGCTGGATAGGAGGAAGCGTGACGATACTCCCCGGGGTGAGCATCGGGGACGGCAGCACGGTCGGCGCGGGCAGCGTGGTGACGCGCGACATCCCTCCGCATTCAGTCGCGGTCGGCAACCCTGCCCGGGTGATAAAGACACTGGACTGCGGGCAATGATATTTCCGAAAACTATGACTATCTTTGCTCCCTATGGCGAAACGGAACAGAGAAGAGCAGATTCTGGAGAATCTGACGATTGAGAGCATTGCGGCGGAGGGCAAGTGCATCGCGCACGTGGACGGGATGGTGGTGTTCGTGGAGTATGCGGTGCCGGGGGATGTGGTCAACGCGCGGGTGCTGCGCAAGAAGAAGAATTTTATCGATGCCAAAATCACGGAGATAGTCCGCCCGTCGGAATACCGTCAGCAGCCGTTCTGCGAACACTTTGGGGTGTGCGGGGGCTGCCGCTGGCAGCTGATACCCTACCCGATGCAGCTGGAAGCCAAGCGCAAGCAGGTCGCGGACCAGTTCAAGCATATAGGGCATCTGGTCTTCCCGGAGGTCTCCCCCACCATAGGCTCCGACAAGACCGAGTTCTACCGCAACAAGCTGGAATTCACCGCCTCCGACCGGAGGTGGATACTGCCAGACGCGGATCCGGAGGGACTTCCTGAGGACTGCCGTCAGGGTCTCGGCTTCCACGTGGGAAAGTTCTTCGACAAGGTGCTGGACATCCGCAAGTGCTACCTTCAGCCCGAGCCGTCCAACGCCATCCGCCTCTATATCAAGCAGTACGCCATCAGTCACGGGATTCCGTTCTACAATATCCGGGAGAACAGCGGCATATTCCGCAACATCTTCGTCCGCACCACGGATGAAGGGGGCGTGATGCTGATAGTCTGCTTCGCGCAGGATTTCCCCGGACGCGAGGAGATGCTCGACTCGATAGCCGGGCAGTTTCCGCAGATCAGCTCGCTCTACTATGTCATCAACAGCAAGTTCAACGACAGCATCGGCGACCAGGAGTGCATACTCTATCGGGGCGACGAGGCCATCTACGAGACGATGGAGGGACTGCGCTTCCGCATAGGGCCAAAGTCATTCTACCAGACCAACAACGCCCAGGCGCTGAAGCTCTACGGCGTGGCCCGCGAGTTCGCTTCCCTAAGCGGCAGCGAGGTCGTCTATGACCTTTATACGGGCACGGGCACCATCGCCCAGTTCGTCAGCCGCCGCGCCTCGAAGGTGATAGGCATCGAGTATGTGCCGGAGGCGATTGAAGACGCAAAAGCCAACGCCCGCGCCAACGGCATAGACAACTGCGAGTTCTTCGCGGGAGATATGAAGGACATCCTCACCGACGGCTTCATCGCCGAACACGGGAGGCCTGACGTAATCATCGCCGACCCGCCGCGTGCCGGGATGCATCCTGACGTGGTCGCCACCATCCTCAATGCCGCCCCTGAGCGGATTGTCTATGTCAGCTGCAATCCTGCATCGCAGGCACGTGACCTTGAGGCGCTCTGCACCAGATACGACATCACGGCGGTGCAGCCGGTGGATATGTTCCCGCACACGACCCATATCGAGAATGTCTGCCGCCTGGTGCTGAGGGCTTGCGAAGACAATGCGTAAATAATTGACTTTATGATAATTGATATTCTTCTTGTGCTGGTCGGTCTCGCGCTGGTGGTATTCGGCGCGGACGCTCTTGTGGACGGGGCTTCCGCAGTGGCGCGCAAGGCCGGCATCAGCGAATTCGTGATCGGACTCACCATAGTGGGCTTCGGGACCAGCTGCCCTGAGCTGGTGGTCAGCCTGACCGGAGCGTTTCAGGGCAACGCCGACATCTCGATAGGCAATGTGGTAGGATCCAACATCTTCAATGTCCTGCTGATTCTCGGCCTCACCGCAGCGCTTGTACCCGTGGCGGTGACCCGCGAGAACACGAGGAGAGATATCCCGCTTACGCTGCTCGTGACCCTGATATTCGTCGGCACGGCCCTTACGGGAGGCGGCATTAATGCAGTTGAAGGTATTGTATATCTCATTATTTTCGCGGCATACCTCTACTATTGCTTCAAGTTCGACTCCGGCAACGACAGCGCCGGGGAGGCAGAACAGAAAGTAAAGAATGTCCGGGTCGCCATACTGTTTATCATCCTCGGCCTCGGAGGACTCATCTTCGGCGGTCAGCTCTTCGTCAACCACGCCACCTCCATCGCCCGTGCCATCGGAGTCTCCGACAAGGTGATAGCGCTCACCCTGCTCGCCGGAGGCACTTCCCTGCCTGAACTTGCGACCAGCATCGTCGCGGCGACCAAGCACAAGGCCCAGCTCGCGCTCGGCAACATATTGGGGTCCAACGTGTTCAACATTCTCCTCATACTCGGCTGCTCCTCCCTCGTCACTCCCCTCTCCACGGCTTCGATGACGGCGTTCGACTACGGCGTACTCGTACTCAGCGCGGCGATGCTGCTTCTCTGGTCCTTTGTGGGCGGCAAGAACAGGATTGACCGCTGGGAAGGCATCGTGATGCTGCTGACTTATGCCGCATATATGGTCGTCCTTTTCCAGAACTGAAATGAGCAGACGCCTCTTCCTCTTTGCCGCCTACACGGAGTCGGGCGATGTCGGGGACGCGCTGCTGCATTATCTGCGTTCCCTGTCGGCTCTCGGGGACATCGTATTCTGCGATGATGCGCCCCTCAAGCCCGGAGAGGAAGCGCGTCTGGGACAGTACGTCCTGCACTGCGAAGCTTTCAGGCACGGCGAATATGACTTCGGCTCCTACAAGCGGGACTTCATCTGGGCGCGGGAGCATCTGGCTCTGGACAGCTACGACTACCTCTATCTGGTCAACGATTCCGTGTTCGGCCCGCTCTTTGAACTCAAACCCCTTCTGGAGAAGCTGGAGACCGGCCCTGATGGAGCGTTCGGACTCGTCTATAAGCCGGGCGGGCACGACCCCCATCTGCAGTCCTGGTTCGTGGGACTCGGACGCGCGGTCTTCCTGAGCGGGTATTTCGCCGAATTCCTGCTCGGAGTCGGCCCTGCAAAAGACAAGGGGGATGTCTGCCGGCTGTACGAGAGCGGACTCAGCCGGCTTCTGCTCTCGCACGGGACGGGGCTCGGATACGCGTTCGCAGCTCCCCACAAAGACATCTACAACAGGCCTCTGCGCCTCGTGCGGAAAGGCCTGCCTTTCGTCAAGAAGTCGGCATTCACAAGACACAACGGAAGCCTTGGCCGGGAAATCGGCCGCATCCTCAAGGCCGCCAGCCACGAAGCAGCCGACGCTATTATCTCGGAAGCCTCGCAGCTCTGGGGCAAGGATTTTGTCGACAGATTAATCGATATGAGCCGGATCGGATCCGCTCTGAGGTATTTAGGATACCTGCGCGGAAAGCTCCTTAAAAACTGAGAGCGATGGAGAGGTTGAGCGAGAGGTATTCCGCGACATTGCTCCGGATATTCTCGCTGCGCACATAGCCGTCTCCCTCCGGATTTTCGATGGCCGGGTTGTCGTATATGGCCCGGACGCTGAGCAGGAGTTCGATGCTGTGGTAAGGCGTGAGCAGAATACGGTATCCCTCCCCTATGTCCGCCATCGGAACCGCCAGCCTGTCATATTCCGTGGGTTTGGTCCTGAAGCCGATTCCCCCGTCGATAAAGGAGAACAATCCGTCGCCGTAGAGACCTCCGGGCGCGAAGCTGAGTCTCATCAGCACGGGATAGACTCTGCATCCCTCGGATATCCCGGCATAGCCGCAATAGAGCGATGCCCGGACTTTCTCGTGGAAGTCATACCCTACCCTTGCCATTATGCTGCCGTTGGACTGGGCGGCAAGTCCGGAGAACGAGTGGTTGATGCGCGACCCTTCCTGGCTGATGATATTGATATGGCGGAACTTATAGAGGTTCTGGAAGTACCCCCACTCCAGACCGAAACTGACTCTTCCTCGGAATGCATCCTCCCCCTGTCCGGCCTTGCAGACGAAGGCGGACAGCAGCAGGATTATGATGGCCAGAGACTTTTTCATCGGTTCAGAAACGGTAGTAGATGCTCAGCTGAGGGCAGAGTCCATAGTAGATTCCCCGCTTGTATAGTGACAGCAGCACCGTCCCGTCGTTGCGGTCGCGCCTGATATGGATGCCGGGGTTGATGCAGATTCCTATGTCAATGCTTATCCGGCGGCGGTAGAAGTCGGTCAGAAATCCGATGTTCCCGGACAGGGCGGCGACAGCTCCCATAGTCTTGTCCGTATCCCCCTCGGAAGTAAAAAAGTGGCGCTCATAGTCGTGGACATAGCCGGTCAGGAATCCCGGGCCGCCGTGCAGGGTAAGCGAGTAGTACTCAAGGTCGGAGGAGTAGATGACATAGTCACGCGAATAGCTCAGGGCAATTCCCACGTCATCTGTCCTGCCCGAGAATACCCCGAACATATCTGCGTAGAGGCTGACGATGCTGAAACCGTCGCCGGACGATGAACCGAGCAGCATCGCGGCCCCCAGACCCTTGGAAGAGTTGAAGGCCCCCAGATAGCGTTCCCTCCCGGATGCGGCGGGTCCGAATGTCAGCGCGGCGGCCAGCAGCAGGGATATGTATTTGAGCCCTCTCATCGATGGCGAAGTTAGGCATTTATTTGTTTAATTACACGCTATGCGGTATCTTTGTTCCGGTATAACGTTTGAACAGGGCCGGAATGCACTATAAATTGGAGATAATTCTCTTCGGGCACATACTCAACCCTCTTTGGAAATCCCGCGCCGAGCGCAGGCGCATCCGGGGAGAAGTGACGATAAGGGCAGTCTGCAGGCATCTTGGCGCTTACACCGATTTCATAAGGACATTGAAACCCGATGCCGGGCAGACCGCCCAGGCCGGTCCTGACCGGATATTCAGCATCTGGTTTCAGGGGGAGGACGCGGCCCCGGAGGTTGTAAAGGCGTGCTGGCGGAGTGTCAGGGCCAACTGCCCCCAGGAGCTGGTGGTGCTCGACTCCGCCAATATCTTCCAGTGGATTGATTTGCCGGAACATATAGTGAAGAAGTGGCGCGAGGGCAGAATGCGTCCCGCCCACTTTTCGGACATCTGCCGTCTCGCCCTGCTCAGCAGATACGGAGGCCTCTGGCTCGACGCTACCGACTACATCCCCGCTCCGCTTCCGGAGTGGCTCTGGCAGAGCGATTTCTTCGTATATATGAGCGGCAGCAAGCTGCAGGGCTGGTATTCCTACGTGCAGAACTGCTTCATCCGCGCCAAGGCCGGCAATTTCCTTGCACGCGCCTGGCTTCGTCTCATCTGTGAATACTGGGCGCGGGAAGACAAGCCGCTTGACTACTTTATCCATCAGATGCTCTTCAAGAAGCTGGTGGAGAACAACGGCTATGCTGCTGAACTCTTCAGCGCAATGCCGAAAATCGATCAGGACCCTACCCATACCCTATGGTTCGGCTCCGGTGCCGACAAATACCGTAAGGAAGATTGGGATGCCGCCTCCGCCGCCGCTCTGTTCCAGAAGACCGAGTATAAATCTGAACTTGCGAAGTCACCGACACCGGGCAGCAACGTCTGGCATCTGATAAACAGTTACTCTAATGTGTGAAATATCGATAATCGTCCCTGTCTATAAGGTCGAAAAGTACCTTCGCCGCTGCCTGGACAGCCTTGCGGGGCAGACGTTCTCCGATTGGGAGGCGGTGTGCGTCAACGACGGAAGTCCCGACGGCAGCCGCTCAATAATCGAGGAATATGCGGCGCGGGACAGCCGTTTCCGTCTCGTGGACAAGGAGAACGGAGGCCTGTCGGATGCCCGCAACGCCGGGCTTGCGGCCGCTTCCGGAGAATTTGTGGTCTATCTCGATTCGGATGATTTCATCCATCCGCAGACGCTGGAACTTTCGCTCGCTCTCGCCCGCAGGGACGGCACCGACATCGTGTCGTGGTACAAGGACCCCAACTACCGCAACCTGACTTTCATCCGGCATAAGCTGGGGCTCGACACGATAGACTTCAGACCTCGCAGCTTCCGCCGCCGCTACCGCCTTGACCGGGTAAGGAGCTGCGCGACGGACGACATCTTCTCCCACGTCACCGAGCTCTCTCACCCGAAGGGAATAAAATGGCCTCTCAAGCACTTCTATGTCTGGCGTCATCTGATCCGGAGGGAACTTCTGGACGGGGTTGAGTTCATCAGAGGTGTCACGTTCGAGGATTTCCCCTGGTGGAGCGAGGTTCTGCTGAAGAACCCTTCGGTCACCATCACCTATCTGCCTTTCTACTATTACTATCCGAATTTCAATTCGATAGACCTCGGCTCGTCCCGACTCAAGAAGATACGCAACTGGTGTACTGGGCTAGAATATTCAGCCGCCCTCTATCGGGAGCGGGCCGATGCGAGGCAGGCTTCCCTCTGGTCGCGCAACTGCAAGTGGCCGGTGGTCAACAGCCATATCGCAAAGAGGCTGCATCGTTTCGACCCTGATGACCCCGCGTGCGGGGAGGTCGTCGCCGCGCTCCGGAGGATGTGGAGTGACGGGGTGTTTGCCGACGCGCAGTCCTCCAAGGAAATCCGCAGCCGCGACAAGATAGGGCGTTTCATCGGAAAGTGAAAAAAAAACCTTATCTTCGCACATCAGTATATTAAAACCTTGACCGACAATGTCAGTAGAAATTAAAGAAGTCACCACCCGCAGGCAGTTGCGGGAGTTTGTCAATTTCCCGGAAAAGCTATATAGAGACAATCCATACTATGTGCCGCCGCTCGTGTTCGACCAGATGGACACGCTCGACCAGAAGAAGGGCGCGGCTCAGGACTTCTGCACGTCCAAGCTCTATCTCGCCTACAAGGACGGGAAGCCTGCAGGCAGGGTGGCTGCAATAGTCAACGAGCTCGCCAACAAGCAGTGGGACCATAAGGAGGTCCGCTTCGGCTGGTACGACTTCATCGACGACCGGGAGGTCTCCCGCGCCCTTATGGATAAGGTGGAGGAATTCGGGCGGCAGTACGGGATGGAGTCCGTTGTCGGGCCGCTCGGCTTCACTGACTTCGATCCGGAAGGTCTGCTCGTGGAAGGCTTCGACCAGATGAGCACTATGGCGCTCATATATAACTACCCATATTATGTCGACCACATCGAGTCGATGGGCTTCGGGAAGGATGCCGACTGGATCGAGTATAAGGTCTATCTTCCGAAAGTGTTCCCCGAGAGGGTCGGGCGTATGGCAAATATCGTCCAGGAAAGGGCCAATGTGCACCTTAAGCAGCTGAACCGCAAGATTGTGCGCAAAGAGGATTACGGACACAAGATATTCAAGCTGATAAACGAGTGCTACAAGGATCTCTACAATTTCACCGTCCTCCCGGACAAGATGGCGGAGAAATATCTCGGATTCTATCTGGACATTCTCGACCTGAAGTTCGTCAGCATCGTTGAGAACGAAAAGGACGAGATTGTGGCTTTCGGCATCACTATGCCGTCCATAGCCAAGGCCCTCCAGAAGAGCCGTGGAAAGCTCTTCCCGTTCGGCTGGTGGTATCTGATGCGCTCCCTGTTCATAAAACGCGAGGAGGGAGTGGAAATGCTGCTTGTCGGGGTGCGTCCTGACTACAGGAACTCCGGGGTCAATACTCTCGTACAGGCGGACGTGTTCCGGAAATACACCGAAGCCGGTATGAAATGGGCTGAGACCAACGCCATCCTTGAGACGAACATCAAAAATCAGGGGCAGTTCAAGGAGTTTGAGCACGACTGCAAGAAGAGACGCAGGTCTTATATTAAAAAGCTTGAATATTAAGCGATGAAACAAAAGTGTCAGAATCGATAACAAAATTGTTACCGCCCCTCCCGGAGCGAATGAGGCCAAGAAATCTGTCGGAATACGTCGGACAGAAGCACCTCGTCGGGGAAGGCTGCATCCTGAAGAGGATGATCGATTCGGGCAGCTTGAGTTCATTCATCCTTTGGGGGCCTCCGGGTGTCGGGAAGACCACTCTCGCCCGGATTATCTCCAACACGCTAGACCGTGAGTTCTACACACTCTCCGCCGTCAGTTCCGGAGTGAAGGATGTGCGCGAGGTGATCGATTCGGCCAAGGCGAAGTCGCTCTTCGCCTCCGCAGCCGCCCCTGTACTCTTCATCGACGAGATACATCGCTTCAACAAGGCGCAGCAGGATGCCCTGCTGGGCGCGGTGGAGGCCGGAGTCGTAGTGCTTGTAGGCGCGACCACCGAGAACCCCTCCTTCGAGGTCATCACTCCCCTCCTGTCCCGCTGTCAGGTGTTCACCCTGAAGAGCCTCGACGTGGAGGATTTGAAGACGCTGCTCGACAGGGCCTTGCGGGAGGACATAGTTCTAAAGGGAAAGGATATCCGCATCACGCAGACCGGAGCGCTATTCCGCCACAGCGGCGGCGACGCCCGCAAGCTGCTCAATATTCTGGAACTGGCGGTCGACTCACAGGCGGGCAAGGACGAAGTGCTGATTGACGACGCGGCGGTGACTTCCTGCCTTCAGAACAGCGTTGCCATCTACGATAAGGACGGCGAGATGCACTATGACCTCATCTCGGCATTTATAAAAAGCGTCAGGGGTTCAGACCCCAACGCCGCCGTCTATTGGATGGCAAGGATGCTGGAGGGAGGTGAAGACCCCCTCTTCATAGCCCGGAGGCTCTGTATCCTTGCCGCTGAAGATGTGGGCCTTGCCAACCCCAACGCCCTGCTGCTTGCGGAGGCGACGTTCAGAATCGTTCACGAGATAGGTATGCCTGAGGCGCGTATCCCGCTGAGCGAATGTGCGATATATCTGGCTAGCTCCCCCAAGAGCAACTCCGCCTATATGGCCGTCAACTCGGCGCTTGAGGCGGCCAAAAGCAATAGCCTCGCCGCCGTGCCGCTGTATCTGCGCAATGCTCCGACCAAGCTGATGGCGGACCTGGGTTATTCCGACGGCTACAAATACGCCCACGACTATCCCGGCCACTTCGCCGACCAGGAATATATGCCGCGCGAGTTCGAGGGGAAAGTTTTCTACGAACCGCAGCCCAACCGCCACGAGGACAGCCTCAAGGCATATCTTCTGTCCTGCTGGCCCAAATACTATTCGAAATGACGATCCACGCTACGGTACTCTCGCAGCGGGAATATTTCCTTTCCGCCGCGACGCTGGACATCGGCTTCCGCAAGCGGATGCTCCAGCTGCTGCTCGGAGCTCTCGGGAAATACGAAGATGCCCTCTACGATGCCCTCTGGACCGACCTTCACAAGTCACGGGAAGAGGCGTATATGACGGAAATCAGCATCGTCAGGGGTGAAATCAGGGATGCTCTCAGGAACATCGGGCGCTGGACTGCCCCCAAGAGGGTGTCGACGCCGCCGGGCTGTCTGCCGTCAAGGAGCTATATAGTGACCGAGCCGCTGGGAGTGGCCCTCATCGTCGCTCCCTGGAACTATCCAGTACAGCTCCTGCTATGTCCTCTCGTGGGAGCGATTGCAGCAGGATGCACGGCGGTGCTCAAGACCTCCCCTGCTGTGCCGGCGGTGGCGGAAGTGCTGCGCAGGATGATCGAGGAAACGTTCGAAGCCCGTTATGTGGCGTTATTTCAGGGACATAGAGATGTCAACGAAGCTCTCTTCAGGGAGAAGTACGACATCATTTTCCTTACCGGAAGCCCCGCACTCGGCAAGGTCGCGATGCGGGCTGCCGCGGAAACTCTTACTCCGGTGGTCCTTGAACTCGGAGGCAAGAGCCCCTGCATAGTCGACAAGGAGGCCGACGTCGCGCCTGCAGCGAAGCGCATAGCCTGGGGCAAGAGTCTCAACTGCGGACAGACCTGCATCGCGCCGGACTATCTGATGCTCTCGAAGGAGATCAAGAGTCAATTCATCGCCGAATTCGCCAAGGCCGTGGAGGAACTCTATGGAAGCGGAATAAAAGAAAGCCCCCACTATGCACGCATAGTGAGCGATGAGTCTTTCGAGCGTCTCGTCGGCTATTTGAGTTGCGGAAAAGTCGTCTATGGAGGAGAATACGACAGTTTGGAGCGGTTCTTCGGCCCTACCCTGCTGGACGATGTGTCCCCGGAGTCGGCGGTGATGACAGAGGAGATTTTCGGCCCGGTATTCCCTATTGTCACTTTCTCCTCGCGGGAGGAGCTGATAGACTTCATAAACGCCCGCCCAAAGCCGCTGGCGCTATACTATTTCGGCAAACGGAGCAACGGAAAGGAGATTCTGCGCCGCACGAGTTCCGGCGGAGCCTGCATCAACGACACTATAATGCATATAGCCAACTCCCGGTTGCCCTTCGGCGGAGTCGGCAACTCCGGTATGGGGCGCTATCACGGACAGGAGAGCCTGCTCGCGTTCTCGCTCCTGCGCTCGGTTCTTGACACACCGACGCGCCCGGACCTGCCGCTCAGGTATATGCCTTATCGGCTTTTCCCTCTGATAAAGAAAATATTACGGTAGAGGTATCTTGAGCTTCTGCCCGGGACGGATATTGTCGCTCTTCAGGCCGTTGGCGGCCTTGATGTTCTCGGCGCTCACGCCCGGATAGAGTTTCGCGATATTGTATAGGGAATCCCCCTGCTTTACGGTATAAATCCTTGAAGATGACGAACTTGTGCTGCCGCTCTTCTGGCTTGTGGACGAGTTGCCGCCGCCTTTGTATGAGCTTCCGTAGATGTAGAGTATCTGCCCCTCGCGGATATTGGAAGACTTGAGGTTGTTCCACTTTTTCAGCTGGGCTACGGTCACCCCGTGGCGGGAGGCGATTCTGCCCAGATAGTCCCCGCTCTTGACGCGATAGGCTATTCTCTGCTGCCCTTTGTTCGTGGAGTTCTGGACATCCTTGAGCACCTTCTGGCTCATCAGAGAGTCGGCCTTGAAACTGTAGAGCGAATCACGGTCGGTCTCCAGGAACGCGTTGGTCCAGGTGTAAGGCAGCTTGAGGACATATTTCTTGGTGTTGCCCGGGATGATTTCGTGGATATACTGCGGATTGAGGTTCTTAAGGGCCTCCATAGGCACTCCGACCACCGAATTGATCTGTGCGAAATGCAGGTTGCGGTGGATTTCGAATGTGTCGGTCTGAGCCGGCATACCCACATTCTGGGGTACTATGCCGTATTCCCTGTAATATGTCATCGCGTACATCGCCCCTACGAATGCCGGCACATAGCCTCTTGTCTCGCGCGGCAGATAGGGATAGATGCTCCAGAAATCCCTGCTCCCTCCGGCCCGTCGGATGGCCTTGGAGACATTGCCGGCCCCGCAGTTGTATGAGCTGATGGCGAGCGCCCAGTCGCCGAAAATCTTGTACGCGTCGCGCAGATAGCGGGCAGCTGCGTCCATTGCCTTCTCCACGTCGAGCCGCTCATCGACGAATGAATTGATTTCCAGACCGTAGTTGCGTGCGGTGCCGTACATAAACTGCCATATTCCCCTTGCCCCGGCGCGTGAAGTCGCCACCGGGTTGAGCATCGACTCGATGACGGCCATATACTTGAGCTCAAGCGGCAGGCCGTAGTTGTTGAGCACTTCCTCGAAAAGGGGGAAATAGTAGTTGCTCAACCCCATCACCTTCCCCATCCTGCTCGGCATCCGCTCGGAGTAGAGGATGATATAGTTCTTGACATTGTCGTTGAACGGGAGCGTGATGAATGAATTCATAGCCGTGAGCCTGCGTATCATCTCGGCATCGGAGACGTTGGAGGAGAACTTCACGGAGTCCATATCGTATTCGGTGACGGTGTTGAAGTCCCCGGTAAAGGAGTTTTTGTACCAGAGATGCAGGAGGCTGTCGCTCACTTCGGCCGTGTATTCCAGTTCCTCCTCGCCCTCGGATGCGTCATTTCCCTCGATTACGGCGCGGAGCTCGTCGTCCTCCAGATAGCGCCGCTCCTCAAGGCTGTCCACCAGCGCCTGAAGCGAATCCAGGCTGGTGCGCAGCTGGTCGTTCTCGGTCTGGAGGACTCTGCGGGAAGGCCGCTTGAAAAACTCGGTGAGCCTGTTCTGCGCCTGTAGCGGGATAGTCAGCAGGAGTGCTGTCAGAAATATAATTATTCTTCTCATTGTCAGAATTTTACACCTAGTTTGAGCCCTACGGCCGGGTAGCCTGTCCCGGTCGATGAGAGCTGCATATCCGGCATCATCACTGTAGGCTCCATCCTCAGCGAGATGTCATCGTCCACCTCGAAATTGTGCATATAGGAGAACACATTGGCATCCATCACCTGCAGCAGATAGACGGCGGCGATGGCGAGCAGGGCGTAGTCCCTATAGCGTCTGTAGATGTTCCGGTAATAGAGAGCCTGGTCTGCCGTAATCGGGCCGGTGTAGGTGGCGCTGCTCTCGGTGGCTTCCTTGTAGATGCTGCGGAAACGCTCGAAGTTGCGGGCGCAGTCGGAGTAATAATGCACGCCAAAGCCCATAGCTCCCAGATACAGAGGAAGTTTCCAATATTCCCGGTTATATATCTGCCCGAGTCCGGGTACGAGCAGCGAATACATCGTAGCCTTGCCGGCGTGAGGATAGTCTGCCGGCTTGTAATTGACCGTGCCGTCCATCATCGCCCCCCAATAAGCGACGCCGGCCCCGATGAAGCACCATTTGGCGGCATCGTGCCTGCCTTGAGTATTCAGGTAGATTCCGGCCCCGAGGCTGCCCCCGATGGCCGTATAGACTATGGGCAGCTTCCAGTAGTCCCGATTGTATATCTGGCATCCTCCGATGAACACTGCGGAGCCTATGGCCATAGTCCCTATCTTGATTTCACGCTCGTGCTTGAGACCGGCCATATATTCCTTGAGGGAGAAGATTCTGTCGGTCGTGTCGACCGCTGAAGCAGGGTCATCGTTGTACTGCTGCGAGAATGCTTCGTCTCTGAACTGTGCGGAAGCCACGCCGACGGACAGGAAGACTCCCGCCGAGATGACAAGCGATTTGAGATATCCGCCCAGTCTCATCAGAAATGCTTCTCCTCCAGAGCTTTAACGAATGCCTTGACCTCCTCGTCGGAGTTGAAGCGGATGGTCATAGTCCCCTTGCCGGAGGTGCTGCGCTTCATCGAGATGCTGCTTGAGAAATATTTTCCCATATGTTCCAGCACGCGGTAGTACTCGTCCGGCAAATCCTGCTCTTTGACGCCCCCCGGGGTCTTGCCGGGTGTCGGTTCGAGGGAAATCTTGCGTGCGAGAGACTCCAGTTCGCGTACGGACAGAGCGTCCCGGATCACAAGATCGCAGAGCTTCTCCTGAAGCTGCGGATCGTCCACACTCAGGATGGCCTTGGCGTGACCTGCGCTGAGCAGTCCGACCTTGATGTCGTGCTGCACCTTGGCGGGAAGTTTCAGAAGCCGTATCGTGTTGGCGACGGTGGCGCGCTTCTTCCCCACCCTGTCCGCGAGCATATCCTGAGTGAGCGAGCACTCGTCGATGAGCCTCTGGTAGCTGAGCGCCAGCTCGATGGGGTCGAGATTCTCCCTCTGGACATTCTCCACTATCGCCATTTCCAGCATTCCCTGGTCGTTGGCGTCGCGGATATATGCCGGCACTGTGGTCATCCCGGCGAGGCGGCACGCCTTGTAGCGGCGCTCGCCGCTGATGATCTGGTAGCGGCTGTCCGTGATGCGGCGGACCGTTATGGGCTGTATGAGGCCCAGAGTCCTGATGGACGAGGCGAGTTCCTCCAAGGCCGTCTGGTCGAATGACATACGCGGCTGGAAAGGGTTCGGCTCAATCATATCGACCGGAATCCTGAGGATGTCGGCGGTGTTCTCCTGCCGTCCTCGGACTCCGACAACTTCCTTGTTGACATAGCCCACAGGCTTGCGGAGCCGGTCCGCGTCCGGCACTTCACCGAGCAGCGCGCTCAATCCTTTCCCGAGACCTCTTGGCTCTTTGCTCATAGCTGTTCTCCATTATGCTCCATCACTTCCTTGGCCAGGCTGAGATAGTTGTTGGAGCCGTTGCACATTATGTCGTAAAGGATGATAGGCTTGCCGTGAGATGGGGCTTCGCTGAGGCGTATATTGCGCTGTATCACGGTCTTGAATACCATTTCCCTGAAGTGTTCCCGGAGTTCCGCGAGCACCTGGCTGTGGACCTTGGTGCGTCCGTCGAACATAGTCACGACAAAGCCCTCTATCGACAGATCCGGGTTATAGCCGCCCTGCACGAGGCGTATGGTCTGGAGAAGTTTGCCAAGACCCTCCAGCGCGAAGAACTCCGGCTGCACGGGGATCATCACCGAGTCTGAGGCCGTAAGCGAATTGATCGTAATCAGTCCGAGCGACGGGGAACAGTCTATGATGATGTAGTCGTACTTGTCTCTGACCGGGGCGAGCACGTTCTTGAGGACGGACTCCCTGTGTTCCGTTTCGAGCAGTTCGATTTCCGCTCCGACCAGATTGATGTGGGACGGAATCATATGCAGCCGCTCGATCTCGGTCTGGATGAGCGCGTCGGCGATGTCAATCTTGCCTATCATCACCTCGTAGAGGGTGCGCTGCTCGTCGTTGTCCGGAGAGAAGTTGAGCCCGGAGGTCGTGTTGGCCTGCGGGTCGGCGTCGATGATGAGGACGCGCTTCTCGAGGACCGCGAGAGACGCGGCAAGGTTGATGGCTGTGGTGGTTTTGCCCACGCCTCCTTTCTGGTTCGCTATTGCTATGACTTTACCCATATTCCTGTTGTCGAAGAATGCAAAAGTAATAATTTATTCCTACTTTTGCAGTATGTCTGAAACAAAAACCGACTGTTACTTCATTGTCAATCCGCGTGCCGGTTCCGGCAGGACGATGTACGAATGGCTGCCTGCGGAGCGCAAGCTGGAAAGGATGGGAATCCCTTTCGTCACCGCCCTCACCGACTATAGGCAGCACGCCACGGCCCTTGCGGCTGCGGCAGCCGACAAAGGCTACCGCAAGATATTCGCCGTCGGCGGTGACGGCTCCCTGCACGAGCTTTACAACGGGATATGCAGGTGGTGCGCAGAGCACAATGTCTCCACGGACAAGTTCACCATAGGGGTCGTCCCCATAGGTTCAGGCAACGACTGGATCAAGTCTTTCGGCGTCCCCTGCGATGCCGGCGACGCAGTGGACCTCATCCGCCGGGGAGGCACATCGAAGATGGACGTGATCAAGGTCACCTGCGACGGTCAGAAAGTCTCCTATATGGCAAATATCGGGGGCATCGGCTTCGATTCGCACGTCTGCCAGAGGGTCAATTCACAGAAAGAGAGCGGCAAGCGGGGCAAGCTGATATATCTTAACGCCCTGCGCTATACCATATTCAATATCAAGTCGATAGACCTGTGTCTCGTGGCGGATGGGGCAGTCGTGTTCTCCGGCCCCTGCTTCTCGGTGGCGCTCGGCAACGGCAGATATTCAGGCGGAGGGATGAGGCAGGTGCCTCTGGCCGACCCCGACGACGGGCTGCTCGACTACGCAATCATCCCCAAGATGCCGCTTGCCTATGTGGTACGCGAGATACCTAAGCTGTATCAGGGCAATATCAACGAGTCCAAATATATCCTCAGCGGCAAATGCCGCACGCTGCAGGTGATGCCGATGAACAAATATTCGGCGGACATCCTTGAGCTGGACGGAGAGATAGAGGGCAGAGTACCTGTAACTATCGAAGTGACAGGAGAAAAGATAAACGTTATCTCAGCTTCAGCTTTAATATAGCGAGCTTTGCGAGCCAGGCGATGCTCCAGGCGAAGAGCGAGCCTACGGCAAAGCCCACCAGCACGTCTCCGAGGAAATGCTTACCGACGAAAATCCTGCTTATCCCCACCAGCAGAGCCCAGACAAGAATGAAGCCGAAATAAGTCCAGTGCGTGACGGGGCTGACTTTGCGTGCGTTGTTGAAGACCTGGCTGGAGCATACCGCAAAGCCGATGGCATTAGCCGCGTGCGCGGAATAGAAGCCGTACAGGTTGCCCTTCCCTTCAAGCATATGCAGGCCGTGAGCCGTCATATACTCGTCCCAGCAGGGGCGGAAGCGGGCGAAGAATTCCTTGGTGAAGTTGGCGAACTGGTCGCAGGCGACTATGGTGAGAATACAGGCGAGCGTCGCCACGAGCGCCTTCTTCCAGCCGAGCCTTACGAAGAGCAGCACCAGCACGATGAAGTATAGCGGATACCATATCTCCTTGTCGGAGAATACCATCCATATCGAGTCGCTCAACGGGCCGTGCAGCGAGTTGATGGCCAGCGTCGCCGTCTTGTCGGCCTGCTCCAGAGATTCGAGGAGCGCTATTCTTGCAATGCCTTCCATAATTCGTCTTTGAGTTTGTCCAGACCCTCTCCGGTGCTGGAAGAAATGAACACATACGGCACCCCTTTCGGAAGCTGACTTCTGAGCTGTGCCTCTATCTCGGCGTCAATCAGGTCGCACTTGGTGACGGCGAGCACCCTGCGTTTTCCGAGCAGTTCCGGGTTATACATCTTGAGTTCGTTCAATAGAGTCTTGTATCCCTTGGCGATGTCGTCTTCCTCTACGCTTATCATAAAGAGCAGCACGGAGTTGCGCTCTATATGACGCAGGAAGCGGATGCCTATGCCCCTGCCCTCGTGCGCGCCCTCGATGATGCCCGGGATGTCCGCCATCACGAACGAGCGTCCGTCCCGGTAGCGGACGATGCCGAGATTCGGTTCAAGAGTGGTGAATGCGTAGGAGGCTATCTTCGGCTTCGCCGCCGTGACGGTGCTGAGCAGCGTGGATTTGCCGGCGTTCGGGAATCCCACAAGCCCCACGTCGGCGAGCAGCTTGAGTTCAAGTACATATATTCCCTCCTGACCGTCTTCACCCGGCTGCGCGAAGCGGGGGGTCTGCATCGTGGGGGACTTGAAATTGCTGTTGCCAAGGCCACCCCTGCCTCCTTTGCAGAGTATGCGTTCCTCGCCCGGTTCGATCATTTCGAAGAGCGTTTCTCCGCTCTCGGCGTCTTTCGCGACCGTGCCCACCGGGACGTCGAGACAGATGTCCTCGCCGTTCCTGCCGCTGCGGTTGCCCGAGCCGCCCTTCTCCCCGTCCTCCGCCTTGATGTGCTTGCGGTATTTGAGGTGGATTAGCGTCCAGAACTGCGGGTTGGCCCTGAGGATGATGTGCCCTCCCCTGCCGCCGTCCCCGCCGTCCGGGCCACCTTTCGGGACATACTTCGCCCTGAGCAGATGCACCGACCCCGCACCCCCGTGTCCGGAAGCGCAGTATATCTTCACGTAGTCTATAAAGTTGCTCTCTGGCATATGTTTCTACTGACCGCGCAAAGATAGCGTTTTTTTACTTTTTCTCGTGCAGTTCTTCCTCCAATGAGCCGCAATTGGCGATTATGTCTATATGATGACCCCAAGGAATCTACCCGAAGACTTCAGGAAATTCGGTAGTTTTCGAGGAGTCTGATTTTTGGGCGGGGATTTCACCAATGGGATATTGGTGATTTACATTAAGCTGATTTACAAATGATTGTAAAACTCCAATAAGCTATTGAAGTTTTTCTTGATTGTGTCAGAGGTCCAAAAGCAGTTTGGGCGCGATTGCGTCAATCATATTGCCAGGAACATCGCATTCCTTGGCGATGCGAGGCCATCCGGATGCGGCTTCGCACACCCGGTCAATTATTTCAGCGGCATCCTTGATGTTGTTGGATGCGGCGCAGGAGAGTAGGTCGTTTCGGGCAATGCCATCGAATTTGCCGTTGACCGACATTTGATGCGTTGAAGTCCAGAGTCCCGAGGGATTGCAGGCATATCCCATATCATATGCCGGCGAGAGCCTCCACTCTCCGTTTTCATTCATCAAAAATGATATGTTCTTTGTGTGGTCATCCTGATTCCTCACGACCACGTTGAACACCATCCTGCGGAACATCTCCCGGGCCTGTGAATATGGAAGCCTGAGACGGCGCATCACTGCGAAGGCCTGCTCGTAGGAATGGGCGTGCCGGAGGCGGAAGTCGTAGTGTGCCATTCCGCACAGCGTCTGCATATGCAGTTTCCTGCCATTCTCCCTGTCGAACCTTCTGGTGAGGAAATGGGCTCTGCCGTTCTCTTCAATCAGCGAACACTCCGACATTTCTATTCCGCACTCCTTCACTAATCTGTAAAAGGAATACTCCAGTCTTCCGAAGTTCTCCGTCTGTCTGAAGCCGGCTTCGGCGGATACTCCGTCCAGTTTAATGAGGTAATAATCAAATCCTTCCGAAGCTTCGGCCTGCCCCGAGCGTACTTCTCCCGTGACTTTGTTGTAGGCGATGAGGGCCTTGGCCCTCTGCCCTCCTGCGGATGTGCCGAGCCGAAGAATCTCCGCGATGGCGGCCTTGCGGTCCAGGTTCAAGTTGGTGCCGAACATCTCTTTGTTTGAGAGAGCCTCCTTGGCTACTTCAACCAAAGTGTCGATTTCAATCTTTGTATCAGCGTCTGCCGTCTGGCCCATTGCCGGTTCGAATTCCAGGGCGCCCATACATCTCTTTCCGAGAAAGCACAATGTCTCCACCGGGTTCGAAGATGTCCTTCCGGTCAGTGCCAGCCACCTGTCAAACAATGCCCGCCCATAGGTGTCAGGAAGCGAATCCGCCAGCATTCCCGGCAAACCGTTGAACGTCTCCCAACCCAAGCCTCCGAATGAATATACACGGCCTTGTCTTACCGGCATCATCAGCGGAGATGGCTCGACACCTTTGCCGACGAACCCTTCATCATATTCAAACAGAGCGACATTGCGGCCATAATCCCAACGGAAAGTTCCTACATCCTGCCCGAACATCCTGACTTTTGCTACATCTACCATTGCGGCCCCTCCTTTTCTGTCCTAATCTTGCCGGCCGCACGTTTTCTGGAGACCTTTTTGTTGGCGTTGACCAGTTCATAATATTCACCGGGACTCAATTCTTCTTCTGCGACAAGAGTCCGGAAAGCATCGAGCTCGCCTAAAATCCTCATTGTGCGCAACAGTGACTCGAAAGAGCCGATTTTGCCGTTTTCGATGTTCTTTATCGAAGACAACGAGATGTCCGCCTCTTCGGCCAGACTTTTCTGCGTTATATTCTGCTTCAGTCTAATGGACTTGAGCCTTTCTCCGATGCGCTTCTGCACCTGAGTGTCGGATAAAATGTAGATATCTTCCATAAAGGTTTCGATTTGAGCTCTTACCCGGCAAATATAGGGATAATGGATGAATATTCAACTATTAATTATCCATTTTGAGTTCTCGCGAATAAAGGGTATCTTGACCGTATGCCCCGTGCCCGCTTTCCGCATAGCGGCACGCCGGGATAAGCGGAAATATTTGTACCTTTGCCGTCATTATGCTGGGAACGATAGTAAATACCTGCACCATAATAGTCGGCACGATTATCGGAGCGGTGCTTCACAATGGGGTGAAAGAGCAGTACCGGCGTGTACTCTATGACGGACTGGGACTGGCCTCCGTCGCGATTGGTCTGAATGCGACAATCTCGCATATGCAAGAGAGCCAGTATCCCGTGCTTTTCATAATAGCCATAGCATTGGGCGGCGTGGTCGGAACGGCGCTGGACCTCGATGCAAGATTCCGCCATCTGATAGACCGCCGCGCAGCCGGACGCAAAAAGGGCTCCAAGGGTACGAATTCGCTTGCAGACGGGCTCATAACCGCGATGCTGCTATATTGCATAGGCCCGCTGTCGATGCTGGGACCGGTGGTGAGCGCGCTGAAGGGTGACAATACTCTGCTCTTCACCAACGCCACGCTGGACCTTGTCTCCGCCGTAGTATTCGCCTCCACATACGGCATCGCTATGCTGTTGGCAGCACCCGTGCTTTTTCTGTGGCAGGGGGCTTTCTATGTGGTGGCGCTGATGTCGAGCCAGGCGGTGAGCGACGCTCTGATGAACGAACTGCTCATCGTGGGCGGCCTGCTGATAATGGGCAGCGGCCTGTCGCTGCTCAATCTCAAGGACTGCAAGATACTCAACCTGCTGCCTTCCCTGCTGGTGCCGATAATATGGTTTGCGCTGAAAGCATTGTTGCAAATATGAAGCTTCCATATCTGATAACGGCCATAGCCGGATTCTTCGCCGCGGCCTCCGGAGTCTTTGCAAGACCGGCCATAATTGTCCCCGATGCTGGGGAAGAGAGAGACTCCACTCTGGCGGTGATAGCCTGGTTTAACAAGAGGGACACGGTGACATATTGGATTGACGAGGGCAGCTGGAACGTGAACGGCGCGGACACCGTCATAACTTCCGGAGTCTCGACCAAAGTGATGCTCACCGTGACAGATTCCACCCGCAGGGGATACCGGATGGAATATAAATTCCTTGATTTCCGCTGCGACACCGTGAGCGAGCCGGTGTTGGACAAGTTTCAGAGAAATGTCGTGAATCTCTTGTCTGACAGGTTGAAAGGAGTCTCGATAAGATTCCGTACCGACGAATTCGGGCAGATTACGAAATACGAGAACCTCAAGGAGATAAAGAAACTTTCGAAAGGCCTGTACCGGTCAGTCCTTGACGAGATGATGGCGCTTCCGGTGATTGACAGCCTCAAAGCGGGCGGGATGGATCCGGAAGCGGTATTGGGGGATGTCTTCGATGACGGCGCTCTGGTTGAAGGGTTTACCGAAGAACTGGAACTAATGTTCTCAAATCACGGGAATATGTTCACCATAGGCGATTTCCACAACCATTCGGACGCCACCGATGACGAATACGAGACGGATACCGAGCTGCATATAGGCTTGGACACGGAATCAATGGAATACGAAATCTCAAGCCAGGTCAGTTCCCTCATCCCTTCAGCAGACCTCAAGGAACTGCTCTCTTCAGTCTATGACCTCTTCGCCGGCGAGTCAAAGATGCCGGACTTCGGTGCCGAGTATGACAGCCAGGTCACGGAAGACGCGCATATCGTAAACTACAGCTACTGGGGCTATTTCGCGGACGGCTGGCCTCAGGAGTGTGTGAGCCAGACGGTCATCAAACTTATGGACAGGCAGAAACTCAAGCAGAAGCACATAGTCTGGGACCGCTACTCGGTCGGAAATCATTGAGATGAGCAAAGCTGAAAAATATTCTTCCGCCCCATTAGGCGGCACAGACGACTGTCTCGGCGAGACCCCGATGCTGGACTACCGCTCCCCCGCAATCGAGCAGCTGGTGCTGTCCCGGCATTGGCGGGACGAGTCCGAGTCCGGGAAGGTCAAGTCAATCTATAACTTTGTCCGGGACGAAATCCTCTTCGGCTACAACAGCGGAGACGACATGCCCGCCTCCAAGGTGCTCTCGGACGGTTTCGGACAGTGCAATACGAAGGGAACCCTCTTTATGGCCCTGCTGCGCAGCTGCTCTGTCCCCTGCCGCATACACGGATTCACGATAGACAAAAAGCTGCAGAAGGGGGCGATGACGGGCATAGTTTACGCCGGCGCTCCCCGGGAGATCTTTCACTCCTGGGTGGAAGTCCTGCTGGACGGCGTGTGGTACGAACTTGAAGCGTTCATCCTGGACTCAAAGTATCTCGGCGCCCTGCAGCGGAAGTTCCCCGGGTGCAGCGCTTTCTGCGGCTACGGCGCGGCTGTCCGCGACCTTCAGCACCCGACGGTCGAGTTCAACTGCAACTCCACCTATATCCAGAGCGAGGGCATCATCCGCGACTTCGGCATCTATTCCTCTCCCGACGAACTTCTGCGGGAGCATCACCAGATGATGTCGCCCCTCAAGGGCTTCCTCTACCGCCATCTGGGCCGCCGGCTGATGAACCGCAATGTCCGCCGCCTACGGGAGGGATAGGGCAAAGTCTAGAACGAATGCAGGTAGCAGCGTACATCCTGCCACCTGTGCGCCCTCAGCGAAGCGGGCGAAATCAGGAAGCACATCATACCGCAATCGAAAAAGCGCAGGCCCCAGGACTCGTTCTCGTCTATTTGCAGCAGTGCCGTCATCCCCGGCATAGCCTCCCTGATCTCCTCAAGATACGGTTCGCACAGCAGAGCGGTGTATTCGTCGCCCTCACCGAACACTATCGCCTCCTCCGGCGGGCAGGCGGAAGTGCCGTCCTCGAAAAGCAGCTTATGCGTATTGAGCCCCTCGCAGGACGGCGAATACAGCACCCTGAAGTACTGCGGCGACCATTCTCCAAGTCCCGGGAAAGCGGCGGCATCCAGATTGCCAAGCCAATAATCCATAGCCGCAAAGAAATACAGCATCCCCTCGTGCGGAAGCAGGCCCTCCGGGTCGAGCGCCGCGATATCCTCGCAGCGTATCTGGCAGATGAATGTCAGCGGGTCTCCGTAAAGCTCGCTGCCGTCATTCACCTGGACCTCGGGCCAGTCCAGAGAGTCGGGCAAATCCGGGAAACCCCACCACTTGCTGCGTCCCGCAAGCCCGGTCTCGCAGCGTTCCGTCCTGATTCTTATCATATCTTCAATCAAACAATATCATCAGTCGTGTACATCCGGTACAATCCCCCGGACTAATATATGAATCCGAACATCCAGAGGGGGATTTTGTTCTTATAGGCATATTCAATGTCATCCGCCACCACATAGCCATCCTCTGCATCGGCAATCTGCCTCTTGCCTTTCTTGCGGCCTCCGATTTCGAATGTTCTGCCTTCAAGTTCAAAGTCGGAAATCGGGGACTCGACGATGTCGAATGAGTTTTTCATCCACGAAAGGAACATCGTCTCGCGCACATTGCCGGGATTGGGTTCGTAATCGGACAGGGAATACATCATATTTGAGTTGTTCAGATAGAGTTTGTCCATCTTTCGAAGCACAGCGTCTCCGTTTGCTTTCATCCGGAGAACAGACACGAGTTCAGCCTTTTCGAGATATTCGAGATATGCGGGAAGACTGTTCCTCGGTATATCGAGGTCGCGTTCCATATCGGAGTAGTTTATCTTCACGGGGACGCTTTGTGAGAGATAGTACATCAGTTTCTTTAACTTTTCGGTCGCGGCTGCCGTCATATCCGCGTATTTAGGGATGTCGAGTTCAACCGTTGATGTAATGACCTGACGAAGCCGTGTCCGGAACTCGGGCTCTCGGAAAAAAGGGTAACAGCCGTGCATACGGTAATCTCTGAAGTATTCCAACGGGCGGTACTCCCCGTAAGGATAGTCAACCTTCCCGTGAAGGATATCCTCCAGACTTGCCGGCTTAAGATTCCATCCCATTCGCAGGTTGAGATACTCCCGGAAGGACCACACGTGCAGTCTGTATTCGATGGCTCTGCGGCTAAGGTCGGCACCGCCTTTTTTCAGGTCGAGAATTGAACTCCCGGAATACACGACACGAAGCAGGGGAATCTGGTCATACATCATCTTGATTTCCGTACTCCACCCCCTATATTTGTGAATCTCATCTATATATAATGCCCGTCCTCCCTCAGCATAAAATCTTTTGGCCGTGTCGATCAGCGTATGGGCGGAGAAGTAAATGTCATCGGCTGTGACATACAGCGTTTTGTCAATATCTTCGTGCTTTTTGATATGTTGCAGAAGCAGGGTGGATTTTCCTACTCCCTTCTGCCCGAGAATACCTATGATACGGCAATTCCAGTTGATTCTGTCGTGAGAATCGCGGAAGAAAGACATCGGAGTCGATTCCAGATACTGGCGATAGGTGGAGTATAAAGCGTCCATAAATGTTGGTTTTGTCGCAAAAATATAAAAGTTGCACGATATATCGTGCAACTTTATCGAATTTCTGCATTATCAACCGTGCAATTTTGGCCTTGACAAATCGGGCGATGATTATCTGCGCTGCGATGTCTTCGGCGTAATCTCGCAGACGCTCCTCGGGATCTCCCTCGTGACTGCGGCGCGTCCGTCCGCGTCAAGCTCCTCGAAAGATTTGCCGAAATGCTCTCTGGAGTATTCGTCCCGGACGAGGCTCAGGAAGCACTTGAAACAGAGGTAGAACGCGATGAGCGCCACCGCGACTTTGAGCTGATATGAGATGAAGGTCAACATCATTTGCGCTGCTCTATCCGGGCGATTATCTCCTTGAGTTCCTTGACATCTATCTTCTCGTCCTCGAGAAACTGCGAAACCACGCTGGCAAATGAGTTGTTGTAGTATTTCTCCACTATGCCGCCGATGGTCGTACCCCGGTACTCTTTCTCCGATATGCGCACCTCGTAGATGAAGGTGTTGGCGACCGGGCGGCGCGAGAGGAAGCCTTTGCTTTCAAGGAAAGACACCTGTGTCGAGACGGTCGTATAGCTCGGCCTCGGTTCGGGAAGGCTGTTCACAAGGTCCCGTATGCACATATCCCCTTTCTGCCAGAATATGTTCATCAGTTCTTCTTCCTTTGCCGTGAGCGTATGTTTCATTTCAATGTTTTTAAATGGTCCGGGACAAACATAGATAAAATTTCGAATATCTACTATTTTTTATAGAAATTATCTGAAGAATTATCAAATCACCAAGCCGGTCACATCAAGCCGGTCCGGCTTACATATCCTTGAGCGACAGGCAACGGAGAATCTTTCTGTACCTGCCGAGGCGGCTCTCCTTGCGGGCGAAGAACTCGGACTTATCCTTCAGTAACTTAGGGTCGTATTTGTCCGGACTCCTCTTTACCTCAATGATTTCTACGCTCTTGTCATCCGCACCTACCGCCACGATGCCAATCTCGCCCTGCCGGTGGTTCCCTTTCGAGTCTGTGTAGCCCCTGGAGTCCCACCAACCGTCTATCTCGCGATATTTCAGCGACTCGGCAAGGCTCGCACGGAAATACCTCTCAAGCGTGTCTCCGGAATATGTCGGATAGTCATCAGACATCAGCTCCGCGAGCTGCTGCGTTCTGTCGAAAAAGTTCATATTCCGTAAATTTTACGGCGTTAAAATTTACCGCCGTTGCAAAGTAGAAAAGAAATTGATTCAAACAAAACCATTGGTTTTTATGGAATGCGTGGTAAACGCTGAGAATTGTACCACGACCGAATCCAAAAAAGCGGAGGAGTTTTGCTTTTGCAGAATTTTGAATATATTTGTGGTGTTCAGCTGACCGTGTAACAGGATAATTCCAAAGATTTTCTTGGGCCTGGTTGCAGGGAGGGTGGGCAAAGACATAAGACGTTACTTGACGTTTATCTACCAATCTCAAACTTGGCAATTTGAATTCTACAGGTAGAAACGGCAATGGGAGCGTCCACTCGTGATGACACTGGATATCATCTCCGACGTGGGCTGGCTGCCTTGCTTATCTCTGTAGAAGGCAGCCAAGGCCTGAGATTGGGGTGAGCAAGAGTAAGAACACCCACGTCTTTTTATATCCGTTCGGATTAGGGCCTGTTGCCGGACACAACCTGATTTCCATATCTATGGATAAATTTATGATCAATCTCAGAGGCCGGGCAAAAGCCGGCAAGTCCACCTCATTGAAGCAGTTGGGATATCTGCTGACGGGGGAACAATGTTCAGACTACGAAATTAAAAAGGTTTTCGACTATCGCGGAGTGAAAGTAGGCATAGTCTCTTTGGGGGACACTCAAAAACTCCTAGAACCTGGATTAAATGAATTGATTGACAGTCAGTGTGACATTATCGCCTGTGCCAGCCGCACGAAAGGAGGCCCGGCCAAATGTGTTGACGCCGCAGCGAAGAAACACGGATATACCAAGATTAATATGGGGCCGATCTTCTCCTATAAATACAAGGAGATATGCAACAACCAATTGTCAATGGCATTGAAAGAATTGATTGATAGGTTGATAGATAACTCATAATCAATAGGGAGTTATGAAAAAAGCGACATTATTCATAGCGTTCGCCATCCTTTCCTTGACTCAGTCTTTCGCCCAAGGAAAGAAACCAACCCTTATGATTCTTCCGAGCGACAATTGGTGTAGTCAAAGGTATTTTATGACCAACTTTGACAATCAAGGGACAACCGTAAGGATTCCGGACTATAAGACGGCGTTTCAAGATGACGCCGAATTAAGCGCCGTGATTTCGATTATCGGAGGGATTCTTGCCGAATGCGGTTATCCTGTAAAGGATTCCGAACAAGAACTCAAGAATCTGGATGTCCGACAGGGGGAGGATAACGCAATGGTTAGTTCTGCAAGCGGTGCCGCCTTGGCTGAAAGTCCGCTGGACATTCTGAAAAGGAAATCGAAATCCGATATGATTATCCAGATTGGGTGGTCAGTTAATAAAGAGACTGCCGGGAAATCGGTAACATTTCAACTTGACGCAATCGATGCTTACACAAGCAAGCGTATAGCCTCGGCGACCGGAACAGGAAAAACATCGGATGATATAGTCCCGCGAATGCTTGAGAAAGCCATTAAGGCCCACATATCGGATTTTACCCGGAAATTGAATAATTATTTCAACGAATTAGAGGTCAAGGGACGTGAGATTATACTGACTGTCAAGAGATGGGACGGTTGGGAGAATGATCTGGAAACCGAGTATGGGGGTGAAGAGTTGACTGACTGTATCGTGGAGTGGCTCAACCAAAACGCTGTCGGGGGTAATTTCAACCTCTCGGACGCAACAGAAAACTATATGCAGCTTGAACAGGTTCGGATTCCGATAAAGAATGACAGGGGGATGCAACTCGATGCGAGAGGTTTTGCGAATCAGCTTAGAAAATATCTCCAGAAGGAACCGTTCAACATAAGTTCAAAAATTATAACACGCGGTCTCGGAGAGGCAATGATTGTATTAGGAGAAAAGTAAAGCTATGAAAAAAAATATTTTGACGCTACTTGTGAGTGCCATATTCTGTTGGCCGCTATTTTCGCAAGCGAAATTCAACCTGCCTGTTGCTGTAGTTCTGGCAGATGACTCTATCCCTACCGAAGCGGAGAACGCATTGGCGACAAAACTGATGTCAATATTGACAAAAAATGGGTTTATGGCGAGCGAAGGAGTTCAGCGATTTGTCCTTACCGCAAAAGTAAGCATCCTGACAAAAGATGTGCTCCCCACAAATCCTCCCCGAATAATGCAGAAAATGGATGTGACCTTTTTTATAGGCGATGTCATTGACAATAGAATTTATGAATCGTGTGTCGTGGAGGTTAAAGGAACCGGCATCAATGAGAACAAGGCATTCATTTCCGCATTCCAGAGTGTATCTCCTCAAAACAAGGTGATTTCCGCAATGCTTGCTGACGCGAAGAAGTCCATATCCGAATATTACAGAAACAGTTATAAGGCCATTATTGGAAAGGCCGATGCATTGGCGAAGAGCAAGGAATATGACGCAGCTCTCTATGAGTTGACCTCTGTTCCGGAAGTGGACACTACAATCACTGCGGCGTGCCAAAATGCCATCATTGCCGTATATCAGTATAAGTTGGATGATGAGGCGGCAAAGGCTGCGCTTGAGCGGGAAGAAAAAGAGTATCAGAGAAAACTTGAAAGAGAAGAAAAAGAATATCAGAGAAAAATAGAACAGCGTGATTTTGAGTTCGCCAGAGACAAGTACAAAGACGAACAAGCTTACCGCAGGGATGTCCTTGCTGCAAGTAGAGAAGTAAGTATAGAGTATGCAAAAAACCAACCGAAAACAGTAACTAAAAATATTATAAAATTATGGTAAAACTACTGCGGGCACTATCGGTGCTGTTTTTCTTTACAGTGTCATCTGCACTTTGGGCTCAGGTGAACGAGGTTTCGCTTGTCGCATCAGGAGATGGACCAACTGAAAATGAGGCTGTAAATGCAGCTCTCAGGAGTGCCATTGAACAGGCTTATGGAGTGTTTGTCTCGGCAAACACCGATATACTGAACGATGAACTCGTCAAGGATGAGATTGTTACGGTGTCATCAGGGAATATTCATTCGTATAAAAAGCTAGGATGCGTGACATTGGACGATGGACACAAGAGCGTATCTGTAGAGGCGACCGTCTCAGTCTCCAATCTGGTGAAATTTGCACAGTCAAAAGGGGCATCCTGCGAATTTGCGGGAGCATTGTTCGGCGCGAATCTGAAGCTGATAAATCTGAATAGGGAGAATGCTGAAAAGGCTGTTGAGCATCTCTATAAATCTCTTGAGGCGCTTGCTGCAACGATGTACGATTACGAGGTGTTAGTCGGACAACCTACTGCGGACGGGAAAGTCAGCATCACGGCCATCGCCAAAGCGAACGAGAACTATAAGGCGTTTTCGGATATGGTATATAATACCCTGAAGTCTCTGAATGTCAAAAATGTGGAGCAGTTGAAAGAGATGGACATCACTTATTTTACATCGACTCTCGCTTATCCCGGAGTGCCGTCTATTGATAATATAGATAGCAGAGGTGAAAAAGTTAAAGTTGACATCGGAAG
>CAVLBF010000022.1:0-38827 GCA_963661285.1 Bacteroidaceae bacterium | reverse complement strand
GTTACACAATTTATATTATGTTAAGTTATAGCTGTTCTCGGGCAAGGACCGGGTTGCCGTAGATCTGATAGAATATCTTTCGGAGCTCTTCCCTGTCAAGGCTCGGCTCTACCGTGTCCAGACACCTCTCGGCATACTCGATGAACGCTTCACGTTCCGAATCGGCATACAGGCTCGCATACTTCTCGCCGCCGGTCATCAGGTCGTAGCCGATATAATTGGTATTCCATAGCTTATAGGCATCCACGATGCGACCGTCAATCATCTGCCGTACCAGCTGATAGCGCTCGGCCCGCTCGCAGACCGAGGCCATCCTAAGCTCATTCTCCGACAGAGGCCTGCAGACGGAAAGATGAATTCCGCCTTTCCATTGACGTATGCCGCCTAGAATGCTGCGGGTATCTTCGCCGCGCTTCTTGACATACTTGCCCCCCGAAGCAATAAGCAGTTCACGAGCCTTGAGAATATCGCAGGGTTCATACTCGTAAGATATGCTCATCGGCGTTATATTGAGCTCGGAGAAATTCTCGTAGAAACCTTTCATCCCGCTCATATCCAGCATCTTGACCAGTCCGTGAGCCGTCCTGTCAAGACCGTTTTTGGCCCTGCCCTCCTTCTGCGCAATCCAGATTGAACTGCGCGAAGACGAGACGGCATCCCGGATATATTCCGAGAGCAGCTTGGAGGCCTCGTACATCTCCCGTGCCGGCAGACCGCGTATGACCCTCACCATACGCACGGAGCGAAGCAGGGCCGATGCGGTGCGGTTGTCATCCATCAGATTGCTGCCTATACAGACTTCCATCAAAGGTATTCCGCGGCTGTACAGAGCCCACTGGGTAAGCGCGGCGTCCAGAGAAATGTCGCGGTGATTGGAAACTGCAAGGAATGTCCTGCCGGGCCTGATATTCTCCAGTCCGTCGCAGCTGAAAACGCTGGAAGTACGCTTGAGAACCCCCTCCACAGCTCTGGAGACCACATTCTCTTGATAATCCTCGACCGATGTCACCTTGCGGAACATCCTGGAGAGACGATAGAACGGCTCATCCGGGAAGAGAAATTTCGATGCCACCGCCATCAGAGGGTTGAACGACAGTCGGCGCAGCGCCCCTACGGCCTCCTCATCGGAATATGGCCTTATGTTGTCGTACTTCGGGTCAATCATCGCATACATTGTTGTGAGCCCGATAAAGCAGAGAACTGTCCCCATAACTCAGGAAACGGAAACTATGCCCGAGCGCATAATCATAGATTTTCCTCCAGTCGCCTCCCACAAACGCCGAAATCAGAAGCAGCAGAGTGCTCTGCGGCTGATGGAAATTGGTCACCATCATATCAGTGAGCCTGAATCTGAAGCCCGGCACGATAATGATTCTAGTGCCGACATTCAGCTCGCTCAGAGAATTATCCTCCAAATATTTGACGATGGCATCTAAAGCTTCGCGTAAAGTATATGGATACTCCCTCTGATATGGATCCCACTGCGAGACATCTTCAGGAGTCCCCTTCTCGATGCAGGAAACGCCGACATAGTACAGAGATTCGAGCGTACGGACAGATGTCGTGCCCACGGCCACCACCTTCTTGCCTGAATCCCGCAGGTTCTTAAGAAAATCCAGACTCACGGAGAACGGCTCCCGATGCATAGTATGCCCGGAAATCAGAGAGCTTTTGACAGGCAGGAACGTACCTGCACCTACGTGGAGGCATATTTTCTCGATATCCACCCCCTTGAGAGCGAGACCGTCAAGCACGTTCGAGGTGAAATGCAGCCCGGCGGTAGGTGCCGCCACAGAGCCCCTCACGCGGGCATAGAGCGTCTGATAGCGTTCTACATCAATGCTTTCCGTAGCCCTGTTAAGATATGGAGGGATGGGTATCTGCCCGCACAGTTCAAGAACTCTTGAGAACGGGATACCGCCTTTCCAGCTGAACGAAACCACCCCGGTCTGCCCGTCCCGGGACTCCAGACTTGCCTTGAGTTCTATCTCCGCGAGTTCCCCGCCATCCACGTCGAGGCTCAGCACATCGTCCTTCCAGCGCTTTGCGTTGCCTATGACGCAAGTCCAGCTGCACTCTTCCGTAGAGGCGAAATTGACGTTGTATTCAGCCGGACAATGCGGCTCAAGGCAGAATACCTCTATGTGAGCCCCCGAATCGCGCCTGAAGAAGAGCCTTGCGGGCACGACCTTGGTATCATTGAACACCATTATCGCCTCTGAAGGTATCTCTTCGGTTATTTCCCTGAATATTCTCTCCCTGATACTGCCCTCGTCATATACAAGGAGCTTTGATGCATCCCTCTCCGCAAGCGGGTACTTGGCGATTCTCGCGTCCGGGAGATTATAATTGAAATCTTCTATTCTTATTTCCGGTATCATAAACAGTGAAGCGCGACATAAATTTCATAATGGCCTTTCCACAGCCTCTTCTAAGGCAGCACCGTAATAATGTACCGCTGATATGCCGTCAGCGATGGGAAACCGGTGTCGGTCACTTCGAGGAGGATATGGACTGTGCACGGCTCCGAAACTTGCGGGGCGGTTATCTCAACCTCATTGCCGCTACCGTCCATAATATCAACCCACTGCCTGCAAGTCCCCGCATCGAAGTCCTGCTCCCAAGACACCTTCCAAGGCCGGACTCGCCGGTCTGCTTCTTTCTCAAACTGTTCTTTTGTCAGCCCCGCCTGTTCATACTGCTGCTTTTTCAATTCCCATAGCCGCTCCACATCCGGAGCGTCGTCATCCTCCACGCTGCAGCGCAGTACAAGTTTCTCGCCCGACTTCACCGTGAAGTCTGTGCCGTCTGGAGATGTGACCTTCGGGTGGTGGTTGGCCTTGCCGTACTCAGAGGTGATGCACCAGTCAAGCCGTGCCTGAAAGTCGTGTAGAGCAGTCTCCATCCACCGGCGTATGTCTCCGCGCCCCGTATCGCGCCATACGTTTTCGAAACCCTGCACCTTGTAGAACCTTCCGCCCCATCCTCCGTAGGACGGGTGCTCGTGTCCACGCAGTCCGCGCCCCAGACAGTAGAGAAATGCAGGACTGTCACCCTCGCTTATCATATTTTGCACATATAGGTCACCAAGAGGGTTCTTGCCGTTGTGCAGATACTTGCTTACGAAGTCATCGGAGTAGAGCAGCGTACCGTAATCCCAGGTGCCGCTGAAATGGAACTGCAGGAGCATTGTCACGTCAGGGTGTTCTCTCTCGATATAGTGTCCTGCCGCATCCTGATACCATATATTATAAACCACCGCTTTTCTGACAGCCCGCTCATAGTCTTCAGGATACTTGTCTTTCAGCTTCTGGAACGCTTTGGCGGCAGTGTTGCCTCCCCCCCACGCTTGAATATATACAGGACGCGGGTCATCGTCGAGCAGAACTTCCACGATACGGTCCGACCCTGGCGTATCCTCCCATTCTCTCGGTTCTATCAGCACAGGACCTCCCGGCAGACGACTTGCCGAATTTCCGTCCACAATCACGTGAGCAGGATCTTCATCTCCCACAAAGCAGACGCTCCGCAGATAGTCTGCCGACGGATAGTCCACATCGTGTATCCGCAGGTTCGGGAGCACCTTCTCATATGCGTCGATCTGCTCCGCAAGCCACCCGGAACGGCTCCATCCCTCCCTTTGATAACAGGAAGAGGTTTCGATGATGGCTGCCACATCCATCTCATTCGTATAGAGAAGGAATCTTACCATCGAACAACGGTCATCCACTTCCCCGTCAGTCATCGCAATTACCCGGGGCTTCATATCCTGCGCCGCAGCAACAAGCGGGAGCAGCATAAAAAACATCAAAACTTTCTTCATATCCTTAAGAGTCCTTTCAGCATCCTCAACCATCACTGAAAGCAGACGCAAAAATAACCAATTAAAAGACCAAAGACAACACTCCTTTTTCGGTTTACTTTTGTGAATCCGCTAATAGCCAAGTGTGAATTTTATGCGATCAACATCCTGTTTGTAGCAGATTGTATTTTTGTTAAATAAGTGCTTCTTATTGGCATAGCCACCTATTTATCATCGTATTGATTCCCAATATTATACATACAATCACCTTTATGATTGATTGTGCTATTTCTCGCCCTGTGCGGCATCAAGTCCTGTAATCTGGTTCAAGAGCACTTATATATCATCTGCTAATTATGCTATTTTCAGAAAATTTATAGAATTTATCTAAATTGTGGCTCAAAGAAAAGTTATTGACAATTTGTTAACATTCTCCGGTTGTTGACAAGTGTAAAACTTGTATTACTGAAAAATCTTGTGTATTTTTGTGAAAACGATTGTCACAATATGAACAGGCGTCTTGAACAGTTTTTGAGGGCTGAGAACATCAGCCAGTCGCAGTTTGCAGACAGCATCGGCGTCGCCAGAGCCAGCGTCTCACATATACTCTCCGGACGCAACAAACCGGGGTTTGACTTCCTGCTCAATACGGCAAAGGCCTACCCCGCCCTCAATCTGGAATGGCTTATCACAGGAAAAGGACGGATGTATGCCAGCGGAAAAGCCGCTTCAAGTCTGTTTGAGGACGATGAGGGCAGCATTGCCCCTCGGGTTACTCAGGTGCGAGAGACATCTCCGGCCGATATCTCTGCGTCTCGGCAAGATGATGGTTTTAGTGAACACAACGCGCCCAAGGCTAAAGCAAGCACTTTAGTTAACAACACGCAAACACTAGATAATGAACGAAATATATCAAAAATAGTCATTTTTTTCGACGATAATACCTTTCAGGAATACCGCAAAGATTGAAATATTGACTATTTTTGCCGCTGTATGAGCCTGTATGATATCATTATAAAGCCTTTCGCGCGCAAGATGGACCTTGAACGTGCTTCAAGGATCGGCTTGAGATATTTTCAGCTCATCGGCAAGATTCCGTTCGGGCGGACGCTCAACCGCTGGATGCACGACAACCGCCCGGAGGGACTCCAGAGGGAAGTTTTCGGACTTGATTTCTATAATCCCCTCGGGCTCGGTGCCGGACTTGACATCCACGGAGAGCTCTACAATGACCTCAATAATCTGGGATTCAGTTTCGTCGAGGTCGGACCTGTGGACGCGGACGGGGCGCGCAGGGCGATACGACACCTCCAGACAGACCCACAGGACGACATACTCGCCCTGTGCATCTCTAAAGACTACCTCACGGCCTTCTCTCTGGCCTACGATTTCTACGACTTCTTCGTGATCGACCTCAGCGGCGACCCCAGCACAGAAGAACTCAATCCCCTGCTGGAATCCAGACTTTCGGAACAGGAATACAAGCCGATAGTAATAAAGCTTCCCGACTACCTCAACGAGGCAGAACTGGACACAATAGCCGATTTCTGCCTGATGAACGGTATAGACGGCATAGAGCTCCGCTCCAACTCTCAGGTCGCGTATGTACACGGGCACACGTCCGGACGGCTTCCGATTATCGCCAACTGCCATATCGATACCCCGGACCAGGCTGAGGAAGCCCTTCGCTGCGGAGCCTCTCTGGTCGAACTGCGCACAGGACTGCTGCGCGAAGGCCCTGGAATCGTAGGCAGAACCCTTAAATATTTACTGAAACACAATGAAAGCACCCGTTCAAAATAGAATCGCCGCTCTCCTGAAAGGAAGCGGCAGAACTCTCAGTGCGGCCGAATCCTGCACCGGCGGATACATCTCGCATTTGCTCACCACCGTCTCCGGCTCTTCGGAGTACTACCTCGGCTCCGTGACATCATATGCAATAAGCATCAAAGAGCAAGTTCTCGGTGTCCCCGCCTCAGTCATAGAGAGCAAGGGAGTGGTCAGCAGCGAGGTCGCGGCGGCGATGGCGGAGGGGGTCAGGAAACTGAGCGGCAGCAGCTATTCAGTAGCCACAACCGGGCTTGCCGAGGGCGGCGACGAACGCTATCCGGAGGGCACTGTATGGATTGGGGTCAGCGGTCCTGGAGGCACAATCACCCGGATTTACAACTGCAATCTCGGGCGCAAGGGCAATATCCGCCGCTTCGCGCGTATCGCTTTGGAAACTTTGGAGAATTACATATCCATAGATATAACTATCTGAGCCATAACATTAAAAACATTTTTGTTTGATACTATAACAAAAATGTTACGCCACATTTGTAACCCATAACCGGCGTTTATGGCCTTATTTTGCCGCTTTTCTGACCTCCTTGAGAACCCTCAGGAGATTGCCTCCTGCAATCTTTGAAATGTCGAATCTGCTGAAGCCTCGTCGGCTCATTTCTTCAAACACAAGTCCGAACCTGGATATGTCCTCAAGCCCCTCAGCGGTGACTTCAATCCCGTCATAGTCAGTCCCGATTCCGATATGCTCCACACCGGCAACCGAGACGGCGTGCTCGATATGGTCCACCACCCTCGCGACTCCAGGACGCGGCAGCGCGGCGAGTTCATCGCTGAGCGCATACCAGGCTTCCCGCTTCGCAGGGTCGGACGGATCGCGGATGAATTCGTCCTCGACGTAGGATTTTCCTTCGAGTCCCGACTCTCCGAGTGTCCTGACGAACCCGTCATCGAGGAAGCAGGGATAGATGCTCATACACACCACCCCCCCAGTCTCCGCTATGCCCCTCATCAGTTCGTCCGTAATGTTGCGTCTGTGGGAGGCGAGGGAGCGGCAGCATCCGTGGGTATATGCAAGCGGGGCTGAAGTAAGACCCAGCACATCCCGCATCGTGGCATCGGAGGAGTGGGCAAGGTCTATCATCATCCCCATACCGTTCATCTCCTCTATGAGCCGCCTGCCCAGCGGGCTGAGTCCGCCCCAGCGCCCGCCGCCCGTACAGCTGTCCGCATAATCATTATCCGCGCTATGGGTGAGGGTAATGTAGCGTACTCCCCTATTGTAAAATGACTTGAGCAGCTCGACAGAATCTCCGCCGTCAAGGGCTGAAGCGTTCTCGATACCCAGCATCACTGCAATCCTGCCGCTCCGGACTATGCTCCGGACGGCGCTGGCCGAGCCCGCAACCGCAGCCTTGTCGGGATTGGCAAGAACCTGTCCGGCAGCAGTGTCAAGGAGTTTGCAGGCATAGTCCGTGGCTGCCTTTCCGGAGAGAGACGCGGGCACATAGGCGGCAAAGAACGACGCGTTCACACCCCCGCGAAGCATCTTCGGGAAGTCCACCTGACCACGGGCATTGTCCTTCCCGAAATCCCTCAGGCGCAGCATCTGGGACGGAGCGTCACAGTGCGCATCGAATACCGTCTTCATCTTCTCTTGCCGCTTTCGTAGCGCTGGACGCTGGCGTTCTTGATCCTGGATATATGAATCTGCGGAGTGCCGCTGAAAGTGAGAGTCGCACCGTTGCTCAGATTGAGGAATATCCATTCGCTCGCCCCCTGCATCAGAGAACAGATGCCGCTCATAGTGATATTGGCTTCCTTCACCTTGATGTTGATCGCGTTGACATTGGCGGAACCGGACAGATTATAGACCGCATAAGGGGCGCTGCCATTGAGTATCGCCTTCGATGTCCCCTTGGCCGTGACTGAAATGTGTCCGCTCTCCCCCGCAAACACGGCGGACGCATTCGAAGAGAGTTCCATCCCGACCTTGGAGGCTGTACCGCAGTAGAGGGTAAGTTCGGCGCTTCCATTTGCGGAAACTGCCAGAGAATCACAGTCCAGACGGAACTCCCCCTTGCCCTTCTTCGACAGATTAAGCCCCACGATAGAAGACTTCACAAAAACCTGCGGTGCAGAGGCGTTATCCTTGATGTTGAAACTCACCTCCGCCGTATCGCATACCGCGCCAAGAGTTTTCAAGACAGTATTTCCGGCTATGTCTATCGACTTCAACACCGCCGGAGAGCTCACCCTGGCACGGAACATAGGTGACGGAGAGCTTTTCCCCCGGAAAGCCTTCCAGATATCGCTCAATTCCTTCTTGTCCTCGAAGCGGATCACCAGCACACTGTCCACAACCTCCGCACTGACGAATTCTGCGAATTCCTCACTTATGTCCATAGCTAGCGAATAGCTCTCGCCCGGCTCCAGACTGAGTTCAAAATCTCCGGACACGGACACTCCGGTAAAAGGTCCCGGTGCAAGCTCAACGTGAGCCGTCTGCGCCGATGCCGGAATAGCGGTCAGGGCTACAATCGCGGGCAGCAATGCCCGACAAAAAAAACTAAATGTCCTCATATTGCACGTCAATCGATCAGTTTTCCCCACTCCTCGGTCTTGTAGTCAAGCTCACGCTTGAGCTCAAGATAGCTGCGAGTCAGTTCCATTATGTCATCCCCCTCTTTCGGAGAGCCGAGCAGCTGCTCTATCTCCTTCATCTTCCCCTCCAGAGAAGAAATCTCCTTCTCCAGAAACGCTATGCGGTTCTTCTTCTTTCTGTCCTCGCGGGACATCTGGCGGCTCTGCTCGAACGTCTCCTTCCGCTGAGGTCGCTCCGGCTGCTGTGCAGGGGCGCATTTGCGCTCGAGTTCCTGCAGGTTCTCGATTTTGCGCTTTTCGAGGAACTCGCTCACCGAGCCAAGATGCTCCGTCACCTTGCCGTCGCGGAATTCGTACATCTTGTCCACGAGTCCATCGAGGAAATCCCTGTCGTGCGATACGACTATAAGCGTGCCGTCAAAGGCCGCAAGCGCCTGCTTGAGGATGTCCTTGGACTTTACGTCCATATGGTTCGTCGGCTCGTCGAGCGCGAGCAGATTGTGGCTCTGGAGCATCAGACGCGCCATTCCGAGCCTGGCCCGCTCACCTCCGGAGAGAACCGACACCTTTTTGTCTATATCAGCGCCGCGGAAGAGGAACTGTGCCAGCAGGTCACGGAGCCTGGAACGTATGTCCCCCACCGCTATACGGTCGAGAGTGGAGAATACCGTCTCGTTGCGGTCAAGCACATCTTCCTGATTCTGGGCGAAGTACCCGACCTCCACGTTGTGCCCGAGCCTGGCTTCGCCGGAGAGCGGTTCCAGCTCCCCCATTATCACCCTCATCATAGTAGTCTTGCCCTCGCCGTTGCGGCCTATGAACGCCACCTTCTCCCCCCGTCTGATTTCGACGTCCGCATCCCGGAACACGACTTTCTGCGGATAGCCCACGGTCAGATCCGTCCCCTTGAAGACCACATCCCCCGAGCGTGGAGCAGGCGGGAACTTGACCGTAAGCCGCACATTGTCGGTCTCGTCGATTTCTATTCTGTCCAGCTTCTCCAACGCCTTGATGCGCGACTGCACCTGATTGGACTTCGTCGGCTTGTAGCGGAACGCCTGGATGAACTCCTGCGTCTTCTGTATCATCTTCTGCTGGTTCTCGTAGGCAGCCGCCTGCTGCTGCAGACGCTCGGCGCGCAACTCCAGATAGCGGCTGTAAGGCACTTTGTAGTCGTTGATATGCCCGAGCATCACCTCCACGGTGCGGTTGGTCACATTGTCGAGAAAGCGCCTGTCGTGGCTTACCAGAAGCAGGGAGCAGCGGACGGACTTGAGATAGTCCTCAAGCCACTCGATGGACTCGATATCCAGATGGTTGGTCGGCTCGTCGAGCAGCAGCAGCTGAGGTTTGCGCAGCAGAATCTTGGCCAGTTCAATGCGCATATTCCAGCCCTGGGAGAACGTCTCCGTGTTGCGGCCCATCTCCTCGTCTCGGAATCCCAGACCCAGCAGCGTCCGTCGGGCCTGCACCTCGGGCGGCTCGCTGTGGCTCAGTTCGAGCCTGTCGTTGAGATTTCCCAGATGCTCGATCAGCGCAGAATAGGAGTCGGACTCATAGTCGGTCCGGGTCTCAATCTCCCGGGTGACCTTCTCTATCTCCCTCTCGATGCGGGAGACGTCGTCGAATGCCGTCATCGCCTCGTCCAGTACCGACAGGCCCTTGTGATGCTCCATTATCTGCGGCAGGTAGCCGACGCTTAGCTCGTTAGGACGGTCGATGCGACCCGAAGTCGGGTTCTGAAGCCCGCATATCATCTTGAGTATGGTGGATTTGCCTGCACCGTTCTTGCCCACGAGGCCAATCTTGTCAGTCTCGCTGATATGGAAATTGATCTTGTCCAGCAGCACAAAGCCGCCGTACGACACCGTCACGTCCTCTATCGATACCATTATTCGAAAACTATCTTGTCAAAAAACTCCGTACGGTGGAAATCCGGCCTCTCCGTCCCTATCGGGAAAAGGCTGAGGTAATGCCTCGTCGGTAAAGCACCTCCGCACTTGTAGAAATTGCCGCGTGCCTCAAGTCCTCGGAAATCCCTGATATCGTGACGGATAAAGCTTGACGCGGGAATATCCAGACGCATCTCCCATTCCACCGGCTCTTCCCTGAGCGCGAACGCTTCAGAGCCGAGACTCCCCTGCCTGCGTATCCCTCCATACGCCGCCTCCGGCATCTGCTCCCGACCGTGCCTTGCCGCGCCGCAACAGAAATACAGCGTGCCTATGCAGTTGCACTCTATATTGTAGTACAGTCCGTCATTGCCCGGAGCGAAGAAGAACTCCACACAGGAATCCTGCCAGACCGGCCCCCCGTCCTCCGGGCAGGAGGCAATCACCGCATCCTCCCTGACAAGATACCGGAGATGCAGCTCGGTGCAGGAATGCCAGACCTCAAGCGTGACTTCAGGTCTATACGGATAAGTATCCGGCCAATTGACACAATCTATTCTGTAGGATCGGGGCGTTTGCGAGACGAGCATAATATGATTGAGAATTCGTAAAGCAGGTATAGCGGGACGGCGAGCACGAACATCGACACCGGATCGGCCGGGGTAATGAGCGCCGCGAAGACCAGAATCACGACGAGAGCGTATTTCCTGCCCTTGCGGAGCATACTGCGGTCCACCAGACCGAGCCGGGAGAGCGAGAGCACGACGGTCGGAAACTCGAACACTACCCCGTCCAGCAGGACGAGCGAGGTGAACATAGACATATAGGAGCCGAGGCTGATGGTGTTGACAACCGTCTCCGACACACTGTAGTTCACAAAGAACTGCAGGCACAACGGGAGTATCAGGAAGTATCCCACCGCGACCCCGACATAGAACAGAAGACCCGAGAGCAGGAAGGCGGAGCGCAGAGCCATCTTCTCGCGCTCGTATAGAGCAGGGGCGACGAACTTCCATATCTCCCACACTATGAGGGGGAAAGACAGTATCAGACCTGCCGCGAAAGAGGCCCTCAGATGCACGAAAAACTGTGCGCTCAGCTCTATGTTGACAAGAGCCACACTGAAATCCCAGCCCAGAAGGCGGTAGATGCAGAAATCCGGACGGGTAGGCGCGAGAATTATCCCCTCGAAGAGAAGGTGCTTGAAACACAGTCCGAGGCAGGAGAAAGCACAGAGATAAAGAACTGAGCGGATGATGCTCCCTCTCAGCTCTTCAAGATGATCCCAGAAGGACATTTCCCCGCCCCCGGCCACTAACTATTCGGGCTTTGAGGAACCGTTGTCAATCTTTTTGGCATCATCATCGTCTTCGGCCCCGTTGAGACCTTCCTTAAAGCTTCTGACACCCTTGCCGAGCCCCTTCATAAGCTCGGGCACTTTCTTGCCCCCGAAGAGCAGAAGCACTATGAGGGCGATGACGATTACGTTCCAGAAGCCGATAACCAGAGGATAAACTGTCATAAGCGTATTTATTTAAGCGAATTCAACGATGCTTCAAGGGCTTCGATGCGGGCAAGGCTGTCAGCCTCCTTCTTCCTCTCGACGTCAATCACGGCCTGAGGCGCGTGTGCGGTGAATTTCTCATTTGCGAGCTTGGCCCTCACCGAGGAGAGGAACTTGCGTTGATGCTCCAGCTCGGAAGTGAGTCTGGCCCTCTCGTCGTCCGCGTCTATCAGCCCCGCAAGAGGGACGCTGAATCCCACCGTCCCGCTGATGAACGATACCGCCGCTCCCTCGGCCTTACCGGACTTGACAGAGGAGACGTTTGCCGCCTTTCTGAGAACAGGCACAAGTTCCCCGGAGAGCGGACCGTCGGCATATACCTCAAGGCTCTGCTTCGGAGAAATCTGCTTCTGGGCCCGGATGCCCCGGATGGACACGACTGCGTCCCTTACAAGGTCGAAGCTGGCAAGGAACTCAGCATCATAAGGGCCTGCGACCGGCGTGCGCTGATACATTATGGTGTCCCCGTCTTCGCGCTTCTCCATAGCCTGCCAGAGCTCTTCGGTGATGAACGGCATCGCAGGATGAATGAGCTTGAGGAGCTTCTCGAAGAAAGTGAGCGTCGCCCTATATGTAATCCCGTCTATGGCAGCGCCGTAGGCAGGTTTCACCATCTCCAGATACCAGCTGCAGTAGTCGTCCCAGAAGAGCTTGTAGACGGCCATCAGGGCATCGCTGATGCGGAATTTGCGGTAGTGGTCTTCGACCGTCTCTATGGTGCGGGAGAGCAGATTGTCGAACCACTTGACCGCCACCCTCGCCTCCTCGCCCTGAGAGGCCTTATCGTCCACGCTCCATCCGCTCACGAGCCTCCAGGAGTTCCATATCTTGCCGCAGAAGTTGCGCCCCTGCTCGACCTGAGACTCGTCATAGAGGATGTCGTTGCCGGCTGAAGAGCAGAGCAGCATACCGAGACGGACCGCGTCCGCGCCATATTTTTCAATCAGGTCCAGAGGGTTGGGGCTGTTGCCGAGAGTCTTGCTCATCTTGCGGCCCAGCTTGTCACGGACGATGCCGGTGAAGTAGACGTTCCTGAACGGGATATTCTTCATAAACTCGTCGCCCGCCATAATCATCCTGGCAACCCAGAAGAATATGATGTCCGGCCCTGTGACAAGGTCGCTGGTCGGGTAATAATAGCTCAGGTCCCGGTTCGGCTTGTGGTCAGGATGTCCCGGCATCTCCGGATCGAATACCGAAATCGGCCAGAGCCAGCTGGAGAACCAGGTGTCGAGCACGTCCTCATCCTGCCTGAGGTCGGCGGCTGTCAGCGACGGGTCAATCCTCCGCGCAGCCTCGAGTGCCTTCTGTGCGGACTCCTCCACCACGACCTGTCCGTCAGGCAGATAATATGCCGGTATGCGCTGCCCCCACCAGAGCTGTCGGGAGATGCACCAGTCGTGTGCGTTCTCCATCCAGTGACGGTAGGTGTTGCGGTATTTGTCTGGGATGAACTTGATCCTGCCGGACTCCACGCTGTCGAGAGCCATCGATGCAAGGGATTCCATCTTGAGAAACCACTGCGCGGAGAGCTTCGGCTCTATGACGGCATCGGTGCGCTCGGAATAACCCACCGGCGAGGTGTATTCCTCCACTTTTTCGAGATTCCCCGCCTCCCGGAGCATCTCCACTATCTTTGTCCTCGCCTCGAAGCGGTCCTCGCCCACGAGAATCCGGGCCTTTTCGTTTAGATGCCCGTGCTCGTCGATGATGTCAATCACCGGAAGATTGTGGCGCAGGCCTATCTCATAGTCGTGGGCATCGTGGGCAGGGGTCACCTTGAGGCATCCCGTCCCGAAATCCATCTCCACATAGCTGTCCTCGATGACCGGTATCTCCCTGTTGATGAGCGGGATGAGCACCTTCTTGCCCTTGAGGGCGCGATGCCGCTCGTCGGCAGGGTTGATGCAGATTGCGGCATCCGCCATAATCGTCTCCGGACGGGTGGTCGCAATCACGAGATATTTGTCGGTCGGATGCCCCTCCCCGTCGGAGATATAATATCTGAGATGGTAGAAATGGCTCTTGGTGTCGCGGTGGATGACCTCGTCGTCGCTGATGGCGGTGAGGGCCACGGGATCCCAGTTCACCATCCGGACTCCACGGTATATCATCCCTTTCTTATAGAAGTAGCAGAATGTCGCGATGACGGCTTCGGAAAGAGCGGGCTCCATCGTGAACCGGGTCCTGTCCCAGTCGCAGGACGCGCCGAGCTTGCGGAGCTGCTGGAGGATGATTCCCCCGTGCTCCTCCTTCCACTCCCAGGCGTACCTGAGGAACTCTTCCCGGCCGATGTCCTCCTTGGAGATGCCCTTTTCCTTGAGACGGGCCACGACCTTGGACTCGGTGGCGATGCTGGCGTGGTCCGTCCCCGGCACCCAGCAGGCGTTCTTGCCGTCCATACGGGCCTTGCGCACAAGAACATCGTTGATCGTATTGTTGAGTACGTGGCCCATATGCAGGATACCTGTCACGTTCGGCGGCGGAATCACCACCGTATAAGCTTCACGCCCGTCCGGCTCCGAATGGAAGAACCTGTGACCGATCCAATATGAGTACCATTTGTCCTCCACAGAGGAGGGATTGTATTTCGCTTCAATTTCCATATCATACAAAGGTAGGCATTTTTTTACTAACTTTGCCGTTCAAGAAATTGTTTTGATTATGGACAAAGACGAAAAGCAGATCAACATCGAGCTGAAGCCCGAAGTCGCCAAGGGATTGTACTCCAATCTTGCCATCATAACCCATTCCAGAAGCGAATTCATACTCGACTTCGCCACCATCCTGCCCGGTCTCCCGAAGCCGGATGTGCAGAGCCGCATCGTGATGGCCCCGGAACACTGCAAAAGGCTGCTCAACGCACTGCTCGACAATATAGGCAAATACGAGGCGCAGTTCGGGCCAATCGAGACCGAGGCACGCAGGTCGCAGGGAGACACTTTCAACATAGCGGACTTCAACCCGAATGGCGCCAAATCTTAAGCTCATCAGGGCCATCGTCTATGATATCGACGGTGTGCTCACCGACGGATGCATCATCCCCGTCGGGCCCGGTCCGGAAGACCTCGTCAGAGTGGTGGACGCCAAGGATTCGTTCGCGTCGAGAGTCGCGGCGGCCAAGGGATTCATCATAGGGATAATCTCTGGAGGAGAGACCTCCGCGCTGCAGAGCCGCTGCCGCCATATGGGGGCCGAGGAGAAGAACCTGCATCTGGGCGTGAGGGGGAAGCTGAAAGTCTTCGAGGCGTTCTGCCGCGACAACGGTCTCAAGGCTGAAGAAGTCGCATATTTCGGCGACGACATTCCGGACACACAGGTTCTCAGGGCCTGCGGTGCAGGCTTCGCACCCGCCGACGCCGCTCCGGAAGCCCGCGAAGCGGCTGATTTCGTCACGCTGCGGCCCGGCGGACACGGCTGTCTGCGTGAGGGTATCGAGATGATACTCAAGGCTCAGGACAAGTGGAAGTTCGACGAGGACAAGTTCGACCAGATATATTGAGATGAAGCGCATCATACTCGGAAGCGGCTCGCCCCGCAGGAAGGAACTCCTCGCAGGGCTGGATCTGCAATTCACCGTCGACAAGGAAAACCTCTTCAGCGAGAACAAGGAGCCCGGCGTGGAACCCCACAGGGTGCCCCTTGATATGTGCATAGGCAAGTCGCACGGCTTTCACCGCCCGCTGGAGGACGACGAAGTGCTCATCACCGCCGACACTGTGGTGATTATAGACGGCAAGGTGCTGGGCAAGCCTCACTCCAGACAGGAAGCCGAGCAGATGCTCCGCACTCTCTCCGGGCGCTGCCACGAAGTGGTGACCGCCGTCACGATCAGGGACAGGGAGCGCGAAGAGAGCTTCAGCGACTCCACCGAGGTCGAATTCCTGCCTCTAAGCGACTCTCAGATAGCCTATTACCTCGACAACTACAAGCCCTACGACAAGGCCGGCTCATATGGAGTACAGGAATGGATCGGCTATGTGGGCATCTCCTCCATCAGGGGTTCATTCTACAATGTGATGGGCCTTCCGGTGCACAGGGTAGCCCGTGTGCTGGAGAGATTCCTTCGATAGCGCGGCGGCTCCGGGGACGGACATAAAAAAAGAAATGAGTTGTGACCGTCTCGGCAACAACTCATACTAACCACATAATTAATAACACTAAAACTAATAACCAATAGGTTGACGGGCCAGAACGGTCACTTGCTCAACCCGAATGCAAAGGTACTACAAAAAAATTAATCTGCAAATTTTTTTTGAAAAATTTTTAATAATTTTTGTACCCCCTATAAATCAAGGGTTTATAATTAAGCAAAAATTTGCAGATTAACGAGGGAGACTAATAATAGGGGTCGCGGACGGTAGTCTGCGGGGGTTAAGAAACCTGAAAGGGGCTGGCTAAAGCACTTTTTAGCCAGCCCCATCTGCCTACTCCCAGTCGAGTATCTTCTTGAAATCGTAGTACTCCGGATTGTCCACATATGCCTTGGCGGCCTCGTAGTCGGACGGTGCCAGAAAATGGCAGATATGCTGGAAGTAATTCTTCGCAGTGCCGCAGTTGATGTCCACGCGGCGCGGCGGAATCTTGCCCTCCGAGTTCTGCAGGCTGTGCAGATAGAGCGGCCTGGCCTCGCCGTAGGCATCGACATAGACCATACATCCTGTCTCTCCCTTGACGTAGAGGTCATAGACTCCCATCGCGAGTTCGGTGCAGTAGGTCAGGTCGAACGCGACAGGATCCTGGCAGCGCACGTCATAGCCGATCTCCACCGGACGAGTCTTGACCTTAAGGCGGGTCTGCTTCATCGCCTTCTCGAGAAGTTCGTCGAAGAGCACCGACTTGGATATCTTGCCGAGCTCCGGATGTCCGTGCTCGTCATAGGTCATATGCACGCCGGCGGACTTGATGTCATCCTCGGCCAGATCGTGGAACACGCCCTCGGCCACGACGATTGTGCCGTAGTCGATGCCGAGCACCTTGCGCCGTATGATCGACGAGAGCGAGAGCCGGATAATCTTGTCGATGGTGATTTCGGTCTTGTTGAACATCTCAGGGATGATGGTCATCGGGCAGTGGGTCGCCTCTCCGATGCCGAGGGCAAGATGTCCCGCCGAGCGTCCCATAGCCGAAATCAGCAGCCAGTTGCCGGAAGTGCGGGCATCCTCGTATACCGTGGAGGCGATGTGCGCCCCTTCGTTCTTGGCCGAGTTGAAGCCGAAAGTCGGAGCGTTGTCCGGCAGAGGGAGGTCGTTGTCTATGGTCTTCGGGACGTGGATGTTGCGGATAGGATATTTCTTCCTCTCGAGGAAGTTGGCGATACGGTTGGCCGTTGAAGCGGTGTCGTCGCCTCCTACGGTAACGAGCAGCTTGATGTTGTTGTCCTTGAAGAGGTCGAGGTTGAAGTTCTTCTCGAAATCCTCGTCCGTAGGCTTGAAACGGCTCATCTGGAGATGGGATCCGCCGCGCTTGAAGTAGTAGTCCGCCTTGAGGAAGTCGATGTCCTCGGTTCGCGGGGTCTTGGAGAACAGGCCGCTGTAACCGCCGTGGAGGCCGATTACCCTATAGCCGTTGCTCAAAAAAGTCTTGGCGACAGAACAAACCACCGTGTTCATTCCCGGGGCAGGGCCTCCGCCGCACAGAATAATGATTGAATCTTTCATATCAGGATATCATATTAATTGCGTGAAAACAAATCTCGCGAATTTACGGATTATCCGGCAAAATAGCAAAAGTGAGAATTGCTTTTCGCCGGTCTTTTTGACACTGTCCCCAATAGGCCCCCCGTGGGTAAGGAATTATTCAAAAGAATGATTAAATTTGTGGTTTATTATGGACAGAAATGCCGCAGCACATAGAATAGAGGAGCTCAGAGGTATTCTGAGCGAGAACAGCCGTCGATACTATGTCGACAACGCCCCTACTATGAGTGACTTCGAGTTCGACGCCCTGATGCACGAGCTGGAGTCGCTGGAAGCGGAGTGGCCCGAATTCGACAGTCCGGACTCCCCCACGCACAGAGTGGGCTCTGACCTCGGCGCTCCGGATCCGGACAGCCCGGAAGCGGAGGAGCACGGCGGATTCGTCCAGAGGCCGCACCGCTATCCGATGCTCTCGCTCGGGAACACCTATTCAATAGAGGAGATTGAAGAATTCGTGCGGCGGGCCGAGAGGTCGCTCGGCGAGAGTGCATTCAGCTACAGTTGCGAACTTAAGTTCGACGGCACCGCAATATGCCTCAGCTACAGGGGCGGAGAGCTGTACCGGGCTCTGACCAGAGGCGACGGGGTCAAGGGCGACGACATCACCGCCAACGCGATGAGAATCTCCAACATCCCGCACCGCCTTCACGGGGACTTCCCCGAAGAGTTCGAAATACGGGGCGAAGTGCTTATGCCATACGAGGCATTTGAGCATCTCAACGAAGAGCGGGAAGAAATCGGGGAGTCTCCTTTTGCCAATCCCCGCAATGCGGCTTCAGGTTCGCTCAAGCTCATTGACCCGGAAGAAGTCGCCCATAGAGGTCTGTGGTGCACCCTATACCACATTCCGGCGGAATCGGTGACGTTCGCCTCGCACTCCCAGGCCCTCGATGCCGCCGCCTCCTGGGGGCTGCCGGTTTCGGACAAGCGACGCATCTGCCACAACATCAGCGATATTGAGGCTTATATCCACTACTGGGACAAGGAGCGCAAGCACCTCCCCTACGCCACAGACGGCATAGTAGTCAAAATCAACGAACTTGCCTGCCAGCGGGCGCTGGGGTCAACCGCCAAGTCCCCGCGCTGGGCGGTAGCATTCAAGTTCAAGGCCGAACAGGCCTGCACCCGGCTGCTGGGCATCGACTATCAGGTGGGACGCACCGGAGCCGTCACTCCGGTGGCGAACCTCGATCCCGTGCAGCTCGGAGGCACCGTCGTGAAGCGCGCGACCCTCAACAATGCCGGGCAGATGCTTCAGATGGACATCCGCCTTGGAGACTACGTACTGGTCGAGAAAGGCGGCGAAATCATCCCGAAAATCACGGGAGTGGACCTCGGCAAGAGGCCGAAAGTCGCTCCTGTGCCCATATTCCCCAAATACTGCCCGGACTGCGGAACTCCGCTCGTGAAGGCCGAAGACGAGGCCCGGTGGTTCTGCCCCAACTCCGACGGCTGCCCTATGCAGATAAAGGGCCGAATGCTGCATTTCGTCTCACGGAAGGCGATGAACATCCTCGCGGGCGAAGCCACGGTCGAGCAGTTCTACGACAGCGGTCTGGCGCGCTGTCCGGCAGACCTCTACACGATAAGCAAACTCCAGCTCGTCTCCCTTGAGGGATGGCAGGACAAGTCCGCGCAGAACTTCATAGACAGCGTGGCCGCCTCCAGAGACGTGCCGTTCGGACGCGTGCTCTTCGCCCTAGGCATACGCTATGTCGGGGAGAGCACCGCAAAGAGCCTCGCACGGCATTTCGGGGACATCGACTCTCTCGCGGCGGCTTCGACCGTGCAGCTGCTCGAAGTGGAGGACGTAGGGGACGTGATTGCCGCGAGCGTCTTTGAATATCTCCATAATCCGGTGCATCTCAATGAGATAGACAGACTTAGAAAAGCCGGTCTCCGCTTCGGGGGAGAACGTGACGACGAGGCCCTGTCCGACAGCCTCAGAGGAATGACGATCGTGGTCTCGGGCAACTTCAGCCTCAGCCGCGACCGCATCAAGCAGATTATAGCCGAGCACGGCGGCAAGGCAGTCTCATCGGTCAGCGGGAACACCTCATTCCTGCTCGCCGGCACTAAGCCGGGGCCCGAGAAGCTCAAGAAGTGCGCGGAGCTCGGGATTGAGATAAAGTCTGAGGAGGAATTCGTCGCTATGCTCCCTCCCCGGGCGAAGGGCGGCACGGAGGAAAGCGTAAACGAACTCAGCCTGTTCTGACAAAGGATGGCGGAGACAACAATATGGTAGAATGAGTTTTTCTGAATTCACAAAGGACGATTACAGACTGATTGACAAGGAACACGCCTCCCTGATGGATGTGGCGCGCCTGCGTTGCCGCAACGAAGAGCAGGTGGAAACCGTGCAGAAGGCCTTCGAGTTCGCCAACCAGGCCCACAAGAACGTGCGCCGCCGCTCCGGGGAGCCGTACATCATCCATCCGATTGAGGTGGCCAAGATTGTGGTGTCCGAAATCGGGCTCGGGTGCAAATCCATCTGCGCGGCTCTGCTGCACGATGTGGTGGAGGACACGAGCTATACCGTGGAGGACATACGCAGCCTCTTCGGCGACAAGATAGCCTCACTCGTGGACGGTCTCACCAAGATCAAGACCGTGCTCGACAACGAAGACCGCAAGGGCGGGGCAATCAGCACGGAAAGCCTCCAGGCGGAGAACTTCAAGCGTATTCTGCTGACTCTCAACGATGATGTGCGCGTGGTGCTGATCAAGCTTGCGGACAGACTGCACAACTGCCGGACTATCGAGTATATGCCGGAGCACAAGAGGGACAAGATTCTCTCCGAGACGATGTTCATATTCATCCCCCTTGCGCACAGGCTCGGCCTTTATGCGGTCAAGTCCGAGATGGAAAACATCTGGCTCAAGTACAAGGAGCCCGAAGAGTATCAGAGCATCACCGAGAAAATCAACAGCAACGCCGCCGCCCGGGGCAAGGATATCGACGAATTCATCGCCCCCATCGAGAAGACTCTCAAGGACGCGGGCTACAACTTCACCGTCAAGAAGCGCATAAAGACGCCATATTCAATATGGTACAAGATGCACAACAAGCACGTCGGCTTCGAGCAGATTTTCGACCTGTACGCCGTCAGAATCGTATTCACCCCGAAACTTGACGGACCGCAGAACGAGCGTGACCAGGCATATCTGATCTTTTCCGCCATCACCAATCTCTACCGCGAGAACGTGAGCCGCCGACGCGACTGGATAGCCCAGCCCAAAAACAACGGCTACGAGGCTCTGCACTGCACTCTGATGAGCCACGCGGGCTTCTGGGTGGAGGTGCAGATACGCTCGCGCAGGATGGACGACATAGCGGAGAAGGGCATCGCCGCACACTGGGCCTACAAGAAGGACGGCTACATCTCCGAGAACGACTCCGAGATGGACAAATGGCTCAAGCAGGTGCAGGACATCCTGCTCAGCGACGACGTGAGCGCGCTGGAACTGCTCGACATAATCCACAAGGATCTCGTAAGTTCAGTGATAGTCGTGTTCACCCCCAAGGGCGAGCAGAAGTCGATACTCAACGGGGCCACCGCCCTCGACTTCGCCTATATGATACACTCCCACATAGGCAACTCGGCGATTGCCGCCAAGGTCAATATGAAGCTGGTCCCCCTTTCCCAGACGCTCAAGTCCGGAGATCAGGTGGAAATCATCACCGCCGCCAACGCCACCCCGAAAAAGGAATGGCTGCAGTTTCTGCAGACCAGATCGGCCCGCAGCAAGGTAATCGAGTATTTCCGTTCAGACAAGGAGAGAATCGCAGCTGACGGCAAAAAGATATATGAGGAACGCATCCGGCTGATGGGGCTCAAGAACACCCACGCCCTGCTCAAGAAATTCCTCGACCACGACCAGATACGGGATGTGGAGGAGCTGTGGTTCAGAATCGGTATGGGCATACTCGGGCCGGAGCAGTTCAAGGCCGTCATCGACGAGGAGAGCCTCTCATCCGGCGAGAAGAGGAAGAAGAAATTCGTCATCAAGAGCAGCGGGGACAACATCAGGTACAAGATGGCCGAATGCTGCAAGCCTATTCCCGGCGACCCGGTCATCGGCTTCCTGACCGATGACAACACCATAATCGTGCACAAGAAGTCCTGCGAAGAGGCGGAAAGGCTTGCCAGCCGCTACGGCAACAGACTGGTGACCCCGCAGTGGACAGCCACCGAACTGGACTACCCCATCAGGATCTCCCTCCGGGGGCTGGACCGCATAGGTCTGCTCAACGACATCTCAGGCTTCATCTCCAAGACGCTCGGCATCAATATGCGCAAACTGCAGCTGTCGGTGGACGGAGGTCTCTTCGAGGGCAAGATAGAACTGCTGGTCAAGGACAAGGGGATACTGGCGGATATGGTCGAAGGGCTCAAGAAAATAGACGGCATCCAGGAAGTCGTCAGAACAGACATTTGACAGCGATGAAAAGATTTCTTCCACTCTGCGCCGTTCTGCTCGCCGTCTTCGTCCCGATGCTGTTCACGCATTCCTGCGCCAACACCACCCAGTCCCCCAGCGGCGGGGACAAAGACACGATCCCGCCGTATATCGTGGACATCCGCCCGCTTCCCGGCGCTGTCGGAGTGCCTCTGGAAGGAGCGAAGTTCGTGTTCAGGTTCAACGAATTCGTCACCATCAAACAGAGCAGCAACATCTTCCTCTCCCCTCCCCAGCGCAAGCCGCTCAAGTCGCGCCTCAAGGGGAAGAATCTGATAGTGAGCGCCGAAGAGCCGCTTGAGCCGAACACCACCTACACCATCAGCTTCACCGACGCAATAGCCGATGCCAACGAAGGCAATATGTTCGCCGGCTACACCTATGTCTTCTCCACCGGGGAGAAGATAGACTCGATGATGATCACCGGCACCGTACAGGACTGCAACACTCTGTCTCCTGTCAAGGGCGCCACGGTGCTGCTACATACCGACCTGGCCGATTCGGCCATCTACCGCAGCAGGCCGTACGCCGCCGTCAAGACCGACGACTGGGGCTTCTTCGCCCTGCCGTTCATCAAGGACACGACCTACAGGCTCTACGCCATCACCGACAAGGACAACGACAACATCTTCAATCCTGAGACGGAGCTTGTCGGGTTCGTCGACTCGCTGATAAGGCCGGTGCTGACCGCCAACGACAGCGTCAAGGAAATCCTGCGCTACGATATGAAGGACACCCTCGCCTGCCTCGCGAGACACAGCGAACACGAAATCAATCTCTTCCGGGAGAAACCTTCCAAACAATATATGGTCAACAAGGTGCGCACCTCGGAACGCTCGGCCTACATCACCTTTATGGCTCCGGATGCCGTCATAGACTCCATCACCGTCAACGACTATCGCCAGTCCCAGATTGTCAGTCAGTTCAACATCACGCGGGACAGTCTGGAGCTATGGATCAACAGCCGCCGCGCAGCGCCCGACACGATGAAGATAGGAGTAACCTACCTCAAGACCGACTCTCTGGGGGTGCTCACCCCCCAGACCGAACAGGTCAGGCTGGCTCTCCCCAACGACAAGCGCACCTATTCCAAGCGCTCGCGCAAGTCCATCAAACAGGAGGACACCACCTGCGTGCTCACCCTCAGGGCCGACCCGAAGACGGTGGAGCAGAACGGCTTCGAACTGGAATTCCGCAACCCGATCATACGCGAGAGCTTCGACTCCATCAAATTTACCGCCATCACCCCGAGGCAGACTGAGCAGAAGATGGAATTCAGCGTGGAGAGAGACAGCCTCAACCTGAGACGCTATGTCATCCGGCAAAAGGACAAACTCCTCCCCGGCTACGAATACGTCGTGAAACTGCCGTACCGCGCTTTCCGCGACATCAACGGATTCTGGTCAGACAGCCTTGAGGTCAAGTGCAAGCTTCCCAACGACGACAAGCTGAGCAGACTTGAGACCGTAATGACGGGAGTGGACAGGAAGTATATAGTCGACCTGCTCAACGAGAAGCGCAACAGGACTCTGCGCTCGTATGTGATTGACTCCGACAGGACGCTCGTGTTCCCGTATCTGAGCGAGGGCAAGTACTGCATCCGCATTACCGAAGACGGCAACCGCAATTCCATCGTGGATTCCGGCTCGGTGCTGGAGCACCGGCAACCGGAAAAGGTGAGATTCTACGAACTGGGCGGGGAGAAATTCATCGACATCCCTTCAGGGGTCGAACTCAGTCAGACCATCAATCTCAGCGAACTCTTCAGATGAAAGCGACCGGACTACTTGTTTTCCTCTCCGTCAGCCTGACCGCAGCCCTTTCACCAAGTCCTGCGGCAGCGCAGGACAGCGCACAACTCACGCCTGAACTGACTCTGGACAGCGTGACGGTGGTGAAGAAACGTCTCATCAACGACTACTCGCTGATAGGCGTCAACTACGGCGTGACGTTTTCCAACACATACTTCAGCCCGAGCAAGCACAACCGCGCGTTCGTCTTCGCCCCCAACTATATCTCCGTCACCTACACCAAGTTCAGCAAGCTCTTCGACAATCTGCCTTACTTCGCCCTGGTGATGGGAGCGTCTATGGGCAACGAGGGCTACACTTTCCGCGCCGACAAGGAGACCGGGACGTCCGCCGATGTGGACGGCGCGACCTGGTGCTCGATGCAGGTAGTGGAAATCCCCGCGATGATGCAGATACACGTCGACTTCGACCCGGGCAAGATAATGGCCAATGCGGGAGTCTATGGAGGATACCGGCGCAGCATCACGCGCTCCGGGCCGAACCTCAATCCGGAATGGACCGACACGTTCCGCACATATGAGAAGCAGCTTGACTACGGCTTTCAGGGAGGTGTCGGATTCGCGCTGATGTTCGATCCCGTGGAAATACACTTCAACTGCCTGCTGCGCTGGTCGTGGTCCAATCTCTACGAACCGGACTACAACAGCAGCTATTACTACCGCTACGCCTATCCGATGGACATTATGGCTACGGTGGGAATACATTTCCAACTCTCCAAGCGGACTGGCAAGACACGGAAGGAGATCAAACGGGAAGCATACGAAACAGTATATGGAAAGGCTCAGGACAATTCCGGTAAAAGTAGGTGAGGGACTCGTCATCGGAGGCGGCAATCCGATTGTCGTGCAGACGATGTGCAACACGCACACCTCTGACGTGGAGGCGACGGTCTCGCAGTGTCTGTCCCTGTCGGCGGCGGGCGCGCAGCTGATTCGCATCACCGTGCCGGGACTTCAGGACATCCCCCACCTCAAGGAGATAAAGGGACGTCTGAGGACGGCCGGCTGCAATACTCCCCTTGTCGCGGACATACACTTCTCCTCCCGGACCGCCATAGCCGCCGCTGAAGTGGTGGAGAAGGTGCGCATCAACCCCGGGAACTTCCATCCAGACCACGCCAAGGCACGCTCCGAATTCGCCCGCCTCATCGAGGTCTGCCGCTCACGCGGGACAGCGATACGGATAGGCCTCAACCACGGTTCGCTGGGCTCCTACATCACCTCCCTCTACGGCAACACCCCGCACGCGATGGCTCTGGCCGCTATGGAGTGGGTGGAAATGTGCACGGATGCTAAATTCTACAACGTGGTGGTTTCGCTCAAGGCGAGCAACACCATAGTGATGACAGAAGCTTACCGGGAACTCGTCGCGATGATGCAGCGCTCCGGCACGGTCTTCCCTCTGCATCTGGGAGTTACGGAGGCCGGCAACGGCGACAGTGGGCGAATCAAGTCCTGTGTCGGAATCGCGGCCCTGCTTCAGGAGGGTATCGGCGACACGGTCAGGGTGTCCCTGACCGAACCGCCCGAAGCGGAACTTCCCGTGGCCCGATTCCTCGCTCTCGGCGAAGGCGGGGACGAGATGCTGCGGGCCGCCGTACAGTGGGGGCCCAAGCTGCTCCGCAGGGAGATTGACTCCATTCCGGACAGCGCGGGACTGTCGGAGTACCTCAAGGACGAGATAATGCAGGCCGCACGCCGGCGCTTCTACAAGCCGGAATATATAGCCTGCCCGGGCTGCGGGCGCACGATGTATGACCTGCAGGCGACCTTCGAGCAGGTCAAGGCGCGCACCTCCCACCTCAGAGGGATGGTAATCGCGGTGATGGGCTGCATAGTCAACGGCCCGGGAGAAATGGCCGACGCCGACTGGGGCTATGTCGGCGAAGGAGGAGGAAAGGTCTCCATATACAGAAAGGGAGAGCCCGTGCTCAAGCACGTCCCCGACAGCGAAGCCATAGACCGGCTGCTGGAACTGATAGACTCCAACAGTTGAAACGGGGACCTGTAAAGTCCCGCAGGGACCGCGACGTAGGAGCGAAATACCCCTGATAGGGGTCGCAGACGGCAGTCTGCGGGGGTTAAGAAACCCGACAGGGGTGACTAAATTCCATTTAGTCATCCCCGCAGGGACCGCGACGTAGGAGCGAAACACCCCTAGTAGGGGTCGCAGACGGCAGTCTGCGGGGGTTAAGAAAAAGGGTTGCTGCTCTACTCTATGTAGAGCAGCAACCCTTTAAGGTATTCACCTTCGGGATGATAGATGCTGACCGGATGGTCTGCGCCCTGACAGAATCTGTCGATGATCCGCACGCGGCGGCCAGTCCGGGCGGCGGCGGAGAAGACGGTGTTGGCGAACGTAATCTTGTCCACCACCTGCGAGCAGCTGAAGGTGAACACCAGCCCGCCGGGTGCGACCTTCGCGATTGCCGCCGCATTGAGCCGCTGATAAGCCCTGAGAGCATTGCGGAGCGCATCGCGGTGCTTGGCAAATGCAGGAGGATCCACTATCATCATATCGTACTTCCCGTCTTCGCTGTCGGCCAGGAAATCGATTGCGTCTGCGCAGCAGTTGTGCCACAGTGCCCCGTCACAGCCGTTAAGCGCAAGATTCCTGTCCGCCAGGGCGATGGCCTTGGCTGAAGAATCCACCGAATCCACGCTCTTCGCGCCACCCGTCAGAGCATAGACGCTGAAGCCTCCGGTGTAGCAGAAGAGATTGAGCACGCTGCGTCCTGCGGCATATCTGCCGACCAGCGAGCGGTTGTCCCTCTGGTCGAGGAAGAAGCCTGTCTTCTGCCCCTCCTCCCAGTTGACGATGAACTTCCTGCCGTTCTCGCGCACGACGGCCTCTGACGCATCAAAACCTTCTCGACGGTAGAGATACCCGTCCACGAGCTCAAGTCCAGCCTTGAAAGGAGCCGTGCCGGAACTCTTGTCATATACAGCCTTGAGAGAGTCCCCGAGCACTTCCCTGAGAGCCGCGCAGATCTGAGATTTGGCACGGAACATTCCGACGGAATGCGCCTGCAGCACGCATACCCCGTCATACCAGTCAACAATCAGTCCCGGGAGCCCGTCCCCCTCCCCGTGGACGAGGCGGAAGCAGTCGGTGTCCGACCCGGAGCAGCAGTCCAGCCCTACGGCCCGGCGCATCCCGACAGCCTTGGCGAGGGAATTTCTCCAGAAATCGGGCGCGGTCGGGTCCTCATCGAACGAGAGTATCCTCACCGCAATCGAGCCAATCTGATAATGACCCGCCGCAAGATACTGCCCCTCCGCGCTATATACGGCGACAACATCCCCCTCTGCCGGAGTCCCCTGCACCGTGGCCACGGCACCGCTGAAGACCCAGGGGTGGAAACGGCGCAGAGACTCGTCCCTACCTCTTTTCAGTATTACTCTTATCATCTGTTCGACCGTTTGAATCAGGATTCATCTGTTCCGGAGTGAGCGGGTTCTTCTCCGACTTGAGAAGCTTGAGGTACATCTCGCGGCATATCCACGCGTCGGTGGCGGCATACATCTGCTGCGCTGCGGAGAGTTCTGCGGCCTCCCAGTTGGAGAGCTGCTGGGTCTTGGAGATGCGGCATCCCAGAATGATGGCGGACATCTTCTTGACGCTCTTGTCGCGAATGCCCCATTCGCAGCCGATTTTCTGAAGGTCGACAAAATTGCGTCCCTCGAACTTGGCGTAATGCTGGAGTCCGCGGACATCGTCCTTCACTGCGGCTCCTACCTTGATGATGTTGGGATTGGACAACACGGCGCACATCAGCCGCCGCATACCTATTTTATTGACTCTGAAGAGGTAAGCCTTGTCCGCTCCGGAGAGCTGAAGCAGTGCCACGTGGTGATGCGGCATATTTGCCGAGAAGACCGGACGGGTCTCGGTATCGAAACCCACGATCTTCTGGGTCATCAGGTAGGCTATGGCCTTCGCGTATTCGAGCCCTGTCTTCTCTATTATATGAATTTCTCCCGGGAACGCTCCTGCGGGCAATTTCTCTATTTCTTCTGAAAGTATGCTAATTTTGAACATAAGAACCTGGTATCAGGATGATGGAGGCGTCCTCCGCTTCCGGCTTCGGCACCGGCCTGCAGGTCACGACCTGAGGTTTTGCTATATTGTGGGTAAAAAGGTTGCCTTGTCTGAGGAGAGCGTAAACTGTCCCGGCGGTCTCGTCGAAAGAATCGACCACAACGAAATCCTTTGAAATCAGCCGCCCGTAGGTGATTGAACTTTCGTGCATTATGGACAGCATCCCCGCGAGTTCATTCTTCAGGGCATCCACGTCCGCCGACAGGTCGTCCACAATCACGGCATCAAGAGCCCCTCCGTGTCCGGAGTCGATGTAAGAGCGGAACAGTCTGTGCATAAGGCTGTCACGGCCATCCGTAGGCATCGTGTAGCAGAGCGAGCCGGAGTGACCGGATTCTGCGGCCTTGACGGCGAAGTTCGCGGCATATACCTCCCCCGAAGAGACGGACCCGTCGTAGAGGACGGCCACGTTGAGCAGTCTGCGAGGCGAGGCGAAAACCTTCTTCAGCGCAAGATCCTGCGGCGACAGCAGGGCTATACCGCATCCGCTGCTCCTCAGGAGGGTGTCCGCATCGAAGAATCCGCACAGGCTTACATTCGCCCCGGCGAGGATTATCATCTTGGAGGAGCGTTTGGAGCTCAAGCCATCGATGTCGTACGGGCTGATGTGCAGGACGGTATCCAGGGCGCAGAGCACTTCCCGGACAGTCCTCTCGCGAAGCATTGCCGCAGACAGGCTGTCGGAGGGTATCGTCGCGAGAGAGTCGTCGGCTATGCATACGAGGCTCTCCCCCGCAAAGTCCGGAAGTCCGTCGGCACTGTAGCTCCCGTCCACATTGTCCCTCCGGTCGTAGACGCAGAATCGCTCGGAGAAGCGTTCGCAGACCGCCGAAGGCCCGATGAGGCTTATGTCATCGGTGACGGAAGGCGCTGCGCAGCGCTTAAGCACGCCCATCTCCGGACAGTTCTTCGAGGCGAGTATCCCGCGCACATAAGGGATGGTCGGCCTGCGCTCCTGAACGGCCTGCCGACAGGAGGACAGCAGTGCAGCAGCTGCACAAAGCAAGGTCAAAGCCAGACGAGCGACCCTCATATCCTGAACGATGCGTAAACTATATTCTTCAGTATGTAGCAGAGAAAGCTGAGCAGCACGGCCAGCGACCAGTGCTGCCCGAAGAGGACGCAGACGAGCGCGGAGGCGACCACGATGAAGACGAATGCGAGCCTCTTGCTGCGGAGAATCCGGTCATCGTCCCTATGGAACTTGAAGGAGAACATCGGAATCCTGCACAGCATAAGTGCACAGAGGCAGACCGAAAGCAGCGGGATGAACACCGGGCCGGCGGCCCAGGTCGCCAGGAATGATGCCGGGCTGTGGCAGATAAAGCAGCAGAGCGAACCCGCAAGCAGCGCGGCGGCCGGCACGGGCAAACCCTTGAACGAGTCAGCCTGAGCCGTATCGACATTGAACTTGGCGAGTCTGAGGGCTGCGGCGAGCGTGAGCGCCAGCGGAATCCAGCAGACGGCGCTCTCCCCGAAAGCAAGGGTCTTCATCAGGGTGTAGAACATCACCGACGGGAGCACCCCGAAACTGACGAGGTCGCAGAGCGAATCGAGCTCCCTGCCGAAATCCGAATAGGCCCCGAGAGCTCTGGCGCAGAGCCCGTCCAAGAAGTCGAACACCGCTGCGGCAAGCATCATCCAGAACGCGGGCTCAAGCCTGCCCTTGAACGCGAATACCACCCCGACGATACCGCAGACGATATTCATCGAGGTGATAAAATCAGGGATATATTTCCCGATGCGCATCATTTGCCGAGTTTCTTGCGAAGATCCTTAGGCAGGGCGGACTTGTGTATCATATAGTCCATACTCTGGTTCTTCACAAAAGCCTCCGTGACATACCAGATGCCCTTATACTTGCCGGTCTCTCCCCAGGAATTCTTGACCATATAGTATTTCTTGCCGTCCTGGTCCTTGGCTATGCCGAAAATCTGCATTCCGTGGTCGTCGGTGATGGTCTTGTTCTCGAACTCCAACTGGCGGGACTCCTGGGTCGGCACAGTCTCCACTATGGTCACCGGAGCCGGCTTGCCTTCCTCCTTGCCCACCCAGTGCTCCTGGTCGGAACCGGCGGAGGAAGCCTTGACGTCCACAAGGATGCCCAGTCCGTTGCGGGTGAAACCGGCGTGGCTCACGTCAGCGCCCCAGGCCACGGTATATCCGTCCATTATGGCCTTGTCGAGGATTGACATAAACTCGTCGATAGGGACATTGTAGACCTCGTCCCAACGCCAGTTGTCGCAGACTTCCAGCGGGAACCAGGTATAGAACGGATGGTGAGTGAACGATGTGAGGGTCACATAATCCTCCGGGACAATCTTCATCGCGTCGCGGTAGCTCTCCGGGGTGTATTCCTTGCCGTCCACCGTGAACTTCTCCGGCCACGGTCCGAGATATGCATCGAGGATGGCCTTGAATCCCGGTTTCCACGCGGTGGTGAGAGTCCTGTTAGGGTTCTTGGCGACGGCTGAAATGTAGCCGAGCAGCACGGCGTCGAGCTCGGCCTGCTTAGGGAGCGGAGTGCCGTAGTTCATACCGGTCATAGCCTCGTTGGACACGATGCCGTAGTCCCTGATCACGTCCAGCACGTCATCCGCCTCGGAGCCCGCGCTGAAGGTAAGGTTGCCGTCGAGCTGCACATACTTCACCGCCCTGTCCATATAGGAGTGGGAAACCACGAAGAACTCGGAGAAGTCCGGATACTTGAGGGTGTCCTTGATGTTGCAGAGACGGATGGCCTCGGACTCGAAGAAACTGATGGTCGAGTACGCCCAGCAGGTGCCGCTGGACGCCTGGTTCTTCACTGAAGTGACAGGATTGGCCTTGACCGTGGTGAAGCTGTAGTCAAGCCCGGCCACCGGAGAGGTGGTCTGGGCGAGGGCACACAGGCCGGCACAAAGGACTGAGGCCGCCGAAACGAGAATCTTTTTCATATCTTAAAACAATAATCTGCGCATTGTGGCCGAATCCGGCCCGTCACACAAAGGTAGCAAAATTTAATCTTACTTCCCAAGCGTCAGGGAAAGTTCCCCTACAAAAGCCTGACCGGTGCCGGTACGCAGCTGCGGCATCTCCTCTCCGGCCTGACGGCCCTTCTCCGGACGGGCGAACACGGACGAGAGAATGCCTATCTCACGGCCGTCTCCGGCTGGATACCACATATAGCCGTTGCTGTCTATCCTGAGGGAGGCTTCAGGGAACGATATGTCAATTCTGCGTACGGTCTTGTTGCCGCTGACTTCGGAAATCTTCCCTCCCCAATAGCCGAACAGCTGCGAGCGGTATCTGTTGGGATAAGAATCCCCCTCACCAAGACCGAGCCAGTGCAGCTCCGAGGCGGAGCCGGCAAGTCTCATCGTGAGGCCCGCGACGTTGAGCTGGGTGATGCTCAGATGCGGAAGTATCTCATAATGCAGATCGAGTCTTCCGTCAGAACTTATCCTATAGAGATAGCTCACTGTATAATATTCATTTTCAGCCACATCATACCTTACCTCGGCGCGTATCGACACGGCATTGTCCGAGTTCTCCGCACTGAAGCTCAGCGCAGTCGGCGCTGCGGAATTGAGATCGTATCCGTATTTCCTGTCCGCCTTGGAGAGCGCGGTCTGCTCGCAAGGGTCCGGCTTCCGCCAGAGAATCGGCTTGAGCCCTTCCGAGAGCCGTTTGCTGTCATAGCAGGCCGAGCGCAGTTCGCCGCTCCGGCGGTCGAAGACATAACTTCCATCCCCTGCACGGACGGTGACTTCCGCGCCGTCATCCACTATTTCAGGAAGATAATTCCCACCCGCAGACTGACGGAACGGGGATGCTGACACCAGTTCTATAGAGTTGCGGCCTATCTCCCAGCCGTCCTTTCCGACGAAGCTCAGATGGGCGTAACGTGCCTTGGACGCGTCCGGCTCAGGGCCGATGCAGTCTATGGGCAGCCGGAAGAGATGTCGGCTGTGCGGCACGCCGCCAAGAGCAGTCCGCCCCTCTCCCAGCAATCTGCCTTCTTCATATATTTTCCACTCCATCGTCACTTCCTCAAGGCCGGTGAAGTCGTAGTCATTCTGGACCGGAAGATTGACCTCGCGCTCTCCAGGGGTGAACTGAATCCGCTCCACAAGAGGATAAACCGGGGCATAGACCGCCTTCACTTCATAATAGTCTGCCGTAGGATTGCGCCAGGAATCCACGATTCCGTCCCAGCCCTGGCCGTCGATTCTCAGATGCGGATCGCTGCTGAACACCTCCGAATACGAGGACGGCCTGAGCGTAGGGGTATAGATTCCCTGGTCGGCCCACATCCAGACCGCTGCCCCCGCTCCCGCAGGGTTACGCGTGATGGCCTTCCATCTGTCATCGAGGCTTCCCAGTCCATCGTTGCCGTAGGCGTGCGTAAATTCGGTGGAGACCACGGGCCTTCCGGCATTCCCGGTGAAGGCGTCGTACTCCATAGGCTTCCAATAGTGCGAAGAGAGCATATCGATCTCCGCCGGCAGCCAGTTCTCGTGCCTCCACGGAATCAGCACCGGCCTGGTAGGGTCAAGTCCCTTGACATATCTGATGGCAGTCAGGTGGGCCGTGGAGAGCGGGTCCTCGTTCCCGACCGACCATATCACTATAGACGCCCTGTTGAGATCCCGCCTGACGGTCTCATCGGCACGTACCAGCACCGCCCCGTTGTACGACGGATCGTCCCGGAGAGAGCCGGCCCCGCCCATCGACACCTCGTTGCTCAGATACACTCCCAGCGAATCGCACAGGCGGACGAAGCCTTCCGCCGGAGTATAGTGCGAGCAGCGCACATAGTTGATGTTGGCCTCCTTCATCATAGTAATGTCCTTCAGCCAATGTTCGCGCCGGGTAGCCCTTCCGGCATCCGGCCACTCGTCGTGACGGTTGACCCCGCGCAGCTTCACCGCCTGACCGTTAATGCGGAACACACCGCCGGCAGTGCTGATTTCGCGGAGACCTATCCTGTCCTCCCATATCTGGCTGACCTCTCCCCCGTCCTGCAGCTCCACCCTCAAAGTATAGAGATCCGGAGTCTCCGCCGTCCACTTCTTCGGCTTCAGCAGATGGAACACCTCGTGCAGTTCCCGTCCCGTGGAGGTGTGCGGGGGCACATCCACGCTCCTGCTCTCCACGGTCTCCCCCTCAGGGGAGATGAGGGTGCATAGCACGCTGTACGGCTCGCCCGGACTCGGATAATTGCCGGGGAGCGTATTCTTGTGGGTATCCTGCACCATTATCTTGATATGCAGGTCGGCATTCTCGTAATTCTCGTCCAGACGGGTATAGGCCGTGACATAGTCTATCCACCGCTCCTGCGGCATAGCCTCAAGGCTGACGTCGCGGTAGATGCCGCCGAGCGTCCAGTCGTCGAAAGTGTCGAACTTATATTCCCTGCTTACCTGCTTCACCCTGACGGCCAGCAGATTGGAACTTCCGTCAGCTTTCAGTCTGCCGCTCACGAGATATGCGAACGAAGTATATCCGCTGGAGTGGGTTCCAAGATGCTCCCCGTTGAGCCAGACATCGGCCTCTGACCATACGCCGCCGAACTTGAGCAGCACCCTTTTGGAGGAAAAGCCTTCGGGCGTGTCGAACTTCAGGCGATAGAAACCCACGCTCGCCCTGTCGTCCTTGAAGCCGCGATATACAGGCTCCTCGAAGCCCAGGACGGCCCAGTTTGAAGGCACGTCGACGGGCTTGAAGCCTTTCGCCCTGAAATCGGGACGGTAGAAGTTCTCAAGGGCCGCATCGTCCTTCCCGTCCGGGGAAAGCCGGAAATCCCATTTGCCGTTGAGAGACACGGTCTGTGCGCGGCAGCAAAGAAGTCCTCCCGCAAGGAGCACAATCGCCGCAAAAATTCTGTGTGTGGTCATTGCAATAAAATATCAGTGCGCAAATATAATGCAAATCCGCGACTGCCAAAGCGGGAAAAGAGCGCAATTCTTCGTATCTTTGCACGATATGCATTCCACGGAATAAGCGATAAAACAATATGACAGCAAAAAAGATTCTATCCCTCATCTTCGCCCTCGCGTTCACGGTCTGCGGTGCGCAGGCCCAAATCGGTCTCCCAAAGGTCATTGGAGACAATATGGTCCTCCAGCAGGGCAAGGAGGTCACAATTTGGGGAACCGCCACCCCGGGAAAGACCGTCACGGTCAAGTTTGCGGGACAGAGCGCAAAGGCCGCAGTATCCCCCGACGGGAAGTGGTCAGTGAAGCTGGCCCCTATGCCGGCCAGCTTCGAGCCGCGGCAGATGAGCATCTCGGACGGACGGAATACGGTCAAGCTCAAGGACATACTCGTAGGAGAGGTGTGGCTTGCCTCCGGGCAGTCCAATATGGAATACCGTATGGACCGCCCCAAGAACTATGTGCTTCAGAAGAGGGGCGAAGATGTCCAGAAACGCATCTTCGAGCAGGGCGGCGACAGCAGGGTCAGGGTGCTCTATGTCGAGAAGCGCAACGGCACGGACACGCTTCCGAGCAGCGGATGGCACAAGTCCTCACGCGAGACTGTGGCCCCGATTTCCGCTCCGGCCTATCTCTTCGCCATTGAGCTCGCCGACAGCCTCAATGTCCCGGTCGGAGTGCTGAGCAGCTCCTGGGGAGGCAGCGCCATCGAAGTGTGGACTCCGCGCGAGAAGATACTCGAATATACCGCAGCGCATCCGGAGAGCGCCAATCTGCGCGTGCGCAGCTCCGAGTATGGGAGCAAGTTCGCCAATATGATAGCCCCGATGATACCTTATACTATAAGGGGATTCCTCTGGTATCAGGGAGAAAGCAACTTCCAGAACCATCCGGACAGGTTCAAGTCCTACTACGACAAGCAGAAGCTCCTCATCGACTCGTGGCGCACGCTCTGGGGGGACGACACCCTGCCGTTCTACTACGTACAGATTGCTCCTCACTATTATTCCCAAAGAGAGAGCATATATAACGTCACCCGCGATATGCTTCCGGAGTTCTGGGAGCTCCAATACCGCCTGATGGACGTTCCGCACAGCGGTATGGCCGCAACGACCGACCTTGTGGACGAGGTCTCGGACATACATCCGCCCTACAAGCACATCGTCGCACACCGGCTCGCGCTCTGGGCGCTGCGTGACCTGTACGGCTACAAGTCCTTGGAAGTCAAGGGACCGGAGCTGCAGAGCGTTACGCTCGGAGACGGCAGAATCGTGCTCAGTTTCTCCCACGCAGACGGGCTGAAGACCTCAGACGGCAAGAGCGCGCAGCATTTCAAGATTTATCAGGAATACGGCAAGACTCTCCGCCCGGAGCCAGTCATATCCGGCAACGAAGTAATCCTCGAGTTCGACAAGGGCGTCAATGTCGCCGAAGTGCGCTACGCCTGGGACGAGTGCGCGGTGACCAATCTCTGCAATGCCGCCGGACTTCCGGCCAAGCCGTTCCGCTACATCTTCGGATGCGAGCCGGCAGGCGACGACAGGGACGAATGGATCGCGCAGCTCGACAAGATTGCCCGTCCGGTGCTCGGCAACCTCAGCGCGGGGACTCTCAAGAAGAATATGCCTTTCGAGTCGCTCAGCACAGACCCCAAAAGACGCGCCGCTTCCTATCTGGAGGCGTTCGGCAGGACTGTCTGCGGCATCGGAGCGTGGCTTAGTCTGGGCCCTGACGACACTGCGGAAGGCAGATTGAGAGCCGAATATATCGAAATGGTCAAGAAAGCCACGGCCAATGCCGTCAATCCGGACTCCCCCGACTATCTGACCTTCGGACGCGGAGTCGACCAGTCCCTGGTGGATGCGGCATTCCTTGCGGAAGGCATATTGCGCGGCGGAGAGTGGATATGGCCGCAGCTCGACAAGACGACTCAGGAGAGGCTGGTCACCGAATGGAAGCGCAACAGGAGCGTCATCCCCAAGGAGAGCAACTGGCTGCTCTTCGCCTCGATGGTCGAGGCCGCCCTGCTCGAATACACGGGCGAATGCGACACTCAGCGCCTGCACTACGGAGTCCACCGCTTCCTCGATGACGGCTGGTACAAGGGCGACGGCTTCTACGGCGACGGGATGGAAGTCCATCTGGATTTCTACAACAGCATAGTGATCAACCCTATGCTCACCGACATCCTTCAGATTATGGTCAAGCACGGACTCCGTCCGCAGTCCGACCTGGACAAGCAGCTTGCGCGGGAGCGCAGGCACGCCTCCGAACTCGAAAGGCTCATTTCACCGGAAGCCACCTATCCAGTCATCGGACGCTCGATAGTGTACAGGACCGGGCTTCTGCACGGTCTGGCACGCTGCGTCTTCACCGAGAACCTCGCTCCGGAGCTGAACCTCGGACAGGTACGCAACGCTATGACTTCCGTGATGCGCCGCCAGTTCAGCAGCCCGGACAACTTCAACGGAGAATGGCTGAGCATCGGCTTCGCCGGACACCAGATCAATATGTCCGAAGCCTACATCAACACGGGCAGCGTCTATATGTGCACCGCGTTCTTCCTCCCTCTCGGACTGCCGACGGACAATCCTTTCTGGACAGAAGCGGCAGCGGACTGGACGAGCCTCAAGGCGTGGAAGGGAGTGGATGTGGGCGCAGACCACGCATTAAGGGATTCAAAATTATAAGATTACAGTTCATATTATGAAAATTTGCAAATTCACCCTCCTGCTGGCTGCGGCCTTTGCCGCACTGCCATCCTGCCAAAGCGATAAAGACGAACTCGCCCGGCTTATAGACAAGACATTCGAGCGAGCTTCCGAGCAAAGCATCGCACTCGCCGAGGCAGTTCTCCCGCAGGAAGGACGCCTCCCGAGGACTTTCGAGGACGGGGAGCTCAAGACCGCCGACTACCGCAGCTGGATCTGCGGATTCTTCCCGGGAACCCTCTGGGAACTCTGCGAGTATTACCCGGACAATGCGGAACTGAGACGCTACGCCGAAATCTACACCGACAGGGTCGCTCCGGCGCAGTGGCTGACCGACACCCACGACCTCGGCTTTATGGTATTCTGCAGCGCAGGCAACGCCTACAAGGTCACAGGCGAGGAAAAATACAAGACTATAGTGGAGAATGCCGCCCGCTCGCTCGCCACCCGCTTCAGCGAAAAGACCGGAGTGATAATGTCCTGGAATCCGAGAGGAGAGTGGAAGTATCCCGTCATCATCGACAATATGATGAACCTCGAAATGCTGATGTGGGCGGGCAAGGAGATGCAGGATGACACTCTGCTCAAGATAGCGCAGACCCACGCGGAGACGACACTGCACAATCATTTCCGTCCCGACTACAGCTCATACCACGTGGTCTCCTATAATCCCGAGACAGGCAAGGCGGAATTCAGGCAGACATATCAGGGCTACGCCGACGATTCCGCCTGGGCGCGTGGACAGGCCTGGGGACTGTACGGTTATACGATGATGTATCGGCTGACAGGCCGTCAGGAATTTCTGGACCACGCTAAACATATCGCCGCGTTCATCGCAGGCCATCCGAATCTTCCGGCAGACGGAGTTCCATATTGGGACTTCAACGCCCCTGACATCCCAGACGCAAAGCGCGACGCGTCAGCCGCAGCGGTAATGGCATCCGGCTTCCTGGAGCTCAGCACTTTCGATGAAGGCCCCGATGCCGCAAGATGGAAAGAGCTGGCGATAAAGCAGATACGCACGCTCGCCTCGCCGGAATATCTTGCCGGGAAAGGCACCAACGGCGGCTTCCTGCTCAAGCACAGTGTCGGCAATATGAACAAGAACTCCGAGGTCGACGTGCCTCTCAGCTATGCCGACTACTACTTCCTCGAAGCCCTGCTACGCCTCAAGAAGATGCTTTAACAAAAGAGTCCGGACCTTTACCAGATCCGGACTCTTTCGTTATGTAACTCCCCCGAAGCTATACATCGAAAGCGTTGAAAATCCAGAAGCACGGCTCGGAATACAGCATCCTTGTCAGCCTGCTCTCCGCTTAGTCTGACAAAGACAAGATCCTGACGCTCTCCGAGAGATATTTTTAGGGAAGGCTACATTGTCAGAATGTCCAGCGAGCACCGCCTCGAATTGAACGCATAAATGGTATCCCTTACGACGGCTATGCTTCCATAGACACCTTCGGGCAAGCATATCTCGCGCACCGCCTGTCCGGACGGGAGGTTAACTACCAAAATCCTGTCCACCAGATATTTCTCTCCGTAGCGAGGACACAGAAGGTACAGACAATCGCCATCGATTACGGCATCCTGATGCAGGATATATGCCGAATTGTCCTTAGTTGGACGGGAAGCGACATATGCCATATTCTGTCCGTAGAACTTGGCCCCGGACAGGTCTATCTCCCTTTTCAGCACGCCATCGACGGAATACTGTCCGGCATACGGCAGCATCATATGGACAATTAGAGGATTCTCCGCATAATTCAGGACACAGCAAGTGTTCATTATCGAGGTCTTTCTGTCTGTCCCGAAACGGTGCGGCCTCCCATAATACTCGTCGCCCGCCGGCGAACTGCAGACAAACAGGCTATCCGCATTGCGCAGGGGCATCCAATACTCCTCTCCTTTCGCGTACCATCTGCCGTCATTGGTCACAACATCGATGCTCCTCTTGCTCCTGAATCCTTCCGTATCATATGACTTGACAGCCTGCCCCAACAGGTCATTGATGAGCACGCTGTCGCCCTGCACTGAGAACGAAAAAGGTCCGGTCAGTTCTGCAGGGCCTCTCCCGCCGCTGCCGAACAATTGCAGATTTTTCAAGTCTCTGTCGAGAGACAACACTTGACGCCTGTCTATATCCAATGCATATAACCTGTCGCCGAGTACTGTCAATTGCCGCAAATCCGAGAAAAAAGAGGAATCAGGCAGTGCTACAATATGTGTCAGCTCGTGTGCGGCCACTTCCGGAACGGCCTTCCGGTCACGGCACGAAACCGCACAGAGCAGTGCCAAAGCCACTATAATCCGGTTAAATCTCATCTAGCAGCTAGTTGTATTGCATGCCACCTGTTTAAACACCGGTAGTATTGTGATTATCTACCTCAAAAGTAAGCATTCTCTCCGAGAAAAGCAAAATCTTGGCTCACCGCCAAAAGTCCGTGGGAGACTTGTTGATTAGCTATCCGAAGATTGTACAG
>CAVLBF010000021.1:0-39037 GCA_963661285.1 Bacteroidaceae bacterium | reverse complement strand
GAAAACGGAAGTCATTCCGATTTTCTTTCCAATTAATCCAGGCATTGGTTTGTTAATTAATTGTTTATAAATACTTTATATCTTACCGCGCAAAAACGCGGGCTGCAAATATACGACTAATTTCTCAATTATCAAAAACTTGATTTCCAATTATTTTAGAAGCGGTTTTGAAATTATTTGTCCGGGGTTTTCGGGCAGGGTGACTTTTGCGGGAAGCCGCAAATATTAGGGTCAGTGAAAAATTATGACTATCTTTGTAGTATGGTTCTCGGAATGCTGAGCTTTCTGCACTTCACGCTGGTCGACCTTCTGGACATCCTGATGGTCGCGCTTGTCATCTATGCCATCTTCCGGTGGATCAGAGGCTCGTCGGCCATCAACATCTTCATCGCCATCATCATAGTGCTCGTCATCAGGATCGTGGCCAACGCGCTGGGGCTCAAGATGGTGTCCTCGCTCCTCGGAACCCTCATCGACGTAGGGGCGGTGGCAATCATCGTGATTTTCCAACCGGAGATCAGGCGCTTCCTCAATACGCTCGGCAGGCAGGCCGGAGCTTCGCTGGAGAAGCGCCCGAGGCTCAAGAAACTGCTGACCGGCCGGAGCCTGAGTTCCGTGGACAGCCGTTCGGTGGCGGAGATAGCGCAGGCCTGCAAGGAGATGTCGGAACAGAAGACCGGAGCGCTGATACTCATCCGGCGCAAGGATTCGCTCGAAGACATCATAGCGACCGGGGACACGATCGACGCGCAGATCGGCAGCCGCCTGATAATGAACATATTCTTCAAGAATTCACCGCTGCACGACGGGGCTATGATCATCGGGGACAACCGCATCATAGCGGCCCGCTGCACACTCCCGATCACCGACCGCAGCGACCTGCCTGCGCACTATGGGATGCGCCACAAGGCGGCCATCGGAGTGTCGGAGCAGTGCGACGCGGACGTGGTGGTGGTGAGCGAGGAGACCGGGACCATATCCTTCGTGCACAGAGGGGTCATCCGGGCGACAGACAGTATCAACCTTAAACTTCTCCTCGGAGACAAGGCCGAATGACAAGCTCCGAAATCGAATCTAAACTGGGCTTTGACAAGATCCGCAGGATCATATCGGACCGCTGTCTGACCGACTATGCGGCCGCGAGAGTGGCGGAAGAGGGGTTTTCGACCGACCGGGGGACGATTGAGGCGAGGCTCGCCCTGACCGATGAGATGAGGCTGATAATGATGTTCGAGGAGAGTTTCCCGACCACCGGGTACATCGACGCGATACCATTTCTGGAGCCGCTGCAGAAGGCCGGCTCGTCGATTGACCTGCTCTCGCTGGGGAAACTCAAGACCGCTACCGACACTACGCGGCGGCTGCTGCATTTCTTCTCCAATGTCAAGGACGGCATCTATCCGAGGCTCAAGAAGATGGCATCACGGATCAATTCGTTCCCGGAGGTGCAGCGACGCATCGAGGGCATCATAGACAGATACGGGGACATCAAGGACTCGGCATCGGACACCCTGCTGGAAATCCGCAGCGCCATACGGAGCAAGGAGGCGTCGCTCTCAAAGAGAGCGGGGGCCGTGCTCCGCAAGGCCCAGGAGGACGGCATAGCCGACTCCGACGCCTCCGTCAGCGTCCGCGACGGCAAGTTCCTCATCCCGGTCAACTCTTCCGCCAAGCGCAAGCTCCCCGGCTTCGTCTACGACGAGTCGGCCTCCGGCAAAACCAGTTTCATCGAGCCCGCCGAAATAGTCGAAATCGAGAACGAGCTCAACGCCCTGCGCTTCGACGAGGAGCGCGAAATCCGCAAGATACTCTTCGAATTCACCGAATTCCTCCGTCCATACATCCCGGAACTGCTCTCCGGAGCGGAGTTCCTCGGCGAGGTGGACTTCCTGATGGCCAAGGCCCAGACCGCCCTCGACTTCATCGCCGGCGTACCGGTCATTTCCGATGAGGGCAGCATCAGTCTGCGCAAGGCGCGTCACCCGCTGCTCGAAAGGGCGCTGCACAGCGAAGGCCGCAATATGACCCCGCTCAGCATCAGCCTCACCCCGCAGAAGCGGATACTGCTCATCTCCGGCCCCAACGCCGGCGGCAAGTCCGTCTGTCTCAAGACGGCAGGGCTGCTGCAGTATATGTTCCAGTGGGGTATGCTCGTCCCTACTTCGGAGACCTCCGAGATGATGCTGTTCGACCGCATCTTCGTCAGCATCGGAGACAACCAGAACATCGAGAGCGACCTGAGCACCTACAGCTCGTTCCTCTCGGATATGAGGGATATGCTCGCCGAGGCCGATTCCAGGACTCTCGTGCTGATCGACGAATTCGGCTCCGGCACGGAGCCCGCCGCAGGCGGGGCCATCGCCGAAGCCATCCTGAGCGAAATCGACCGTCGCGGGGTGTACGGCATCATCACCACCCACTACACCAACCTCAAGCTCTACGCCTCCGGGGCCGAGACTTCGGTCATCAACGGGGCGATGCTCTACGACTCCTCCCGGATTGAGCCGCTCTTCAAACTGGAGATAGGCCTCCCTGGCAACTCGTTCGCTTTCGAACTCGCGCGCAAGATGCGTCTGCCGGAGAGCATAGTCAAGGATGCGGAGAGCCGGGCGGGAGAGGAGTTCGTCGGCATCGAGCGCAACCTCCGCAAGATTGCACGCAACCGCAGAGCCCTCGACGAGAAGCTGCAGAAAGTCAAGAACAGCGACCGTGCGCTCACGGGGCTCACCGAACAGTACCGTAAGGAACTGGAAGACATCAAGTCCCTGCGCGAATCCATAATCTCGGACGCGATGCAGGAGGCCGAACAGATAGTCAAGGGAGCGGGCAGGCAGGTCGAGAAGACGATACGCGACATCCGGGAGGCACAGGCGGAAAAGACCCGGACCAAAGAGGCGCGAGGGGAGCTGCAGGGATTTCTCGGAGCGCTGGAAAGCCGCAAGCAGAAGGAGGAGCAGGGGCGCGAAGACTACATAGACCGCAAACTTGCCTCGCTGGAGAAGCGCAGGCGCAAGCAGGAGGGCGCTCCGGCCAAGGAGGTCAAGGCGGCCCCGCTCAAGGTCGGAGAGAAGGTCCGCGTCAAGGACAACGGCCTCGTCGGGGAAGTCGCCCGCATCTCAAACAAATCAGTGACCGTCATAGTGGGCAATATAAGCAGCACGATGTCCCCCGAGAGAGTGGAGAGAATCTCCTCCAACGAGTTTCGGGAGGCCTCCCGGCAGGAATTCAAGCCGGCGGAGCAGAAAGTCGACAGCGCCGTCACGGAGCGCCGCCTCAAGTTCTCGCCGGAGCTTGACGTCCGGGGAGAGAGGCTGTCGGACGCGCTCGATATCGTGACGCACTATATCGACGATGCGGTGATGCTCAATATCGGCACGGTGCGCATCATCCACGGCAAGGGTTCCGGGGTGCTGCGCGAAGAGATACAGAAATACCTCAGGACCATCCCGGGACTCTCCGTCAGCGATGAGGACGTCCGCGGGGGCGGCACGGGAGTGACAATCGTCAGGCTATGAGCGACAGCAGACAGATAAACGGCAGAAGAGGCGAAGACGAGGCGTGCCGCTATCTGTGCGGGCTCGGACACAAGATTATCGTGCGCAACTGGAGATACGGGCATCTCGAGCTGGACATCATATCGCTCTGCGGATCTGAACTCCACATAGTGGAGGTCAAGAGCCGGACCGTCCCGGCTGCGGCGGCCCCGGAGACCAATGTCGACCGCAGGAAGATGCGCCGTCTTGCCAGAGCCGCCAACGCATTTCTGAATTCGGAGTCGCGCAAGGGGCTTCCCGGCGAGCTGGAAGTGTTTTTCGATGTGGTGACGGTGCTCTTCGATGGCCCGAAGTTTGAAATAGAATATTATCCACAAGCCTTTATTCCACTATATGCTTAATAACCATCTATACTGTATAATAATGGCCGGAGGGGTCGGATCCCGCTTCTGGCCCATCAGCAGGGCGGACAAGCCGAAGCAGTTTCTCGACTTCACCGCCGAGGGGAAATCTTTCCTCCGCTTCACCTTCGACAGGATGAAGGCAGTCATCCCTGAAGAGAATATCCTTGTCGTCTCGCTGCCGAGATATCGCGAACTGGTCCGGCAGCAGCTGCCCGAACTCCGGGAGGACAACCTCCTGCTCGAACCCTACAGCCGCAGCACGGCGCCCTGCCTGACCTACGCCAACTACGCCATCCTCAAGAGAGACCCTATGGCGGTGACCGCCGTCACGCCTTCCGACCTTATCATCAACCGGCACGACATCTTCAACGAGACCCTCTCCAATGCGCTCGCGTACGCCGCAGGCACAGATGCGCTGATCACTCTCGGGGTGGTACCGACAAGGCCGGACCCGAATTTCGGATACATCCAGATGGCCGGGCCTGTGGAGGACGGACGCCCGGTAAAAATCAAGACATTCACCGAAAAGCCGGACGCGGAACTCGCCAAGGTGTTCCTCGAAACGGGTGAATTCCTCTGGAACTCGGGCATCTTCGTCTGGAGGGCGGAGGCTATCAGGCGGGAACTGGAGACCTACGCTCCGGAAATCACCAGCCTCTGGGCCGGGTGGCAGGAAGCCCTCGGCACGGACGCGGAAACGGCTTTCCTCGAACGGATATATACCGATATGCCGCGCACTTCCATCGACTATGCGGTGATGGAAAAGACGGAGCACGCCTGGGTCTATCCGGCCAAGTTCCGCTGGGCGGATATGGGCAATTGGGAGTCTCTCTACGACTACCTCGCCCACCACGATGAGGACGGCAACGCGATGAACCTCGTCAACAAGGGGCTGGTAAAAGACTGCCGCAACAACATAGTCTATTCCGGCAATTCGCATAAACTGCTCGCGCTCAGGGGACTTGAAGATTTCATCGTCATCGACACCGATGACGTGCTGATGATATGTCCCCGTGACGAAGAGAAGCTCAAGGACTTCCTCTCGCAGCTGGCGATGCCGGAGTTTGAGGAATACAGGTGATGATGGACTACGGCGCACTGTTCTCCGAAGACGTCCCCTCGTTTATGCGCTCTCCCGTGCGGGAGATTTTCAAGCGCGTCGACCTCGGCGCAATATGCTCGTTTGCAGGCGGTTATCCCGATGCGGCGACTTTTCCGCTCCCCGAGATAGGCCGTCTGGCTTCGCTCGTGCTGGAGAAGTACGGCCCCAAGGCCGTGCAGTACGGGGCGACGCAGGGCGTGAAGGAACTGCGGGAGGCAATCTCGAAGCGTTACGGGGTCGGGGTGGAGAATATCCAGATCACCACCTCGTCCCAGCAGGGCATCGACGTATGCACGCGCATACTCGCCGACCCGGGGGATGTCGTCCTGACCTCCGACCCGAGCTACCTGGGGGCCCTGCAGTCGTTCCGCTCATACCGCGCCAAGGTGGTGGCTCTCAAGAGCTTCCGCGAGGAGGACTGCGGAGTGTCGGAAGAGCTGTTGAGCCGGGCCAAGTTCTGCTATGTCATCCCGGATTTCCAGAACCCGAGCGGGGAGACGATGACTCTCGCGGAGCGGCGAAGCCTCGTGGCGCTGTCGGAGAAGTACGGCTTTCTCATCATCGAGGACAGTCCGTACCGCGAACTGCGCTACGGCGGGGAGCCCGTTCCCACGATTTATTCCCTCGCGCCGGAGAGAACCCTGCATCTGGGTTCGTTCTCCAAGATTTTCGCGCCGGGCTTCAGGCTCGGATGGATTTTCGGGCCGGAGGAGGTGCTGGAGCAGATCTACGTCTGCAAGCAGTCGCTCGACCTCTGCCCGCCTGTCTTCGACCAGTATATAGCGGCGGAGTTTATGGGCAGCGGGGCTCTGGAGGAGAATCTCGGCAGAAGCATCGCCCTCTACCGCGAGAAGCGCGACCTGATGCTCTCGCTGCTGGAGCGATATATGCCCGAGGGGGTCAGCTGGACGCATCCGGAGGGAGGACTTTTCCTCTTCCTGACCCTGCCTGAGAACATCGACACCGTCGCCCTCTACGACCGGGCGCTCGCTGCGGGCGTAGCCTATGTCGCCGGCTCGTTCTTCTACTCCGACGGCAGCCACCGCAACACGATGCGCCTCAACTTCTCCTTCCTCGACCGCTCCCGGATGGAGGAGGGGGTGAAACTGCTTGCGGAGGTAATCACCGGGTGACGGGAAGTCCGGCTATTCCGTCCTGATGGAGTCGGCAGGGTTGGCGCGGGAGGCGCGCAGGGCCTGCAGCAGTACCGAGAGCACGGCTATCAGCAGTGATGTCGCGGCTGCGGCAAGGAATATCAGAGGACTCAGGCCGATCCGGTAGCTGAAGCCCTCAAGATAACGGTTCATCAGGAAGTAGGAGAGCGGCACCGCGAACACGAACGACACGAGCAGAGGGGCGCAGAATTTCCTCAGGAGCAGGCTGAGTATCTCCCCGACGGTGCCGCCCATAATCCGGCGCACCCCTATCTCCTTGCGGCGCTGGCGGATGAAGAAGAGCGACATCCCGATAAATCCCAGCACGGATATCAGCACGGCTATACCGGTGAACATCGATATTAGCCTCATCGTGCTTCTCTCTTCCGAGAACGACTGCTCTATATTCTTTTCGAGGTCTCGGACTTTCCAGTCTATCTCTTCGGAGGTGCCGTCCACCGTTTTCACCAGTTCGCAGAGCTTCCTGTAAGCGTCGCGCGACCCGTCGGTCAAGACGAGGTATCGCGGATAGCGGATCTTGTCGGTAGGCTGGAGAGTCATCATAGTCTCCCTGTAGGACTCAAGGATGTTGACCATATGGAAGTTCGCGAGGATTCCGGCGACCTGGGTGGTCGAACCGCTGCTCCAGACAATCTCCGTGCCGTCGTCGGCGAGGCCGGTCTTGGCTGCGAGGGTTTCGTTGACATATGTTACATCCCCGGCGAGATGGTTGTCTTTCAGCACTTTAAGACCGGATATTTCCAGATAGGCGCTGTCGCAGTCGAACGTATATACCAGCAAATTGTTCCCGTCCCTGTCCTTCTTGGTGGTTATGTTCGCGCTGTTGCCGTCGAGCGACGAGCCGTTGTATGTCCCGATGGCCTTGATGTACGGCTGCGAGCCCAGTTCGCTCCGCAGCCGTTCGCCCTCTTCTGCGGCGACGATGTAGCGGTTCTTGACATTGTAGCCGAGAGGGGCGCTGATGAGATGGTTTATCTGGAGATAGATGGTGAGGGTGGAGGTGAGCATCGTCACGGTGATGATGTTCTGGATGATGATGAAAACCTTGCTGAACACCATCTTGGAGCGCTGGCGGAACGAGCCCTTGACAATATCTATCGGCTTGAATTTCAGCAGCATCAGGGTCGGGATAATGCCCGCGATGATGCCGGTGACGATGATGAAGAGAACGCACGCCGCGAGGGTGCCGAGGGAGAGGTCGCCGAGCAGATCCATCTTGCCCCGGAACATAGTCTCGAACGTGTCCTCGAAGCACAGGGCAAGGGCGAATCCGAGCACAAAGGAGACAAAGACCATCAGCGTGGACTCCAGTATGAGTTCCCGGCTTATCCCCCGGGCGTCGCTTCCGAGCAGGCGGCGCGTGGCCACTTCCTTGGCGCGGAAACCGGTGTTGGCGGCGGTGAGGTTGACGTAGTTGGTCACGGCGAAGAGCAGAATCGCGAGCACCGCCGCCAGCAGGACTTCAAGCAGACCCCGGTCGCCTTTCAGTATTCCCCGGCCCGTGTTCTGCGGCGCGAACATCAGTTCGTCCAGCGGTATCAGAACGGCTCTGGGCTCCGCCCCCAAGAATTGCATCGCCGGTATCTGCTCCTTGAAGAATGCGGACATATCTCCGGTCTTGTCCGCCAGAGAGACTCCGGGGTATGTCATTATGAACGAGAAGGTGCTGCCCAGCGGGCCGGAGACATAAGTGCCGCCGGTGGTACGGTAGCCGAGCAGCTGCGGGCAGCGGGCGCTACTTGCGATAAGTTCGGTGGAGTTGAGCAGGGCGGTCCTGTCGAAGTCGCGTATGATGGCGGATACGGTATAGACGAGGGTCGAGTCGTAAGGGTCGCCTGTCCCGTCGTTGATGGTTATGTAGCGGGAGCCGACTATGCCAAGCGGCTGTCCGAGAGGGTTCTTGCCGGAGAACAGCTTTTTCGCGAGCGACTCGGTGATGACGCACTTCTCCGGGCTGTCGAGGGCCGTGGACTTGTCCCCGTCTACGAACTTGAAGTCGAAGAATCTGAAGAAAGTCGAGTCGGCTATCAATATGTTCCCCTCGCCCTCTCCGTTGCTGCTGCCGGAGGACAGGCCGTCCTCCGACTTGATCCTGGCGTTGTGCATATTGACGCAGCAGACGGATTCAATCTCCGGATAGCGCGCCTGAAGTGCGTGCGTGGCGTCGGGCCAGGTGCTCAAGCCGTTGTCCGACACGGACAGGACCTGTATCCGCCCGTGATTGCTGTGCCAGCGGTCTATGCTGAACTGGCGGTAGCTGTAGTCTCCCAGCAGGATGACGAACATCAGCGAGACGGCGAGCCCCGCTATGTTGATCAGGGCGTAGAGCGGATTGTTCCGGAGGTATCTGAAAAAGTATTTCATCTGTCTGTCGCGTTTCGGCCTTTTCTCCAAGCACTTCCCGTGCCACAACGCCTTATCGCTTGGCTTTCAATGGTTTGCGCTTCGCGTATAGGCCCGCCTTATGTAAAGAAACTTTACAGCCGCTGTCAAGAAACTTTACACCCCTGGCCGGGCGCACATTTTATATCTGTTATGTTGCTGTTTTTTGTGATATCTTTGCCAACCGTGCGACGCATCATTTTCCATATCGACGTGAATTCCGCGTTCCTCAGCTGGAGCGCGGTCAAACTCTGCAGGCAGGGCCGGCCGGACATCCGCCTGGTCCCGTCGGTGGTGTCAGGCGATCCGTCCGACAGGAGGAGCATAATCGCCGCCGCATCCATACCGGCCAAGAAGATGGGTGTCAAGGTGGCCACGCCGGTCACGATGGCGCTGCGCATCTGCCCGCAGCTTGTCATCGTCCGCAGCGATTGGGAGTGGTACGGGCAGTGCTCCCGGGACTTCATAGAAATCTGCCGCCGCTACTCCCCTGTCCTGCAACAGTTCAGCATCGACGAGTGCTTCATCGATATGACTTTCCGCTGCTACGGCAAGGATCCGGTGGACGTGGCCGCGCGGCTGAAGGACGAAATCCGGACGGAACTCGGCTTCACCGTCAATGTGGGGGTCGGCTCCAACAAGCTGCTGGCCAAGATGGCCTCCGACTTCGAGAAGCCGGACAAGGTGCATACGCTTTGGGCGGACGAAGTACAGGAGAAGATGTGGCCGCTTCCCGTGCGCAACCTGCTGTGGGTGGGGAAGAAGACCGAAGAACGGCTTTTGACTTACGGCATCAATACCATAGGAGACCTGGCGCGGCTGGGGACGGGTTCGCTTACCCGCCTGGTGGGCCGGAAGTTCGCGCAGCAGCTTCACGACAACGCCAACGGACGGGACACCTCGCCTGTGGAGACGGAGACGGCGGAAGCCAAGAGCTGCAGCGCCGAACGTACGTTCAGACAGGATTTGTCAGACCCGAAAGATATCGACCGGGAACTGTTCAATGTGGCCTGCATCGTGGCGCACCGCATCCGTCAGGACAGTTTCCGGGCGGGCTGCGTGTCTATGTTCGTCAAATACACCGACTTCTCCGTGGCGCAGAAGCAGTTGTCCCTGGACCAGCCGTCAGATGTCACCGCCGTCATCCTGAATGCGGCCCGGCGTATGCTCGCGGAGGTGTGGGACGGGACTTCGCCCATCAGGCAGGTCGGGCTAGGGGTTTCCAGACTGACCCGGGAGCCGGCCGTGCAGCTGTCGCTGTTCGAAGACCCGAAGATGGATTACTTCCGCGAGTGGGACAGGCAGTTCGACGAGAAGTCGGCGGCCAAGCACAAAAAGCAGCCCTGACGGCAAGCGCACTGTTTTTTGTGCAAAAACTTACGAAAACTGCACTGTTCTTTGTGCAAAATTTCGCATCCGGGCAGTCCGATTCCCCACCATCATACTCGCAAGCCTCGGCTTGAGGCCCTCGGAATCTGCCTTAAGGTTCGGTTCGGAGGCTTACGCACAAATCGCACATTCCGAATATCTTGCAAAATATTAGGAATGCACTCCGAATATCTTGCGAGATTTTAGGATTTATCTCTACTTCGAGAAAGCAATACGGACCTTAGCTTGAAGAAGCTCATCATACGGTATCACAGCCTCGTATTCGCCGTCGGCGCCGGCACCAAGGTTGTATGGATAGAAATAGATGATGAGACCTTCTTTGATGAGGGCGCAACCGTCTGCCCGGTGTAATATGTCCGTATATTCCGAGGGGTCACACCGGCGGTGATGGACGAAATGGTCTCTGTTGCCGTTTACAAGCCGTCGCATCATCAGCAGCCTCCGCCCACGGGGCAAGATTCGGCGAACGCAACACCGTATCGGCGAGCCACTTCAGCAAGGCCGTACAGGGGGACACCTATCCTTCCGAAATAGCCGTACTTGAAACCGGTAGCGACAAACCCGTCGGAAGGATACACCACGTCCTTGACAACTGCGAGGGTGTCCTTCCTTACATCCTCGACAACTGCGGATTTGGTCTTCCTCGGACCGCAGCTGACAAAGATGCCGATCAGTGTTATTATGGCCAATGACAAGGATGGGGAGACTTTCATAATCACAACAGTTTTACACGAAAATTCATTAAATTTGTGAGGTCTGGACTGCGCCGTAATTGACAGCTTGCCCATAAACTCAAAGGATTACCCCTCGGAGGCCAGAAACAATCATCGGACGAACAAGAAATGGAAGACAACGGCAATATAGTAATCTACGAATCTGAAGGCGGAGAGGTGCGTCTGGATGTGCGCCTTGACGGTGAAACGGTTTGGCTTACACAGCAACAACTGTCGCTGCTGTATGGCAAGGCCACATCAACCATCAACGAGCATATAAAAGACATTTTTGACGACGAGGAACTGCTTCCGGAGGCTTGCAGAAAGAAATTCGGAAATTCCGAATTTCAGCAGAGGGCTCCCTATTATTACAATTTGGATATGATTCTTGCGGTCGGATTTCGCGTCCGTTCGAGAAATGGCATCATCTTCAGGAAATGGGCCTCTGAACGAATAAAAGAATATCTCGTCAAGGGATTCACTATGGACGACGAGCGCCTCAAGGAACTTGGCGGGGGCGGTTACTGGAAGGAACTGCTGGACAGAATTCGGGACATCCGCGCTTCCGAAAAAGTCTTCTATAGGCAGGTGCTGGACATTTACGCCACAAGCGTAGATTATGACCCAAAGGCAGAGCTGTCCATCGAATTCTTCAGGAAGGTCCAGAATAAGATTCACTATGCCGTTCACGGGCAGACCGCAGCCGAAGTGATATATTCGCGCGCCGATGCCGAGAAGGAATTTATGGGCCTCACCACTTTCAAAGGCGACCGTCCCCATCTCCGCGATGCCTTGGTCGCCAAGAACTACCTGAACGAAAAGGAATTGCGCTCTATGGGACAGCTTGTTTCAGGTTATCTGGACTTCGCCGAACGCAAGGCCGAGCGGCACGAACTTATGACAATGGCAGACTGGGCGGTTCATCTTGACAATCTGCTTACGAGCTCTGGCGAGCCGCTTCTCTTCGGGGCCGGTTCAGTTGTTATAGTCACATATCCTTCAGCGACAGACCGACATAGTCGATTGTCCAGCCCTTGTGGTGAGCGGCAATCTTTCCGGATTTGTCGATAAGGAGTTTTCGGTTGATTTTCGACTCGTTGCGCTTGCACTCCCCAATCACTATCTTCCGTTCGACATCGTTTACAGCGACAAGGTCTATCTCGTCCTTCTCTCCGGGCTTGCCCTTCGAACCCTTCTCCCAATAGTTCGTCACGACATTGTATTCCCCGGTCTCCATATATGCCTGCCGGAACCATTTCTCAAGTACGAGGCCGGAAAAGGTTTCGTAATCGGACTCTATCCGCTCCCGGACATACTCCATATTGCCGATTTCCACGGCGCTCCGGTACTTGTAGATGAATCGGAACCAGAAATTGAGAAAATTGTCCGCGATGTAATACCTCACATTCCTCGACTGCTCTCCGCTCAAGTATGGGCGCACTCTGGATACGATATTGAAGTCGTTCTCCAACCTGTCCAGATAGCCGCCGGTTTCGAATCCGACATAGCTGGTCATATCTCCCCGGTATGTGTTTCCGCTTGCCAGAGCCGCCAGAACGGAGAAATAGTTGCCATATTCCCTGCCGAACTCATCGGAAAGGAGTTCCTTCCCCTCGTCGATGAAATATGACCCCGTAGAGATTGTCGCGTTGATGATGGCCGACTTCGTGAAGGCTTTCTGCGCCATCAGCAGTTCGACATATTTTGCCACGCCGCCCGTGACCATATACAGGGCAAGAAGGTCATCGGATGTATAGTTGGAGTTGTGGTCACGGAGTATTTCTTTCAGGGTGGCCGTGCCGAACGGTTTAATCTTGAACCGCGCGGTGGCTCTTCCGTACAGGGGCTCGTCTTTGTCGTCGAAGATTTTCTTCATCTTGGAGTAGATGGAACCGCAGAGGACAAGATTTATGCGGCTGTCTTCCTTATTGGAGTCCCAGACATCCTGAATATCTGAGAATATGGCCTCGCCGGCGACTTTCAGATTCTGGAATTCGTCCAGCACCAGAGTGAAATTCTTTCTTTTGGAGATATTCATAATCGCCTCGAAAAGCCGCCTGAAAGAGGTAAAATCTCCGAAATCCTCCCCAAGCGCTTCCCGCACGATCCTCACCAGTTCTTGACAGAGCAGATTCTCGCTCTTCTTCCCGACAAAGAAGTAGAGAAACGGGATAGAAGTAAACGAATGCTTGATAAGCGTGGTTTTCCCGATACGTCGCCGACCTGTAATCACAATCATCTGGGCACTTTCCGACGAAAGCGCCTCATACCTTTTCAATGCCGCCATTTCGGCTTCTCTATCGTAAAATTTCATCATACCCCTGTTTAACGTAACGGCGGTTACAGTAACAGCCGTTGCAAAGATAGCGATTTGAGACGAAAACGCAATACTCCCGCGCGTCGCTACATCCGCTTGTTTGTCCGGGGAAAAGTCCTATCTTCGCAATTGGACTTATAACAAGCGTTTATGGGAGAAGAAGCTATCGACATCAGAGCAGAGTTGGAGCGGTGTCTCGACTCCGCTGAAGGTATGACTCTGGACGGTAAGGGCGACACACTCGACCTTTGCAGGGAAATCTGCGCCGGCTGCGTGCTGCTTGCGGAGCAGGACCTGCAAAAGGACGAGAAGACTTGGGAGATCAGCCTGTTGGCGGAGCATTGCCTCAAATACGCCAAGCATCTGGAAGGCTTCGACCGGGAGCTTGATTTCGTCAACGCCATCACCGAACGGATGAGCGAGACCGTCATCGACCATCCGCGCCTCAAGCTGAGGCTGCTCCAGCTCAGGCTGCTGACGCTGAACCGGATAGAGTCCCTCGCGGACCACGACCTCGGCGCTACCGAAGATGTGGAGAGCGAAATCGGATTTCTCAAAAGGAACATCGCCCGGGCCGACTGCGGCGCTCTTCAGGAAATCGAGCAGGAGGGGCATCTGAAATCGGATCCTGTGCGCTGGACTTGGCGTTGGGAAAAGGTTATCGATTCCGTGGAGGAAGAAGTTTCCCGCCGTCTTGAGAGCGTACAGCGGGGGATGGGCTTCTGCTTCGCTTATTGGGCGGAGAAGAAGAACGTTCTGAGGGAGCGACACGGCATCGACTGGAAGACCCCTTCGGAAATGAACCCTAAAGTACTGTTCGACTGATATGGAAGAAGCCGAATCTTTCTCTCTGCTGATGAAAGTCGCGGAGCTGGTGGAGGATAAATTCGCCCTCTACGACCTCCTCGCCGACGAGGCCGAGGAGGGCAACTATGTCGCCCTCGACCTTATGAACGAAATCTGGCCTCCGGAGCAGATAATCGAGGAGGACTGAACGGTGCAGCCTGCCTATGGTCTGAGGCATCCTATAGGCGCGACCCAAACTCCGTCACTTCTTCGGTATGCATAGCCCCCTGTTCCGGTCAGGACCATCAAGAACGACGGGGTTCTCATCCTGCCGGTATCAATCTTGGAAGCCAATGTCTTAAGTGTGGCCGCCCCCTCGTCTATCAATCTCTGGCCGCCGAGCTTTATCTCTATCAGTCCATACTTGCTGTTCCTGAGATGCAAGACGGCATCGCATTCCAGATTATTCTTGTCTCTATAGTGGTAGAGTTTGCCGTCAAGAGCTTCGGCATATACACGCAAATCCCTGACGCACATCGTTTCGAAAAAGAGTCCCATAGTGTTAAGGTCAGCTACAAGGTCATCCGGGCCCACTCCCAAAGCGGCCGTCGCTATCGAAGAGTCGACAAAATAGCGGGTGTCGGATGTCCTGATCGCCGTCTTTGAACGAAGATTAGGATTCCACGCCGGAGCATCCTCCACGACAAACAACTTTCTGAGAGCAGAAATATAGGAAGATACGGTCTCGCAAGTCATCGAATTGTCAGCATTGGAGCTTAGGTCTTCATAAATCGAGGTCAGCGGAGCTTGAGCGCCTTGAAACCGCGCGTAACTTCTAAGCAGACGAAGCGTGAAATCTCTGTCCCTTTCCACTCCGTCAACCTCTGATATGTCCCTGCCCGCGATTGCGTCTATATAATTGAGCGATTGCTTCAATGCGCCCCTTTTCGACATCGATAGAGCAGCGGGCCATCCTCCGCGGCATATAAGCCACGCGAGTTGTTCTATATCCTGTTCCGCAGACTCATAGGCGGTCGCCGTATTTCCCTGAAACAGATTTCCGAGGCTCAGCTCCCCGCTGGACTCTCCGGACTCCCAAAGGCTCATCGGGCGCATAATCACCCACGCGGCACGGCCAGTCCCGGTATGCTTTATCTTTTCAAGCTTCTCTTTTGGGATGACCGTCGAGCCGGTGAATATAAATTGCGCCGTTTTCCTCTCACGATGGTCGACCTCAAATCTGGCGGCATCCCAAAGTTCCGGCGCATCCTGCCATTCGTCAATCAGCCGGGGAGTTTCTCCTTTCAGCAACAGGCCCGGAGAGTTCTGAGCTAAAGCCAGATATGTAGAGGAACGCTCCGGGTCGTTCATATACACGACGCTGCCTGCCTGCTGCTCCGCAGTGGTGGTCTTTCCGCACCACTTAGTGCCTTCTATTAAGACAAGACCGGCTCCCTCAAGATTGTCCTTAAGGATATTGTCGGCAACTCTTTTCTTATAATTACCCATACGACAAATATAGAAGATATTTTCCGAACAATCAAGAGCTTGGCGGATTTCATTCCTTGAGTTGGCCGATTTTCATTCCGCGAGTTGGCCGATTTTCATTCCGCGAGTTGGCCAAAAAGACACCGCATTTGCCGATTTGCAGAAAGTTCCTATCTTTGCCGCCGTTAAAGTTATAGTGCATTATTTATGAAACGACCATTTATGACTAAGGCCGCCTTCGGAGCAATCTTGCTCTGCGCGACCCTTGCTGTGTTCTCATCCTGCAAAAAGGACAAATATGACGAGTCCAAGGCCGTGATAGAAGAATATGAGGAACTCCCGGTAACAGACCAGCTTGATGTTACCACCGACGCCAAGGCGGTAGTTCTTGGCAGTGACCGTTCAGACTTCTGCGCTTCGGTCGTGAACCGCCTGAAGAACGTTACGGAAGAAATCAGCGCCGACGCCGAAATCATAGTCTTCACTTCCGGATATGTGATGAAATTCACTAAAGAGCAGGTGACAATGCTGCTTCAGGCCTATGCCGGCGGGGCCAGTTTCGTGTTCATCAATCCCACGTTCCCAAAGATGATTGACTTCGAGCACGCAGTCAATAACGCTTTCAGCCTTCTCGTCTTGAACGGCATTCCGTTCGACCGGGAAGCCGCCGTAAGTTTTGTGGAGAAGATACAAGCCGTCAAAGACCTCTATGACAGCCGCAGCTGCGGAGGAGTCGAGGGCGCCGCATTCCGTGGCTCCTCCATCTATATGGTCCGCGACCTTGACGAAATGGCCGAATATTCGGAAGAACACACTTACGGCTACTCTTCAGACGGCACGGATTCTCAGGTGGACAGATGTGCGAACACCGAGTACACTCCGAACGAGTACGACCACGGCAAGTCGGCGGATCTGCTTGTACGCTGGATTAATGACGCCAAAAACGAGACCCGCGCCGGCTTCGGCCTCAAGAGCGAGGCGAGCGACGCAATCGACAAATATATGACCGGACAGCGCATCAGCATCCAGCACAAAGTCGGACCGAGCCGCGCACTTGACCGCACCCTCGTCTACGAGATGGTGTACACGGTCTACAGCGCCTACGACTTCGACAAGGACGAAGACTACTATTTCATCCGGCTGGAGCCGAATTTCCACTGCTCCGACCTCGGCTGCAAGAACGGTTCCGAAACCTGGGTCGAGGTAAGCAAAGAAGTGAAGTTTGACGACGGTTCGACTTCCGGACACTGGTGGTCCTGGCGAAGCAACAAGTGGTACGGCCCTTATATGAGCAAGTTCGACTACACCGCACATATCGTGCAGGAGAACGGCGACCCTGTGAACAACACGACCCTTCTGGCAACTTCTCCGAAGACGGACGTCAGCGGGACGACCGGGTATTCGACGGGGCTGTCCTGGTCGCTCTCCGGCAACATCGGCTTCAATTCCGGCGGTCTTATGGGCGGGGTTACCGGAGGCTTCACCTTCACGGAGACCCACAGCCAAAGCACCAACAGCCTCAGGGTGTACCACAAGATGCTGAACAATATTCCGAACTGGCGGGTTGAGGGCATCGTGCCGCAGTTCCACCCGGGCTGGAACCCTTATCACGACGAGGTGGCCACATTCCAGAAGAGCGATTGGCAGACCGAGTTCACCTGGATCGTCAAGGTGCCGAAGCCTCAGAGGGACAAGCCTTATTATATCAAGGCTGACGACATCACGGAAATCACGGAGCTCAACTACAGCTACTATGACCTCGAACTCAGGGTTCATCCGACCCAGAGCGCTATGATAAAGCTCAGCACGCCGAACCGCAGCAACGAGAGTTTCACGATGACCTGCTCGGACATAAAGCTGCGCGACGAGATTGCGAAGCAGTTCAGCAAGAACTGGCAGAGCCAGTTTACCTACTACGCCACCGACGCGGACGCTTCAACGGCAGGCGCGAAGACTATGTTCGAGAAGGTGAAAGTCGCCGTCAACGGTTATGCCGAGACGCTCAAGGCCAACGGCTTCACGGGAACTTATACTTTCAGCCTGAACAAGACCGACGGGACCAAGCTCGCGAGCTTCACGCTCGACAACGGGGTTGTCAAGTAAGCGTGATGGTCCGGCATTCTCCCTACACCTTCTCCGCAGGGCCGGTGAGGTAGACTTCGCTGAAGACGGAGCCGGAGGCGATGAATTCGACGGAGAGTTCGTCCTGACGGGCGCGGAGGTGGTAGAGGCGACCGCCTTCGGCGGGCCACTCGGACTCAAGGCAGACGGCGATGGCGGAAGCAACTATCCCCGTGCCGCAGGCAAGCGTCTCTGCCTCAACTCCTTTCTCGAAGGTGCGGACATATATATAATTGTCTGACGAGTAGGGAAAGACGAAGTCCACATTGGTCCCATCGGGGGCGAAGAGCGGATTCCAGCGCAACTCGCGGCCCTCGCGCTCCACATCCAGAGTCTCTATGTCGTGGACGAAACGCACGAAGTGTCTCGTCCCGGTGTCCAGAAACCAGCCGTGCCGCTGCACTCCGCAGGAGTCGGTATAGTCAATCCTGCGCGTCTGCCTGACATCCTGCATCCGCAGACGGACCGAGTAGAGAGAACCGTCGCGGGAGAGAATCTCGGCCGTATGTATCCCGTCCGGAGCCTCGAAAATCAGCAGCCTCCCGGAGCTCGGGCGGATGCCGAGATAGTCGGCGAAAGCGGCGATGCAGCGGCCTCCGTTGCCGCACATCATCCCGCCTGAGCCGTCCGGGTTGTAGAACTCCATCCTGAAATCGCATTCATCTGAATCGCTCAGGATCATAAGCCCGTCGGCCCCGATCCTCCCGTCGGCAGCCCTGTAGCCGACGGTGCGGCTGCACAGCTGACAGATGCGCTGATGCTGCCTGTACTCCGATATGTCCCCGGAACGCCCGTCCAGCACGACGAAATCGTTGCCCGCTCCGGAATATTTATATATCTCCATAACTATCTGAACTTACGAACACTGTGTGCGGAGAGCAGGACTACCTCAGCAAATCTTCCAGAGTGACGGAGGAAGAGGTCTTCGCGTCGCGGTATTTGACGATGACGGGACAATACAGGCACACCCCGCTCCCGGCACTGACACCCTTGCTGACAGGGCGGCTGCCCGACACGACCACCGCGCCGCGCGGCACGACCACGCGCCCGTCGGCATTGCGCGGCAGGAATTCCCCTTTGGTGGAGTCGAAAATCGCCGTGGACGAAGTGATTATCACCCCGGAAGCTATCACCGCCCCCTCCTGCACTATCGTCCCCTCGTAGATGCCGCAGTTGCCGCCTACAAACGCCCCGTCCTCGATGATGGTAGGCATCGCGCCCGCCGGCTCCAGCACGCCTCCGATCTGGGTGGCGGCGGAGATATGGATGTACGAACCCACCTGCGCGCAGGAGCCGATGGTGGCGTGGCTGTCAACCATCGTTCCCTCACCGACATACGCGCCCACATTGATATACGCCGGAGGCATAACTATCGCGCCCGGAGCTACATATGCGCCGCGCCTGATGCTGCTTCCGCCCGGCACTATGCGCACCCCGTCGGCGACGCTGAAGCGGCGCACGGGGTAGCTGTCCTTGTCGAAGAACGGAAACTGTCCCTCGCTCATATCCGCTATCTTACCGAGCCTGAATCCGGCAAGTATCACCTCCTTGATCCAGGAATTGACCTTCCATTCGCCGCCTGCCTTCTCGGCGACCCTGAGTTCACCTGCCTCAAGAGCATCGAGGACTTCGTCCACTCTCGCACGCGTTATTTCTTCCATAATTCTGTAAGTATCCGGGCAACAATCTGTTTGGTGGCATCCGTCGCTTCTGAGAGCGGCGGACGGACTTCGGAGCGCATCAGTCCGAGCCGCGCCATAGCGGCCTTGACCGGGATAGGGTTGGACTCGATGAAGCAGCCCTTGAAGAGAGGCATCAGACGGTGGTGCAGTGCGCGGGCCTTGGCGAGGTCACCCTCCAGCATCGCCGCGCACATCCCGCTGACTTCGGCGGGTGCGACATTGGAAGCGACGCTAATCACCCCCTGTCCGCCCGTCGCCATAAACGCGAGCGTCATATCGTCGTCGCCGCTGAGCACGGAGAAACCCTCCGGAGCGCGCCGGATGATTTCGCTGACCTGGGCGTAGTTGCCGGAAGCCTCCTTGGTGCCGATGATGTTCGGGCAGTCGCAGGCGAGCCGGACCGCAGTGTCGGCACTCATATTCGCCCCCGTGCGGCCAGGTACATTATAGATGACTATAGGCCTGTCAGCCGCTTCGGCCACAGCCTTGAAGTATCGGTACTGACCCTCCAGGGTCGGCTTGTTGTAGTAAGGGACCACCACCAGCCACGCATCAGCCCCGTGGCCGGAGAGCAGGCGGAGATTGTCGAGCGTGCCCTGAAGGGAGTTGGTCCCCGCCCCGACGAGCAGAGGGAGTCCCCCGCTCTTCTCGCGGGCGATGTCGAGCAGGCGCAGCTTCTCCTCGACGGTAAGGGTCGGAGTCTCGCCCGTGGTCGCGAGCGGCACGAGGAAATCCACCCCGGCGCTGAGCTGACGCTCCACAAGAGCGGCATAGGCCTCATAATCCACCGCTCCGTCGCGGAACGGGGTCACCAGCGCGGTGCCGCAGCCTTTGAGATATAATCTGCTCATAATATCAAATCTTTGAATTCGTGTATGCCTTTGAGGTCGGCGGCGAGCAGGGCTGCCGCCACTGCCCCCTCGGCGAAGCCCTCGCGGGAGAACGCCTCGTGGGTCAGGCTCAGCCTGTCCACCTCGGAAGAGAGTTCAACGCAGTGTGTGCCCGGGACTTCCCCTATACGGTGAGAGAGAATCTCCGGCTCTGCGCCAAGGGTGCGGGAAATGATGCCGGCAACGGTCTTCGCCGTGCCGCTCGGGGCGTCGAGCTTGTGGACGTGGTGGGTCTCCTCGACCTTTGGGGTGTAGCCGTGGCCCTTGAGAACGGTGCAGGCACGCTCCACTGCGGCGAAGAAAGCGTTGACCCCGATGGAGAAGTTGGAGGCCCAGACGAGAGCCGTCCCCCTGCGGCGGAACTCCGCGAAGACCTCGTCCTTGATGTCGTACCATCCGGTCGTCCCGACCACCACGGCGGCGAAACGCTCCGCAAGGAAAGGATAGTTGGCCCTGAACGCATCCGGAGTGGTGAAATCGATGCACACGGCCCCTGAAGTCACTTCCTCGGGCAGGGAACACACATCCTCGCTCGCGGCCGCGAGCGGAATGCCGCGCCGCCGGAGAACCGTCTCCACGCAATGGCCCATCTTACCGTAACCGCTGATGACAATCTTCATATATTCTGACATAATTGCTTATCGCTTCTTCCAGTTCGTCTATCCTCACGCACTCGTCATCACGGTGCGCAGTCATTATCGAGCCCGGGCCGCATATCATCTTGTGCTCGAAGCCGCTCAGATGCGGGGCGTCGCTGCCGAAAGCCACGGCCTTGCTGCGGAAACCCGGCAGGGTGAGGTACTCCGCCGGCGCATCACCGCCGCGCGCGTTTATGGTAATATTCTCTCCCGCAAAGCTTTGCATCAGCTCGCACACCCTCGTGTCGCTACAGAATGTGGTCCTGAAATATATCCTGCAATCCAGCGCCGGGCTGAGGATGTTCTGCGGGTTGTCGCTATGCAGCTGCCCGACATTGAAGCTCGTCTCCCCGAGCAGGGGGTCGGTGCCGAAGCGCTCTGCACGCAGGGCATCCATCATCCCGATGAACATCTCCACGGCACTCCGTCCGTGCTCCGGGTAGCCGGAGTGGCAGGCCGCACCGCCGAAGTGCAGGTCGAACGACTTGGTGCCCTTGGAGGCGGAGACCATACAGTTGTCTGTCGGCTCGCCTACTACCAGATACGGAGCTCTGAAATCACTGCGGGAGAACGCCTTGGCCCCCAGCGAACCTGTCTCCTCCCCGCTGAGCAGCAGCAGAGCGAAGCCGTCGCGACCCTTTGCGGCAAGTTCGCGGCACGCGCTGTACATCGAGAAAATCTGCCCTTTCGCATCGCAGCTGCCCCTCCCCCGGACGGTAGCGGAGTCAATTGTCGGAGCGATGTAAGGAGGCACGGTATCCATATGCGTGCAGAACACTATCTGCGGACGGCCCCAGCTCAAAAGGAGGTTGAGAGTGCCGTCGCCGACCTCGAACTGCTCTTTACGGGGAGCTTCCAGATGCTCGAGCAGCCACAGGGCGAAGCCCCTCTCCCGTCCGGAGGTGGAGTCGATGGCGAGCATATCCCTTAAGAGGTCCGGTGTCATAGCAGTATATCCCTTATTATGCCGCTTGCAGCGAGCCTTACTCCCTCGCCGGCACCCCGGATTATGAGGGGCGCTGAGTATTCGCTGCGGACAAGTGTCACGTTCTCGGTGCCGCTGACCCAGTAGAACGGGCTGTCGGGGCTCACCGCTCCCATCCGGATTTCCGCCCGGTAGCCCAGACGCTCGGAGGGGTCGCGCCGGAGCGAGGCGATGAAGCGCTGCCTGCGGCCCTCGGTGGCAAGCTGCGATTCGCGCAGACGAATCTGAGGCTCATAAGCCTCCAGGCGGGTGTAGAACTCCTCTATAGGGCAGTCAAAGAACTCTTCCGGCAGCATCGGGGTAATCCGCACATCGCTCTCTTCAAGCGGGACTCCGGCCTCCCTTGCGAGAATCAGGAGTTTGCGCAGTACGTCCCGCCCGCCGAGGTCGGTACGCGGGTCGGTCTCGGAGAGCCGCTCCTCCTGCGCACGGCGCAGAAGTGAGGCCACGCTCTCGCCGCAGGACGGGCTTTCGTGGGTCGTGAGCACATAGTTGAGCGTGCAGGAGACCACGGCCTCGATACATTCGATGCCGTCGCTGCAGTTGGCCCCGCTCGCGATGGACTCGAGTATAGGCAGGGACGTGCCCACCGTGGTGTCGTAGCGGAAAGCCGCCCCGTTCTCGCGTGCGGCCGCCTTGAGCGCGGCATATTGCACATAAGGCACGGCGAGCGAACGGCGGTTGGAGGTCACTATGTTGAGTCCGGCGCGGAAAATCTCCGCGTAACGGAGGTGAAGCCTTTCATCGTCGGTGCAGTCCACGAACACAGACTTGCGCGGCGCGGCCTCGCAGACTGCGCTGATGTAGACCCCGTCGGCGGCGCTTTCGCCCTCCGGCAGTCTATCATCTATGTCCTGAATGCCGCGCATATCTATGAGATAGCGGCATCTGTTGGACACGCCCACTATCTTGATTGTCCTGCCGAGGCGCGAGGCTATCCGCTCCCGGCTGACGCTTATCAGCTCCACAAGCGCCTTGCCCACTGCGCCGTAGCCCGCTATGAAGAGATTGATTTCGGTCACGGCCCGGGACTCGAAGAATTCCCGGTGTATCGCGGCGACCGCTTCGCGCACGACTATCTGTCTGACGCGTACGAAGAACACTCCTCCCTCGCCCTCCACCTCCGAGAGCGGCTTGATGCCGGCTTCGGAGAGCGAAGACATAATTCTTCCCGCAGCCGAGCGGCGGCTTGAGACCTCCTCCCCGACAAGGCAGATGACGGACTCCCCGTCCGCCGGGCGGTCGAGGCTGGTCACTCCCATCCAGCTGTCCTGCACTTCTGCCCGGAGGTCGCTGATGACAGTTCCGGGATTGCGCGGGTCGAAGCTGTTGAGAACCCTTATGGCTATGCCGGCCTCCATCGCGGGGCGCACGGTCGGGGCATATAGCACCTTTGCGCCGTTGGCCGCAAGGTCGAGGGCGGCACGATAGGAAATCTGGGGTATGGTGACGGCAGACGGCACCACCTTCGGGTTGGCCGTCATCATCCCGGGAACGTCAGTCCATATCTGGAGGTCATCGGCACTGACGGCGGCGGCATAGAGCGCGGCGCTGTAGTCGGAGCCTCCGCGCCCGAGAGTGGTGACGCGGCCCCGCTCGTCAGATGCGATGAATCCCGGCGCGACGAACACCTGCACCTCCGGAGCGGCCTCGACCGCTGCGGAAATATTGGCGTAGCTCGCCATAATGTCCACTGTCCCTCCGGCGGTCCGTATCAGGCGGCGCGAGTCGAGCCACTGCGAGGCGATGCCGTCGCAGGAGAGCTTGCGGGCTATGATGCGGGTGGAGAAGAGTTCACCGAAAGTCACGCAGTCCTCGCCCGGGGCGGACTCCAGTTCGCGGAAGAGCGAGTCTATCTCCTCGGATGCCGCTCCGCGTTCCGCTCCGGTAAAGAGCCTGCGGACTATCGCAAGGTGTCTCTGCCGGAGAGTCTCAATACGGGCTGTGCGCAGCTCCCCGCGCGGGAGCGCGGCCAGAGCAAGCAGAGCGTCGGTGCAGCCGCTGACGGCGGAGCACACCAGCACCATCCTGTCAGAGCGGACAGCGTCGGCGACGATGTCTATGACCGCCGAAATCCTTGTGGCGTCCGCAACGGAACTGCCGCCGAACTTGAGTACCTGCATTACTGTTTCCTCTCTATCTTGGCTCCGAGCGCGTTGAGGCGGGTGTCTATGTCTTCGTAGCCCCGGTCAATCTGCTCGATGTTGTCTATCTCTGAAGTGCCGCCGGCGGACATCGCCGCAAGCAGCATCGCGATGCCGGCCCTGATGTCCGGCGAGGTCATACGGCCCGCCTTGAGGCGCAGCTTGTGGTCGTGGCCGATGACTACGGCCCTGTGCGGGTCACAGAGGATGATTTGCGCTCCCATATCGATGAGCTTGTCTACGAAGAAGAGCCTGCTCTCGAACATCTTCTGGTGTATCAGCACGCTGCCCTTGCACTGCGTGGAGACGACGAGCATCACGCTGAGCAGGTCCGGGGTCAGCCCGGGCCAAGGGGCGTCGGCGACGGTCATTATGGAGCCGTCGATGAACGACTCTATCTCATAGCTCTCCTGCGCGGGGACATAAATGTCGTCCCCACGCTGCTCCAGCTTCACTCCAAGCCTGCGGAAGCACTCCGGGATGATGCCGAGATTGCCCCAGGAGACGTTGCGGATAGTGAGTTCGCTCTGAGTGATGGCCGCCATCCCGACGAAGGAGCCGACCTCGATCATATCGGGGAGGATGCGGTGGGCGGTCCCGCCGAGAGCCTCCACTCCGGTGATTGTCAGGAGATTGGAGCCTATTCCCTCTATCTTCGCGCCCATCCTCACGAGCATCTTGCAGAGCTGCTGGACATAAGGTTCACAGGCCGCGTTGTAGATGGTGGTGACTCCTGAGGCAAGGGTCGCCGCCATCACGATATTGGCCGTACCGGTCACGGAAGCCTCGTCGAGCAGCATATAGCAGCCCCGCATCTCCTTGCCGGAAGAGAGAGAGTAGGCGTGCCGGTCAGTGTCGTAGGCGCACTTGGCCCCGAGTTTCATAAAGCCGTCGATGTGGGTGTCGACCCTGCGGCGGCCTATCTTGTCGCCGCCCGGCTTCGGGAAGTATGCCTGCCCGAAACGGGAGAGAAGAGGCCCCACCACCATCACCGAGCCTCGGAGCTGCGCGCAGCGGCGCACGAAATCCGCGCTGCGTATGTAGAACTCGTTGATGCGGGCGGCGCAGAAACGGTATTCCCCCTTGGCGAGCCTCTCCACACCGACCCCCATACTCTCCAGCAGAGAGATGAGGTTCTTGACGTCGAGTATCTCCGGAACATTGGATATCGTGACCGGCTCGGCGGTGAGCAGCACGGCGCTGATGACCTCCAGGGCCTCGTTCTTCGCGCCCTGTGGCTCTATGCTGCCGCTCAGGCGGTGACCGCCTTCGATGATGAATGAACTCATATGTGCTCCACTTCAGGACGGAGTTCGATGCCGAAGCGCTCCTTTACCCCATCGATTATTCTTCTTTCGAGCGTGAGAATATCCTCCGGAGAGGCTTCCCCGCTGCGGTTGACTATCACCAGAGGCTGCTTCTCGTATACTGCGGCTCCGCCCTGCTCCGCGCCCTTGAATCCGCAGCTGTCTATCAGCCAGGCCGCCGGTATCTTGACGCTCCCGTCGGGCAGCCGGTAGTGCGGCGCGGTCCCGTCCGGAGAGATGCGCTCGAACTCGGCGGCGCTGACCACCGGATTCTTGAAAAAGCTCCCCGCGCTGCCCGTCTCCTCCGGGTCAGGCAGTTTCGCCCTGCGGATACGGATCACCGCCTCGCGCACTTCCTGCGGAGTCTGCGGCTCGCGGCCCTCAAGCGCTTCTGTTATCCCCTTGTATTCAAGACGCGGACGGCGCTTGCGGCTGAGGCGGAAGAGCACGCTCGTGACTATGTAGCGGCCCCTGCTCTCCGGCTCCTTGAACATCGAGCTGCGGTAGCCGTAGCGGCAGTCGGAGACGGTGAACTTGACCCTCCTGCGCTCCTTGAGGTCGAAGCACACGACCCCGGAGATTATATCCTTGACCTCGACCCCGTAGGCCCCGATATTCTGCACGGCTGCGGCCCCGACCTCGCCCGGAATGAGGGAGAGGTTCTCCGCGCCCCAGAGCCCGTGTCGACAGGTCTCGGAGACGAAAGAGTCGAAACTGACCCCCGCCCCCACTATCACCGGCACATCGTCCAGCCCCACATCCATATACTTGATATACTCTATGTTGGAGTGCAGCACAGTCCCGGGGAAGTCCTTGGTAAATAGGAGGTTGCTCCCCTCGCCTATATGCAGGAGGGGCTTCGGAAGGCGGTCGAAGTTGAGGCCTTCCAGCTCCTTTACGCTCTCATACTCCACAAAACACTCGCAGCTCACCTTCATCCTGAAAGTGTTCTGCGAGCTGAGGTCGTATTTGAGCTTGATTCTCACTCTCCTCGGTAGGTTGAGGCCAGGCAGAGTTCGTCCATCTGGCTCCGGTCAATCCTGGACGGGGAGTCGATCATCACGTCGCGGCCCTGATTGTTCTTCGGGAAGGCGATGTAGTCGCGAATGGTCTCCTGACCGCCGAAGAGGGCGCAGACACGGTCAAATCCGAACGCCAGCCCTCCGTGAGGCGGAGCTCCGAACTTGAACGCGTTGATGATGAACCCGAACTTATATTCCGCATCCTCGCGGCTGATGCCCAATACGTCGAACATACGGCTCTGCATCTTGGCGTCGTGGATACGGATGGAGCCGCCGCCGAGTTCGGTGCCGTTGAGCACGAAGTCATAGGCGTTGGCGCAGACCCTCTCAAGGTCTTCCTTCCTGTCGGAGTAGAACCACTGCTCGTGCTCCGGCTTGGGAGCGGTGAACGGGTGGTGCATCGCGTAGAAGCGTCCGTCCTCCTCGCTCCATTCGAGCAGAGGGAAGTCCACGATCCAGAGCGGGGCGAAGACTTTCGGGTCACGCAGCCCGAGACGGCCTCCCATCTCGATGCGCAGCACGCCCAGCTGGGTCTGGGTCTTGCGCTTCTCTCCGCAGAGCACGAGGACCAGGTCTCCCGGCTTGGCCTCGCAAGCCTCGGCGACGTCCCGGAGCTTCTCCGGCGAGTAGAACTTGTCGACGGAAGACTTGATGCTGCCGTCGGCGTTGAGCCTGATATAGACAAGGCCTTTGGCCCCTACCTGAGGCCGCTTAACCCACTCGGTGAGCTCGTCAATCTGCTTGCGGGTATAATCCGCGCAGCCTGTGGCGGCGATGGCCCCGACATACGCGGCGGAGTCGAATACGCTGAAGCCGCAGCCCTTGACAAGGGAAGTAATCTCGTGTATCTTCATCCCGAAACGCACGTCCGGCTTGTCTGAGCCGTAGCTGTCCATCGCGTCGTACCACCTCATACGCGGCAGCGGGTCAGGGATGTCAATGCCGAGGGCGTTCTTGAACATCCTGCGCATCATCCCCTCGAAGGTGCGCAGCACGTCCTCCTGCTCCACAAACGACATCTCACAGTCGATCTGGGTGAACTCCGGCTGGCGGTCGGCGCGGAGGTCTTCGTCGCGGAAGCAGCGCACTATCTGGAAGTAGCGGTCGTAGCCCGCCACCATCAGCAGCTGCTTGAAGGTCTGCGGCGACTGCGGCAGGGCGTAGAACGTGCCCGGGTTCATACGAGAAGGCACGACGAAGTCGCGGGCCCCTTCCGGGGTGGACTTTATGAGGTATGGTGTCTCTATCTCCATAAAACCCTGCTCGTCAAGATAGTTGCGGACTTCGTGGGCGAGTCTGTGTCGCAGCGCCAGAGCCCTCTGGAGAGGCGGACGGCGCAGGTCGAGGTAGCGGTACTTGGCTCTGAGGTCCTCGCCGCCGTCGCTCTGCTCCTCGATGGTGAACGGAGGGGTGGCGGACTCGTTGAGGACGGTGATGGACTCCAGGCGGATTTCAATCTCGCCGGTAGGCATATTCGCGTTCTTGCTGGCACGCTCCACCACCTCTCCCCGGGCCTGGATCACATATTCTCTTCCCAGTCCTTCGGCGAGGGCGACGAGCGCAGGGTCAGCGTCCGCTTCCACCACAAGCTGCGTGATGCCGTAGCGGTCGCGCAGGTCGATGAACGTCATTCCTCCCAGTCTGCGGGTTTTCTGCACCCAGCCCGCCAGGGTGACTTTCTTGCCTTGGTCGGAGAGCCTGAGTTCCCCGCAAGTGTTGCTTCTGTACATATCGAATGTTTGTAGTATGTTCCAAATAGACAAAGATAAGAATTATTCCGTATCTTTGAACCTTGGCTATGTATTACGTTTCAAAGACATTCGAGATTGCCGCGAGCCACCGTCTGGAGCTCGGCTACCCGAGCAAGTGTTCGCGGCTGCACGGTCACAACTACCTGATCGAGGTCTGCTGCAAGTCGGAGACACTCGACAGCAACGGGATGGTGGTGGATTTCAGGCTTATCAAGGAACGGGTGTGCGACGCCCTGGACCACCGCGACCTCAACGAGGTGCTGCCGTTCAACCCCACCTCCGAAAACCTTGCCCGCTGGATATGCGGGCAGATACCGAACTGCTACCGGGTGAGCGTGCAGGAGACCTCCGGCAACAGGGCAGTCTATACCACGGAAGACAAAGGGTCAGACTGCCCGGAAAGCTCTGATATTTAATTACAAAAACAGCCTCTGATGTACCGGGTAAAGAAAACCCTCGAAATCTCCGCAAGCCACCGGCTCTATTTCTCCGGACCGGGGGTCTGGGAGCCGCTGCACGGACACAATTGGAAAATCACCGTCTGGTGCGAGAGCGAGATGCTGGACGCTGACGGGATGGTGGTGGATTTCCTGGAGATAGAACGCCTGCTGACGGACTCTCTGGACCACCGCGACCTCAACGAGGTGCTGCCCTGCAACCCGTCCACGGAAAATCTTGCCCGCTGGATCGGCGGGCAGATTCCCCGCTGCGTCCGGGTGGATGTGGTCGAGTGCGAAGGCTCGGAAGCGAGCTGGTTCGCAGACGACGGGTCATTCGTTCTTTAGTGACACCACAGGGTTCTCCCGGGCTATCTTCAGGCAGTTGAGCAGCACGACCGCAAGGACAATCAGCAGTACCGCCGCCGCTCCTGCGAGGAAATACTGAGGACCGAGCGTCACCTTCTCCGCAAACCTCTCCAGCCACTTGCGGGCGGCGACAAACGCCCCGGCGCAGGCAAGTGCCGACATCACGAGCGAGAGGGACATTATGTTGCGGGCAAACAGGCCGAGGATGTCTCCGGTGGTGGCCCCGTTGATCTTGCGGACCGCCATCTCCTTGCTGCGGCGCAGAGTCTCGTCCCGGATGAATCCGACCAGCCCGAGAAGAGCGATGAGCAGCGAGAATGCGGCTCCGAGAGCGAGCGTGCTGCGCATCTTCCTGCTGTCATCGTAGGCGGAGCGCATCCGTTCCGAATAGGAAGTGATTTCGATGTCCCTGCCGTCCAGAGCCTCCGAGAGCGCGTTCTGCACTTTCTCCAAGGCCTCCGGGTTCATCTTGAAGAGGATGTGCGGCATATACGAGCTTCTAGAGCCTATCTCCCCGTAGAACAGCGCACTCGGACGCTTGTCCACGCTCTCCAGGTTGCCTATCAGATAGCTCCTGTAGACTCCGGAAATGGTGAACTTACCCATAACACCTCCGCTGTCGTGGCCCGTCACATAGACCTGCTTCCCCACCGCCCCGTCGCTCCAGTCGGTGAAGTCGGCCATCCTCTTGATGAATTTCTCGTCCACCGCCATCTCGCTTGAGTCTCTCGGCGCCCTGCCGTCCACGAAACGGATGTCCATAAGTTCATAGAAGCTCTCCGAACAATCGTACTGGTCAGCTATGTTGAAGAGTTCGCGCTCGTCTCCCGGCAGATAGACATTGTCGCCGTTGGAGCCGTCGTACGGCAGGTTGTAGCTGGCTGCGACCCCGCTCACTTCCGGGATGCTCCGCAGCGTGGCCACGGCCCTTGTCTGCGCCTGACGGTCGCCGTCATTGTACAGGCTGAAGAGGTAGAGGTCCTTGTAGTCGTAGCCAGGATTGCTGTGCGATACCAGTTCGTACTGACGGCCTATCACTATCATCATCACCACCAGGAAGACATTGATGAGCACCTGCGTCCCCAGCAGGCCGAGCTTCCAGTGGCGCGAGTTCTCGGTGTAGTTTTTCAGCGCCGCATAGACCGGTATCCGCTGATACAGCTCAGCCGGCACCACGACGGAAACGATGAGCACAACGATCAGCACCGCAACGATGGCCGCGATGCTCTGCGGCACGAGCAGCGTGGTGAACGGCACTCCGAGCAGATTCTCCACGATACCCCTGCCGGCGAAGATGATTGCCGCAGCGAGTACAATAGAGAGGGAAAGGTGCAGGATAGCTTCTCCCGTCAGCATCGAGTAGATGTCCTTCGCCTCGGCCCCGTAGCACTTCCGCACTCCCACCTCCTTGGAGCGTTTCACCATCGAGGAGATGACAATCAGGATATAGTTGAGAAGCGATATGATTATCAGCAGCGCCGCGACGATGGAGAGCAGAATCACCTGCGAGCGCACATCCGGCTGGGAGGTATGGACCTTGGAATACGGGGTCAGGAAATAGCGCAGGCTCGCCCCGTGTTCCTCCAGGTCCGCGAGCGACTGATGCGCCTCCTGCATCTTGCGGATGGCATCGGTGAGACTGTCGGGGTCGATGCCGGGTGCGAGCTTCACATAGCCTTTGTAGCGGTCGTTCCCCATCCAGTTGCCGGTGCTCCATTTGCTGTAGGTCTCCATCGAGAGGAGGATGTCGTAGGAGAGCGTCCCGTTCTTCGGGAAGTCCTCGAAGACGCCCTCGACCGTAAGCTTGACGCCAGGCGAGTTCTCGTTATATATCTGCTTGCCGATGACATCTCCTCCCAGCTTCTCCGCGAAGCTCCGGCTCACCATCACGCAACCCCACTCCCCGAGAGCCTTGACGGGGTCTCCGGCCAGTATCGGACGGTCAAACACCCGGAAGAAGCAGGTGTCCGCACAGACCAGAGTCCCAGTAATCTTGTTGCCGGCCTCGTCGAGATAGGCGTTGCCGTCGAAGACGTAAGTGGTGCGTGTCCCGGCCTCCACGCCCGGGACTTCTTCCATAAATCCCACCGCCACGGCTCCGCTCACCTGACCGTAATCTTTATCGTCCCCGTTGCGGGAGTACCAGGTGCGGATGCTGTATACCCGGTCGATATCCTTATAGAAGCTGTCGTAGCTGAGCTCGAAGAATACCTTTGCAATCAGCACGATACCAACCGCCAGCCCCACTCCGAGGGACAGCACCTTGATCAACAGATCACTGCTTTTAGCTTTCATTCTGAATATTCCTTTTCTCCGTAAGCACTGCTTACCGTTTTATCGCGACTCCCTCCGGTTCAACAACCGCGCCAAAGCACGCATCTCCCTATAAATCAAGATATTGCGCAGGTTGGGACACTATCGCGGATGTAAAAAATCTTTACACCGGTGTAAAGGTTCTTTACAGAGAATGAGAAGCCTGCACTGAAATCCAAGTGGGGGAAAAATTGTCCCCCCGTTGATTTCAACAGAGTCGATGGCGGCCCTTTCGTTATCGCCAGAACAAGTAATTCCTTGCAAATCATAAAATCAAATCTTACATTTGCATAAAAGTAAGATTTTATGATAGCTCGTGAACTGGGCGGGAAGGCTCTTGCCCTCTCAAGACAATATCCGTTCGTGGTAATCACCGGCCCGAGACAGTCGGGGAAAACCACATTGGCCAGAAACACGTTCCGGGACTACAGGAGAGTCTCTCTGGAAGACCTTGACAACAGGGAGTTCGCAAGAGAGGACCCACGGGGCTTCATCTCCACCTACCCCGACAAGACGATAATCGATGAGGTTCAGAGAGTTCCATCGCTGCTGTCGTACCTGCAGACGCACTGCGACGACGTGGGCAGGGAGGGTATGTACATCCTCACGGGCTCACAAAACCTTCAGCTGATGGAAGCGGTGGACCAGAGCCTCGCAGGAAGAGTAGGGCTGCTGCATCTGCTGCCGTTCTCGAAGTCGGAGATGACCGCAGGCGGCATACTGCCTCAAGGCACGGACGACAGGCTTCTGTACGGATGTTACCCGCGCCTGTACGACAAAGGCATAGCCCCGGATGATTATTATCCGAACTATATAAACACTTATGTCGAGCGCGACCTGCGAAACATCAGGAGCATCTCGGATCTGGGACGGTTCGTGAGATTTCTGAAACTCTGCGCCGCAAGGGTCGGACAGCTGCTCAACAAGGCTTCCCTCGCCAATGACTGCGGCATTACGATACCCACAGTGGATTCGTGGCTTTCAATCCTTGAGTCGAGCTATATCCTGTTTCTGCTCAAACCGGACCATAACAATTTCTCCAAACGGCTGGTGAAGTCTCCGAAACTGTATTTCTACGATACGGGACTCGTATGTTCGCTTCTGGAGATAAAGACCGCGACGCAGATGAACACGCACTATCTGCGGGGCAGCCTGTTCGAGAATATGGTCATCGCCGATGTTGTCAAGAATGACTTCAACAGGGGCGTCATCGAGCCGTCCGTATCGTTCTGGAGAGACAGCGCCGGCAACGAAGTCGACCTGATCCATCGTGACGGAGACAGGGTGGATGCGTACGAAATCAAGTCAGCGGAGACATTCAACGAGTCCTTCCTCCACGGCCTCAAGTACTGGGCGAAGCTATCCGGTGCCGATGCCTCCGGACTTCACATAATCTACGGCGGCGACACCCCTATGCTCCGGTCTGAAGCCTCCGTGTCGCCGTTCTGACCCGACGCGCGTGGCGGGACAGCCCCGGATTACAGCTTGTAGTAGCTTGAGAGTATCTTGGCGAAGAGGCTCGGAGGGAGCAGCTTCTTGAGAGTGACGGAGAGCCGCTGCTCGAGGGTGGAGATGATGTAGTTGTAGCGCGGGTTCTTCTTGCGCACAATCTTGGAGACCTTGTCGGCGAGCACCTCGGGCTTGAGGCCCGTAGTCTCGTCTTTCTCGATGCTCGCAAGCGACTCTGCGTAAGACTTATAGACCTTATAGACCTCGGGGTCGGAGACGCTCTTGCGCATCGCGGTGAACCCGGTCGAGAAGTCGCCCGGCTCGATCACCACGACCTTGATGCCGAACGCCCTGGTCTCCAGCCGCAGGGCCTCGCAGTAGCCCTCGATGGCGAATTTCGAGGCGGAATACAGCCCCTGGAACGGCAGCCCCATCAGACCTCCGATGGAGCTGACGCAGATGATTTTACCTCCGCCCTGGGTGCGCATAACAGGCAACACGAAGTGCAGGAAACGGACCATACCCATCCAGTTGACGTCCATCTGCTTGCGGGCATCTTCGAGCGAGCTGAATTCCAGCGGCCCCCCTATGCCCATCCCGGCGTTGTTGATGAATACGTCTATGCGGCCCTCGGCATCGGTGACCTGCTTCACGGCGGCTTCCACCTGACCGTCATCGCCGGCATCCGCCTTGATATAGGTTACGCCGGGAATCTGCTCCACGTCGCGCCTGTGCGTGCCGTAGACCTTATGACCGTCGGCGCTGAGCCGCTCGGCCATCGCCTTGCCGAAGCCGGAACTGATGCCTGTGATGAGTATGACCATAGGTCTCCCTTATGCTATGACTCCTGTCTGCTTGAATATCTTGGTAAGTTTCTCGACCGCCTCGTCGACCTGCTCTACGGTGTGGGTCGCCATCAGCGCGAAGCGGATGAGCACGTCATTCTCCGGCACTGCAGGGGCGATGACCGGGGTGATGAAGACTCCCTGGTCGTAGGCAAGACGCACAATCGTCATAGCCTTGATGGTGTCGCGCACGAAGAGCGGGATGATCGGGGACTGGGTGTGCCCGGTGTCGAAGCCGTTGTCCTTGAATGCTTTCTGGGCGTGCCTGGTGACTTCCCAGAGGTGCTCGCGGCGCTCCGGCTCGTTGATCATTATGTCGAGCGCGGTGGAGGCGGCTGCGACTGCCGCAGGGGTCATCGAGGCGCTGAATATCAGCGAGCGGGAGTTGTGCTTGAGGTAGTTGATCACCTCCTTGTCGCCGGCGATGAATCCGCCCAGCGAGCCGAAGCTCTTGGAGAACGTACCCATAATGAGGTCCGTATCGGCGGTGAGGCCGAAGTGGCTGGCGGTGCCGGAGCCGTTCTCGCCGAACACTCCGAGCGAGTGGGCGTCGTCCACCATCACGGCGGCGTTGTATTTCTTGCAGAGCTTTACAATCTCAGGCAGCGGTGCGATGTCTCCCTCCATCGAATATACGCCGTCCACGGCAATCAGCTTCGGGGCGTTGCGCGGGGTGAGGAAGAGCTTCTTCTCCAGAACCCCCATATCGTTGTGGGGGAACTTGCGCACCTCGGCGAATCCGAGGCGGCTGCCGTCGATGATGCAGGCGTGGTCAAGGGCGTCGAGGAATGTGTAGCCGCCCCTCATCCCGAGGCAGCTGACCACTCCGAGGTTGACCTGAAATCCGGTGCTATAGGTCACGGCCTCGTCCTTGCCGACGAACTTGGCGAGCTTCGCTTCAAGCTCTTCGTGGATGTCGAGGGTACCGTTGAGGAAACGGCTGCCGGAGCAGCTCGTGCCGTATTTGCGTATTGCGGCTATCGCAGCCTCTTTCAGGCGGGGATCGTCGGAGAGGCCGAGATACGAATTGGACCCGAACATAAGCGCTTTGCTGCCGTCGGACATAGTGACGACCGGGTCTTGACCGGAGGATATGGGCCTGTAGTAAGGGTAGATTCCCTTGGCCTTAACCTCTTGAGGGACTGTGTATTTCGCACAAATCTCATTCAGGATTTTCTTCATCAGGAATAGATTATTAAATACAGTACAACGCCGCAAATATACGAATTATATTTTATTTGCCACCCTCCAGCCGGTGGACCAGGCGGCCTGCAGGTTGAATCCGCCCGTAACGGCATCCACGTCGAGCGCCTCGCCGGCGAAGTAAAGGCCCGGGTAGAAACGGCTCTGCTGGGTGGCGAGGTCGATGCCGGCGAGAGCCACGCCCCCGCAGGTCACGAACTCTTCCTTGAACTTGGCGCGACCGGCTATTGCATATTCGTCGGCGAGCAGTCTGCCGACAAGTCGGTTGAGCCCGCGCGAGCCGAGTTCAGCCCAGCGCAGGTCCTCCCGCAGGCCGCAGCGTCCCAGAATGAAGCGCCAGAGACGCTCCGGGAGTTCGTCGGGACGGGTGGAGGCGAGCTGCTTTCTCGGCGAATCGGCGGCAGTGCGTTCAAGCCTTGTGCGAATCTGCGTTTCGGACTCTCCGAGCCAATTGACAAGAAGAGAAGCACGGTAGCCGCTGTCAGCAAGGTAGCGGGCGGCATAGGAGGAGAGACGGAGAGTGGCGGGGCCGCTGATGCCCCAGTCGGTGATGAGCAGCGGCCCGTCGGAGCGGAGCGCAGTCCCCGCAAGCGAGAGCGCGGCACAGGGGACTGCGGTGCCCATCAAGGAGCGCAGTTCTGGGTCTTCTATTTTGAATGTAAAAAGCGACGGGACGGTCTTCGTCAGCTCTGTCCCCTCCGGGAGCATCTGGCCCAAAACGGCCTCTGAACAGCCTCCAACGGTAAGAACAACTTTGTTTGCGAGCATCTCGCCGCCGTCTGCGAAACTGAGCCTGAAGCCCCTTTCCGGCCCGGCCTCCAGGGATGCCGGACGGATGGCGGAAACTCTTTTGTTACACTCCAGAATCACCCCCTCCTCGCGCATCGCCCGCTCGAGCGTACGGACTATCTGCATCGCGTCCTGACTCGCCGGGAAGACGCGCCCGTCGTCCTGAACCACGAGCCTAACACCCTCTCTTTCAAACCATTTAACAGTGTCCTCCTGGCTGAATTCCTTCAGCGCCCGCTTCATCAGCCGCTCGCCTCGGGGATAGACTTCGGAGAGTCTGCCCACCGACCCGAACGAGTTGGTGAGGTTGCAGCGACCTCCGCCGGTACGCGCCAGCTTCGCGAGCGGCCTGCTCCCCGCTTCCAGGACGCGCAGCTCCAGCTCAGGATGCCGTCTGCGAAGCTCTATTGCGCAGAAGCAGCCTGCCGCCCCCGCCCCTATTATCGCAATGTCTACAGTCATCTGAAAGGGTCAATAGTTCAGACCGAAAGCCCACAGCGGCACTATATTGCCGTGACCATATTCTATATCGTCCTTGACCACTATCCCGTTCGGGACTCCCTCCAGCTGCTTCTGCCCTTTGCTCTTGCCGCCGACCTCGAAAGTGCTGTCTCCTACTTTGAAATCTGCGACCCGAGAGGAAATCACATCGTTATTCACCTTTACCTGACTGTAGAAGAATGTCTCCCGCACGTTCCCGACAGCCACCGGAGATGAGGCCAGAGCATACATCAGATTGGTGTTGTCAAGATAGACTTTATCTACTTTTCCGAGGCCTCTCAAGCCTCCGGTATCGTCCCTGAGCTGCCCTATGAGACCTGTCTTCTCGAGATATGTGAGATATTCGGGAATATCGTTCTTGCTGACTCCAATCTCAGAGGCAAGCTTTTCTGCGCTGGGCTTGTACGGAGCAAGGGATGCGACAATCATCAGCATCTTCTTCAGCTTTCGGGCCGTGGAAGCCTTGAGATTGGCGTGCTGGGCTATGTCGGATTCTATCGTATATGAGACAACCTGCTGCAGTCTCATCTCAAATCCGTCAAGTCCCGAAAACGGATAATAGCCTTTCCGGAGATAGTCCCGAAACATCGGCAGCGGATGAGCTACGCTTTCTATGACGGCCCGGTTGGCTATGATTTCAGGAAGAGAATAAGTCCTGACGGGGATGCCGCAGGTGAGGTTCAGGTATTCCCTGAACGACAGGCCGCTCATATTGAACACCAGCGCCCGTCTGCTCAGATCGGCCTCGCCCGCTTCAATATCAAGAATGGACGAGCCGGTGAACACCACCTTGAGGTCCGAGTGGACATCATAGATTTGCTTGAGCTCCCTGGACCAGCCGGCGTATTTATGTACCTCATCTATATAGAGATGGGTACCGCCGTCCTTTACGAACTCATCGGCCAGGTCCACGAGCGAGTGGCAGGTGAAGTATATGTGGTCCGCAGACACATAGAGGAATTTGAACTCATCCCTGTGCTCGACTATATACTGCCGAATCATTGTCGATTTGCCGATTCCTCGGGTGCCCGTGATTCCGACGAGCTGCGAAGTCCAGGGAATCGAATCGTAAAGATAGCGGTGAAATGCCACGGGCGTTTTCCGCAGCATCTCCTCCATATACTCGTAAAGTTTCGAATCTACCATAAATAAACGATTATCTCTTTGCAAAGATAATCAAAAATCACCTCAAAAGTGACGGTTTGAGTAAAAATCAGCACTTTTTGGGTGATGCCGTTGCACCTCCTACATTCTTATTTGACGGAATCGCGATTTTAAATCATTCATTCTCCGGATGATGCTGTCGAAATCGACGGCTTCGCCATAGATGTAGCCATTGACCATATTGTCATTGTAGTCTTTTCTGAACGCCTCAAGAACTTCCCCTTTCGGGATAAAGTCAATCTCAGCCGGATAGTCTGCGTCATAGTTCACATAGCCCAGATGATAGAATCTGCGGCGGTGCTCCACTATGGGACAGCACTCCGTGAATATAGTCCCGCGACGCTTTCCGAAGCCGCATTAACTGCGAATGGTTCTCCCCTGCAGCAAAGGCGAAGCCAAGAACGTCTCGGTAGAATTTGCGCTCTATCGCGATGTCAATGTCCTCGCTGAAACGCTGAATCAGACCCCATCCCTTGCTCAGCGAGGTCCCGCCTTTGAACAGGAGTGACGGGCCGCACTCTGTGTTGAACAATGCTTTAAGTATGATTGTCACCCACCAGTCCTTTTCAACCGCCCGGTCTTCGATTCTTCTATCCTTCGCGGCGGCCTGAACCGAAGCCAAGCGCTCGGCTGTTGATAAATTCTGCCATAAGTTACTCATTACTATTCGATTTAAGGGCATTGACAAAGAATTTTCTTATCCAGCTCGGCATCATCTGTAAATCTTCAGAAAGATTGACGGCGTCGGTGTCGCGGCGGATCAGATTGCCGATGGTCAGTCTGTCTTCCTCCGTGATGTTATTCTCTCCTATATACTTCAATGCCTGTACGATAAGGCTGCGCTTCTTGCCTTTGACGGCAAAATTCTTGGGAACGGCTCGTTTGAATATTATCGTCCGTCCGTCAATTGTGATTATCCTTGCCGAGCCGGATGTCAGGAACACCGGATTCATAGGCATCTGCGTTGAAAGCCCCAAAAGATTCAGTGCCGTAGCCCCGGTCGGAAGAATCTGGGCCTTGTCCCTTTCCGCGATAGCTGCTGCGATATCGGAAACCGGAGGATAGACCAGTCCGAATCTGGTCTGTTCCGTTTTCAGATATACACCCCTTGAAAGGTGATGAAGTTCCCCGGATTTTACAAGGTCGGAAAGGATTTTCCCGACATACTCATCATCGTACCCGGGGAAACTGTTGTTGAAAAACAATGTCCCGTTCTTTGCAGAGCTAACCCTCTCTTTTATAGCATTTACAACCATATTTCATTTTCATTGCGAGTATGGATCACTCGGTAATTTTTGCAAAATTACCGATACTTTCTGATTCTGACAATACTGCGCGTAATATTTATCACACAGAACGCTCGACCAGGGTTTGAACCTGTTCCGGCTTTAGAGCAGCAACGAGAAAGCCGCGACAACGAATAGGCCGGGCGGGAACGCGTCCCGGCCGGCCTTGGTGCAACAGTATGGAGAAAACTATTCTGCGGTGAACTTGCTGTAGTCGATGGCAACTCCTTGGCAAGGGGCACCGTAGGCAGAGGTGTCTATGGTTTTGTTTACCGTATACTTTTTGACCTCGCCGGTGTTGGTGTTTGTGAGGGTGAACTCGCACGAGGTCGTGTAAGTACCAGGAAGATACGCGTACGCGTAGTAGAAAGCGATGCCGTCCGACTCCTCAACGCCAAGCATTCCGCTGTACTCGCCATTCATTGCGAGGGAGGGATAAACATCACCTGTTCCAGGTTTGAGCCTTAACTCTACGCACCGATAGGGTTTGTTACCCCCTTGGTTGACTTGAAGGACATAGTTGCCTGCGTTGCTTTTGACAGATGCGTCGTCGGTCTTCACCAGCACCTTAAAGCGGGTCAGGAACCGCCAAGCACTCAGTGTCGCAGTAAGCGAATTACTGCCGGCATCGTATGTGTATGAGACCCCTGGAGAACTCCCTCGTACATTATAGGCCACGAGAGGGAAAGCGTAAACATGTCTTGTCCCGGACACCTTTTCCGCCTTAGGGTAATACTGCTGCTTTCCTTCTCCAGTATCCCATACGGTCGTATATTTCGAAAGGTCGTTGTAGCCCTCATATACCGCCGTCATCGTGCCGCCGGAGGCCTTGAGGCTGCGGGCGGTGCCGTCGGATTTGTCGCTCATCTTGAGCTCGCCGGCGGTCCACTT
>CAVLBF010000020.1:0-39220 GCA_963661285.1 Bacteroidaceae bacterium | reverse complement strand
GACTATATAATTTCTCTTCTTTACCTCGTTTCTCTCTCAGTATTGTCAATGAACTTCGTTTGTCCCCCGAAAGGGATTGCAAAGGTAGCCTTTATTTTTGAAACCGCAAATTTTTTCTGAAATATTTTTACAAACCCTCCGCCCGGGAGAATTCTCCGCCCGGGAAAAGGCCGTCAGGCGGCGAGGGAAGGGGATTTTTGCTTATATTTGAGGGAACGAATCATTATTGTTGCTATGGAAGAGATTAAAGACAGGTTTCTCCGCTATGTGGCGGTGGACACGCAGTCCGACGAGGAGAGCGAGAGCCAGCCGTCGGCAAAGAAGGAACTGAATCTGCTCGCTATGCTCCGGGACGAACTGACGGCGCTCGGAGTCAAGGCCGAGCTGGACGAGTGGGGCTATGTGATGGCCTCCATTCCGTCCAACATAGGGCACAAAGTCCCGGCGATAGGCTTCATCGCGCACGTGGACACTTCGCCCGACGCGCCCGGCGCGAACATCAGGCCGCAGATTATCGAGAACTACGACGGCAGCGACATCCCGCTCAAGGGAGTGCCGGGTATGAGCCTCAAGACCAAGGACTTCCCGGAGCTGCTCGCGCATAGGGGCGAGACGCTCATCACCACCGACGGCACGACCCTGCTCGGGGCGGACGACAAGGCGGGAGTGGCCGAGATAATGGATGCGGTGCAATATATGATGGAGCACCCGGAAATGAAGCACGGCGAAATCCGTATCGGCTTCACCCCGGACGAGGAAATCGGGCGCGGGGTGGTGAAGTTCGACGTCGCGAAGTTCGGCGCGGACTACGCCTACACGATGGACGGCGGCGAAGTCGGGGAGCTGGAGTTCGAGAACTTCAACGCGGCCTCGGCTTCGGTCCGCATCCAGGGGCGCAACGTGCACCCGGGCTACGCCAAGGGCAAGATGCTGAACTCAATCCTGATAGCCGGCGAGTTCAACGCCCTGCTGCCCGTGGACCAGAAGCCGGAATACACCCGGGACTATGAGGGCTTCTTCCACATCGTCGGATGCAAGGGAAGCGTGGAGGAGACGAAGCTCAATTATATAATAAGAGACCACGACCGCGCGAAGTTCGAGCGCAAGAAGGAAGTGATGGCCGAATGTGCGGACTTCATCAACCGCCGCTACGGCGAAGGCACGGTGGAACTCACGGTCAAGGACCAGTACTACAATATGCGCAGCCAGGTCGAGCCGCACTACCAGGTGGTAGAGAAGGCCGTGAAGGCGATGGAGATGGCCGGCATCAAGCCGCGCATCCAGCCTATCCGGGGCGGCACCGACGGGGCCAATCTCTCATTCAGAGGCCTCCCTTGCCCTAACATCTTCGCCGGAGGCCTCAACTTCCACGGACGCTACGAGTGGGTGAGCCTCGAGAGTATGAAGAAAGCCTCGCAGGTCATCCTCAACATCATCGCTCTCTACGCAGAGTGACGAGTATCATATAAAGGCATATCGCGACGAGCGGCACGACGGCGATCATCTCCGCGCCGGAAGCGCCGCCCGCGAGAGGCCGGTTCCAGGAATCGAGATACCAGTCCACCTTGGCGAACTTCAGCACGGCTGAGACGACCCCCATCAGCGCACCGCCCGCGATGAAACCGCTGGCGATGAGGGTGCCCTTCTCCTGACGGGCCGCATTGACGGCCTTGTCCTTGCTGCGCGTGCTGACGAACCACGAAATCGCGCCGCCGAGCAGCAGAGGCAGGTTGAGGTCGATAGGGATGAACATTCCGAGGCAGAACGCCAGGGCCGGCACCTTGAATACCGTAAGCAGGATGGCAATCGCCGCGCCTATGCCGTAGAGCAGCCACGGAGCGTTGCCGCCGTTCATCATAGGCTGTATCACGGCAGCCATCGCATTGGCCTGAGGGGCGACGAGCGCGCCTTCGCCGGTGAATCCGTAAGTCTTATTGAGAATGAGCATCACGCCGCCCACTGTAGCCGCAGCCACCAGCACGCCTACGAATTTCCAGGTCTCCTGCTTGCGCGGGGTCGTGCCGATCCAGTAGCCTATCTTGAAGTCGGTGATGAGTCCGCCGGCCGTGGAGAGGGCGGTGCAGACCACGCCGCCGATAATCATTGCAGCCACCATCCCGGCATTGCCCTTGAGGCCCACGAGGACGAGGACGAGCGCCGTGATTATCAGGGTCATAATGGTCATTCCGCTGACAGGGTTGGTGCCCACTATGGCAATGGCGTTGGCGGCGACGGTGGTGAAGAGGAAGGAGATGACAGCGACAATCACGAGGCCGATGACGGCCTGCCAGACATTGTTGACCACTCCGCCGAGGGCGAAGAACGCGAACACCGCGAGCAAGGCGATGGCGATGCCCCAGACCACGGTCTTCATCGGGAGATCCTCCTGTGTGCGCTCGGTCGCCTGCGCGGCGGCGCCTCCCTTGCGGCGGAATTCCCCGGCAGCCAGACCGACTGCGCTCTTGATGACTCCGGCGCTCTTGATGATGCCGATTACGCCGGCGGTCGCGATGCCTCCGATGCCGATGTGGCGGGCGTATTCCTTGAATATCTGCTCGGCAGACATCTCGGACACGGTCATATTGATGCCGGTGCCCATAAGGTCAATGATGTTTCCGCCCCAGATGAGGTTCATCAGAGGGATGATGACCAGCCATACGAGGAACGAGCCGCAGCAGATGATGAATGCGTATTTAAGTCCGACTATGTAGCCGAGGCCGAGTACGGCGGCACCGGTGTTGAGCTTCAGGACGAGCTTGGCCTTGTCGGCGACCACTTGACCCCAATGCATCACCGTGGTGCTGAGTGTCTCGGCCCAAGTGCCGAAAGTGGATACGGCGAAGTCGTAGAGACCGCCCACGAGGCCCGCTGCGAGCAGGGTCTTGGCGCTCTTGCCGCCGCTCTCGCCGCTGACCAGCACCTGCGCTGTGGCGGTGGCCTCAGGGAAAGGGTATTTGCCGTGCATCTCCCGCACGAAGTACTTGCGGAACGGTATCAGAAAGAGGATGCCGAGGAAACCTCCGAGCGCGGAGCTGAGGAACATCTGAAAGAAGTTGACGTCGAGTCCGAGGATGTAGATGGCCGGGAGGGTGAAGACCGCGCCCGCCACCACCACGCCGGAGCAGGCCCCGATGCTCTGGATGATGACGTTCTGCCCCAGTCCGCCCTTCTTGCCGAGCGCACCGGTCATTCCGACCGCGATGATGGCGATAGGGATGGCCGCCTCGAAGACCTGTCCGACCTTGAGGCCGAGGAAAGCCGCCGCCGCCGAGAACAGGACTGTCATCAGCAGGCCGAGCGTCACGGAATACGGGGTTACCTCAAGCGGCTTCTCATTCGGACCCAGGAGGGGTTTGTACACTTCCCCCGGCTTCAATTCCCGATGAGCGTTCTCGGGCAGAGTCAGATTGCTGTTTTCTTTCATCTCTTTCTTTCTGTTTTTGGTAGTACTCTATATATTTCTGAAGCAATGCGTTGTCCTTGGCATCCTGCTTGGCCGCACGGGCCGCACGGCGCTCCTCTCTACGCCTGCGCCGCTCCTCCTTCTTCTGCTCCTTGGCGGCGGCCCGTGCCGCATCGCGCGCGTCAAGTTCCGCCCAGCGGGCATCGCGTCGGGCGCGGCGGAGGGCTCTGCGGAGCTCGGCCTTGCTCATATACTGCTCCTCCTGCGAGGAGGCGACGCTGTCCCTGACGGCGATACTGTCCCCCGCCACGGAAAGCGAATCTTTCGCGGTGAGTGCAACCGTGTCGCGGACAGTCAGGCTGTCCCCCGCAACGGCAAACCCCTCCGCCTTCTTCAGACTGTCGGCACTCTCGGACGGAGCAGCCTCCCGGCGGAGCTTGGCTGCGGCGAGAATCCTGTGCACCTCTTCCATATAGCCGGGGAAGTAGATGTCGGTATATGGGAATTCCGCCCGTGGACGGCTCTCGAGCTGCGCCCTTCCGGACGGCCGCAGTTCGAGGGAAGTGATGTCCGTCCTGCCGGCGGGCCGGAGTTCCGGCTTCCAGAAGAATCCTTTGAGAGTTCTGTCCCTCTCCGGCATCTGCACTATAGGATAGGCGTCGTTCTTGGGATTCTCAAAATAATATACCCGCTCCACATCCCCGCCCTTGAGGGTGGCGGAGAGCATCTTGGCCTCGACCTTGTTGACCGTGGCGAAAGCGTCATCCTCCTGAAGATAGAAGATGGCCGTTACACCCCCCAAAGCATCGAAGCGGCGCAGCTGGGTGTCAGAGTCGAAATAGGCCATCACCTCCGAGCCCCTGATCTGGTCGAAGAGGAGGCTGTCCTCCTGCACTGCGATGAACGCGTTGGACATCAGACTCGCCCGGTCGGGCCCGGAGCTCTTCACAAGGACGAAAAGGCTGTCGGCGCTGTACTGCCGCCGGCCCTCGTTCCAGACAAGAGGATCTTTGTAGAACCGGGCTATCGAGTCCAGCTCGCTGAACCACATCGAGTCGCAGCGCACCTGGATGTCCCGGCGGAATATCTTGACATTGCCTATCCCCCGAAGAAAGCCCAGCTTCGAAGTGTCCGGCGGAGGGAGCACGACAAGGCTGTCTGCCGGTACGGCCAGACTGTCCCTCTGAACGGCCAGGCTGTCCATCGGAGCGGAGAGACTGTCGAGCACCGGAGCGGCGGAGGGGTCACCGCCCTTGCCGGATGCCGCCTTCAGCGTCTGTCTGCCGCCCTTTTTCTGCGCGGCGGACTCCCTGTCCTTGACGGCCTGCTCAGCCGCCCTGCGGCGGAACTCGCTCACCGGGTCGCCGCTGATGGACTTGAGCCGCGCCTCGGAGGCCGCAATCTCGGCCTCGGCGATGTCGCACTTTCTTCTGGTATAATAGACGAGCGTGTCCGCGCCGAAGTATGTCGTGTCAATCTTGCCCTCGCTCTCTGACCATAATGCCACCGCCGCGTTGCTGTGGAGGGTCACTGTCGAAATCGTGTCCCGGTAGAAGAGGTAGTCGGAGAGCGCCGCCGAACTGCGGGTGGTGTCCTGAACCTGCACCCGTCCGCGCATCAGCACATCGTTGCTGGCACGGTAGAAGTAGAGCGTGTCGCTCCAGCTCTCCTGGTCGCGGGTCAGGGCCCGCACATTGTCCTTGAAGAAGAAGAGATTGTCGGGACGGCTGTACCACCCGCCGTCGGCGGAAAGCAGATTGTCGTCCTTGCGGAAATCTATGGGCGCGATGAACTCGGCGCGGTTGCGGTCCGACTGATAGTCGAGCGAGTCGGTGCGCACGAATACCGAGTCGGTGTACATATTGACATTGCCGACGAACTTGAAGAGGCTCAAGGCATTGTAGTAGCTGCCCTCGTCGCTCTCGATGATCTGTCCGTCCGAACTGCGCATCGACGCCCCGCTGCGGAATACCGCGACGCTGTCCTTGGTGTTGTAGTCCAGAATACGGGTGCGGAGGGTGTTCTCCTGTTTGTCCCGAAGCTGCACCAGCGCCCCGCGAAATTGGGCAAGGTCTTCATCTATCAGGTAGTCAAGCACTTCGCTCGTCAGCTCAGTGTCGCCCTGTATCATCCGCACGTGCCCCTTGCAGTTGATGACGTTGGCGTTCTGGCTCCACAGCGCACTGTCGCAGATCAGATAGGTGCCGTTGTGCAGAAAGGTGGCGTCGATGGTGCGGCGGAAGTAATCGTCCTTGTCCTCGAACTGCTCTATGTAGCTGGCGCTCATCAGGCGCAGCAGCGAGTCTCTCTGCCCGCCCTGTTCCTGAGCGCACAGAGAAGAGGCGGCGGAGAGCAGCAGGCACAGGGCCGCAATCAGTCTTCCTTTCTGACTTTGCTCGCCCATCCCTTGCGGCTGAAGTCACAGTCCCCGAACATCGGGTCTATGACTATGTAGGTGACATCAATCTTGTCATCGACGAACTTGTCCACGGCCTCCACCTGCCGCTTGTTCTTCACCAGCGCGAGCAGCTCGGTGTAGTCAGTCTCAAAGTTGGCGGTGTGCGCAGGCACTATCTTGTCGAGGCGGACAATCTTATAGACGAGATTTCCGCTGCGCCCCTCGTTGTCCAGCGACGCGATAGGCTCGGAGACCTCACCCGGCTTGAGGTCCTTGATGGCCTCGTAGTCCTGAGGTTTGAGCTGGTCCACCTCAAAGTAGGCCGAGCCTGTATTAGGATCGGCCATCTGGCCTCCGTTGGTGCGGGTTGCGGGGTCTTCGGAGTAGAAGCGGGCCGCAAGTTCGAAGGTAATCACGCTGTCCTTGACTATGGCGGTGCGGAGGCTGTCCAGGCGGCTGAAAGCTTTCTCCTGGTCTTCGGAGGTATATTTCGGCTTGATGAGGATATGCCTTGCGTTGAACATATCGCCCTTCTTCTCAAGCACTTCGATGATATGGTAACCGTCGGGGGTCTCCACGATTTGGGATATCACGCCCGGCTTGAGCGACATTGCCGCATCGGAGAAAGCCGGCCAGAATATGGACTTGGACATCAGACCGAGCTCGCCTCCCTTGCGGGCGCTGCCTGGATCCTCTGAATAGAGCCGCGCCAGAGTCGAGAACTTCTCGCCGTTGATGATTCGCTCCCGGATGGAGAGCAGCCTCTCCTTGACCGCCATCGCGGCCGCATCACGGTCGGGATAAATGCATATCTGGCTCATCTGATACTTGTCCGGTATCTGCGGGAGAGAGGATACGTCCGCCGTGTCGAGATACTGCTTGACATCATACGGGGTAAGATCCGGCACATTGCCCGCTATCTGCTGCTGTTCCTGCTGGGTAAGGCTCTGTTCTTCTATCTGCTGCATCCATTCCTGGCGCAGGCGGTAGAGCGGCTTGTTGAAATATTTCTCCACTTCCTCATCGCCCCCGAGAGCGGTACGCACCTGGTCCATACGCTGATTGAGCTCGGCCAGCACCATCTCGCTGTTGACGCTCAGGGAGTCGATGCGGGCCTGCATCAGGAATAGTTTGGACTCCATCATACTCTCCAGCAGCTCGCAGCGGATATTCTTGTCGGAGGCATAGCCCTGGGCGCGGAGCATCTGTACCTGGGACTCAAGATCGGAGAGGGTGATGAGCTCGTTGCCCACCACCGCCACGGACTTGTCCACCACTCCGGTATATTTCTGCGCCGATGCGGCGCCGCAGAAGGAAAGGATAAGCGCGACGGCTATTGTTTTCAAGCAGGGTTGTTTCATCTGTCAATAAATTACGAATTGTCTCTTGTCGAGCGCAGTCTCAAGCAAGTCCCGTTCCAAACCCTTCAGGAGGGAGTGTTTGCGCGCGCTCAAAATGATGTCGCGGATTTCGGACGAGCAGAAATCCAGCGGGGCGACCCCGTCGCGCCGGATATCGCAGACATAGGCCACGAGCAGGTCGCCTCTGCCTTCGGGCTCAATCTTTATCATCTTGTCCTTCATCGCGGAGAGCATCACGGGATAGTCCACCCCGAACTCGACAGCGAGGTCTCTGGAGTCCATCCACACGTCGGAATTGTCGAAGTAGCGCAGCGCGGTGGACAAGGTGAGGGAGTCCGCCCGGCTAAACTCGTCGTGGTCTTCCGAAGCGAGGTATCTGAGGATATCTTCCTTGTTGGGCGAATCCTTCATCAAGTCCACGAAGCGCACCTTGAGTATCGGCCTCTGGAGGATGAAGTCGTCCTTGTGGGCGAGATAGTATCCGCCAATCTGGTCATCGGTGACGAGGGTGTCGAGACGGTCGCTGATGTAGCGCTGCTCGTAGCGGTATTTCACAAGAGAAAGCCTGTATGCCTCCAGCTCGGCGGAAACGTCTATCTCGGACTTGGAGAGCTGGTCTTCGGCCACCTTGAGGTAGAGACGGTCCGTCGCCCAGGAGTTTATGTATCGCGCGGCGAGCTTGGCGCTGTCCTCGGGGCTTGTCGCGGGCGGGATGAAGCGCAGCAGTTCGGACTTGTAGAGCTTGTCCTTGCCGACCTTGGCCACCACTTCATCGTCGTGCACAATCGAAGAAATTGCGGTGCAGGAGCACAGCAGCGACAGGAGCAACAGTGGTATAAAGTTCCGCATATCCGCAAAAGTAAGAATAATCCGTCAATTCTCAGCGGCGAGCGCTTCGATTATACGGTCAATCGGGGGGCTGACCACCCAGGATGAACCTACGGCGTTGTTGGTGAGCACAGAAAAGACTATCGTGCGGGCCGTATTGCCGTCAGAGGGCAGAATGTAGCCGCTATAGCAGAGGATGCCGTTCATCGAACCGCTCTTCATCCTTATGCGCCTGCGCATCTCCTCTCCGGCGGAGGGGAACTTGAACTCCAGCGTCCCCTTGCCCCCGGGATACGGAAGCGAAGCCATATAGGCTTCTCCGACAGGGCCGGAAGCCATCTTGGAGAGGAAATTCACGAAGAACGAAGCCGAGACATAGTTCTTGCGCGAGAGTCCGCTTCCGTCGAAGATCCGGCATCCTGAAGCGTGATTGAGCCCGAGTGCGGAGAGCACCTCCTCTGCGGCAGCCGTGCAGGAGTCATAGTCAGAAGAATATCCCTTGCTGACGGCAAGAGCCTTGAGCAGGGTCTCGGCGAAGAAATTGTCGCTCTCGCAGTTGGTGTCGCGCGCTATCAGCGCAAGCCTCGGGGAGAATGTGCTTCCGAGCATCGTAAGCTCCGAGGCTGCACAGGCTCTCGTCCCTTCGTCCAGCGAGCCCGGAGCGGTACGCACGAAGCCGGAGGGGCTGACGTCGGCATAGCCGCCGCTTACCTCCACCCCCTTGTCTTTCAAGAAATTATAGAAATAATACGCACAGGTATAGGGGGCGAAGCGGTTCGAACCCTCCAGAGTGTATCCCTTCCTATCGGAGGGGAAACTGCCGGCAAACTCCCCGACGGGGGCGAGGTGGGTGTTGATGTAGTAGACGCTGTTTCTCGTCCTCGCCTTGCCGGTGAGCGCGCGGTTGGAATAGCTCATCCACGGCGTGTCCGGATAGCGCGGGCTGATGTTAGGAGCGTCCCCGGGAGCATCTCCGGGAGTGATGAGGAAGTTCTGGGCATTCTCGAAGAAGTTCAGCCCGACGGGGCCTGCGCCGTAGTTGGTGCCGAGGTCGTCATATGTCCAGCCCATCCCCTCCGGAGTCACGGTATCGAAATATCTCGGATCGGCGATGACACTGCCCCGGACGGAAGTGATGCCCGCCTTGGAGAGCAGCCTGTACCATTCTCCGAAGACCGCCGCGACGGGTTCTGCGCAGTCGGACTTGGAGCCGGTGGTGGGGTCGCCGCCTCCGATGAGGTAGAGGTCTCCGCAGAGCGCTCCGTCACGGATTTCGCCGCTGTAGCCTATCCGGGTCTCGAAGCGGAAGTCCGCCCCGAGCGTGCTCAGGGCCAGCCCCGTCGTGATGAGCTTCATATTGGAAGCCGGGACAAGCCTTGTCCGGGGGTTGAAGCTCGCGAGGGTGTCCCCGTCCATCGTCACCGCAAACACCCCTACGGCGGCGGATGCGAGCGGCGGGCGGGAGCACGCTTCATCCACGGTCGTCTGAGCCTTGGTGCGCGGAATAGCAGCAGTCGCGCTCCAGACGGAAAGCAGGAGCGCGACTGATAATATACCTATTGTGCGGGAGCTCATTTCGCAACGGATTCCTTTACCGCTGCGCTGAGCTTTTTGTAAAGAGCATCCGTTCTGCTGAGGATTTCCTTGCGGAGAGCCGTATAGTAGGCCCGGCTTGAACCCTCGAACTTCGCGTTGACCTTGTCCCGGAGTTCGTTGTACAGGTCGACGGCCTCTTCCGTCAGGTCCTGCGCGTTGAGGCAGGCCTTTTCGTTGACGGCGGCGACGACGGAGCAATCCTCGATAAAAGCTCCCAGCACATATTCAATGTCCTTCTTGATACCTCTTAAGTTCATAATCTCTTGTGTTTACATTTAATAATCCGCAAAGATAATCAATTTTTGTCAATGATACCACTCCGTCCCGAGGCCTCCGGCGTGGCCGAGAATGCGGCGTACGGCGATAGGAGTTCTGCCGTAGCTGTCCGGCCGGCCGCCGCGCAGGGAGTTTATGCGCACGAGCTGGGAGGAATGTATGATCCGGGCGTCCCCTATGTACATCGCCACGTGGGTGACTGCGGCCGGCTTGCCGTCCGCGCCCGTCCTCCCGAAGAACACGAGGTCTCCGGGTCTCATCTTCGCAAAATCGAACGGAATTTCGACCCCGCAGAGTATCTGTTCTCGGGCGTTGCGCGGCAGGACGATGCCGTTCATCATATATACGAACTTGGTGAAGCCGCTGCAGTCAAAGTGCTTGACCGTGTTGCCGCCCCACATATACGGAACGCCGAGCAGAGTCTTGGCAAAGTCGACAAGCGCCGCTTCCGTGGCGCGGCGTGCGGATGTCCACTCGGAAAGAGGCATCACATCCCCGGCCGGGACCCAGACGCTGCGGCCATCGGCCATCAGGACTTCCGTCCAGCCCGGTCTGCGTCCCGCCGCAGAGCGGACGACATCACCCATCGTGAAGTCTCCGACTCTCTCAGCAGAAGCGTCGGGGGCGGCATAGAGGTGAGTGTACTCCGCCGTGCAGATTGTCTTAGGAGCGGCGATATAGGCTTCTTTCTGCGCCTCGTCCATAAAGGCGAGAGCAAGAGAGTTAGTCCAGCAGTCCCGGTAGTCGGGTGCGTTCACCTTCCTCCAGTACCGGTCGGAGTCCGTCACTTCCAGCACAGTCCCCATCAGGCACTGGCTCTCAAGAGAGGATTCGTAGTCGGGAGCGGCCCTCAGGAAGCAGGAGGAGACGTTGACCACGGCCCAGCGCCCTTCCGTCCGGGGGCTTTGGCCGCAGGCTTCCGGACCGGAGGCGCACAGCAGCGCCGCGAGCAGCAGAATATAAGCCTTACACTTCATAATGCGACAAATATAAGCAGAAAGTCCCCGAAGACGCAAATCAAATCTGCCCGGCGGAGAGCCGCTGACGCGCAAATGCCATCACGAACGCCGGAGGCTGACCGTTGAGCAGACGCTCCTTCATATAGTCCATATATGGGGACACGTGCCCGAAATACATCTTGAGCCCCTCGCAGAGAGAGTTGCGCAGGCTGCCGTCCTCGGACTTCTCGAAACGGTGCTTGGGGCATTCTCCGTGGCAGGCGAAGAAGTATTCGCATTTCAGGCAGCCGGCAGGCAGCGCGTTGCGCTTGGCAAGGCCGAAGCGTATGCGCTTCTCGGAAGCATACAGCTCCTTAAGAGGAGTTTCGCGGATGTTGCCGAGCAGGTACTGGGGATATACGAAATGGTCGCAGGAATAGACGTCGCCGTTGTGCTCCACCACGAGCGCGTCCCCGCAGGTCTCGCCCATAGTGCAGACTCCGGGCTGCAGCCCGCACCAGAGCGCGAGCGTGGCATCGAACATCTGTACATAGTATTCGCCCACGTCCCGGACAATCCAGCGGTCGAAGATGTCGCAGAGAAAGCGTCCGTAACCTTCGGCTGACACGCTCCACGGAGCGAGCTGCGCTCCGGGAGTCTCGGGAGAAACTATCAGCGGCCGGTGGAAGTTCTCCCTCACCACGGTATGCTCGACCGCCGGAAGGAACTGCATATAGCGGCTTCCCACCGTGTCGCGGAAGAATCGGTAAATCTCCGCCCCCCTGCCCTCACAAAGCTTATTGACCACGCTCAAGGTATTGAACCGTACTCCTGTACGGCGAAAGAGGCGTATGGTCTCCATCACACGGTCAAAAGTCGGTTTCATCCGTCCGGTATGCCTGAAAGCGTCGTGGACGTCTTTCGGACCGTCAAGCGAGATGCCCACAAGGAAGTTGTTGTCCGCCAGAAAGTTGCACCATTTTTCATCGATGAGGGTGCCGTTGGTCTGCATCGTGTTCTCAATCTCCTTGCCGCCGGCATATTTGCGCTGGAATTCTATCGCCTTGCGGTAATAGTCGAGCCCGGCCAGAGTCGGCTCGCCCCCGTGCCAGCAGAACGTCACCTTGTCGACGTCGTTGGCCTCGATGTACTGCCGGACATACTCCTCAAGCAGCTCAACGCTCATCAGAGACTCTCTGCCGCCGTACTGCACCGCCTTGTCGAGGTAGTAGCAATAGCTGCAGTCGAGGTTGCAGGCCGAGCCGGCAGGCTTGAGCATCGTCATAAACGCGGCCGGACCGGAGAGCTTCTGCGCATCCTGTATGGTGAATATCTGTTTGTCGTGCATATGACAATAATCCATATGAAAAATGCCGGAGTCCTCTCCGGCATTTTAACTTTCCCTGTGCGATGTAGCGGGAGTGGGGCATGATCCCACGACCTCCGGATTATGAATCCGACGCTCTAACCAGCTGAGCTACCCCGCCATTCCTGTTGGCAAGAGCCATAAAAACAAACCGGCCTAGGCCGGAAGTCGGTTGAGATAGAAGGATTCGAACCCTCACTGACAGAGCCAGAATCTGTAGTGCTACCATTACACCATATCTCAATAAGCAGTCCCGTTCTGCCACAGGCAGTTTTGGGACTGCAAATGTACAACAGTTTTGCGTAATCGCAAAATATTTTTGGCCTTTCTGATTCGGGGACTCCCTGTGCCTACAAGAGATGGAAGGCAACGGTGAGGCCGGCCATCACGATGCTCACCATACTCATCAGCTTGATGAGGATATTGAGCGATGGTCCGGAGGTGTCCTTGAACGGATCTCCGACAGTATCCCCGACCACCGTAGCGTGGTGAGAGTCAGAGTTCTTGCCTCCAAAATTACCCTCCTCGACAAACTTCTTGGCGTTGTCCCAGGCACCGCCGGAATTGGCCATAAAGATGGCAAGCACGAAGCCGGAGCCGAGTCCGCCGATGAGCAGGCCCATCACGCCGGCCACGCCGAGCAGCATCCCCGTCACGACAGGAACGGCAATCGCCACGAGCGACGGCACCAGCATCTCCTTCTGCGCCGCACGGGTGGAAATCTCCACGCAGCGGTCATATTCAGGAACGGCCTTGCCGGTGAGGATACCCTTGATCTCGCGGAACTGGCGGCGCACCTCGCTCACCATCTTGCCGGCGGCGCGGCCTACCGCATTCATAGTCAGTCCGCAGAAGAGGAACGCCATCATCGCCCCGATGAAGACCCCGGCAATCACGGCAGGGTTCATAATGTCAACCTTGTAATATGCAAGGATGTCGAGTATGCTCGCGTCGGAAGCGTTCTCTATCAGACGTCCGCCGACTCCGACGACGGTCTCCCCGACACGGACGAGCGCAATCTTTATTTCCTCGATGTAGGAAGCGAGGAGCGCGAGTCCCGTGAGCGCGGCAGAACCGATGGCAAAGCCCTTTCCGGTGGCGGCGGTAGTGTTGCCGAGCGCGTCAAGGACATCCGTGCGCTCCCTGACTTCGGGCTCTAGCTCGCTCATCTGGGCGTTGCCTCCCGCGTTGTCGGCGATAGGGCCGTAGGCGTCCGTCGCAAGGGTTATGCCGAGGGTCGAGAGCATTCCGACCGCCGCGATGGCGACCCCGTAGAGTCCAAGGGAGAGGTTGGAGGCGCTGACCATATTCTGCACGTCAAATCCGATGGCGCAGAGATAGGCGAGGATGATGGCCACGGCGATTGTCACCACCGGGATGGCGGTGGAGAGCATTCCGAGGCCCACTCCGCTGATTATGACGGTCGCAGGGCCGGTCTGCGCAGCCTCTGCAAGCTGCTGGGTCGGCTTATAGGAGTGAGAGGTGTAATATTCGGTGGATTTGCCGATTACGACTCCGGCCAGAAGGCCGCTCACCACAGAGAACGAAAGTCCGAGCCAGTTGTCGAGCCCGACCAGATACATAATGCCGAAAGTCGCGACTGCGCTGAGCACGGCGGCAAGGTTGGTCCCGAAGCTCATAGACTTGAGCAGCTCCTTCATCCCGGCTCCCTCTCTGGTGCGCACGGTGAATATGGCCAGCACGGAGAGAGCCACCCCGACGGCGGCGATGAGCATCGGTGCGAGAATCGCCTTCATCTGGAACTCCGGTCCGGCAGCGAAGAACGCAGACGCGCCGAGAGCCATCGTGGAGAGTATCGAGCCGCAGTAGGACTCGTAGAGGTCTGCGCCCATTCCGGCGACGTCACCCACGTTGTCGCCCACATTGTCGGCGATGGTGGCCGGGTTGCGCGGGTCATCCTCCGGAAGATCGGTCTCGACCTTGCCCACAAGGTCAGCCCCCACGTCGGCAGCCTTAGTGTAGATGCCGCCGCCGACTCTCGCGAAGAGGGCCTGGGTGGAAGCTCCCATACCGAAGGTGAGCATCGTGGTAGTGATGACTATAAGTTTCTGTGAAAGAGATATTTCCTGCACACAGGCATTAAGAATGACAAACCAGAGCGCGATGTCCAGAAGTCCGAGCCCGACCACCGTGAGGCCCATCACCGCGCCGGAGCGGAAAGCGAGCTTGAGCCCGGCGTTGAGCGAGCGCCGGGCGGCGTTGGCGGTACGCCCGGAAGCGTAGGTGGCGGTCTTCATTCCGATGAAGCCTGCAAGCCCGGAGAAGAACCCTCCGGTCAGGAACGCGAACGGCACCCAGGAGTTCTGCACCCCGAAGCCATAGGCGAGCACGGCGAAGAAGACGGCCAGCACCACAAAGACTATGGTCACCACCTTGTACTGCTGCTTGAGGTAGGCCATAGCGCCTTCGCGCACATACTGCGCAATTTGTCTCATAGTAGGGGTGCCTTCATCTTCACGGCGCATCTGGCGGAAGAAATAGTAGGCGAATGCGAGCGCGAGCACTGCTGCGGCAGGCACTGCGTAGAACAGAACATTCATATTGCGGATAGATTAAAGATGTCGTTTTGGTTATTGAAAACAAAAGGGGGAAGCCCGAACTTCCCCCTTGAAATTTTTACTCAGCCTTTGGCTGCTCGTCCTGCTGAACCTCCTGAGGAGGCGCCTCCACAGGGGCTTCAGCCTTCTTTGCACGGCTTCTGCGGGTGGTCTTCTTCTCTGCCTTGACAGCGGAAGCGAGAGCCGCCTCGTTGAAGTCGACGAGCTCAATGAGAGCCATTTCTGCAGCGTCTCCCTTACGGAAACCCGTATGCAGCACGCGGGTGTATCCGCCCGGACGCTCTGCAATCTTCGGAGCTATGTTGCGGAAGAGTTCCGTAACGGCTTCCTTGGACTTGAGGTAGCTGAAGACGACACGGCGGTTGTGGGTCGTGTCCTCCTTGGACTTGGTGATCAGCGGCTCCACATAGCTCTTGAGAGCCTTGGCCTTCGCGACTGTAGTGGTGATCCTCTTCTGAAGAATGAGAGAGGTAGCCATATTGGAGAGAAGGGCCTTGCGGTGTCCGCTCTTGCGTCCAAGATGATTTATAGCTTTATTGTGTCTCATCTTTCGATATTCTTTTTCTTTGGTTCGATATTATACTTAGTGACATCCATTCCGAATGACAGCTTCATCTTCTCAACCAGCAGATCAATCTCGTTGAGGGACTTGCGCCCGAAATTGCGGAACTTCATCAGCTCGGCGCGGGAATAGGACACGAGGTCTGCGAAAGTGTCGATGTCAGCCGCCTTGAGGCAGTTGAAGGCACGCACCGACAGCCCTACGTCCGAAAGCTTCGTAAGCAGGAGATGCCTCATACGGAGAGACTCCTCGTCCAGCTCCTTGGTATCAGGCTCCACGGTGTTCTCCAGCGACATCTTCTTGTCGTCGGTGAAGAGCTTGAAGTGATAGATGAGGATGTTGGCCGCTTCGTGAAGCGCAGCGTTAGGGGAGATGGAGCCGTCGGTCACAATCTCGAGATTGAGCTTTTCGTAGTCGGTCTTCTGCTCCACGCGGTAGTTCTCTACGCTCCAGTTGACCTTGCGGATAGGGGTGTAGATCGCATCGACCGGGATGGTCCCGATTGGCGTGTTCTCGTCCCTGAGCTCCTCCGCCGGCACGAATCCGCGCCCCCTGGTGATGGTGAGCGAGATTTCGAGCTTGACCGAAGGCTCAAGAGAACAGATGTGAAGATCCGGATTCAACACCATAAAGGAAGACAATCCCTTTGAGATATCTTCTGCCGTAAACTCCTTCTTGCCGCTGATCACGATGTTTGCCGTCTCAGTGTCGACCGTCTCGACCATACGGCGGAAGCGCACCTGCTTGAGGTTGAGGATGATGTCCTGCATCCCCTCGATGACTCCCGGGATGGTCGCGAACTCCTGCTCAACGCCGGAGATCCTGATCTGACTGATAGCAAAACCTTCCAAAGAGGCAAGCAGGATGCGACGAAGAGCGTTGCCGATGGTCTGACCGTATCCCGGCTCAAGAGGGCGGAATTCGAAACGGCCGACGGTATCGGTGCTTTCGAGCAAGATGACCCTGTCAGGTTTCTGAAATGCTAAGATTGCCATATTTTGTCAGGTGTTAAATGTTACTTGGAGTAGAGGTCGACGATGAGCTGCTCGTTGATGTTCTCCGGAATTTCGGTCCTGGTAGGGACGTTGAGGTACTTGCCGGTGAGAGTCTTGACGTCGAAATCCAGCCAGGAGTACTTCGTGACGGAAGCGACGCTGTTCTGGATGACCTCAAGGCTCTTCGACCTCTCCCTGACCGCGACGACGTCGCCCGGCTTCACCTGAGTTGAAGGGATGCTGGAGACGACCCCGTTGAGGGTGATGTGGTGGTGGGACACGAGCTGGCGCGCGGCCGCACGTGTAGGGGCGATGCCGAGGCGGTAAACGATATTGTCGAGACGGCTCTCGAGGAGGAAGAGGAGATTCTCACCCTTCTGTCCGGAGAGGCGGCAGGCCTTGTCGTAGGTGTTGTGGAACTGACGCTCCAGCACTCCGTACATATACTTCACCTTCTGCTTCTCCTTGAGCTGCATAGAGTAGTCCTTGGACTTCTTGCGCTTCGCGGCAAGTCCGTGCTGTCCCGGAGGATAGTTTCTCTTCTCGAAATATTTGTCTGAACCGAATATCGGCTCGCCGAATTTACGGGCGATTTTGGTGCTTGGACCTGTATATCTTGCCATATCAGTCTTACTTTAAAAAATTAAACTTTACGACGGCCTTTCGGTCTGCATCCGTTATGCGGCATCGGGGTCACGTCGATGATCTCCGTCACTACGATACCGGCGTTGTTGATGGTACGGATGGCGGACTCACGGCCTGCACCCGGACCCTTGACATAGCACTTCACCCTGCGAAGTCCCGCATCGAACGCAGTCTTGGCGGCATCCTCGGCGGCCATCTGGGCAGCATAAGGGGTGTTCTTCTTGGAGCCTCTGAAACCGCACTTGCCCGCAGAGCCCCAGCTGATTACCTGGCCCTGAGCATTGGTGAGAGACACGATAACATTGTTGAAGGTTGATGAAATATGAGCCTCGCCATAAGCTTCAACCTTGACAACTCTCTTGGATGTTGTAGTTTTCTTTGCCATAATTCATCAATGATTACTTGGTCGCCTTCTTCTTGTTGGCAACGGTCTTCTTGCGACCCTTGCGGGTGCGGGCGTTGTTCTTGGTGCTCTGGCCGCGAACCGGGAGTCCGAGACGATGACGGATTCCGCGGTAGCAACCGATATCCATAAGACGCTTGATGTCCATCTGGACGGAAGAACGGAGCTCGCCTTCAATCTTGTATTCCTCATTGATCTCGGCACGGATCTTGGCGATCTGAGCGTCATTCCAGTCACCGACTTTGACCATAGGATCGATGCCGCACTTCTCGAGAATCTTCTTGGCTGAAGGGCGGCCGATTCCGAAGATATAGGTAAGCCCTATCTCTCCCTGTTTGTTGTTCGGTAAATCAACACCGGCTATTCTTGCCATAATTATACTTTACTTAATTGTTTACTGATTATTATCCCTGGCGCATCTTGAACTTCGGGTTCTTCTTGCAGATCACGTAGAGGCGACCCTTGCGCCTTACGATCTTGCAGTCTTCGCTGCGCTTCTTGATGGATGTCTTGACTTTCATATCTGTGAGTTTTTATTTGTATCTGAAAGATATTCTGCCTTTGGTCAAATCGTACGGTGATATTTCTACCCTAACCCTGTCGCCAAGAAGAATATGGATGAAGTTCATACGCATCTTGCCCGAAATATTGCAGAGCAGGACGTGACCGTTCTCAAGCTCGACCTTGAACATCGCGTTGGGAAGGGTCTCGATAACCTTTCCATCTTGTTCTATTGCTACCTGTTTTGACATAAAAATAACACTTTAAAATTTAATCCCGCCATCTTTCTCGATAAAATCGAAGGTTGAAAGCTGCTCGGCACGGCCTTTTCGGACAACAACCGTGAGCTCGTAATGCGCCGCATTCCTGTGGTCGGAGGTCTTGACTGACCAACCGTTCCGGGCGAGATACACTCCCCTGCCCCCGGCATTGATCATCGGCTCGATGCAGATGACCATACCGTCGACGAGGTGGGTGCCGTGCCCGCGCCTGCCGTAATTGGGCACCCCGGGCTCTTCGTGCATACCCTTCCCGATACCGTGGCCCTCAAGTTCGCGGACCACAGAGAATCCGAACGATTCAGCATACGATTGTACCGCGTATCCGATATCTCCGGTCCGCGCACCGGCCACAGCCGCCTCAATGCCCTTGTAGAGCGAAGCCTTCGTCACGTCCAGAAGCCTGCGGGTCTGCTCGTCCACCTCCCCGACCGGGAAGGTATATGCCGAATCGCCGTTATAGCCCTTGTAGAGCGTGCCGATGTCCGCCGTCACGATGTCGCCCTCCTTGAGGACATAATCCGACGGGAAACCGTGGACCACGACATCGTTGACCGAGGCACAGATGGCTGCGGGGAAGCCTTCGAAACCGAGGAAGCTCGGGATTGCTCCGTTGTCGCGAATGAAAGTCTCGGCCACCCTGTTCAACTCTGCAGTTGTCACACCCGGGGCTACCGCCTTACCGACTTCCGCCAGCGTCTTCGAGACGATTATGGCATTCTCGCGCAACAGCTCAATCTCTTCTTCTGTCTTAGGCTTGATCACAACCTTTCACTTTTTATTCAAAGAACTACATACCTGAGCGCCCGCTGAGCCGTCCGGTCTTCATCAGACCGTCGTAGTGGCGCATCAGCAAATAACTTTCCACCTGCTGAAGGGTATCGAGGACAACGCCCACGAGAATCAGGAGCGAGGTGCCGCCGTAGAAGCTCGCGAAAGAGTTGTTGATACCGAAGATGATTGCAATGGCTGGAAGAATGGAGATGATGCCGAGGAAGAATGAGCCCGGCAGGGTGACTCTCGACATAATGGTGTCGAGATACTCCACGGTCTTCTTGCCCGGTTTCACTCCCGGAATGAATCCTCCGTCCCTCTTCATACTCTCGGCCATCATAGTCGGGTTGACGGTGACGGCGGTGTAGAAGAACGTGAAGACGACGATGAGGATGAAGAATATGAAGTTGTACCAGAATCCGGTGTAGTCACCGAGAGTGGCTGCAAGTCCACGGGTGGAATCCCAGCGGGAGAAGATGAGCGGGAAGAGCATCAGCGCCTGGGCGAAGATGATAGGCATCACGCCCGCAGCGTTGATCTTGAGCGGAATGTACTGGCGTACCCCGCCGTACTGACGGTTCCCGACCACTCTCTTGGCATACTGGACAGGCACCCTGCGGACAGCCTGCACAAGTGCAATCGCCGCAATGATGACGAAGAACCAGATGATGAGCTCGACGATGAGAAGCAGCAGACCGCCGTTGTTGACGGAGAGCTTCGCGCTGAACTCAGCCAGAAGCGCATACGGCAGACGGGCCACGATACCGATCATAATGATGAGGGAGATACCGTTGCCGATGCCACGGTCGGTGATACGCTCACCGAGCCACATCACGAACATCGACCCCGCCATCAGGATGACGGTGGAGACGAGGTTGAACATAAAGTTGCTCCACCCGAGCTGGTTGACGGCCACGAACGCCGCAGCCGGAATCTGGCTGTGGACGGCGGCCATATAAGCCGGTCCCTGGATGCAGATGATCACGATGGTCAGCCAGCGGGTCATCTGGTTCATCTTCTTGCGGCCGCTCTCGCCCTCCATCTGCAGTTTGCGGAAGTAAGGGACGAAAACGCCGAGAAGCTGGATCACGATGGATGCGGAAATGTACGGCATCACACCGAGCGCAAAAATGGAGGCGTTGCCGAAAGCGCCGCCCGAGAACATATTCAGGAGACCTACCAGACCGTCCTGAGTCTTGCTCTGGAGACCGGCAAGCATAGACGCATCGATACCCGGAAGCACGACGAAGCATCCCAACCTGTAGACCAGGATAAGGATGAACGTGTAGGCGAGTCTCTTGCGAAGCTCCTCAATCTTGAATATGTTCTTTATGGTCTCGACGAACTTCATAAAGCTATTCGTTTACGACAGCCTTTCCGCCGGCCGCTTCGATTTTTGCCACAGCAGACTTCGAGAAGGCGTCGGCCTTGACCGTGAACGCGGTCTTGACTTCGCCGTTGCCGAGAATCTTGACGAGACAGTTCTTGCCGGCGAGTCCGGCAGCCTTGATTTCCTCAACTCCGAACTCGGTGAGACCGGACTGAGCCGCAAGAGCCTCGATGGAGTCAAGGTTGACCGCCTTGTACTCGACCCTTGTAGGGTTCTTGAATCCGAACTTAGGCAGACGTCTCTGGAGAGGCATCTGGCCGCCTTCAAATCCTATCTTGTGCTCGTAGCCTGCGCGGGCCTGCGCACCCTTGGTACCGCGGGTGGAGGTACCGCCCTTGCCGGAGCCCTGTCCGCGGCCTAATCTCTTGCTTGTGTGGGTAGAACCAACAGCAGGTTTCAAATTGTTAAGTTTCATTTTCCGTCCTCCTTAGTCTATCACTTCAACTTTGCAGAGATGGGCGATCTTGGCCACCTGACCTGCGGTCACGGGCGTCTTCTCCACCTCCACGGTCTGATGCATACGGCGGATGCCGAGACAGCGAAGGTTGTCCTTCTGGCGCTTGGTCTCTCCGTTGCTGCTTATAGTCTGGGTAATTCTATACTTTGCCATAATCCTGTCTCCTTTAACCGTTGAAAACCTTAGTCATAGGCACGCCGCGAAGACCGGCTACCGTATAGGCGTCCCTCATCTGGGTGAGAGCGGCCACAGTGGCCTTCACGAGGTTGTGAGGGTTGGAAGAGCCCTTGGACTTGGCGAGGACGTTCTGCACGCCGGCCGACTCGAAGACCGCACGCATCGCACCGCCGGCCTTTACGCCGGTACCCGGAGCCGCAGGCTTCATAAATACGCGGGAACCGCCGAACTTGGCTTCCTGCTCGTGAGGGATGGTGGTGTTGATGACCGGAATCTTCACGAGATTCTTCTTTGCGTCCTCAACGCCCTTTGCGATGGCGGCTGTCACCTCGTTTGCCTTACCGAGACCATAACCTACCACACCGTTCTCGTCACCCACCACCACAATCGCGGCGAAGCGGAAGTGACGACCGCCCTTGGTCACCTTGGTAACCCTGCGGATGGCGACCAGTCTGTCCTTGAGCTCAAGGTCAGAAGTCTTTACTCTTTTAACATTCGTATTTGCCATAGTCTCTTCTCTTAGAATACGAGGCCGCCTTCACGGGCGGCATCCGCCAAACTCTTGACTCTTCCGTGGAAAAGGTAACCGCCGCGGTCAAAGCAGACAGTGTTGATACCCTTCGCGAGGGCGCGCTCGGCGATTGCCTTTCCGACAACCGCAGCGGCCTCGACGCCGGTCTTGCCTTTGCACTGTGCGACAAGGTCCTTGTCGTTGGATGCGGCAGCGCAGAGAGTCCTGCCCTGCTCGTCATCGACAACCTGTACGTAAATCTGCTTGTTGCTGCGGAACACGACCATACGCGGACGCTCGGCGGTGCCGTTGACGTGCTTGCGTATGCGGTAGTGTATCCTTCTTCTTCTTTCAATTCTATTGAGTGCCATAATTCAATCCTCCTATTATTTTGCGGCCGCTGTCTTGCCCGCCTTGCGACGAAGCTGCTCACCGACGAATCTGATACCTTTACCCTTGTAAGGCTCCGGCTTGCGGAATGAACGTATCTTGGCTGCCACCTGGCCGACCAGCTGCTTGTCGCAGCTCTTGAGTACGAGCACAGGATTCTCGCCCTTGCGGACGTCAGGGACTTCAGCGGTGACTTCGGAAGGGAGCATCAGCTGAATCTCGTGGGAGTAGCCGAGGGAGAACGAGAGAATCTGCCCGCTGAGCGCGACACGATAACCTACGCCGACCAGCTCCTGCTTGACAGTGAACTGCTCGCTCACGCCGACCACCATATTGTGCGCAAGGGCACGGTAGAGACCGTGCATCGAGCGGTGACGCGGCTGGTCTGTCGGACGGGCGAACTTGATCTGATTGTCCTCAATGGTGACGGTGATGTCAGGGTCTACCTTCTGAGTCATCTCACCGTGAGGTCCTTTAACCTTCAGCACGTTGCCGGAGAGGAGCTCGGCGCTCACCCCGGTCGGAAGGCTTACAGGCAATTTACCAATTCGTGACATTATCTGAATCTGTTGTTAAAATTAATATACGTAGCAAATGACTTCACCGCCTACGCCAAGCTCCTTGGCTTCCTTGTCGGTGATCACGCCCTTGGAAGTGGAGAGCACTGCGATGCCGAGTCCGTTGAGGACGCGAGGCATATTCTCCACGTCAGCGTACTGGCGCAGACCCGGGGTGGAGACGCGCTCAATCTTGCGGATGGCGGCAGCCTTGGTCTGCGGGTGGTACTTGAGGGCTATCTTTATGGTGTTGTATGGGGTCCCCTCCACTACCTTGTAGCTGAGGATATATCCCTTCTCACAGAGAATCTGGGTGATGGCGACCTTCATCTTGGAAGACGGAATCTCCACTACCTTCTTGCCTGCACTGTATGCATTGCGAATTCTGGTGAGATAATCTGCAATTGGATCAGTCATATCTGTTCTGTTCTTTAATTACTACTACCAACTTGCTTTCTTGACTCCCGGGATGAGGCCGTTGCTGGCCATCTCGCGGAACTGGATGCGGCTGATGCCGAACGCCCTCATATATCCCTTCGGACGACCGGTGAGGGAGCAGCGGTTGTGAAGACGGACAGGCGAAGCGTTCTTGGGAAGCTTGTCAAGGGCGGCCCAGTCTCCGGCCTCCTTGAGAGCCTTTCTCTTCTCGGCGTACTTGGCGACAAGTTTGGCGCGCTTGACCTCGCGGGCTTTCATTGATTCCTTTGCCATAGTATATTATTTGTTATGTTTCTTGAAAGGCAGCCCGAATGCGGCGAGAAGCGCGTGGCACTCTTCGTCAGTCCTGGCCGTGGTTACGAAAGTGATTTCAAGTCCGTGGATGCGCGGATTCTTGTCGATGTCAATCTCAGGGAAGATGATCTGCTCCTTGAGTCCGAGAGTGTAGTTGCCGCGTCCGTCCATATTTTCGGCGATGCCGTTGAAGTCGCGGATACGCGGGAGCGCCACCCTGATGAGCTTCTCGAGGAATTCGTACATCTTCACGTCGCGAAGGGTCACCTTGGTTCCGATAGGCATACCCTTACGGAGCTTGAAGTTGGAGATGTCCTTGCGGGAGGTGGTGATGAGCGCCTTCTGGCCGGCGATGAGGGAGAGCTCTGCAGCCGCCTCCTCGACGAGCTTCTTGTCCTGAGTGCCGGCGCCGACGCCCTCGTTGATGGTAATCTTCACCAGGCGCGGAACCTGCATTACGGTAGTGTAGGAGAACTGCTTCTTGAGCTTTTCTACAATCTCCTCCCTGTAGGCCTTCTTAAGGGCAGGCACATAGTCTGCAGGCAGAGCCTGAACCTGTACCGGTGCGTTTTTCTTTGCCATAATTATTTGATCTCCTCCCCAGATTTTTTAGCGTAACGGATTTTCTTGTCTCCATCCATCCTGTAGCCCACGCGGGTAGGAGTGTTGCTCTTAGGATCGATGAGGTTGAGGTTGGAAATATGGACGCCGGCCTCCTTGCGGACGATGCCGCCCTGAGGCTGCTTGCTGTTCGGCTTGGTGTGCTTGCTGACCATATTTATACCCTCAACGATGGCGCGGTCCTTTGAAGGATCCACGGAGAGGACCTTGCCGGTCTTCCCCTTGTCGTTACCGGCATTCACATACACGGTGTCGCCTTTCTTGATATGTAACTTCTTCATAATGCTTGTTGGATTAAAGGACCTCCGGAGCCAGTGAAACGATTTTCATAAAGTTTGCACGGAGCTCTCTGGCAACAGGGCCGAAGATACGGGTGCCGCGGAGTTCGCCCGCGTTGTTGAGAAGGACACAGGCGTTGTCGTCGAAACGGATGTATGAACCGTCCGCGCGGCGGATCTCCTTCTTGGTGCGCACGACTACAGCTCTTGAAACCGTACCCTTTTTGGCGTCACCGCCGGGAATGGCACTCTTGATTGCAACGACGATCGTGTCGCCGACAGTCGCATAACGATGGTGGGTTCCTCCAAGCACGCGGATGCAGAGCACTTCCTTCGCACCGCTGTTGTCGGCCACCTGTAAACGTGTTTCCTGCTGTATCATATACTATTTTGCTTTTTCTACGATTTCTACTAATCTCCAGTTCTTTGTCTTGCTCAGAGGACGGGTCTCCATAATGCGGACGGTGTCGCCGATGCCGCATTCGTTCTTCTCGTCCTGAGCGACGAACTTCGTGGTCTTCTTGACGAACTTGCCGTAGAGAGGATGCTTCTCCCTGATTTTGACGGCTACGACGATGGTCTTGTCCATCTTGTCGCTGACCACTACTCCTATTCTTTCCTTACGAAGATTTCTTTCCATAAGATGTTCTGATTTAGTTCTTTTTTTCTTTTTCAGCAAGGATAGTGATCATAAGAGCTATATCCCTCCTGGTCTTACCGATTCTGGAGGTGTCCTCCAATGGAGAAATCGCGTGATTTATCTTCATTGTGGCGAGATTGCTCTTCTCAACCTCAATACGGTCGCGCAGGTCTGCTACAGACATTTCGCGTGCTTCTGATGCTTTCATTTCTCTTTCTCCGATAAATTATTCAACGTAATCCCTGCGCACGACGAACTTGGTGGCTACGGGGAGCTTGTTGGCGCCGAGACGCATAGCTTCCTTGGCAACGGCGAGAGACACGCCCTCGGCCTCGAAAATGATACGGCCCGGAGTGATAGGGGCGACGAACGCGTACGGGTCACCCTTACCTTTACCCATACGGGTATCAAGAGGCTTCTTGGTGATAGGCTTCACGGGGAACACCCGGATCCATATCTGACCCTCACGGTTCATACAACGCGAAATAGCCTGACGGGCAGCCTCGATCTGCTGCGCCGTAAGCCAACAATTTTCAAGGGTCTTGATGCCGAAAGAGCCGAAAGCGAGCTGGTTGCCCCTCTGGGCATTGCCCTTCATACGGTTCTTCTGTTCCCTTCTAAATTTTGTTCTCTTAGGTTGTAACATCTCAGTATTACTTTAAAAATATATTATTCAACCAATGTAAACCCCCTGAAAATCAGTATTTTACATATATAAAAGCCGATTTTTGGGACTGCAAATTTAGTAAAAATTCCCGAAACTCCATCACTTCTCAAGAAATTTTTCAATTATTTTTGACGCGCGATATCGATGGTCAAGTTGCAATATTTCAGATGTTTGTGCAAGTGGAGAGAAAATTTTTCGCTACAGTTTCGACACGGGCTTTCAAGACTTGCAAGACGGGGTATCGAGGCAAGAAATTTGTTCTATCTTTGCAGCCGGAATGAAGACAGGCACCGCTCTCATATCGGCTCTGCTTCTGCTCGCGTCGGGCACTCTCTGCGCGGCACAGAACGTCCGGCGCATCACCGGGACTCCGATGTACTATACCGTGGAGGAGAACGGCGACACGGTGTTCCACGACACGCTCGACCCCGTGTGGATATTCCCCAAGGGGAAGAAGATGAATTCCGCCGACTGGCGGCGCTACTACAAGCTGGTGCAGAACTTCAACAAGGTCTACCCGTACGCGCTGGTGGGACGGAAGATGATGGCCCAGGTCGACAGCACGCTCGCGGCGGACGTAAGCCGCCGCTCGGAGCGCAACCGCTACATCAATGACGTGGAGCGGGAACTGTTCAGCATCTTCGAGAAAGACCTGCGCAATATGACGATAAGCCAGGGCCTGCTGATGATGAAGCTGGTGGACAGGGAATGCGGAATGAGCGCCTACAGCATCATCCGCACATACGAGAACGGATTTGCGGCCAACTTCTGGCAGCTCGTCGCGAAACTCTTCTCGCAGGATCTGAAGTCGCGCTACGACCCCAAGGGGGCGGATGCCAAGACGGAGGAACTGTGCCGGATATGGGACTCCGGCAATTGGGACAATTTCTACTGGTCGATATTTATGGAGTCCCCTCCGCGCTCGACAATCAAGACCGAGACTCTGAGCAGCTCCGTGAGGAAACGCAAGTGAGAGGGCCTCACCTCGGACGCACTTCCATCTCGCTGCCGTCGAAGCGGGCGCAAGGCTGCCCGCCGTCCATCCAGTCTTTCAGGACGATGAGCCTCGACCCCGTGGGCAGGCTCAGGTCTACCGAGTCGTGGAAGTGCCCGAAGACGAAATAATCGACTTTCCTCACGGAGGACTCGGCGAGCGCGAAGCGGTAGAGCGGCTCCTGCTCTCCCCGGAAGTGGTACGGGAGGTGAGTGCGGCGGTTGGAGTTGGACCAGCCGAGACCGATTCTGAACGCTATCCAGGGGTGCAGAGTACTGAACAGCCGCTGCAGCAGGCGGTTGTGGAAGACCTTGAGCATAAAGGAATAGCCGCGTCCCGCTCCGCCGAGCGTGTCCCCGTGGCCTATGCAGAAGCTCTTGCCTTCGAGCGTCAGGAAGCAGGGCTGGTCGAAACGGTGCATCCCGAGACTCTCGAAGTAGGAGTAGCACCAGATGTCGTGGTTGCCGGGACAGAAGCTGACCTCCACCCCGTCGTCCATCAGGCCGATCAGCGCCGCAACGACCCTCGTGCCGCAACGCGGCACCACGTCCCTGTACTCGTACCAGAAGTCCCAGATGTCGCCCAGCAGATAGAGAGCGCGGGTGGTGTCCCTCGGAAGTCCCTTGAGAAAGGAGACAAAACGCGCCTCCCGCTCCGCAGGGTCATTGAGCGCCAGCCCAAGGTGGACGTCGGAGACGAAATATATGTCTTTTCTTTCTGACATCTATGCGAATATGAATATCAGCACGGCCGCCAGGACGCAGTAGAGGGCGAACCAGGAAAGTCTTGCCCGGCTTACGAGAGCGACCATCACCCGACAGGCGAAAAGTCCCGACAGGAAAGCCGCGAGAAAGCCGACAAGCAGCGGCACGAAGCCCACTCCCGGAGCGGAAGCGGCTTCAGGGCCGAGCATCTCGAAGATGGTCAGCAGCTGTTCGCCGACAATCGGAATCAACACCATAAGGAACGAGAACTGCGCCATATTCTCTCTCTTCACCCCGCTTATCAGTCCCGTGGCGATGGTGGTCCCGGAGCGCGAGAGTCCCGGAGCCACGGCACAGGCCTGACCCAGCCCCACGACGAGAGCCTGCCACCAGGAGATGCCGTTGCGGTAAGTGTTCTTGATTTTGACCTTTCCGGTGAATATGTCTGAAAAGCACAGCAGCACAGCAGTGACGAGCAGAAACACCCCCACCGTGCGCAGGCCGTCGCCGAACATAGCCTCGACCTTGTCCTTGAAGCAGAAGCCCACCACGGCGACCGGCAGCATAGAGACGCAGAGCTTGAGGAAATAGTCGGTCTCGTCGTTGTACTTGAACCTCAATACTCCTTTAAGTATCTTCCATATTGCGGCCCAGAACACCGCTATGGTGCTGAGCACCGTCGCGAAGTGCACCGTCACGGTGAAATCCAGAAAACCCTCGGCATCCACCCCGAGAAGGGCTTTGGAAATCATCAGGTGACCGCTGCTGCTCACCGGCAAGAACTCCGTGAGTCCCTGCACCAGACCCATCACAAGGGCTTCCCACCATTCCATAGCCTACTTCCTCTTCTCTTTGAACTCGCCCACAATCGCCACCGCCGTCACGACTATCCCCGAGAGTATCACCAGAGGGGCCGCCACGAGCCGGCGGAAATCAAACATATCGTAGTTGAACACGGCAGGGTCCTTCATCCCGCCGCCCATCATCAGGATGTAGCCTGCGGCCATCACGGCCGCACCGGCGATGAGGAGCTTCAGACCCTTGGGCGTAATTGCCATCTTGTTGTTATCCATATAGCGTCAATAATACAAATCGTCCTTGCTCGCCCCGACAAGTCTGCCGACGACGAAATATGTGCTCAGCAGACAGAGCAGAATTCCGCAGAGGAACACCGTCCCGACCGAAATCAGCAGGGTCTCGCCGCCGAATATCGAGAAGAACTCCGGGAACGAGCGGCGCATAGCGCAGAGAATCCCCAGCAGCGCAGCCGACGCGAGAGCGGAGGCAATCAGCCCCTGCACGAGCGCCGCCCTCAGGAACGGGGCGCGGATGAAGCGCCGAGTCGCTCCGACAAGCTTCATCGTGTGTATCGTGAATCTGCGGGCGAACACGCTCAGGCGCACCATATTGTTGATGAGCACAAACGAGATGAAGAGCAGCAGCAGTATCAGCACCCCGAAGACCATAGAAATCCTTGTCAGGTTGGAGTCGAGGTCTTCTACCAGACCGGCGCTGCAGTCTATCTCGTCCACAAGAGCCGAAGCCCCCAGCGCCGCCGAGACTATGCCCAGACTGTCCGGCGCGACATACTCCGCCTTGAGGGTGACGTCGGCCGAAATCGGCACGGGAGATGTCTCAAAGACACTCAGAAAGTCCTCTCCCAGCATCTTTTTCAACTCTTCCGTCCCCTCCTCCCTGGACACCACGCGCACATCGCGCACAAAGGGGAGCGACGCGACGGATGCGGCATACGAGTCGGCCTGCCGCTGAGTGACGTCGGAATTGAAGAGCACGGAGACTTTCATACTCTCCTTGAGATAGCGGGACACGCTCCCGGCGTTGACCGTGAGCAGGGACGCAATCCCTATCAGCAGGAGCACGAGGCTGATGCTGATCACGCTCGACAGGTAGGCATTCGCCAGACGCCGCCGCATCATCTTCTTCTGTTCTTTCCCTGACATCGGCTCTAAATCAGTCCCCAAAGATAAGATTTTTCGCCTTATCGAAAAAATTTATTATCTTTGTAACTATGAGCGCTTTCAAGCAGAGAATACTTTTCGTCAATTCCGAGATATACCCGTATCTTCCGGAATCGGACATCGCCGACATCGGCAGATACCTTCCTCAGGGGGTGCAGGAGCGCAAACGGGAAATCCGCTCGTTTATGCCGCGCTTCGGCTGCATCAACGAAAGGAAGAACCAGCTCCACGAGGTCATCAGGCTCTCCGGGATGAACATCATAATCGGTGAGGTGGACAGGCCGCTCATCATCAAGGTCGCGTCCATCTCTTCCGCGAGAATACAAGTGTATTTCATTGACAACGAGGACTATTTCCGCCGCAAGCAGACATTCTTCGACGCAGACGGGAAATTCTGCGCAGACAACGACGAACGGGCGATATTCTTTGCCCGGGGCGTGCTGGAGACCGTCAAGAAGCTCCGCTGGGCTCCGGACGTCATCCACTGTCAAGGCTGGATTTCGCAGCTCGTGCCCGTGTATCTGAAGAAGGCCTACAAGGACGACCCGATATTCTCCTCAAGCAAGATTGTCCTCTCTCTCTACGATGACACGCCGGAGTGCGCGTTCGACCCCGCGTTCGCACAGAAAGCCTGCTTCGGAGGGGTCGGCACGGAAGACCTCCCGCTGCTCGCGGAGGCAAATGGCATAAATCTTGCTCGAACCGCCGCTCAGTACTCTGACGGCATCATCCTCGGCGCGAAGGACGTCAAGCCGGATATCCTGTCCTGGTGCGAGTCTCTCGGCCTGCCGGTGCTCCCGTACGACGGAGCTTCGCTGAAGGACGGAAGCTATGTGGACGAGTACTGCAGATTTTATGATGAGCTTTAAGATGAAGACACTGCATATTCTGGCGGGGATTGCCGCGGCGGCCTGCTGCCTTTCGTGCATCGAAAGCAGCAACGAGGTCGGAGGCAATCTTGTCCCGATAGGCCAGACCTACAAATTCTACACAGTAGACCTTCCCGTACCGGAAGTCAGCGTGCGGATGGCGGACAGCCTCTCGGGCTTCAGCAGCAAGCGCATCACGGTCGGAGCGGTCAGAGACAAGGACTACGGACTGACCACGAGAGGCAGCGCGGTGACGCTGATTCCGCTCGTGAGCGGGACGATGGACTTCGGCAAAGACCCGAAGTTCCGGAGTTTCCATTTCGCGGCTGCGCTGGACACGGTGTCCGTAGCCGACTCAAGACAGGCCAGCATTCTCCAGCCCGTCAGGGTGTACGAGCTCGCGCGGCCCATCGAGATTGAAAAGGACTACGACTGCAACAAGCCTTTCCCTCACGGGAGCGACATCGTGACGAAGGGAGTCCCGGTGTTCAACGGCGTGGATTCGCTCAGCTTCAACTTCAGCGAGGACTTCGGGAGCAAGTATCTGAACATCACCGAGGACGACCTCAAGGACATCGACAGCTACCTGAAGAAATTCCCGGGCATATACATCGAAACCGCTTCTCCGCAGGATGAGGGCGGGCGGATCGATATGTTCGAGCTGCAGCTCAGCTACAACAGCGACTACGGTTACATCGCGGGCAACTACGCCAAACTCAGCTTCTCGGCCGAATACGACGGGGAGCGCAAGGACACGTCCTTCCTCTTCTACTATGGTGCGGACAAGTTCTACGACCTCGATTCACTATTCAGCGCCACCACCTCGGGGAACTTCCCGCAGTACGCCCTCAACCTCTCCTCACAGGAGACGGGAGACCGTGTGGGCGATGCCTCGGAGCAGATATGCGTAGAGGGAGGCGGCGGGCTTAAGCCTGTGATTTCCGGGACGATGCTGAAGAAGATGGCGGAGGACGCCATCGCCTCCAAGGGCGGCGACCCGAAGATGACGATAATCAACAAGGCTTCGCTGATATTCCCGTTCGAGGCCCCGTCCGACATCGAAAGCCTGGACAAGTGGCCGGACGTGCTCTCCCCTACCTGCCGGATCCAGCAGGACAGCATCACCAGGTTTATGGGCCTGACTGACTCCGGCTCAGAGTACGAAGACCAGGGCACCATCAACCGCTCCGTCCTGGAGTACGCCCCGGACATCACTTTCCACATTCAGGAACTGATCAGAATCGATGAGAGCGACAGCTCGGACAGCAAGGCGAAGAACCTCAGGAACGGGGACTACGACATCTGGCTGCTGATTATGGCCAACGAGCTTGTGACCACGACCACCTCCGGATCGTCCGACCTGAGCGAAATGTACCAGTACCTCGCATACCAGAGCTACTACAACAATATGTACGGAGGATACGGCGGTTATTCCAACTACTACTCCAACTACTACAACTACGCGATGATGGCGGCATACGCCAGCCAGTCCACGACCAGTTACAGCATCTCCACGCAGCTGGACAAGGACCGGTTCTATAAGGCGACGCTCAACGGCCCGGCCGCCTCCGGAGGCCGCGTCCCGCACCTCGAACTCACATTCGCGATTCCGAACGAATAAATAAAAAGGAGTGGCCGTGTAAGGTCACTCCTTTTAGTTTAATCTGCCGGAAGTCTATTTCGCGAGCTTCTCGGCAACCTTGTCACACGCGTCCTTGACGGTTGCGATTGTGCTTGTTTCCTCATCAGGAATCTTGATGCCGAACACCTTCTCAAATTCCATAAGGAGCTCGACCGTGTCAAGGGAATCAGCCCCAAGATCGTTTGTAAAATTAGCGGTCTCAGTGACCTCTGAAGGCTCTACGCCAAGCTTGTCAACGATTATCGCCTTGACTTTCTCTACAATTTCAGGATAATCCATAATGATAGATATTAAGTTTTATTAGTACATTTCCCACGTCAAAGGGTCTGCAAAGTAACGGATAATTTTTCAAATATCCAAATCAGCCCCAGGGACGCTCCTGCAGAGGTCAGGCCGCCTCCGTGCCCTGAGGCCGGCTGAGAGCTATCCAGATGCGCAGCCCGTTGAGAGAGTTGAGGAAATAGAAACTGTACTTGATAAGATAGATCAGCGCGTACGAGTCGGAGCTGTGGGCGAGAGTGCCCGCCCACATAGCGACGGACGCCACGTTCACCCCTATCCAGAATATCCACTGCTCCATATAGGCCATAGACATCAGCAGCTGGCCGAGGATGTTGCACATCATCGAGAGCGCGTCCATCACTATGGTGAGCTTCACTATCCGGGCAGCCTCGTGCTGACCTATCGCAGTCAGGACAATGCAGGAAACGACAAGTCCCAGCTGAAAAATCCCGCCGTACAGAGCCCATTGGCGAGCGGAGAGTCTGCGGGCCCGGACCTGACCGCCCGAAGCGGCGCCGCGATGCCGCCATTGGAAAAACCCCACAAACTGCATAGGCAGGAAGTAGAGCAGGTGCAGGGCGGCGTTGCCGTACTTGCCTCCGGCGAAGCACATCAGCCCGTAGATGGCCACGTCGAACAGCCCGAAGAGGAAAGTGAGAATCTTCGCGTTGGCCGAACACACCGTGCTGAGTATCCCCATCAGCGAGCCGAACGCCGCCACGATGAGCAGCGCCTGTCCGCTCTGCGCGTCGCGGAGCTTGAACGCGGTGGCAATCACCATCGCCGCCGTCATCCCTATGAGGATGAAGATGCTGAAGTACCTGTTGAATCTATTGTTGTCCATTGTCGAAGTATTGTCTGATCTTTTTTGCGAGCGACGGCCCGACCAAAGCGGAGATGGCCTCCTCGGATGCCGCCGCAATCCTCGCGACGCTGCCGAAATGCATCAGCAGCCTCTGTTCCGTCTGCTCCCCGACGCCCCGGATGTCGCTGAGGGCGGAAGAGAGCGCCGACTTGCTGCGCAGTGAGCGGTGGAAAGTGATGCCGAAGCGGTGAGCCTCATCCCGCACCCTTTGCAGAAGTTTCAGGGCCTGAGAGTTGCGGTCAAGGAAGAGCGGGTACGGATCGCCCACCCTGATAACCTCCTCAAGGCGCTTCGCAAGGCCTATCACCGTGAGGGAACGCTCCAGATCGAGCTCGCAGATGGCCTGATAGGCAAAGTCGAGCTGACCCTTGCCGCCGTCTATCACCACGAGCTGCGGGAGGTCATCGGGCGATTCCGCGCAAAGGCGCGAGTAGCGCCGGTTGACCACTTCTTTCATCGACGCATAGTCGTTGGCCCCCACCACTGTCTTTATCTTGAATTTGCGGTAGTCCTTCTTGGACGGCACACCCCCTCGGAAGACGACGCAGGAGGCCACGGGATTGGTGCCCTGTATATTGGAATTGTCAAAGCACTCGATGTGCTCGGGCAAGACTTTCATACCGAGGGCCTCGCGAAGCTCCTCCAGCACTGCCGTACGGAACTCGCCGGGATTGGTGTGCTCGCGCTCCCGCAGAGAGTTGAAGCGGAACTCGCGGGAATTCTTGTCGCTGAGCTCAAGCAGGGCGAGCTTGTCGCCGCGCTGCGGAATCTTGAACTCCACCCCCTCGATGCCCACGTCGGGAAGAAACGGCACGATGACCTCGGGGCTCAGAGAACCGAACTTGGACTCTATCTCGGCGATGAAACTGCTGAGCACCGCCGGGCGCTCCTCTTCGATAGGCATCCTGAACCCGAGATTGAGCGACTGCACAATGGCCCCTCCCTTGATTCTGAGGAAGTTGCCGAATGCTTCAGAACCGTCGAAGACCAGCGAGAACACATCTATGTCCCGCTCGCCGGCGGAAGTGATGATGGACTTGGAGTAGTGGCTCTGCAGAGCGTCTATGCGCTGCTTATAGAGCGCTGCGGTCTCGAAGTCGAGCTCATCGGAAGCCTTGAGCATCCGGGACTTGTAGTCCTTGATGATTCCGTTCGCGCCTCCGCTGAGCAAGCGGACAATCTCGCTGATATGACTTCCGTATTCTTCGCTGGAGATGCCGCCCACGCAGCAGCCCTGGCAGCGCTTCAGATGCAGGTCCAGGCAGGGACGGAACTTGTGACGGAGCACGGAGTCGGAAGTGATGGCAAGGCGGCAGGAGCGGAGCGGATAGTTGGCCTCAAAGAACTCCAGCAGCGCCCTTGCGTGCTGCACGGAACTGTAGGGACCGAAATAGCGCGATCCGTTGCGCTGCAGACGGCGGGTCAGAAAGACTCTGGGGAACTCCTCGTCGGTGACACATATCCAGGGATAGGTCTTGGAGTCCTTGAGGAGGATGTTGTAGCGCGGCTTGTACTGCTTGATGAGGTTGTTCTCCAGCAGCAGGGCGTCGGCCTCGCTGTCGACCACCGAATACTGGATGTCGGCAATCTTCGAGACCAGCGTTCTGGTCTTGAGCGTCAGACGCTCCGGACTTATGAAATACTGCGCGACCCGCTTCGCGAGGTCCTTGGCCTTGCCCACATAAATCACAGTTCCCTCGGAGTTGTAGTATCTGTAAACTCCGGGGGAATGTGGCAGAAGGCTTATCTTGTCCTTAACGTCCAAGCGCTTCGGAGACGGCCTTTCCTATGGCCTCGCCCCTGAGGTCACGCTTGATGATGACTCCGTCCGGGCCTATAAGCATAATGTGAGGAATGCCCTGGATGCCGTAGAGGTCGGTCGGGATACGCTGGGCGTTGATGATCTGGCTCCATACGACCCCGTGTTCCCCGGCAGCCTTGACAGTGTCTTCCGGCTTGTCCCACACGGCGACGCTGAGCACGTCGAAATCGTCGCCCTTATATTTCTCGTAAACGGAGGCGATGTTCGGGATTTCCCGCTTGCAAGGTCCGCACCAGCTGGCCCAGAAGTCAACGAGGACATATTTGCCCTTGCCGACATAGTCGGAGAACTTGACGGTGCTCTCCGCAGCGTTGGCAGGGTCCTGGATGACGGTGAAATCGGTGAACATCTTGCCCTCGGCGGTAGCCTGCTTGGTGTCTATCACGGCCTTGTACTTGAGGACGGTGGAGTCCTGCGCGGCCTTCCCCTTGAGAGAGGAGAGAACTGAAACCTGCTGGTCGGGCTCCAGATTGTTCCATACGTCCTTGAGCACCGCCACGGCGAGCTGTCCGGAAGGGTTCTTCTTGATGAGTGCGACCCTGTCGTCAACGAACTTTGTGACGGTCTCGTCATAGTTCTTCTCGAGGGCGGCCATCCTTTCCTCGTCAGTGAGGGTGGAGTCGGCCCGGATCTGTTCTGCTGCGGCATTGTAATCAGCCATAAACTTCTCGGTGGCCGCAGTGTAGTCAGCAATCTTCTGCTCTTCGGACTTGCAGCCGGACGCGAGTACGAGCAGGGCGGCTGCGATAATGATTAATCTCTTCATAATCTTCACGTTTTTGTTGAACAAGAGGCCGGTCCGCTCTTCCGCGAACCGGCCTCAAATATAGCAATTTATTTCAAATTACTTCTGGTTGTCCCGGCGCGGACGGCGGTCGCGGTCAGAGCGTCCGCCACGGCGGTCACGGTCGTCGCGACGTCCGCCGCGATTCTGGCCGGCTGCCTGTGCGTTGGCGGCGGAGAGGGCCGCAGGAGTGAGATCCTGCTTGCCGTAGCGCTCGCCGTTGCAGATCCAGACCTTGATGCCGAGAGCTCCGACCTTGGTGTGCGCCACCGCGAGAGCGTAGTCGATGTCAGCACGGAATGTGTGGAGTGGAGTACGTCCCTCCTTGAACATCTCGTTGCGGGCCATTTCCGCTCCGCCCACACGGCCGCTGATGAGCACCTTGATGCCTTCCGCTCCCACTCTCATAGTGTTGGCGACGGCCATCTTGATGGCGCGGCGGTAGGAGACACGCCCCTCAATCTGACGGGCGATGCTGTCAGCCACGATATTGGCGTCCACTTCCGGACGTCTTACCTCGAAGATGTTGATCTGAACATCCTTGCTGGTGACTTTCTTGAGCTCTTCCTTAAGCTTGTCAACCTCTGCGCCACCCTTCCCGATGATGAAGCCCGGGCGTGCGGCATAGATGGTGACGGTGATGAGCTTGAGAGTCCTCTCGATGATGATCCTGCTGAGGCTCGCCTTGGCGAGACGCTTGCTGAGATACTTGCGGATCTCATAGTCCTCCGCGATCTTCTCCGCATAGTTTCCACCGCACCAGTTAGAGTCCCAACCGCGGGTGATGCCGATTCTGTTGCTGATAGGATTTGTTTTCTGTCCCATATTACTTATTCTCCACCGGTTGTTTTACATCAAGGATGACGGTAACGTGATTGGAGCGCTTGCGGATGCGGCCCGCCCTGCCCTGAGGACAAGGACGGATACGCTTCAGCGTACGGCCTCCTCCGACCATAATGGTCTTCACATACACGTTGCCGTTGTCGAGCTCTTTGCTCTTGTCCGGGTTTTTGGCTTCCCAGTTGGCGATGGCGCTGCGGAGAAGCTTTTCGAGACGGACAGAAGCCTCCCTCTTGGAGAACTTCAGCAGATCGAGGGCGTGATTGACCTCCGCTCCGCGCACGGTGTCCGCGACGAGACGCATCTTGCGGGGCGATGTAGGAACGTCATTCAGTTTGGCGACGGCTGTCACTTTCTTCGCCTCCTTGAGGCGCTCAGCCATAAGTCTTTTACGCTTTCCCATAATGATTACTTCTTATTGTTGCCTGAATGACCTCTGAATGTACGGGTAGGAGCAAACTCTCCGAGCTTGTGTCCCACCATCTGCTCCGTAACGTAAACAGGAATAAACTTGTTTCCGTTATGGACCGCGATGGTGTGGCCGATGAAGTCAGGGGAGATCATACTGGCGCGTGACCAGGTCTTGACCACTTCCTTCTTCTTGCTGCCATCATTCATCGCGAGAACTCTCTTCTCGAGAGCTTCCTGAATATATGGACCTTTTCTTAATGAACGACTCATAATCTCTAAAGTTTATTTCCTGTTATTTCTTCCTTCTCTCGATGATGAACTTGTTTGAAGACGCCTTAGGATTACGTGTCTTGTAGCCCTTGGCCGGGAGACCCTTGCGTGAGCGAGGATGTCCGCCGGAAGCACGGCCTTCACCACCGCCCATCGGGTGGTCCACAGGGTTCATCACGACACCTCGGTTGTGAGGACGGACGCCGAGCCAGCGTCTGCGGCCGGCCTTGCCGTGGCTCTCGAGGTTATGGTCAGCATTGGATACCTCGCCGACGGTAGCGCGGCAGGACACGAGAACCATACGGGTCTCGCCGGAAGGCAGGCGAAGCACGGCGTGCTTGCCTTCGCGGGCCGCGAGCTGAGCGAATGTGCCGGCCGAGCGGGCCATCGCTGCGCCCTGTCCCGGACGGAGCTCGATGTTGTGGACGAGCGTACCTACAGGAATTTCAGAGAGCGGGAGACAGTTGCCCACTTCGGGAGCGACTCCGCTGCCGGAGGCGATGACCTGACCCACCTTGAGTCCCTTCGGAGCGATTATGTATCTCTTCTCGCCGTCCTCGTACTGCACAAGGGCGATACGGGCGCTGCGGTTAGGGTCGTACTCGATGGTGAGAACGCTTGCAGGAGACGTATCCTTGTCGCGACGGAAGTCGATGATGCGGTACATCCTCTTGTGTCCGCCGCCTCTGTAGCGGACGGTCATCTGTCCGGTATTGTTGCGTCCGCCTGTGCTCTTGAGAGGTTCAATCAATGATTTCTGAGGCTTCTTTGCGGTAATCTCCTCGAAAGTGCTGATCACCTTGTTCCTCTGGCCGGGGGTAACCGGCTTGAATTTTCTTACTGCCATTGTCTGTCCCTCCCTTAAATATTAGCGTAAAAATCAATCTTGTCCTCACCAGCAAGAGTGACGTATGCCTTCTTGAAGTGATTCATACGGCCACGGAGGACTCCCGCCTTGGTATAGCGGCTCTTCCTCTTGCCGTGATAGTTGATGGTGTTCACGTCGGTGACGGATACTCCATACTGCTTCTCCACCGCTTCCTTGATCTGCAGCTTGTTGGCGTCGCGGTCCACGATGAAGCCGTAACGGTTCAACTTTTCGCCCTGAACCGTCATCTTCTCTGTTACTATTGGCTTAATTAAAATTCCCATCTCCGTGTTCGTTTAGCGCATATTCCTCTCTGCGATGATGTCCTGCACGCCGTCCACGAAAACGAGCTTGTTCGCGTTCATAATGGCGTAGGTGTTGATCTCGTCGACCGTGGTGACATCTACATAAGGAAGGTTGCGGGATGAAAGAAAGATATTGTCGGAGCTCTCCGGAAGCACGTAGAGAACCTTGCGGTCGCCTGCGCCGATGGCCTTGGTGATGTTGATCATCTCCTTGGTCTTAGGAGCTTCGAGAGAGAACTGCTCGAGGACGATGATTGAGCCCTCGGCCGCCTTGTATGAGAGCGCTGACCTGCGGGCCAGGGCCTTCACTTTCCTGTTGAGCTTGTTGTGGTAGAAGCGCGGCACAGGTCCGAACACGCGCCCGCCGCCGACGAAGATGTTGGACTTGAGGCTTCCGTGACGTGCTCCGCCGCCGCCTTTCTGGCGACCGAGCTTCTTGGTGCTGTGGGCGTTCTCGCTGCGGTCCTTGGTCTTGGCGTTGCCGTGGCGACGGTTGGCGAGATGCTGGATGACGTCGAGATAGATGGCGTGGTCGTTAGGCTGGACGCCGAACACGGCTTCCTCAAGAGTGACCTTCTTTCCGGAATCGGTTCCGTCAATCTTCAATACTGATAATTCCATACTCTTAAGCCTCCAAAATTACATAAGAACCTCTGGATCCCGGAACGGAACCCTTTACAACGATGAGATTGTTCTCCGGGAGCACCTTGACCACCTGAAGGTTCTCGACCTTCACGCGCTCATTGCCCATATGGCCCGCCATACGCATACCGGGAAGTACGCGGGACGGCCAGGAGGACGCTCCCATTGAACCCGGGTGACGGAGACGGTTGTGCTGACCGTGGGTCTGGCCGCCGACTCCGGCGAATCCGTGGCGGTGAACTACGCCCTGGAAGCCCTTACCCTTAGAGATGCCGATGACATCGACGAACGCGACGTCCTCGGTGAAGATGTCCGCTACGGTGTACTTGTCACCGAGCTTCGGCTCTCCCGCGAAGTCCGCCTTGAATTCGACGAGCTTGCGCATCGGAGCGGTTCCTGCCTTTTTGAAATGCCCCATCAGAGGCGCGCTGGCGTGCTTTTCTGTCGTTTCGTCATAGGCAAGCTGTACAGCGGCATAACCGTCTTTCTCTACTGTACGGAGCTGCGTAACAACGCACGGACCAGCCTCGATAACGGTGCACGGTATGTTCTTGCCGTCGGCACCGAAAACGGAAGTCATTCCGATTTTCTTTCCAATTAATCCAGGCATTGGTTTGTTA
>CAVLBF010000019.1:0-40388 GCA_963661285.1 Bacteroidaceae bacterium | reverse complement strand
TGTACAACATTCAATCTTTTTTCACCTCTCCGTGTCTACTTTAACGAGAGCAGCAGACAGACACCGGTTGAGGGTGTTGCGGTGGATGCCGTAGCGCTTGGCTATCTTGGTCTTGCTGACGCCCTTGTCCACGAGGACGCGGATCGTGTCCAGCTCATCCATCACCCGGCACACCTTGGGGGTCATCCCGCAGGGCCTCCCGAGCCGCATCCCGGCGGATTTCTTGGCGGCGAGGGCTTCCCTGGTGCGCTGCGAGATGAGGTTGCGCTCGATTTCGGCGGCGAGTCCGAAGGCGAAGGCTATTATCTTGGAGTTGATGTTGTCTGAAAGCTCGAAGTTGTCCTTGATGGAGTGGATGTGGATGCCGCGCCGGCTGCAGAAGTTGAGTATAGACATTATCATCAGCATATTGCGCCCCAGGCGCGAAAGTTCCGAACAGATGATCAGGTCGCCCTCCTTCATCCTGTGCAACGCCCGCCCGAGGCTCCGCTTCTCCCAGTCCACCGTCCCGGACACCGACTCCGTCACCCACCTGTCGATGCTCATCCCTTTCGCACCGCACCAGTTGCTGATTTCGAATTCCTGACTCTCGCGGGTCTGCATCTGCGTGCTGACCCTGATGTAAGCAAATACTGCCATAGCTATTCTATTGATTTTGATTAAGGTATAGCCGCATTATCCAGCAAATCGCGTGCGGCGGAAGCCCCGCCACTCAAAACGCCCGTTTGTTGGTGCGGGGTTTAGAGCTGGGGCGACGACGACACGATTATATAGTGGTTAGTATAAATATTGTTTAATTAAAGGTATTTGCTTATGAAAAAAGCGAAACTGTTTCTGAGCGCAATCGCTGCGCTCGTGGCGGTGTCACTTTCCGCACAGAACGTGAAGGTGACGGGTACCGTCACAGATGCCTCCAACGGAGAGCCGATTCCTTTCGCGTCCCTGATGGTCAAGGGGACACTGAACGGGACCAGCACCGACGCCAATGGAGAATACATCATCTCAGTGCCTTCCAACGGCACGCTCGTCTACTCCTCAGTGGGTTATACCACTCAGGAAGTGGCAGTGAACGGCAGGACAAAAATCAATGTAGCTCTCGCTTCTGACTCCGAGTTCCTCGACGAGACCATCGTCGTGGCCTACGGTACCGCCAAGAAGGAATCGTTCACCGGTTCCGCCGGAACGGTGAAGAGCGAGGGGCTTCAGAAGCGTACCGTAGCCAACGTGACCAAGGCTCTGGACGGTCTGGTTGCCGGTATCACCACCACTTCCGGCTCTGGACAGCCTGGCGACGGCGCGACCATCCAGATTCGAGGCACCGGCTCCATCAACGCATCTTCCGACCCTCTCTATGTCGTGGACGGCATTCCGTTCGCCGGGACGCTCAGCTCCATCAACCCTAACGACATCGAGAGCCTCACCGTCCTCAAGGACGCATCCGCGGCAGCCCTTTACGGCGCACGCGCGGCCAACGGAGTCATAATGATTACCACCAAGCGCGGCTCAGAAGGCCAGTCGGTGGTCAACTTCAAGGCGACCGTCGGACTCCAGTCCCGTTCGCTCAAGAGCTACGACACCGTCAATCAGGAGGAGTTCGTCGAACTCTCCTGGGAGGCGCTGAAGAACAGCTACATCATCAACGGCGGCTATTCCCTGGACAACGCCAAGGCGCTGGCATCCGCCAACCTCGGGGCTTCCCTCGGAGGAGAGCAGTACAACCCTTATAAGAATTACACCTGGGACACCGTCATCGATCCGGAGACCGGAAAGCTTCGCGCTGACGCGGTTTCCGCGTGGAACGACAACTGGATGGACGTTCTGACCGAGAGCAAGGCCATCCGTCAGGAATATCAGCTCGGCGTGAGCGGCGGCAGCAAGAGGACGAAGTATGCGTTCTCCCTCGGTTATCTGGACGACAACGGAGTGCTCATCACCACCAAGTTCAAGCGTTATTCAGTACGTGCCAACGTTGACCACAGCGCCAACGACTGGCTGAAACTGGGTGCGAACGCGAGCTATGCCTACACATTCCAGAACAGCTCCCAGTATTCCAGCACCCAGACCGGCAACGCCTGGTATACCGCCCAGTTTATGGCGCCTATCTATCCTGTCTACCTTAAGGATGCGGACGGCAACAACGTGCTGGACGAGTTCGGCAACAAGCAGTATGACTACGGCGAGTCCGGACGTCCTAAGGCGGCCAACTTCAATGTGGTCGGCGACCTCTACGACAACCACTACGAGACTCTGCGCGACAACTCCGGCGTGCGCACATACGCCATCCTCGGAGGCGACAGCGACGCTATGGGGATATTCAAGGGCCTGACGTTCTCGACCAACTTCGGCGCCGACATCAGCAACCGCAACATCTCCTCCTACTACAACCCTTACCACGGGGACGGGAAGTCAACGGGCGGAAGCATCACCAAATACAACACCCGCACATTCTCCTACACCTGGAACCAGATTCTCAAATACGAGCGCACTTTCGACCTCGTGCACGTTCTGGGACAGGCCGGCCACGAGTACTACAATTACCAGTACAAGTACCTCTCAGCCGACCGTACCGGAGTTTATCCTGGTATCGACGAGTTGGCCCCGGCAACCAATGTCACCGGCAACAACTCCTACTCCGACGTCTACAGGATCGAGTCTTATTTCGGACGTCTCGCGGCGGACTACGCTGACAAATATTATATAGAGGCCACCTGGCGTACCGACGGCTCGTCTCGTTTCTATAAGGACAACCGCTGGGGACAGTTCTGGTCGCTGGGCGGCTCCTGGAGAGTCTCTCAGGAAGCGTTTATGAAGAACGTGTCCTGGGTCGACAATCTCACGGCCCGACTCTCCTACGGTGAGCTCGGCAACGACTCCATCGGCTCATACTATGCCTGGCAGTCTTTCTATGACCTGACCTATGCCAATGCGAACAACGCCGGAGCGCTCGTGTCCTCGCTTGCAAACCCTGACGTGTCCTGGGAGAAGAAAGGTTCCTGGAACGCAGGTATCGAAGCCACTCTCTTCCACAGGCTCGTGAACCTCACTCTCGAGTACTACAACTCCACGACGAGCGATATGCTCCTCTCGTTCCCGATGGCCACTTCTACCGGCTTCAACGGCTACAACGCCAATGTCGGCTCGATGAAGAACACCGGTTTCGAGGGCACGCTGAAGCTCAACTGGCTCAACAAGGCCGATGTCCGTGCAAGCTCCACAGTTATGGCCTATATGAACCGCAACACCGTTCTCAAGCTCACCGGCGAGTCCGACACCATCACCTCCGGCTCTTATGTAATCAAGGAAGGAATGCCTATCTACACATTCTATGTGCCTAAGGCTGCCGGAGTCGATCCTGCAAACGGCCAGCTGCTCTACTATGCCTACGATTCAGACGAAGACGGCAATATGATCGAGGGCACGGAGTACATCACGAGCGACAAGACCGCAGCCAACAAGAGCAAATATTATATGGGCAGCCGCGAGCCGAAGCTTCAGGGTTCGTTCGGGACCGACATCCAGTGGAAGTCCCTCGACTTCAGCTTCCTCACCACTTTCTCCCTCGGAGGAAAGGTTTGGGACTCCCTCTACGCTTCTTCGATGGAGACCACCTATGCAGGTGATACCTGGAACAGGCACGTCCTCCGCCGTTGGCAGAACCCTGGCGACGTGACCGACGTCCCTGCCGTTCTCTCCAACTCCGGACGCCTCTCGGCTGACAGGTGGCTGGTGGACGCTTCGTACTTCGCCATCAAGTCCGTCCAGCTCGGATACACTCTCCCTGCCAACTGGATGGCCAAGGCCGGCATCAAGTCGCTGCGCCTCTTCGCTTCCGGCGACAACATCGCCCTCTTCAGCAAGATTCAGGGCCTCAACCCTCAGTACAATATCACCGGCGGCACAAGCTGGGCGTACACTCCGACAAGGACTTTCTCCCTTGGTGTTGACATCAATTTCTAATGAAAGGAGGATTCAGAATTATGAAAAAGATATTATATGTTCTTATGGCGCTTGCCGCTCTGACTACGGTCTCCTGCAAGTCGGATTTGCTTGACACCAATCCGACGGACCAGGTGTCCGGAGACACCATCTTCCAGACCACGGACGGCGGATATATGGCGCTCAACGGAATGATCCGTTTCTTCTGGCAGTGGGGGGTGACCACCACGGGCAACTACCACCAGTGCTTCGGCCCGCAGTCATACAACCTTATGGCCGACCTTATGGGCGAGGATATGGTGATGGCCGCATCCGGTTCGGGCTGGTTCTGGTATGACTATCTGTACGATGTCAAGGATGCCTGGAACAACACGACCTGGAGGCCTTATGACGCGTGGAACTACTACTACACGCTCATCGCCAATGCCAACTACATCATCAACAACAAGGACAATATGTCCGGAAGCAGCGATGATGTCGATTACATCGTCGGCAATGCCTATGCATTCCGCGCCTACGCCTACGCCTATTGCGCGATGCTTTACGCGAGAAGTTACATCGGACACGAGGACAGGCTCGCCATCCCTATCTACACAGAACCTACCTACGCCGGCACTACAGGCAAGGCCCGTTCCACCAACAAGGAAGTGTTCGACAGGGCGATGAGCGACATCAACGAGGCCATCTCGCTTCTCGGCACCAAGACACAGCAGCACTGCTCGCACTTCGACCAATATGTAGCCAACGGCCTCAAGGCCAGGATTGCCCTCTATATGGGTGACTACCAGACTGCTCACGATGCAGCCGTGCTTGCGGTCAAGGGCGGCAGCTACGCCTTCGACAAGAGTTTCCACTACAACGACGCCACCGACAAGAGTGTCCTCTGGGGAGCCGAAATCATCACCGACCAGGGAACCACGAATCCTCAGTTCCTCACTCATATGGACATCCGTTTCGGCGGCTATGGCGCAAGAGCGAGAAAGTGCGCTTCCGCCTGGCTTTACAACAAGATTGCCGCCAATGACGGCCGTGCATCCTGGTGGAACTATGAAGTCCTGGCGGACGGCAAGACCAGCGGATATCAGCAGTGGAAATTCCAGTTTGCGGATTACAACAACCCTTATACCGGAGCTGACCATATCTTTATGCGTGCACCGGAGATGCAGCTGATCATCGCGGAGACCGCCTGCCGTCTGGGCAACGAGTCGGAGGCGAAGACCGCGCTGAACGAGCTGATGAAGACCCGTCAGGAAGGCTACGACTGCAGCGGCAAGACCGGGACGGCTCTCGGCAAGCTCACCACCGACGAGACCGGCTCGCTTCTGGAGGAAATCCTTATCCAGCGCCGAATCGAGCTCTGGGGCGAGTATGGCCGCGTATATGACATCAAGCGTCTGCGTCAGGGATTCAAGCGCACCTCGGAGATGGGCCATCCTGTATCCGCGCTGCTCAACACCCTGCATACTGACGATCCGGAATCGTTCGACTGGGTTATGACCTTCCCTGCCAAGGAGGTCGACGCCAACAGTCTGATACTTCAGAATCCTATAGGAAGCTATCCTGGAGACAGTGGGAAGGAAGGCGACGACCCGTCCCTCGCTCCACAGGCTCAAGAATAATTAATCTTAGATTGTTATGAATATGAAAAGTATATTGAGGACTTTCTTCGCCCTCGCCGCAGTCTCACTGCTTGTGGCTTCCTGCGATGTAGAGAACAAAAAGATCATCTATGCTCCTGACGGTGCGGATGAGGCGGTGACTTTCCTGAGCTCTGTCTCCGTCGACACGGAGATTGATGCAAAGGCCACCACATTCGGCATCACCGTGGCCCGCAGCAAGAGCGATGCCGCGGCGACCGTCAAGATTTCCAGCACCTTGCCGGAAGGCATAACCGTCCCTGAGTCAGTGTCGTTTGCGGCCGGCGAGAGCGAGACCACGCTCTCCCTCGACATCTCCAAGATGGAGGTCGGGAAGAGTTACAAAGGGACAATATCCTTGGCCGAAGAGACGGCATACAACAAGAAGATTTCCACCAGCACCGTCACTTGCACCTTTGCCAAGGCCTACACCTGGATTTCTCTTGGTCAGGGCGAGTGGTATGACGGGCTTGCGCTGCAGCCGTCCGACGAGGACCTCGGTATCATCAAGGTCGAAGTGCTCAAGGCCGACGGTTTCGACCGCTGGAGGATTATGGAGCCGTATCCGAAGGCCAACGTGATTGCCGCCTGGGGTGAGGATTACTATGTCGGAGGAGCCTCCTCTTACATCGAGTTCTATACCCTTGACAAGGAGGCCGGGACCATCAAGTTCGACAGCAAGATCTACATCGGAATCAACTATAGCGATATGGGCAAAGTCGTCTATCAGTACCCGTCATCCTATAGCTCCGGACACGCTTCGAGAGATGCCTACAACAGGTTCATAGGAGAGTACGTGCAGTTCTACGTGCCGCGTCTGATAGAGGGCACGACAAGCTGGTTCAACTACGGCGCGCTGTATCTCGGTATGCCGGGCGCAGGCGACCTTGCAACCTGGCTTAGTGAAGAATAGCCCGGCTTGATATGAGTGAGAGTGGAGGGTCGGAGACACCGGCCCTCTGCTTTTTTAATTTAGACCGAAAAGACATATGAGACGACACGCATTGCTGCTGACGATACTGATGCTTTCAGCCTGCACGCAGGCGGAATTGCAGAGCGGGCGGGAGACCGCCCCGAATCTTGTGCCCGAGGACTGCGCTACAGCTGTCCCGGGGCGCATCAGGGTCAAACTCGATCACGAGCTGACGCATATCGGCATCCCCACCAAATCATCTGACCTCCCCTCCCTTGACGTCTACACGGCGGTGAGGACATTCCCGCCTGCCGGAAAGTTCGAGGAGCGGCATCGGGAGGCAGGACTGCATCTGTGGTACGATATCGTTTTCGACGCGGACGTTCCCCTTACCAAGGCGGTGAACGATGTCCGCAATCTCGACGGCGTTGAATATGTCGAGCTGGTCAGAGAGGTGAAGCCTTGTGCGGTGTTCCCGTTCAACGACCCGCTGTTCTCCCGTCAGTGGCACTATTACAATGCCGGAGACACGGGGGATGCCAAAGAAGGGAAGGTGGCGGGAAGCGACATCAATCTCCTCCCTGCCTGGGAGGTCACGACCGGAGTCCCGGGCGTAATTGTCGCCGTCAACGACCATTCGTCCAAATATGACCACGAAGACCTCGCCGCCAATATGTGGATCAACGAGGCGGAACTCAACGGCCAGCCGGGAGTCGATGATGACGGCAACGGCTATGTCGACGACATCTACGGCTACAATTTCGTGACCTACGACGGGTCCACGGCCTACGGGACGCTGATCCCGGGAGACCACGGGACGCATATTGCCGGCACCATCGCCGCCGTCAACAACAACGGCCTCGGAGTCTGCGGCATCGCCGGAGGAGACGGGACTCCTGAGAGCGGGGTCAGAATAATGAACGATCAGGCTTCCGGCGGAGCGGCGTTCATAGGCGCGTCGATTGTCTATGCTGCGGATATGGGGGCCGTACTTATGAATTGCAGCTGGTCTCTCGACAGTTATTCCCAATCGGTTTCCGAAGCCATAGACTATTTCAACAAAAACGCCGGGATGGATACGGACGGCAATCAGACGGGTCCTATGGCCGGCGGACTTATCATTTTCGCGGCCGGCAACGAGTCCGCCTCCCAAGGTTATCCTGCCCAGCAGGACAACGTGTTCTCCGTCGCCGCCATCGGGGCGGACTATGTGCGCTCATACTACACCAACTACGGGGATTGGGTGGACATCTCAGCTCCCGGAGGAGACGCCAAGAAGGGATTCCAGATTTACTCGACCGTCATCAATGGCGGCGGCAGCTACACTTCCGACTACGGTTCGATGCAGGGCACTTCTATGGCGGCCCCGCACGTGACCGGAGTGGCGGCGCTGGTGGTGTCGAAGTTCGGCGGGCCCGGCTTTACCCGTGACAGGCTTATAAGCATACTGAAAAGGACCGCCAACAAGAAGATGTTCGAATACAACACCGGCTACGAGACCCGTCTGGGAGCGGGTCTGGTGGACGCATATGCGGCTGTGTCCTATGTCGATGACGCGCCGGAGGCGGTCACGGATCTCTCCGGCTCCGCTCTGGGTAACAGCATTGCCCTGAAGTGGACCGTCGCGGGCGGTACGTTGCCGTACAGGTACAATCTGTTCTACAGTCTGAAGTCTCTTGAGGGACTTGATGCCGGGAATCCGTCTTCGGATGTGGTCAAGTTGGCAATCCCGGCCGAAGGCAAGTCTTCCGGAGATGTGGTCTCGATGACTCTCGACCGGCTGGAGTTCAGCTCTTCTTATCATTTCCGGATCAACGCAGAGGGAGTTCTCGGTGCCGCCTCTCCGTTGTCCGACGAGATTGTCGTCTCGACCCTGCACAATTCGAAGCCGGTCATCAAGGCTCTGGACGGGGTGTCGCTCACGCTCAAGTCGCACGAAAGCGGCCGCCTGCGCTTCGAGATATCCGACGAGGACGGACAGCCTCTCACCTTTGCGGTCACGGAAGGCCTTGCCGGCTTGGGATATGCCAGGTCGGGAGACATAGTTACCTTGACCATAGATGCCCTTAAGGCAAAGGAAGGGCAGACCTATGCCGGCACACTGTCGGTGACGGATTCCTACGAGACCGCAGAGACGGCCTTCAGCTACACCGTCCTTGAGAACCACGCGCCGACGGTGGCCAAGACTGTCGACAACATTGTGCTCGGCGGGCGCAACAAGTCCGTCGAACTCCGTCTTGACGAGTATTTCAATGATGCCGACGGGGAGACCCTGTCCTACACCGCGTCGCATTCGACGACAAGTCTTGTGGTCAAGTACTCCATTACTGACGGGGTTCTGACCGTCACCGGCAATGCATATGGACTCACCGAACTCACTCTCACGGCCAAAGATGCCAGGGGCGAGACCGCGACACAATCGTTCAAGCTGCTGGTGCGGGACGGCTCCAGACCTGTGGACCTGTATCCGAACCCGGTGTCGGACAAGTTGAACGTCCGGGTCGGGGCGAATGCCGGGGAGCTGAAGCTGAAGATTGTCTCCGCCTCCGGCTCGACCTTCTACGAGGCGTCGCACGGGGCGAGCACTCCGTTCTCTCCGCTTGCGGTCGATATGTCAGGAGCTCCGGCGGGGCAGTACACCGTCCTGGTGACGGCGGACGGCGAAGAATACAAGTCATTCATAGTTAAACTGTAGCACTTATGACCAGATATAAGGGGACGGCGCTGTCCGTTCTTGTGTTTATTCTTGCGGGCGACACCCTGCTCAACGCGCAGACCCTGCCCTCGCTTCTCGTAAGTTCCGATGCGGCGGCAGTCGGGACTGCGCTGACTGCGGTCGGCAAATCCGCCGGGGCGTATCCGCTGGAAAGCAATGTGGCCTCTATGGCGTTGATGGACGGGAAGATGGCTGCCGGCGCATCTTTCGGGCTGTGGCAGCCGTCCTACGCCTCCAATAAGGTTTTGGGCCTCGGCGCGGCCTACAGGGTAGGCGAGCGCCTCGCCTTTGGGCTTCAGGCGAAGTCTTTCGGGCAGCAGCCCTACGATATCGTCACCGAAAGCGGCTCGGTCAAGGGCTCGTTTACGCCCCGCGAACTTTCTGCAGGCCTGGGTGTCGCGTATGCTTTCGCGGACTTCCTCTCCGCCGGAGTGACTGCAAGGATGGTGAATTCCAGCCTTGCGGAGAGCGCTTCCGCGTCCGTATTTGGTCTTGATGCAGCGTTGTTCTTCAAGAAGGAGTCGTTGAGCGCCGGACTTGCGCTGTGCAATCTCGGAGGCAAGGTCAGCTACGGGGATGCGAGTCATTCCCAACCGGCCTTGCTTAAGGCCGGGGCGGCATACCGCTTCGGCAGTCCGGAGGGACACTCCGTGACGGGGTCGCTTGAGGCGGACTACCTCTTCGCGGGCGCGTTCTCTGCTGGCCTCGGCGCGGAATACTCCCTGAAGGAGCTGCTCTTCATCCGTGCCGGCTACCACTACGGCTCCAAGGACAAGGGACTTCCGTCCTTCGCTTCAGCGGGCCTCGGCGTGAAGCTCTTCGGGGTCGAGCTCAATGCGGCATATCTTCTCGCCTCTGATACTCTCGGCGGTTCGCTCTGTCTGGGCCTCGGCTACAGCTTCTGACCCCCTACAGCGTCTCCCGCTTGAGGCTCTCGACATATTGGTCTATGCGCCGCAGCTCGCGCGGTATCGCGATGTGCTGCGGGCAGGCCTTGACGCACTTGCCGCAGCCTATGCAGTGGTCGGCCTGACGCACGGTCGGGACGGCCTTGCTGTAGGCGAGCAGGTAGTGCCGGCGGGCCTTGGCATAGCCTTTCTGCTCGCTGCTGACCACATAGGTGCCGGCGTTGACATTATCGTTGTAGAAGCGGAAAATCCCCGGGATGTCGATGCCGTAAGGGCACGGCATACAGTACTGGCAACCGGTGCAGCGCACGAGCGGGTAGTTCTCCAGCCTCTCCGCCACTTCCTCCAGCAACGCCTTCTCGTCTTCGTCCACAGGCTTGAAATCCAGATAGGTGCGCAGATTGTCCTGCAGATGCTCCATATAGGTCATCCCGCTCAGCACCACCTGCACCCGAGGGTAGCTTCCCACGAAGCGGAACGCCCAGGACGCGAGCGACTGCTGCGGTTCGCGCTCCTTGAGCATATCGGCAGTCCCGGCGGGCATATCGGCGAGTCTCCCGCCGCGCAGGGGTTCCATAATCACTATTGGGATTTCCCGGCGGTCGAGTTCCGAGTAGAGATATTCGGCATTGGTGTTGCGCCCTCCGGCGTGCTTCCAGTCCACATAGTTCATCTGTATCTGCACGAAGTCCCAGTGATACTTCCCGCTGTCGTGCAGGGCCATCATCTCGTCGAATCCCGGCTGGTTGCCGTGGAAGGAGAATCCCAGATGCCGGATGTGCCCGGCGGCCTTTTCCTTGAGCAGGAAGTCCATTATCCCCGTGTCCCCGAAGCGTCTGGAGAAATCTTCGCCTCCGCTCAGGCTGTGCAGCAGATAGTAGTCGATGTGGTCCGTCTTGAAGATTTCCAGCGAGCGGCGGTACATCTTGACGGAGTTGTCGTAGCTCGCGTCCGCGAAGTTGGAGAGCTTGGTGGCGAGCAGCCAGCTCTCGCGCGGGTGGCGGTTGAGAGCCTGAGCCGTGGCCCTCTCGCTGTCGCCCTCCAGATAGACCGGCGAAGTGTCGAAGTAGTTGACGCCGTGCTCCAGAGCATAGTCCACGAGGCGGTTGACTTCGCTCTGGTCGATGTGCTGCTTGCCGTCCTCGCCCTTCACCATAGGCCAGCGCATACATCCGTAGCCGAGCAGTCCGATGCCGGGATAGTGTTGAGGCACAGTGCCTTTCAGCTCAACGGAGGAGCTCTCGGAGTCGTCTCCGAGCACTCTTGGTGCGCAGGCGACAAGCCCTGCCGCCGCCGCGCCGAGACCTGCGGTCTTCAGAAATTCTCTTCTGTCCATAGACTAGCCTTTTTTAATGTGAACTGAAATCCCGTCTACGGTGATTGCGCTCAGCGGCCTTGACGGGCAGAGGTTCTCGCAGGCGCCGCAGCCTATGCACTGCTCTTCGGCCACGACGGGCACTCTGCGCCCGTCGCTGTTGACCATCCGTACCGCGCCCACCGGGCAGTGGCGTGCGCAGTTCCCGCAGCCGGCTTCACCTTTGGCGGCGAGGCACAAGTCAAGATTGACCCTGGCCGTGCCTATCTTGTGGGAGAGTTTCTCCTCCCTGGTGACGGGCAGTATCGCCCCGGCAGGACACAGCTGGCTGCAGGTCGTACATTCCGGTCGGCACCAGCCGTTCTCATAGCCCATCTGGGGCTGGAGGAAGTGCCCGATGTCCGTGGAAGGGCGCAGCACCCCATTGGGGCAGTTGCTGACGCAGAGCTGGCAGGCGGTGCAGCGGTCATAGAAGTCCCGCACGCCCCTCGCCCCGAACGGCACGAGCCTCTCGCTGCGCTCCGGGCTGACCTTGTCCAGCACTTCGGCGAGTCCGCCGTCGAGCTTCATATTCTGTGCGCTGAGGGCGAGCCCGCCGCCGAGCAGCGCGGCGGTGGACAGAAATGCCCTGCGGCCCTCGTCCACCTTATCGCCGGCTATGGTTGCGGCGCGGCCCTTGGCTGCTGCGAGGCCGTAGCTGATTCCGCCCCGCTTGCACTCTCCGATGCAGTCGAAGCAGTCCACGCAGCGGCTGTAGTCTATCTTCTTGTGGTCGATGTCGATGCAGTGCGCCTTGCAGCCTTTCTCGCAGCGGCGGCAGGAGACGCATCTGTCGGAGTCGATGCGGACACGGAAGAGCGAGAATCTCGACACGAGGCTCAGCGTCGTGCCCACCGGGCAGACGGTGTTGCAGTATTCGCGTCCGCCGAGAGCGGCGCAGCTGACTATTACCACCAGGGTCACTCCGGCGGTAATCAGCAGCGCAGGGGCCGGACTTTCCCCCTCAGCAAGCCCCGCGATGCTGCGCACCACGCGCCCGTAGGCGCTGTAGGGGGCGAGCAGACTGAGCAGCAGCTGACTGAACGCCACTGCGCTCACGACAGCGAGGATGAGCACCCCGTAGCGTACGATGCGGTGTTCCGGGATGAATCTTCCCTTGGCGTTCCTCCCCTTGGGGAAGAAGCGTTTGGTGAGTCCGAAGACCATATCCTGCAGCACTCCCATAGGGCAGATGACCGAACAGTAGATGCGGCCGAAAATGAATGTCAGCAGCAATATGCCGATGATTACCGGCAGATTGAGCGCGAGGCAGGAGGGGAGAAACTGGAGCTTGGCCATCCATCCCCACCATTGCCGGCCGTAACCGACAAAGAGCAGCGTGATTCCGAGCAGGAACAGGACTGCGAGAACGATGCGGAGTTTCTTTAACATATATGGTATCTCTCTGGATTTCTGAACCCGAGCAGGAAGGCCTTGACGTCCATCCGCTTCTTGCCGGCGAGCTGCATCTCCCTGATGGAGACCGCCCCGTCCTCGGCGGCAATGGCGAGGTAGGTCTTGCCGTCGCTGAGTATCTGCCCCGGCGTGCCGTGCAGGTCGACTTTCTCGGCCCTGTAGATTTTGAGTGTCTGCGGCTCTCCGCCCTCTTCGGCGACCTCGGTGAACGCCGTCGGGTACGGGCTGAGGCCTCGGATGAGGTTGCAGATGTGTTCGCAGCTGTCGTCCCAGCGGATGCGGCAGGTCTCGCGGCTGAGCTTCGGAGCCGGCTTGAGAGTTTCCGAGCCCTGGATGAACGAGCGCTGGACGCGGGTCTCGATATTGTGCTGGATGAGCCCCTCAACGGTCTGGAGCACGAGATTGGAGCCGATTGCCATCAGCTTGTCGTGCACGTCACCGGCTGTGTCGTCGGGCTCTATCCTGCACTCCTGGCGCATAAGGATGCCTCCGGTATCGATGTCCTTGTCTATCATAAAGGTGGTCACGCCCGTCATCTTCTCCCCGTTGATGACAGCCCAGTTGATAGGGGCCGCGCCCCGGTACTGAGGCAGCAGGGCGGCGTGCAGGTTGATTGTGCCGAGGCGCGGCATAGCCCAAACCTCTTCCGGCAGCATACGGAACGCCACGACCACTATGAGGTCAGGTTTCCACTTGCGCAGCGCATCGAGGAACTCCGGGTCTTTGAGCCTCGCGGGCTGGAGCAGCGGCAGACCGTGCTCGGCGGCATAGCGCTTCACTGCGCTTTCGTTCATCTTGAGTCCGCGTCCGCTCGGCTTGTCGGCTGCGGTGACCACTCCGACCACCTTGTACTTGTTGCGGATGAGATTGTCGAGCGGGGCTACCGCAAATTCGGGAGTGCCCATATACACTATACGGACTGGGCGGAAGAAGCCGGCTATCCTGCTTCCCGCCTTTCTCCTCCAGGTCTTGAACCGGTCCAAATTGAAAAGTTCTGAGTCGTTGATGGCTTTCCAGGTCAGGAAAGCGCCGATGGGGATGAGGACATAAGCCGAGATGAAAGCCCCGGTGACCGCGCCGATGGCGCCGTCACGCGCGAGCTTGGTGCCGGAAATGTCCACCACCCAATACAATACGAAGAAGAGTACGGAGACGATGGCGCTCGTGCCCAGCCCGCCCTTGCGGATGAGCGCTCCAAGCGGGGCTCCGATGAAGAAGAGGATGAAGCAGGCGAGCGCCTGCGCGAATTTCTTGAGCAGCTCGATGTCCGTGTGGCGGATGTAGTAGTTCTGCTCGTAGGTGTCGAACTTCAGGCTGCCGATGTCGGACGCGTGACGGCTGGCCTTGTCGGAGGCTTCCCGGTAGGCGATGGTCTTGCTGTCGGCATCGTCCCACTTGGCGAAGCCCTCGTAGCTGAAGTCGATTCTGTCCGGATTGCGCGTCGCGGTGTCGAGCTGTGCGCTCTCTATGAACGGCTTCATCCTGCGGATGGTCATATAGTGGACCTTCTGCACCGAATCCACATAATGGTGCAGCGAGTCGCTCTGATGGTGAAGCTGCATCACGCTCATCGACTTGGCCTGGTCGCCGAAGCGGCTGGAGTCCGACTTCTCGAACTTGTAGTTGGAGAGCTGCACGATTATGTCCTGCCGCGCGAAGTCCACCCTCTGCAGGACAAGACTCGTGTCGGCATAGCGAATCGTGTTGTCTTCCTGATAGTTGGAGCCGTTGAACATCGTGAACGTCAGGTAATCCTTGCCTCGGGACATCTTGATTAGGGCGGAGTCGGCGATGGTCAGCGCTATGTTGCCCTTGCCGGCGGTGTGGTCATACACCATCACCCCGTGGAGCATTCCGCTCTTCTTGTCCTGGCTGTCGACCCGGAGGATATAGTCGTCGATGCCGTCATAGAATGTCCCTGACGGAATCTTGATTTCGTTCTTGGTCTTGCCGATGTCGTCGCGGAGAGTGTAGATTTCGTTGAAGGCGAGCGGCACGAGCTTGTCGCCGATGAAGAATGCGCCTACGGCGATAATCGCCGAGGCCGCAATCAGCGGGGCGATGATTCGGGAGAACGGCACTCCTGCGGCCTTGACCGCGAGAAGTTCGTTGTTCTCGGCCATCTGGCCCACTATCATCATCGACGAGAGCAGGGTCGCGAGCGGCATAGCCTGAGGCAGGATGGTGCACGCCCCCCACATCAGGAACTCAAGTATCACCTTGAGCCCCAGTCCCTTGCCTACGAGTTCATCGATATAGAGCCAGAGGAATTGGAGCAGGAGAATGAAGACCACGACCAGAAGTATCGCGACCAGCGGCCCGATGAAAGACTTCAGTATGAAGCGGTCGAGCTTCTTCATCTCCCGGGGGTCATTGTGCGGTGGCGGTCTTCACGAGAGCGTCGAGCGCGTCCTTGAGCCCCTCGGAGTTCTTGCCTCCGGCTGATGCGAGACCCGGCTGTCCGCCGCCGCCGCCCTGGATGAACTTGGCAGCTTCACGGATGTCCTTGCCGGCATTGCGCCCTGCGGCGACGAGGTCTTCGGAGTACATCAGCAGGAGCTGAGGCTTGCCTTCGTATTCGTAGGCCGCCACGAGCGCAGTGCCCTTGAGCTCTTTCTGGAGCAGGGCGGCGGCGTTGCGGACGAGTGCCGGGTCGGCCCCGTTCTCTGTCACGTGGGTGGCGACGATGAGTTTCACCCCGTTGATCTCGCGGGCTTTCCTGCTGAGCAGTTCGGCAAGCTGTGCGGACTTCTGCCTTGCGAACTCCTCGGCCTGCTTCTTGAGAGAGGCGTTGTCCTCGACGAGATGCTTGATCGCTCCGGCGAGGTCGGGGACATTGTTGAAGAAGGAGCGGGCGGTCTTGAGCAGCGCCTGCATCGCGCCCACATATTCTTCGGCGGCTTCCCCGCTCACCGCCTCGATGCGGCGTATGCCTGCCGCGATGGCGGTCTCGGAGAGGATTTTGAAGAACCCGATATTTCCGGTGGCTCCGGTGTGGCAGCCTCCGCAGAGCTCCACGCTCGGACCGAACTTGACCACGCGCACCCTCTCGCCGTATTTCTCTCCGAAGAGGGCGATGGCCCCCATCTTCTCGGCCTCGGCCATAGTCGCGTCACGCTTCTCTTCAAGGACGAAATTGCTGCGTATCAGCTCATTGACCCGTTTCTCCACCTTGGCTATCTGTTCGTCGGAGAGCTTCTCGAAGTGCGAGAAGTCAAAGCGCAGGTTGCGCTCGCAGACATAGGAGCCCTTCTGCTCCACGTGCGTTCCGAGGACTTCCCTGAGCGCGGTGTCGAGCAGGTGGGTGCAGCTGTGGTTGGCCGCGATTCTGCGCCTGCGCTCTCCGTCCACGCAGAGGGTGAAGGCCCCCTCGCAGTTGAGCGGCAGTTTCTCCGCGATGTGGATGGTCAGGTCGTTCTCCTTTATCGTGTTGGTTATCTGTATCTTCTCGCCGTCCTGGGAGATGATGTGCCCCGTGTCGCCGACTTCTCCGCCCATTTCGCCGTAGAACGGCGTGCGGTCGAAGACGAGCTGGAGCATCTCCTTGTTCTTCTGGACTACGGTGCGCTGTTTGAGCAGCAGCGCGCCTTCGGCGCTGAGACTGTCGTAGCCGGTGAATTCGACATTTTCCCCCTGATGGTATACGGTCCAGTCGCCGAAGCTGTTGGCGCCGGCGTTGCGGGCCCGTTCCTTCTGCTTGCGGAGCTCCCTGTCAAACCCCTCCATATCCACGCTGCAGCCGTTCTCGCCCGCGATGAGTTCGGTGAGGTCTATCGGGAAGCCGTAGGTGTCGTAGAGCTTGAACGCGTCTTCTCCCGTGATGACCTTGTCTTCGCCGCAGCGCCCGATGCACTCGTCCATCAGCTTTATGCCTCTGTCGAGGGTGCGCAGGAACGCCAGCTCCTCCTCACGGATGACGTTCTCGATGAACTTCTGCTGCTTGGCGAGCTCAGGATAGGCCTCGCCCATATCGTCCACGAGCTGCGGCACCAGCCTGCAGAGGAACGGCTCGCCGAGTCCGAGGAAGGTGTAGCCGTAGCGCACGGCGCGGCGCAGGATACGCCTGATGACATAGCCGGCCTTGACATTGCTCGGGAGCTGTCCGTCGGCGATGCTGAAGCTGATGGCCCTGATATGGTCTGCGATGACCCTCATCGCGACGTCGGTCTTGCCGCTCTCGCCGTAGCGGTGGCCGGAGATTTCGCCTATCTTGTCCAGAAGTCCGGAGAAAATGTCGGTGTCGTAGTTGCTGTGTTTGCCCTGAAGCACGCAGCAGAGGCGCTCGAAGCCCATCCCGGTGTCGATGTTCTTGGCAGGGAGGCTCTCCAGATGACCGTCCGCCATCCTCCGGTACTGCATAAAGACGAGATTCCAGATTTCGATGACGTGCGGGTCGGACTTGTTGACGAGCTCGCGTCCGCTCAGCCCCGTGGCGGCTTTCTCCTCCGGAGTGCGGAGGTCGATATGAATCTCGGAGCAGGGGCCGCAGGGGCCGGTGTCGCCCATCTCCCAGAAGTTGTCGTGCTTGTTGCCGAGCAGGATATGGTCTTCAGGGAGATGCTTGAGCCAGGCCTGCCTCGCCTCTTCGTCCATCTCCGTCCCGTCTTCGGCGCTGCCCTCGAACACTGTGGCGTAGAGCAGGCTGCTGTCGATTTTATAGACTTCGGTAAGGAGTTCCCACGCCCAGTCGATGGCCTCGCGCTTGAAGTAGTCCCCGAAGCTCCAGTTGCCCAGCATCTCGAACATCGTGTGGTGGTAGGTGTCGTGTCCCACCTCTTCGAGGTCGTTGTGCTTGCCGCTTACTCTCAGGCACTTCTGCGAGTCGGTCGCACGCGGATAAGGGGCGGTGGCGTTGCCGAGGAAGATGTCCTTGAACTGGTTCATTCCGGCGTTGGTGAACATCAGCGTCGGGTCATTCTTGACCACCATCGGGGCCGAAGGCACGACGGTGTGTCCCTTGGATGCGAAGAAATCGAGAAATTTTCGCCTTATTTCCTTAGAAGTCATAATTGATGATATGTCAAACAAACTACAAAAGTACTGTTTTTTGGGGATTATTGCCAATTTTTCGCGCCGCCGGGAATCAGGCGGCTTGAGATGAAGCGGTGCAATTGCTAAAAAATCAGTATCTTTGCGCCCGATGCCGAAGTATGTATTCAATCCGGAAACCCTGATGTATGAGGCTCAGGACGAGCCTAAATACCTCAGGCATATAAGAGTGGCGCTGCTCGTCGCGGGCGGGGCCGCTCTGGTGATTATGTACTTCTGGCTCTATCTGTCGGTCTTCCGTCTGGAGCTCCCGCGCACCGCCGCCCTCAAGCGCGCCCACGCCGAGTGGGAGGCGAGGATGAGTGTGCTTGACCGCCAGCTGGACATCTGCGAGCAGACTCTCAGGGGCATCGAGCAGCGCGACGACGACGTGTACCGTTCCATCTACGGACTCAACCCTATCCCGGAGGAGCTGCGCAATTCCGGACTGGAAGGCATCAACCGCTACGCCGAGTTTGACCGGCTCGGGGCCAATTCGCACCTCCGGCGGACGGTGCGCCGCCTCGACGACCTCACCAAGCGTACCTATGTCCGGAGCAAGTCGCTCGACGAAGTCGGGCAGATTTCCCTGCAGGCCGGCGATATGATTTCCTGCGTGCCGAACGTGCCCCCGATTCTGCCGATTTCGGGACAGTTCAGGCTGTCAAGCGGTTTCGGATACCGGGTCGACCCGGTCTACGGAGGAGGGGAACGGCACGGGGGTCAGGACTTCGCCACCAAGACCGGCACGCCGGTCTATGTCACCGGTGACGGGGTGGTGGAGAAGACGGGGATGCAGCTCTGGGGCTACGGCAACGAAATCGTGGTGGACCACGGCTACGGATACAAGACCCGCTACGCGCATCTCAACACGATAGAGGTGAGTCCCGGGATGAAGCTGCACCGGGGCGACCGCATAGGCACGGTCGGCAGTACCGGCAAGTCCACCGGTTCGCACCTGCACTACGAAGTGATCTACAGGGGCAACAGAATGAATCCGATGAACTATCTGGATATAAACATACCGGAGGAGGAGTACCGCGCTATGATAGAGAAGCGCAGCGCGGAAAGCTCTCCGGTGATGGCGAAGAGCACGATGGAGCTGCTCCGTCGGGGGAGGAAGAGCGATGAATAGGCGGCGCTTCGAATTCGACCCGAAGAACTTCAGCTTCGGGAAAGTGCGGGTCAACGCGGGCCGCATACTGCTGCTCGTGCTCGCCTATCTGCTTGTGACCCTGACGATTGCCGTGCTGGTGTACGGCGTCTTCGCGCTCTTCTGGAGGACGGATACCGAGAGGGAGCTCCGCCGCGAAATCAAGATGTACGAGCGGCTCTATCCGAGTTTCGCGCCCAAGGAAGAACTGCTTCGCGACGGCATCGCCAACCTGCAGTACAAGGACAACGAAATATACGAGAAGGCATTCCACGCCAATGCCCCCGGCACGGACCCTATGTCGAATCTGGACTTTATGTTCTCCGCCGACTCGGTGCCCGACGCGAAGATCGCCAACTATACCAGAGACAAGGCCGACCGCCTGCTCGCGGTCTCGCGCGATGTGGACGAGGCGTTCGGCAGAATCTTCAGGAGCCTTGCCGCCAAGGACTTCATTATGCCGCCTATGACTCTGCCCGTCAAGGATATAAGCTATTCGCAGGTCGGGGCTTCCACCGGACGGAAAATAGACCCGTTCTATAAGGCGTATGTCTATCACGAGGGTCTGGACTTCATCGTCGCGCGCGGCACTCCGGTCTATGCCGCTGCCTCGGGAACGGTGGGCGCAGTGTCGAGCTCCAAGAAGCTCGGCAAGACGGTGGAACTTCTCCACGAGGGCGGGTACGTGACGGTATATGCGCATCTGGAATCGGCTTCCGTGCGCTCCGGGCAGAAAGTCTCCGCCGGACAGAAGATAGGGACGGCGGGTATGTCCGGCAAGGCATTCGCCCCTCATCTGCACTACGAAATCCGCCGGGGGGAGGAATTCCTCAACCCGGTCAACTACATCTTCGCGTCGGTCAGCCCGGCCGATTACTCCAACATCCTCTATATGTCGGTGAACACTAAGCAGTCGATGGATTAACGCAAGAAAGTCCCAATATGGAAAAACTGTTTTACACTATCGGTGAAGTCGCTTCCGAGGTCGGAGAGTCCGTCTCGCTCGTGCGCTTCTGGTCCAACCGCTTCCCCAGGCTGATCCGTCCGCGCCGCAACGCCAAGGGCAACAGGCTCTATACCGCGTCAGACATCGAGACGTTCCGCCAGATACACTATCTCACCAAGGAGAAGGGCCTTTCGCTGGACGGGGCCGCAAGGCAGCTTGAGGCCGGACGGGCCTCCGTGGAGGCGAGGGTCAAAGTGCTCTCCTCGCTCAAGTCCATCCGTTCGCGGCTCGTGGAGATAAAGAAGAGCCTGTAAAGAACGCGGCGGAAAATTGAATAAAAACAAAAGATTTCCTACCTTTGCACTTCGCATACGGGAAAAATAAAACCTTATATATGGCTAGCACCAAGAAAACGACAAAAGTACAGACTCCGGTCGACGAGCGCGAGACCTTCGTGTCTCTGCGGAAGAGTTTTGCGGACAGCGAACAGAGCGCCCAGGAGAAGCTTCACACGCTCTATGCGCTTCAGGCCGCCGACAACGACATCGACAAGCTTGTCCAGCTTCGCGGCGAGCTTCCCGAGGAAGTGTCCGCCCTCGAAGAGGAAGTGGAGTCCCTCAAGGCCAAGTATGCCCGCGTGGAGCAGCTCATCGACGGATACAACCAGACCATAGCCGCCGCCAGACAGGAGATTGTGGAGATAGACGCCCAGATAGAGAAGTACCGTTCCCAGCTGGAGAACATCTCCAACAGCCGCGAGTTCGATTCGATTAACAAAGAGCTTGAAAACCAGGGGCTTCTGCGCGCGATATCCGAGAAGAACATCAACGAGGCGCGTGAGACCATCGAAGACAGGAAGGCCGATCTGGACAGGATCAACGACCGCATCACCATCAGGGAGGGGGATCTCGCCTCCAAGAGGGAGGAGCTTTCGTCCATAGTGGAGTCCACCGCCAAGGAAGAGGCGGCCCTCCAGAAGCGTCGCGGGGAGTTCACCGCCAAGCTCGACGAGAGGACGCTGAGCGCCTACGAGCGCATCCGCAAGAGCACCCACAACCATCTGGCCGTCGTGTCCCTCTACCCGAAGAACGAAGACGGGACTTACGGCGACGCCTGCGGAGGCTGCTTCCACACCATCACGCCTCAGCGGCTGATTGACATAGCCTCCGGCAAGAAGCTCGTCATCTGCGAGCACTGCGGACGCATCATAGTCAATCCGGACATCTAACGGCATCAGGGGGGATTCGGTATGCCTTCGCAGAGGTCGGGCGGCACACGCCGGAAAGAACAGCCGGCGGATCTGGACAAGATAGGGCTTGAGATAGGCAATAAGCCGCCTCAGGCTCTTGATGTCGAAGAGGCGGTCCTCGGCGCTATGCTGCTTGAGCCCGAATGCGTGGACAAGGCGCTGGAAGACCTCAGCGCCTCCTGCTTCTACGACCCCAAGCACAAGATGATATACGAGGCGATGACGGCTCTGGTTTCGGAGCACACTTCCGTGGACATCATCACCGTCAGCGCGAAACTCCGTCAGCTCTCCAACCTGGAGTCCGTCGGAGGCACGGTGGCGCTTGCCAACCTTTCCGAAAAGGTGGGCTCGGCGGCGCACATCGAATACTATATCAAGATACTCAAGCAGAAGACCATACAGCGCGACCTGATCACCGCTTCGTACGACATCCTCCGGGATTCGTACAACGATGCCATCAGCGTCGATGATATGATCGACAACGCGCAGTCCAGGATATACGACGCCATCCAGAGCAATGTGCGCAAGGAGGTGCAGGACATAGGCTCCCTGATCAACACCGCGATGGACTCCATCCAGTCAAAGCAGGGCAGCAACGGGCTCAGCGGGGTGCCGTCGGGCTTCCCGAGCCTCGATGCGGTCACTATGGGCTGGCAGCCGTCGGACCTGATCATCCTTGCGGCCCGTCCTTCTGTCGGCAAGACCGCGTTCTCGCTCAACATCGCCCGCAACGCGGCGGTTGACCACCATATGCCGGTCGCGTTCTTCTCTCTTGAGATGGCCGCCATCCAGCTTGCCAACCGCCTGATTACCTCCGAGTCAGGCCTGCATCCCGACAAGATAAAGGGCGGAGTGAAGCTCGAAGACTACGAGTGGCAGCAGCTTGAGTACAAGCTCCGCGCCCTCTCCAAGGCCCCGCTCTATATAGATGACACTCCGAGTCTTCCGCTGATGGAGTTCCGCACCAAGGCCAAGAGTCTGGTCAAGAACAAGGGAGTGCGCCTGATCGTCATCGACTACCTGCAGCTTATGCAGGGCCCTGCGGAGCTCAAGGGTCTCCGTGAGCAGGAAGTCGCCGCAATTTCCCGCACTCTCAAGGCCACGGCCAAGGAGCTGAACGTGCCCATCATAGCGCTCTCGCAGCTGTCACGCAACGCGGTGCAGCGTCAGGGTTCGGGCGGCAAGCCCCAGCTCTCCGACCTGCGCGAGTCGGGCTCCATCGAGCAGGATGCCGATATGGTCATCTTCATCCACCGTCCCGACTACATCGGCCTCAGCGAGAACGAGGGCGACAAGGAGAAGACCCAGATAATCATAGCCAAGCACCGCAACGGCGAGACGCGGGACATTGATATGCGATACAAGGGCGAACAGCTCCGTTTTGTGGAGGAGGACGACACTCTGGATATGCGGGCCGTGACAATCGACTCGGCGATGAATATGGATTCCGGAATGGATGATGCGGGTTCTGTAATGAGCAATGAATTCGAATAGCGAAATATCACATCGCGGACGGATTGTGGACATCACGCCCGAATCAACAACAGTAGAGATAATCTCAGAATCCGCGTGCGGCTCCTGCCACGCGAAGGGCCTGTGCGGACTTGGCGACTCCAAGGCCAAGGCCGTCAGCGTGCCTACGGACTTCAGGGACAGTTATCAGCCCGGCGATGAAGTGGAGGTGGTGCTTACCGCCTCGATGGGTTATGTGGCCGTGCTGCTTGCGTACGTAGCCCCGCTCATAGTGCTTGTCGCGGTACTGCTCGCCCTGACGTTCGCCGGGGTGGGGGAGCTCGCCGCCGGACTGTGCGCTCTCGGGGCCGTGGCGCTCTGGTATGCGCTGCTACTGCTGCTGAGGGGCAGACTCAAGAAAGATTATGTTTTTAAGATAAGAAGACAATGACAAACACTGTTATCCTAACCGTCGTGATTCTCACGGTGCTCGGCCTGCTGCTTGCTCTCGTCCTCCATTGGGTGGCGAAGAAGTTCAAGGTCGAGGAGGATCCGCGGATTGATGAAGTGGAGAAGGTGATGCCGGGCGCCAACTGCGGCGGCTGCGGTTTCGCAGGCTGCAGGGCCTTTGCGGACGCTGCCGTCAAGGCTTCCAACCTCGACAACAACTACTGTCCTGTGGGCGGCAACGAGGTGATGAAGAAGGTGGCGGCCATCCTCGGCTACGAGGTCAAGGAGAAGATGCCTCAGGTCGCCGTAGTCCGCTGCAACGGCACTTGTGCCAACCGTCCCCGTATCAATGAATATGACGGGGAGCAGTCCTGCCGCGTCAAGGCGGCGCTCTACAGCGGCGACACCCTCTGCTCCTACGGCTGCCTCGGCTGCGGAGACTGCGTTGCGGCCTGCAAGTTCGGGGCCATATCGATGGACCCTCAGACGGGCCTTCCGGTGGTGGACGAGAGCCGCTGTACTGCCTGCGGGGCCTGTGCGAAGGCCTGCCCGAAGCATATCATAGAGCTCCGCAATGTCGGCACCACCGCCAAGAACAGCCGCCGTGTCTATACCTCCTGCGTCAACAAGGACAAGGGCGGAGTGGCCCGCAAGGCCTGCACCGTCGCCTGCATCGGCTGCGGGAAGTGCGCCAAGGTCTGCAAGTTCGATGCAATCACCATAGCCGACAACCTCTGCTATATCGACTACACCAAGTGCAAGGCCTGCGGACAGTGCTTCTTCGAGTGCCCGACGGGAGCGATACACGCGGTAGGCTTCGTCCCGAAGAAGGTTGAACCGAAGCCCGCGCCCGCTGAAGCCGCCGCGCCTGTCTCCGAGGCTCCGAAAACAGTAAAGAAGGAGGTCACCAATGAATAAGCTGACTTTTTCGATCGGCGGAGTACATCCGCACGACAATAAGATTTCCCGTGACTGCGCGATAGAGACGCTGCCTCTTCCGCAGACGGTCTATGTCTCTATGGCCCAGCACCTCGGCGCACCGGCGAAGCCTGTAGTCGCCGTCGGAGACAAGCTCAAGGCCGGTCAGGTCATCGCCGAGCCGGGCGGATTCATCTCCGCTTTCGTGCACTCTCCGGTGTCAGGCACGGTCAAGTCCATAGCTCCGCGCAAGGATCTTGCAGGCAATCCGGTGACTCATATCGAGATTGCCGTCGAGGGCGACGAGTGGGCGGAGGGCATTGACCTCAGCGACACGCTCGTCACCGGGATTCCCGAAGACAAGGCGTTCATACTCGACCGCATCAAGGCGTGCGGCGTGGTCGGCCTCGGAGGTGCGACTTTCCCGACCCACGTCAAGCTCAATCCCGCTCCCGGCAAGATAGCCGAGTGCCTGATCATCAACGGCGCTGAGTGCGAGCCGTATCTCACCAGTGACTACCGCATTATGCTGGAGCGCACAAAGGAGATAGTCGTCGGGGCCGCGATTATGCAGAAGGTGCTCGGATGCCGCTGCGTGATCGGAGTGGAGGAGAACAAGCCGGAGGCCATCGCCGCCTTGAGCGCCGCCGTCTCGGAGCTCGGCTACGGCGATATGACTGTGGCGACCCTCAAGAAGCGCTATCCGCAGGGCGGCGAGAAGCAGCTCATCGATGCCGTGCTGCGCCGTCAGGTGAAGTCCGGCTGCCTGCCTATCGATGCCGGTGCAGTGGTGCAGAACGTCGCCACCGCTCTTGCGGTCTATGAGGCTGTCCAGAAGAACAGGCCGCTGCTCACCAACACTCTCACCGTCACGGGCGACTGCCTGCCGGTGGAGAAGCAGCACAACTACCTCTTCCGCATCGGCGTGCCTCTATCGTTCATTATCGAGCAGGCCGGCGGCATCCCTGAAGGAGCTGCCAAAATCATCAGCGGCGGCCCGATGATGGGCAAGGCGGTCAGCAACATCGAGGCCGCCACCGTCAAGGGCTCGTCTTCCATCCTCTATCTGAGCGAGTCCGCAACCCGCCGCAAGAGGGCGGGGAACTGCATCCGCTGCGGCAGGTGCAGCGACGCCTGCCCGATGGGGCTGGAACCGTTCCTGCTCAACAGGCTCTACAAGGCGGGCGACATAGCCGGCCTTGAGAAGAACGCCGCTCAGGACTGCATAGAGTGCGGCTGCTGCCTCTACAGCTGTCCGGCAAATATCCCTCTGCTCGACAATGTCCGTCAGGCCAAGGGACAGGTTATGGGTGTTATCCGCGCGCGCGCCGCTGCCGCCAAGGCTGCTGCGGAAGCCGCCAAAAAGTAGATATTTATGGGAAAGTTTCTCGTTTCTCCATCTCCGCACGTGCACGCCGACGTGTCCACCCGCTCTCTGATGAGGGATGTGGTCATCGCGCTTGCGCCTGCCGTTCTCGTGTCCGTCCTCTTCTACGGATGGCACGAACTGCTCGTGCTCGCGGTCAGCGTAGCTTCCTGCGTGCTGCTTGAGTGGGCTATCACCAAATGGCTGCTCAAGCGCCCTTCCACTGTTTCCGACCTTTCGGCTGTGGTGACGGGCATACTTCTGGCGTTGAACCTGCCTGTCCTTACCCCCTGGTGGGTCGTGCTGATCGGCGCCGTATTCTCCATCGGAGTCGTCAAGATGACGTTTGGAGGCATCGGGCAGAACCTCTTCAACCCCGCCATCGCGGGCCGCGTGTTCCTGCTCATCTCGTTCCCGACCTATATGACGGACTGGACCGTCCCTCAGGGATTTATCCACGAAACTGATGCCATTTCGGGCGCGACCCTGCTCGGCAGGTATGCCGAGGGCGGAGTCGATGCGGTGGAAGGCGTCAATTACCTCAGGACGATGTTCTTCAACATCGGAGGATCGTCCGGCGAGATTTCCACAGTGGCACTCCTCCTGGGCTTTGTCTATCTGCTCTGCCGCAAGGTCGTGAAGCCTTGGATTCCGCTCAGCATCTTCGCCACCGTGGCCGTCATCTCCGGAGCGTTCTGTCTGGCCAATCCGGAGACCTACACCGACCCGGTGTTCAACCTGCTCACCGGCGGCGTGGTGCTCGGAGCCTGCTTTATGGCCACCGACTACGTGACCTCGCCTATGAGCACGCTCGGCGGCGTGGTTTACGGCATAGGCATCGGCGTGATACTGATGATGATACGCTACTTCGGCGCATATCCGGAGGGTATGTCCTTCGCCATCCTCATTATGAACTGCGCGGTTCCGCTTCTCAACAACTGGTTCCATCCTAAAAAGTACGGGAGGGCATAATTATGGCAGCACAATCTACACTCAAGAATATGGTACTCTGCCTGACGCTGGTGTGCCTGATCTGTTCCGCAGTGCTCGGCATCGCGTACGCAGTGACCGCAGAGCCAGTCAAGGCTGCGCAGCTCGCCAAGACAAGCAACGCCATCGCCAAGGTTCTCCCCGAGTTCAGCGGGGATGTCACCGAGTCCTCCGTACAGGTGGACGGGGCAAGCTACAAATACTATACGGCGCCTACCGGAGTCGCGGTCATCTCGAATGTCAACGGCTTCGGCGGAGTGCTTTCCGTGATGGTCGGCATCTGCCCGGACGGCACGGTATGCAATACGTCCGTCATCTCCCACAGCGAGACCCCGGGTCTGGGGGCCAAGTGCCAGGACGACGAGGACTTCCTCTCCCAGTTCAAGGGGCTTGACCCGGCGCAGAAAAGGCTCGCCGTCAAGAAGGACGGGGGCGACATCGACGCCATCACCGCTTCCACCATCACTTCCCGCGCATACACGCTGGCAGTGGCCAACGCGCTGAAGGTTTACCGGACACTGTCTGCAACGCCGCAGGCAGCCGAAAATTAAGGAGGAGAGCAAAATGAGCAATAAGATTTCTCTGATTACCAAGGGCTTCGTAAAGGATAACCCTACATTCGTGCTGGTGCTCGGTATGTGTCCTACACTTGCGACCACCACTTCCGCGATGAACGGACTGGAGATGGGGCTGGCCACGGCTTTTGTGCTGGTGCTAAGCAATATAGCCATCTCCCTCGTCGCCCCCGCAGTGCCTGACAAGGTGCGCATCCCGGCATATATAGTCATCATCGCGACCTTCGTGACCGTGCTCCAACTGCTGATGCAGGCCTATGTGCCGGCGGTCTATGAGACTCTCGGCCTCTTCATCCCGCTCATCGTCGTGAACTGCATCGTGCTCGGACGCGCCGAGGCCTTCGCCAACAAGAACTCCGTGATCGACTCCGCCTGCGACGGGCTCGGAATCGGCATCGGCTTCACGATGTCCCTGACTGTCATAGGCATCATCCGCGAGATTCTCGGAAGCGGCTCCGTGTTCGGGCTCAAGTTCATCCCGGGCGACGGGGTGCTCGCATTCGTTATGGCTCCGGGCGCATTCCTCGTGCTCGGCTACCTGATGGTGCTCTTCAATAAGTTCCTTGCCAAAAAGTAATATTGCGATATGGAATATATTCTCATCATAATATCGGCGATATTCGTCAACAACGTACTGCTCTCGCAGTTTCTCGGCATCTGTCCGTTCCTCGGGGTCTCCAACAGGCTTTCCACCGCCACCGGTATGTCCGGCGCGGTCTGCTTCGTGATTACCCTCGCCACGGTCGTGACCTACCTGCTCAACAGCTATCTGCTCGTGCCGCTGAAGCTTGAGTTCCTGCAGACGATTTCGTTCATCCTCGTGATTGCCGCCCTCGTGCAGATGGTGGAAATCGTGCTGAAGAAGATCAGTCCTTCCCTCTATCAGGCGCTCGGCATCTTCCTCCCCCTCATCACGACCAACTGCGCCGTGCTCGGCGTGGCCATCACCGTGGTGACCAAGGAGTTCTCTTTCGGAGGCGGGGCTTCCCACCTGCTGGGCCTGGGCGAGGCCACGGTCTATGCTCTTGCCACTTCGCTGGGCTACGGGCTTGCGATGTGCCTCTTCGCGGGGCTGCGCGAGCACCTCGCCCTCAACGACGTGCCAAAGCCGTTCAGAGGGCTGCCTATCGCGCTGATTACCGTCAGCATTATGGCGATGGCCTTCCTCGGCTTCTCGGGAATCGTAAAATAGTGTATTATATTAACTTTTTAAATTCCATTAAGTTATGAAAAAAGCAATTATCGTGATTCTCTCCGTTCTGATGTTCGGAGCTGCTCTTTCCGCTCAGCCGCGCGCACTCGGTATCCGAGGCGGCTACGGTGCTGAACTCTCTTATCAGCACAGCGTCGGCGCAAACTTCGTCGAGGCTGACCTCGGAATGTGGGGCGGCAACGCTTTCTACCTCAGCGGCATCTACGATTTCATCTTCGCCCAGTCAGGTATCTGCAACTTCTATGTAGGTCCTGGCGCACAGGTCGGTTTCTACAACACCACCAACAGCGAGGGTAACTCCAGCACGGAAATGGCTCTCGGCATCGTGGGACAGCTCGGAGCAGAGTTCGAGATTCCTTCAGTGCCTATCAACATCTCCCTCGACTGGAAGCCTGTATTCAACTTCATCGGCGGCGGCTTCGGCTGGAACGGCTTCGCCCTCGGCATCCGCTACAGGTTCTAGTTTGTCCCTGCTTACTTCACAAAGACGGCTCAGGCATCTGCCCGGGCCGTTTTTGTGTGCTGCCGCAGGGTATTGCATCTTTCTTACGGATTGACTAAATTTGAGGTCACTATGTACGAGATCTTAACCAAAGAGATGCTTACGCCGACAATCTGTCGGATGAAAGTTCACGCTCCGCTGCTCTCCCGCGCGGCGGCTCCGGGACAGTTCCTGATGCTGCGCCCCGACGAGAAAGGGGAGCGGATTCCGCTGACAATCAGCGATTATGACCCGTCAGAGGGGAGCGTGACCATTGTCACTCAGGCCGTCGGCGCTTCCACAAGGGACATCGTTTCATTCGAGCCGGGGGAGGCTTTCTGCGACCTGTCCGGACCTCTCGGCAAGGCTTCGGACTTTGTCGCTATGAGCCCGGAAGAGCTCTCCGCGAGCCGCTATATATTCATCGCCGGCGGCGTAGGGACGGCCCCGGTCTATCCGCAGGCCAAGTGGCTGCACGGGCGCGGCGCGAAGGTGGACGTGATCATAGGCGCGAAGACCCGCGACCTGCTCATATATAAGGAGGAGATGGCCGCCGTCTGCGACAATCTGTTCATCTGCACCGACGACGGCTCGGAGGGCTTCCACGGGATGGTGACCGCCCTGTTCGAGAAGCTGGTCAGGGAAGAAGGACGCAGATACACTATGGCCGTGGCGATAGGCCCTATGATAATGATGAAATTCACGACCCTCACCGCCCAGAAGCTCGGGCTCCCCATCACGGTGAGTCTCAATACCCTGATGGTGGACGGCACCGGGATGTGCGGGGCCTGCAGGGTCACGGTGGGCGGCAAGACCCGCTTCGCCTGCGTGGACGGGCCTGAGTTCGACGGCGCCGAGGTCGATTTCGACGAGGCTATGCGCCGCCAGGGACAGTACAGGATAGAGGAGGCCGAAGCGCTTCAGAACCATAAATGCAGAATAGGGAGGGGAAAGTGATGGCTGGAAGAATACCGAGAGTGCCTGTGCGCGAGCAGGATCCGAAGACCCGCGCGACCAATTTCGAAGAAGTCTGCTACGGCTACAATAAGGAAGAAGCCCTGCTGGAGGCCAGCCGCTGCCTGCACTGCAAGAATCCGCGCTGCGTGCTCGCCTGTCCTGTGGGATTGAAGATTCCGGAGTTCATAGCGAAGCTCCGCGAGGGAGACATAGCGGGAGCGTCCGACATCATAGCCCAGGATTCCTCGCTGCCGGCAGTCTGCGGCCGCGTGTGTCCGCAGGAGACCCAGTGCGAGGGCAGCTGTGTGCTCGGGGTGAAGGGCGAGCCGGTGGCGATAGGCAAGCTGGAGAGGTTCGTCGCCGACCATATGAGGGAGCATCGCGGCACCGACAGCACTACCGCGCTTAAGGCCGCAGCCCCGAATGGAGTCAAGGTTGCCGTCATAGGCTCAGGCCCTGCCGGGCTTGCCTGCGCTTCAGACCTTGCCAAATGGGGCTACGAAGTGACCGTCTTCGAGGCCCTGCACAAGGCCGGCGGAGTGCTCCAGTACGGCATACCGGAGTTCCGTCTGCCTAAGGAGAAAGTCCTCGCGCACGAAATCGGGGACGTGCTCAGACTCGGGGTCAGAATAGAGACCAACGTGATCGTGGGCCGCACTCTCACCGTGGATTCGCTTATTGACACTATGGGATTCAAGGCCGTGTTCATCGGCACGGGAGCGGGTCTGCCGAAGTTTATGGGCATCCCGGGGGAGAATCTCTGCGGGGTCTTCTCCGCCAACGAGTTCCTCACCCGCAACAACCTGATGTGCGCCTGGAGGGAGGATTATCTGACCCCTATCCACGCCGGCAGGAAGGTCTGCGTGGTCGGCGGCGGCAACGTGGCGATGGACGCGGCGCGCACTGCGCTTCGGCTCGGGGCCGAAGTGCATATCGTCTACAGACGGACGGAAGCGGAGCTTCCGGCGCGCCGCGAGGAGGTGCACCACGCCAAGGAGGAGGGGATAGTGTTCGACCTCCTGACCAATCCGGTTGAAATCATCGGCGACGAGCGCGGCTGGGTGAAGACCCTGCGCTGCATCCGTATGGAGCTCGGAGAGCCGGACGCGAGCGGGCGCAGAAGTCCCGTCCCTGTCCCCGGCTCCGAGTTCGAGATAAGTGCCGACACGGTGATAATGGCCCTCGGCACCTCGTCCAACCCTCTCATAGCCAATACCACGCAAGGGCTGGAAACCACCCGCAGGGGCTGCCTTGTGGCAGACGAGGCCGGGTCGACCACCAGGGCGGGAGTCTTTGCCGGAGGCGATGCCGTCACCGGCGCGGCCACCGTGATCCTCGCGATGGGAGCGGGGCGCAGGGCCGCCAAGGCGATTGACGAATATCTGAAAAACCAAGATTAATGAAAGAAGAACCTCTATCCAAGTCCATACGGACTCTCAAGTTCTGGAAGGAGATGCTCATCATCTCCATCGCAATGTTCATTGCCGCTGCGGCGGTGTACTATTTCCTCCTGCCGAGCAAGCTCGTGGTGGGCAGCATCTCCGGACTCTCCATCGTGGTCAGCGGAGTGCTCGCGAATATGGGCATCGCCGTCAAAGTTTCCACTATAGTGTTGATAATCAACGCTATATTACTTGTGGTGGCATATATCCTGATAGGCCCCGAATTCGGGGTCAAGACGGCCTATGCCGCGCTGGTGCTGGGCCCTCTGATGAACGTATGGGAGATGATATGCCCTTATCAGACCCTGATGGAGCCGGGAGCCACGTCGATGATGGGCAACCTGTGGTTCGACCTGCTCACCTTCGTTCTGGTGCTCAGCGCCTCTCAAGCCATATTGTTCGGCATCAACGCTTCCACGGGAGGACTCGACATTCTCGCCAAGATTCTCAACAAGTACCTGCACTTCGATATGGGGATGTCGGTGACCATCGCTGGAGTGGTGATCTGCTGCACCGCTTTCCTCATCAACCCGTTCCGTCTGGTCATCATAGGGCTCATCGGCACTTGGATAAACGGCTTGATTGTCAACTACTTTATGGCCAGCCTGAGCCGTCGGAAGAGGGTGTGCATCATCTCGCGTGAGCACGAGCGCATCCGCAGATATATCATCGAGGACATCGTGCGCGGCTGCTCGCTCTATGAGGTGACGGGCGGCTACACGGGCGACAAATATATGGAAATCCAGACTCTGCTCACCCAGAACGAGTTCGCCGACCTGATGGAATATATCCGCGACAACGATATCAAGGCGTTCATAACCGCCGGCAACGTCAGCGAGGTCTATGGCCTCTGGAGCGACCACAAGTCCAACAAAAGGAAAGGGAAGTGATTCCGGCGCGACTCGAACGCGCGACCCACAGCTTAGAAGGCTGTTGCTCTATCCGACTGAGCTACGGAACCGGCCTTGTCCCCCCGAGGGGGAGTGCAAAGTTAGAAAGAAGCCGACTAAAAAGCAATTTTTGGCCGGCTATTTTTGTGTTCGTGCGCCGGGCCGAGCCGTCCGGAGGACTCTAACGCTTCCGTCGCAGCCCCAGCCGCACATAAGATGCGATGCCCAGCAGAATCAGCAGCAGGGCGTGGGTCTCGTGGCTGAGCGTCGCGAAGAGCAGACTGGTCTCCCAGGTCGCCCCGTAGATTGACTCGAGGGTCAGTGCGACGAGGTAGTGGTATGCCCCGATGCCGCCCGGCACAGGAATCACGGATGCGATGTTTCCGACCGCCGACACGAAAATCGAGTCGAAGAAAGTCAGGTGCGCCAGCGCCGGGATAGCCTTGAAGTTGTAGTAGGTCATCAGCAGATATGTGACCCAGATGCCGATGGTGTACAGCACGAACGCCCACTTGCGCCTGATGTGCACGAAACTCGCGATGCCGACTCCGAGACCGCGTATCGTGCCGGCGACCTTGGCGCAGAATGCGGATTTGCTCTCCCAGTGGAACACTCCCCAGAAGAAACCCGCCAGCGCGAGCAGAATCGGCACGAGTATCCACCACATCGAGAATCCGAGGCTGTGGGTCAGCGGGCCCCAGATGTTGGCGATGAAGAACGAGCCGAACGTGTCCCATTTCAGCACAAGCGCGAATATGAGCATCAGCAGCACTGAAATCACGTCCCAGGCCCTCTCGCAGACTATGGTGCCCATAATCTTCTCGTAGCTCATCTTCTTCGAGCGGATGTACCCGCCGCGCACGAACTCTCCCGCGCCCGGCAGCACCACATTCACTATATTGCCCACATTCGACGCGTCCCACGCGTCCAGCCTCTTCACGTCGGGATCGAGGGGCTCCATCATCACTCGCCACCTCTCTTCCCTGAAGAAGAGGGCCAGCACCGATACCAGAGTGAAAATCAAGACGTAGCCCCAGCGCGTCTCCTTGAGACCGTCGAGGAAAGCCGTCCAGTCCACGCCCCTGAATGCAAACCAGACCAGCACCGCAGCCAGTCCGACTGACAGCAGGTACTTGATCACATTGGTCGCTTTCCTGTTCATCGGGCGCAAATTTACGGATAATTATGCTAATTTTGCAAGTTATGAAATCGATACTTGGAATTGGCAATGCCCTTACCGATATTCTTGCGGTTCTCCCGGACGATTCGCTGCTCAACACTTTCCATCTGCCCAAGGGCAGTATGCAGCACGTGGATATGGAGACGGGCGACAAGATATGGGCGGCGCTCAAGCCTCTGGGCGTGAAATATGTCGCCGGCGGCTCCGCTGCCAATACCATCAGCTGCACTTCCATTTTCGGGATGCCGTCGGGCTTCATCGGCAAGATAGGCGACGACGAGCTGGGCCTGCTCTTCAAGAGCGACCAGGAGCAGTACGGGGTGAAGACGACGCTCCTCAAGAGCCGGCACTCCAGCGGACGCTCGATGGTCTTCATCAGTGGCGGCAACGCGGAGCGCACCTTCGCGGTCTATCTGGGCGCGGCTCTTGACCTTGTGCCGGAAGACCTGAAGCCGGAGTGGTTCGAGGGATACGACTACTTCCATATCGAGGGATATCTCGTGCAGAATCAGGCTCTTGCCCGCAGGGCGGTGGAGCTTGCGCACGATGCCGGCTGCATCATCTCCATAGATATGGCCTCCTACAATGTGGTGGAGTCCAACCTCGCGTTCCTCCACGACATAGTGGAGAAGTATGTCGATATAGTCTTCGCCAACGAAACTGAATCCAAGGCGTTCACCAAACTCTCCGATCCCCTCAAGGCTCTGGACGAGATTGCCGCCCTGTGCAAGATAGCGGTTGTCAAGGTCGGCAAGGACGGGAGCTGGATACGCTCCGGGGATGAGGTGCACTTCATAGAGGCGTGGCCGGCGGACACCGTCGACGCCACGGGAGCAGGGGACACCTACGCCGCCGGTTTCCTCTATGCGCACTCTCTCGGCAAGCCGCTCAAGGTCTGCGGCGAAGCAGGCTCGATCATCGCCGCCAAGGTCGTCGAGGTGGTGGGGACCAAGATAGATGTCCCTCGCTGGAGAGACGCGAAGCAGGAAATCCGGGAACTTTTCGCCGAAGAGTAGATGAAAAACCCCGTGCAGTATCTCCTGAGGCTGATTACCCTGAAGCGTAACGGGAGCCGCGCCCCGCACGGTCTCTGCCCTCTGGGCAGAATCCGCTCCGCAACTGTGCTGCTTGACTCCTCCGCCGAGGACTTCGGCGCTGTCCTCGCTTCGGTGAAGCGATATTTTGACGCTCACAATATCCCCGTGCATATTCTCGCGCCCGCCAAGGGCGATTTCGACCTGCTCGGCACGCTGAAGAAACGCTTCCGCGGCCCTCGCGCGGAGCAGGGTTCGGGGGAGCTCTTCATCTCGCTGGTGGACTCCCCGGAGAGCTTTTATGCTGAATATGAGGCGAGGTGCAGCCGCGCCTGCTTCAAGCTGGGCCGCCGCCAGCTGCCCGGCGACATATTCGATATGGTGGTCCTCGCTCCGGAGAACTCACCCGCCGTCAGCCAGTCCGCCGTGTTTGAAGAAATCAAGAATTATCTGAACATAATCCGATGAAATCACTGTCCCACTATCTCGCCGTCGCCCTCAAAGGCTTCGGTATGGGAGCTGCCAACGTGGTGCCCGGCGTGAGCGGCGGCACCATCGCGCTCCTCACCGGCATCTACACCGACATCGTGGACGCGCTCAATGCCGTCACCGAGAAGCAGACCTGGAAAGCCCTGCTCAAGGGGCGCTTCGGGGAGTTCTGGCGTCTGATCAAGGGCGACTTCCTGCTTGCCCTGATGGTCGGCGTGCTGGTCAGCGTCTTTTCGCTTGCAAAGGTCGTGACATATTGCCTCACCCTCTATCCGATACTTACCTGGGCGTTCTTCTTCGGGCTCATCCTCGCCTCCACGGTCATTATGTTCCGTGACATCAAGGACTTCCGGCTTAAGGATATGATATTCGTCGTCATAGGCATAGTCATCGGGGTCGTGGTCTGCACCCTTTCTCCGACCGAGACCCCCGACGATATCTGGTTCATCTTCGTCTGCGGGGCGGTCTCCATCTGCGCGATGATTCTTCCGGGCATCTCCGGCAGTTTCATCCTGCTCGTGATGGGCAAGTACAACTATGTGATGCAGGCCATTTCGGACTTCAACTGGCCGGTGATCATCGTCTTAGCCGTCGGTTGTGCGGTCGGGATACTCGCGTTCGCGAAGCTCCTGCACTGGCTGCTCGCGAGGTGGGAGCGTCAGACGCTGATAGTGCTGCTCGGATTTGTATTGGGTTCGCTGATAAGGGTTTGGCCTTGGTACGACGGTGCCGCCGTGGAGAAGGCGCAGCTGCTCCGCAGCGGCAGCGCGGCTCCGCTTGACCTCCAGATTCCCGGAGCTGTCCTCTGGTGCGCAGTCGGCATCGCCCTTGTCGTGCTCTTCGAGCTGCTCGGCTCCCGCAGGAAGGCCGCCTAGAAGTCTTTCAGCACCAGTTCCACGGGGCAGTGGTCCGAGCCGAAGATTTCGTTGTGGATTTCGCTTGAGACTATCCGGTCTGCAAGCTGGTCCGACACGAGGAAATAGTCGATGCGCCAGCCGGCGTTCCGCTCCCTTGCCGCCATACGGTATGACCACCAGGAATATTTGACTTCCTGCGGGTGCTGCTCCCTCCAGCTGTCGTGGAATCCGGCGGCGAGAAGTTCACTCATCTTCCCCCTCTCCTCATCGGAGAATCCGGCGTTGAAGTGGTTTGTGGACGGGTTCTTGAGGTCTATCTCCTCGTGCGCCACGTTCATATCGCCGCAGATGACCACCCCCTTCTTCGCCGCGAGCGAGCTGACATAGGCCCTGAACGCATCCTCCCACTTCATCCGGTAGTCGAGCCGCCTCAGCCCGTCCTGGGAGTTGGGGGTGTAGACATTGACGAGGTAGAAGTCCGGCATCTCCAGAGTGATGACCCGCCCCTCCGTGTCGTGCTCATCCATCCCTATGCCGCAGTTCACGCTCAGAGGCTCCGGCCGCGTATAGATGCAGGTTCCGGAATAGCCTTTCTTCTCGGCATAGTTCCAGTACGAAGCGTATCCGAGGAACTCCAGGTCTATCTGTCCCTCCTGAAGCTTGGTCTCCTGCAGGCATACGAAGTCGGCGCCGAAGTTCTCGAAAATCTCCGGGAATCCCTTCCCCGCCACGGCCCTGAGGCCGTTCACGTTCCAGCTTATGAATTTCATACGGCTAAAATAATTATTTTATTCGTATCTTCGTGAGATTATCGATAAATGGCAATGAGAACCCTCAGTCTTACCAATACCCTTTCGCACAGAAAGGAAGTCTTCGTGCCGGTGCATCCGGGATATGTCGGGATGTATGTATGCGGGCCGACCGTGTACGGCGACGCGCATCTGGGCCACGCCCGCCCGGGCGTGACTTATGACGTACTTGCACGCCTGCTGCGCCATCTGGGATATAGGGTGCGCTATGTGCGCAACATCACCGATGTGGGGCATCTGGAGCACGATGCCGACGAGGGGGAGGACAAGATAGCCAAGAAGGCCCGACTTGAGCAGCTGGAGCCGATGGAGGTGGTGCAGACCTATACTCTGCGTTATCACGAGGCGATGCGCAAGCTCAATGTGGCCCCGCCGTCCATCGAGCCCCGCGCGTCCGGGCATATCATCGAGCAGATTGAGGCGATCAAGAAGATTCTTGCCGCCGGTTACGCCTACGAGAGCAATGGCAGCATCTATTTTGATGTTACGAAATATAACCGGGACTTCCACTACGGCGTGCTGTCCGGACGCAATCTCGACGACACTCTCGAAGGTACGCGCAGCCTCGACGGGCAGTCCGACAAGCGCGCCCCGTACGATTTCGCCTTATGGAAAAAGGCTGAACCCGAGCATATTATGCGCTGGCCTTCCCCTTGGGGAGAGGGCTTCCCGGGCTGGCATCTCGAGTGCTCCGTGATGGGAGAGAAGTACCTCGGGCGCGAGTTCGACATCCACGGGGGCGGGATGGACCTGATGTTCCCTCATCACGAGTGCGAGATTGCGCAGAACGAGGCTTCACGCGGCACGCAGGGCGTGCGCTACTGGGTACACAACAATATGATTACCATCAACGGCCAGAAGATGGGCAAGTCGCTGGGCAACTTCATCACCCTGCCCGAGCTCTTCTCCGGCGCTCACCCGAAGCTCACCCAGGCCTACAGCCCGATGACGGTGCGCTTCTTCATCCTGCAGGCGCACTATCGCAGCACACTCGACTTCTCCAACGAGGCCTTGCAGGCTTCCGAGAAGGGTCTCAGGCGGCTGATGCAGGCCGCACGCGAACTCTACTCGATGGCGGGCGGAGCTGTGCCGCAGATTGCCTACGGCGAGCAGAGCGAGACCGTTGCCCCGGACAGCTGCCCGGCGGAGAGCCCTGAGGTCAAGGCCATCTTCGACGGGGTCTATGACGCTCTCTGCGACGACCTCAATACCCCGGTCGCGCTCGCGCACATCTCCGAAGCCGTGCGGCTCATCAACTCCGCCAAGGCAAAGCAGCTGACGCTCGGCGAGGGGGACAAGGCCACTCTCGTGCAGCTGTTTGACGATATAGTCTTCGGCGTGCTAGGCCTCAAGGATGAGGAGGTTTCGGAAGGCACAGACGGCAAGGTCATCTCCGGACTGATGGATATGGTCCTGGAGCAGCGCGCCGCCGCCAAGGCCGCCAAGGACTGGGCCGTCTCCGACCACATCCGCGACTCCCTCAAGGCCCTCGGCATCCAGGTCAAGGACACCAAGGACGGCCCCGAATGGACGCTGGAGTAGGGCGCAGCCCTGATTCTTTTGGCCATCCGGGCATTTCTGGTGACAGGGCGGTTTTATTTTGGAAAATTCCAATTTTCCGTTGGAATCCCGCTGGAAAGTCGTATATTGCAGCCGAAATCAAGAAATATACGAGATGATTACTGCGGAAGAGATAAAGGCGATGGCTGCGCGCGGCGAGTCCTACAATGTGGATTTCAAACTTGCCGTGCCGCCTAAAGTGCGCGAAATCACGGAAGAGGCGTGCGGTTTCGCGAATGCGGCCGGAGGATACATACTGATTGGCATCGATGACTGCGGCACCGTCAAGGGAGCCGCGTTGGACAACTCCAGACGCTCCGCCATTCAGGGTTCACTTGGAGAGATTTCCCCGGCCCTCCACTGCGATCTCTATTCTGTCGATGTGGGCGGGAAGGATGTCTGGGTCATAGAAGTGCCGGCCGGGAGGCAGATTCCATATTTCTTTGGCGGGAGTATTTTCGTCCGGGAAGGGACCAACTGTCAGAAACTTACCAATGTGGAGGAAATTCGCGAGCTGATTCAACAGGCGGAGAAAATCTATTTTGATGCTATCCCCAGCAAGAAGTACGACATCTATGCCAATCTGGACGGCGATACTATGAGGGCATTCCGGCGCGAAGCGCATATTTCCGGCAATGTCGATGACCGGCAGATTCTTGAGAACATCAGGGCATTCACCGAAGACGGCGAAGTGAAGCGGGGTACGATACTCTTCTTCGCGCGGCATCCGGAGGATCGATTCTTCCACGCCGTAGTGAGATGCACCCAATTCAAAGGGACGGACAAACTGCACATTATTGACGACAAGATGTTCGGCGGCCCGCTTGTTTCGCAATACGAGATGGCGCTTGCGTGGCTCAAGGACAAACTGAGAGTCGAATACGAGATCAGGGGTACCGGTGCCCGCACCGAAAAGTGGGAAATGCCCCTTGATGTATTCAGGGAGGCACTCATAAACGCTCTGGCACACAGAGACTACTATGAAATGGGGGCATTCACGAGTCTGGAAGTTTACGATGACCGGGTGGAAATCTCAAATCCGGGTGGGCTGCTCCCGACGGTAGCCAAGCATTTCGGCAGCAAGAGCCTTTCGCGCAACCCGTACATTTTCAGCCTGTTTATGAGAATGAATCTCGTCGAACACGTGGGTTCCGGCATCGGCAGGATGCAGGAGCTGATGCTCGAGGCCGGGCTGCCTCGCCCCGAGTACGAGACGGAAGGTATGTTCTGCGTCACTTTCTACAGGGAGAACTTCTCGGCCAAGGTCTCAGGTTTTACAGGACTCGAGAGGAAGGTTGCGGAACTGATGTCCGCCGATGTCAAGCCAACCATAGCGGAACTCTGCGAGATGACTGGCAGGAAAAAATCCACCATCTACAACACCCTGAAATCTCTTCGGGAGCGTGGTCTTTAGCGGTCATTGTCCCAGGCCCTTTCGTCCACAACATTCCGCTCCATACACAAAGTGTCGGTTGGAAACTTTTACGTATTTCTGCGAAAATCAATGAATTAGGAGGCCGGGCGGGAGCGCGTCCCGTCCGGCCTTTCTTGGTGCAACAGTATGGAGAAAATGTTATTTGAAATCGGTGAGGTCGATGCTTACGCCCTGACACTTGTAAGGGTCAGTGGTGACGAGCTTGCCTGTCGCGGTGTAGCTGACAGAGGTCACGGCACCTGCAGAGCTGCCGAGCTTCCGGAGGGTGAACTCGATGTCGGTCGCGGTGTAGCGGTAGCTGAGCGCAGTGTAGTAGAACGCGATACCGTCCGCCTCCTCGACTCCGAGCTGCGGGCTAAGGTAGCCCGAGGAGGTTTTGATTTTCACAGGATTGGTCCCAACCAAAATGTCTCCAAAGATGACGGACGCGTTCGTCGTGGAGCCGTCTATGTATGAGACATTGAGGGTGTAGCCGTCGGCGTTGCCCTTGACCGAAGTGTCGGAGGTCTTCACCAGCACCTTGAACGTGGTGTAGAACATCCATCCGGTGAAGGTCGCGGCCAGGGTATTGGAGGTCTCGTCGTAGGTGTAGCCGACGCCCTCGGTGGATGCCACGAGCGGGCAGGCCGTAGCGTAAGAGGAGAAGGGCTCGGTCACATACTTCGTTATAGGCTTGTACCTCTGCGACGAAGAGCCCCAGCTCGTCGTGTATTTAGAAAGGTCGTTGTAGCCCTCGTAGAGGATTGTCATCTTGCCGCCGGTCGCCTTGAGGCTGCGGGCGGTGCCGTCTGATTTGTCGCTCATCTTGAGCTCGCCGGCGGTCCACTTGGTGCCGTCGTAGCTGATGACGAGGTCCGGGTCCGGGGTGTCCTTGCCCGGGTCCCAGTCGTCGAACCAGATGTTGAGCCTGTCTCCCGCCGCCCAGTTGGTCTTCGCCGCCTTGGTGTCGGCGTCGCTGCCGAGAGAAGGGATGTCGAGATTGAGCTTGAGGGTCTTCGCCTGCTCCGGGGCTTCAGGACTCTGAGGGGCCTCCG
>CAVLBF010000018.1:0-42091 GCA_963661285.1 Bacteroidaceae bacterium | reverse complement strand
GATAAAGGAGAAGGATGCCCAGATAAAGGAGAAGGATGCCCAGATAAAGGAGAAGGATGCCCAGATAAAGAAACTCCTGGACATCCTCGCGAAATAATCACTGTGAAAGCAAGGTCTATGAAACCGGAAGCCGAAAAGAAAGAGTACCCGACACCGGAACCTGCGGGACCGGGATGGACTCCCCAGACGGAACACCCGCCGATGCGCAAGGGCTAAATCCCTGAAGAGAGCAGGCAGAACAACAGGATGCCGGCGACGATTTCGGCGATAAGGATGCAGACCGCGACGCGATAGCAGATGATTCGCCGTCCGTTCTCCCGTGCGTTGTCTTCAATGGCTTCCTGCGCCCCCGTCAGCAGCGAGACTTTATAGCTTCTGGACTGACAGGCGGTTTCCACATCGAGAAGGGCGCGGCACAAGCTGTCCCGAAGTCCGATTCCCGGTTCAAGCCCCGGCTCCTTGATGCGCTGCCCGAACTGGATGCCGAAAACGATGATGAGTGACGGGACGATGAGAGCCGCGAGGGCATAAACCGCCATTGTCAGCGAAACGCCCCATCCGCCCGGAAAGAGTACGACCACGGCCGCTGACAATGAAATGATACCGCCGACCATCCAACCGAGAAAGACACTGCTCGTTCTGGTGATATGCCTGTAATCGGCCATCTGGGATTCCAGCCTCTTGCGTGCATTTTCATAGGCGAGATCAAGAACGCCCTCATCGACCTTGGTCCAGAAGCGCGAATCCGTATAGAAAAGTTCTTTGCCTGACATAACAGCAGATTTTAATGTTCAACAAAATGATGACTATGATATGAAACCGAAAACCGAAGAATACGCGCCGCAGGCACCGGAGCCGACTCCGGCCGTCCCGCAGACAAACATGCCCGGACGCAGCTGTTCCGTCAGAACAGAATGAGACAGAGGAACAGAGCCGCCGCACCGAGGAACTCGATGCCGAGGATTCTGACAGCCCGGCGGTAGCATTTTATGCGCTTGAGATTCCGGACGCTGTTGCCGTCCATCGATGTCTGCATACTCTGAAGACGCGCAAACTTGAACTCCTTTGTCTGATGCTCGATGTCGTGATCCAACAGCCACTGGCAATAATCCGCATTGAGTGAGTATTTCGGCTCCGCGCCCGGTATGTGCTGGCTCTGCCCGAAGTGGATTCCACGCACAAGCACCGCAGCGGGGGCGACGAGGGCGGCCAAGGCATAGACGGCCATAATGAACGGAACGGTCACTCCGCCGGAGCAGTAAAGCGCGACCACTGCGGCCGCAAGTGAGACGAACCCGGCGAAGATCCATCCGAGAAGCACGCTGCTCGTCCTCTCGATGTGCCGGTAACTTTCCAGCTGAGCTTCCAGCCTCCGGACGGCTTCCTGATACGCGACATCCAGAACCGCCTCATCGACTTTGTTCCGGTATTCCAAGTCCGTGAAGAATCTTTCGTATTTCGGCAATGCCTGAATTTGATTTTCGTCTGACATGACAGCAGATTTTAATGTTCAACAAAATGATGACTATGAAACAGAGACCCGAAGAGAACACTCCCGCTCCGGCGGACATCCCGCCTCCAGAACCTCAGACCGGCTCGCCGGGGCGCAGGTTCACAACGATATGAGCACGCAGAACAGGACGGCGGCCACCGCGCACTCGACGGCCAGAATGCGGACGGCCGTCCGGTAGAGCCTTATGCGCCGGAGGTTTCCGGCGGCATTCTCCTCACAGATGCTCTGATAGCTCTGAAGCAGCCCTATCTTGTAGTACTTCGTCTGCCCCTCGGCTTCGCTTCCCGCAATCCATTCGCAGCGCGACGGGGAAAGCGTAACTGAAGGCAGCATTCCCGGGGTTCTGTGAAACTGCTTGAAGTGGATTCCCCGCACAAGCACTGCGGCGGGGGCGACGAGGGCGGCCAAGGCATAGACGGCCATGATGAACGGAACGGTCACGCCGCCGGAGCAGTACAGCGCGACCACTGCGGCCGCGAGTGAGACGAATCCGGCGAAAAGCCATCCGAGAAGCACGCTGCTCGTCCGCTCGATGTGCCGGTAACTTTCCATCTGAGAATCCAGCTTCCGGACGGCTTCCTGATACGCGATGTCGAGAACCGCTTCATCGACATTCGACTGGAACGCCCTGTCGGTGTAGAAATGTTCCGATTCCGGCTCCGGAATCCTGGGCGCGAACCCTGATGCGGCGGTGTTCTTTTCGTCTGACATATAGAGCAATTTTTATGGTTTGACAGCAAAAATGAGTAAGAACAACGATGTTACAAAAGCCCCAACAATTTTGCGGAGAGAAAGTTACTCTCCGCAGTCCCGACACTGCAACGGGACAAAAATAATGAAAAATGCCCGAAAATGCCAACAATCTTAAAAATATAGTATTGATTATGAGTAAGTTACAAGATTCAAACGAGACCCCAAAAATCTCCTTCTCTCCGCGGAATACCCCTAATTCTCTGATAGATAGAATTTTACAAGAAATTTCAGAGAAAAACGGGACAAGCACGGGACAGAGTCTTTCGCCTGCGTCCGGCAACCTCTACAGGGTGCTGTCGGAATTGTGCGAAAGAAAAAAAATGTCTTTCTTCAAACCGACCCCCTACATCGAATATGTGCCACCCCGTTTGACCCAGGGCAAAATCTGGTACATCACCTATTACATCCAAGACCCCGGCACGATGAAGCTCAAGCGGATGAGAATCAAAGTGAACCGTGTGAAGTCACCGCGTGAGCGCAAGGCGATGGCACGCGCCATAATGGGACGAATCTCTGAAAAGCTCGCCCTCGGATGGAATCCTCTCGTCGAACGCTATGCGCCGAAAGCCTACAAGAAACTTTTCGAGGCATTCGACTCCTTTCTGGAGGCGAAAGAGCGCGAACTGGAAGCGAACTCGATACGCTGCTACAAGTCTTTCGTCCGGACCCTGAGGAACTGGCTGACCGCCCACGGATGCGACGGGAACACCTATGCCTGCGGTTTCACCGGCTCGATGGCCGTGGATTTCATGGAGGACATTGAGAGCGACCCGAAGATTTCCCCGCGCACCTACAACAATTACCTTCTTTTCTGCCGCGTCCTCTTCGACTGGATGATTGACAGGAAATACATTTCGGAGAATCCTTTCGCCGACATCAAGCGCAAGTCCAAGAAACTGACCAAGAAAAAGCGGCGCATCCTCTCGGATGCGGAGCTTTCGACCCTGTGGACTTACCTCGACCGGGAAAATCCCGAGTTCCTTGTGCTCTGTCTGCTGTGCTACTGCTGCCTGATTCGTCCGAAAGAAATTGCCCTGCTGCGGTGCTCGGACATCCGCCTTGACTCGCAGACGGTGGTCGTGCGCGGGGAGATTGCCAAGAATGACAACACCTCGACCCGCACCATTCCCGACGCGATGATGCCTTTCGTGCGCCGGCTCGACCTGAGCAACCCGAAATTCTTTCTGTTCGGCAATCACCCGCACAATGACTTCAGTTCGGGAAAGACAGCGCTTCCGGAAAGGAAAATCGGGACATTCTGGAACAATTTCGTCAGGAAAGAATGCGGATTTCCGATGGATGTCACATTCTACAGCCTGAAGGACACGGGAATCACGAACCTCGCGGCCGCCGGAGTCCCTGTCTCGTTCATCCAGCAGCAGGCGGACCACAGCAGCCTCGCGATGACATCGATCTATTGCCAGAGGTCGGGCAAGGCCACGGAGGAACTAAAAGGCGTGGACATCCTGAATGTCGGCGGATGATTACCTCCATCCTGGCGGCACGAAAAAAGGCGGCGTCCCGCAAAGGATGCCGCCCGCCCGTGGCCATGTCGTAAAATCAGGCGAATCTGACGGAAGTGAGATTCCGGGCAAACTTTTCAACTCCGCTCTGAATCTTCTGAACGGTTTTCGCCGACGGCTTGCTCCGGCCGTGGAGATAGTGTCCGAGCTGCGTCTGGCTTACGCCCGTGATTCTTTCAAGTCCGGCAAGACTGAATGCCCTGCAATACTCTTCAAGAAAACTTGCCGTGTCGAAATAGAACTCAAACTCGGCTCCCGTGAAATGTTCGCCATTTTCCGCAAACAAGCTCTTCATCGCCTCGTATGAATCCTTGAAGTCGGCTATTGCATCCTGCACGGTCTTTCCCTCACCGACAATCCCATATTCAAGATTCTTTGAACCCTCGGAGATATAGGCGGAGAATCCATAGGAAGACTTTTCAACGATAACCTTTACTTTTTCCATAACTTTTCATTTTAATGGGGTTAAAGTTTAACCCCAGAATCCCTTTCAATACTTTTCTTTGTTCCCGGAGCGGCTTCTTGTGAGCCGTGGTGGCTGGTCTTGAATTTCTTGCCCGTTATCGGGCTGTACCAGAACGGGTGGTCGCCATTCCCGATGGGGTAACACCCTGCCGCTCTCAGTTTCTTATGAATTTCGTTGTACTTCATGTCGTTTAATTCAACAGCGCAAAGATAGGAATTTTCCTATTATTTACAAAATTTTCAGCAAAAAAGGACAGCAAAAAAAGAGGACGGCCGCAAGGTCGTCCTCCGTGGCCACAACCCACAAGTGGCCGGTGTCATTAAAACAAAAGAGATATGCTCTACTGTTGCGTGGGCTATATGTCTGCTATGAAACCTTTATGCCCACCAGCCTCTGACCGATGTCATTCAGGGCATAATTCAGGGTCTCAATCTCACTTTCTGAAAATTTTGCAGGCTTGCCGTTTACGGAAAGGCCGTTTATTCTCTGGTAGAGCCAGGCACGGGACTTCTTGAAATATGTCTTTGCAATGTAAGACAACGATATGGCCGGCAGCATTTCCTCAAGTTGCTTTCTGACGAGAATTTCATCGACCTCCCTGTGCGTCTCTTCCAACTGTTGTTTCATAATCTCAGCAACGGCATTGACATCCTCGTCGCAAAGACGGCGCATCTCGTCATCGACTGCCTGACGCTCCGCATCCGTTCTGGCATTTACAAACCTTGTTTTCAAGGCATCCATCTGTTCTTTCGTGACCATATTCTTGAGTTCTTAACCCCGCCTTTCAGCGGGGGGGGTCTTACATTCGTTTCAATTTCTCCACAAGTTCGTCAATAGAATCTTCCAACCAGCTCAATACTCTTTCCGCGCCGTTTCGGCCTCTGATTTCACTGTATAGCTGAAGGTAGTAGAGCAGCTCCCTCTCTTTTTCCTTTCGTTCTGTTGTCTTCTTTCTCATAAACTCTTTTGATTTAATGACAATGCAAAGTTAATAATCTTTTGATTATTTACAAAATTTTCGAACATTTTTCTCACATTTTTCTGCAAATTCCTGACTGCGCGGGAACAAAAAGCCCCCGGATTTTTCCGGGGGACGGGATAATGGAAACACTACACTCTGAACCGAAGCCAGAGGGCGGCGACAACGAGGAGGGTGAGGAGAACCGCCCAGCCGAGAACCCACCAGACCCATTTCGGGATGTAGCGCACGGGCACTTCGACGGGGAGGGGGACTTCCTTTGTCCGGTACTCGGTGACGGTTCTGTCCTTATAGACGATTTTCTCCTTCAGGGGCGTGGGCTTGTTTTCGAGGGTATGGCGCAGCACCCCTCCGGAGACCGATGCGTCGCTCTTGGCATAGGTGGTCTCAAGCTGTGAAAGGGTGTCGCGGGTTTCGCGGACGGCGGTCTCTTCCGGAAGACGGACGGAGATGACGGTGTCGCGCAGCACCTCCGTTCTGGTGACGGTCAGGGTGTCGTGTACGGCCACCGTGACGATTCGCGGGCTACAGCTCAGCAGCAGCGCCAAGAGGATGAAATATGACGAAATCCGTCTCATACCTTATTCTCCATGCACTGAATCCACATTTACCTGACAACGCCGCCGAGTTCATCCGCCCATTTCTCGGTGTAGAAGTCGTAATAAGACCATTTCTTCTGCACGGCTTTGACATAGGTGTGCAGTGCAGCCCAGACGATGGACGGCAAGCCGATAACGATGAGGTAAAGCCAGCCGAGATACTGCGACTGAAGGCAGTGCCCGAGTTCGTGGTTCACGGTGTTCTTGCCCGCCCATAGGGACACGATGACATACTGCCCGAGGGATATGCCGCCGCGCATCTTTACCGACCTGCGGACGAGGATTCTGCACGCGCCGCTGACGAATATGCCGTTGACGCCCTTGTACACGAGTGTAAGCACAAGCCCGAGCAGGTTCTGCGGAAGCTGCCACAGGTAAAGGAAAAAGTCGATGAACATTCTCATAATATCTTTATATTTTAGCTCCCCTGTAGGTCTTCGCATAGAGTATCTGCCCCCGCTGATTGCCGTGCAGCCTGTGCGAAAAATGCACGAAACTCGGGTAGAGTATCATCTGGTCGAACGGAAGTTTCAAGTCCCTCGCGGTGATTGCCAGCTGACGGACGACCTCGATGTCCCCGTGGCCGTTCCGCCCGAAAGGGCACACATCCGCTGCCTCGCCTTTCCCGTGCTGTGAGGTCGGCACTCCGCCCACATTCGCGTTCACCTCCTGACACCTGTAGCCGGAATTTATCGCAAGTGGCTTCCCCCAAGCGTCACGCAAAGGCTGAAGGACATTCTCCACAAGTGCCTTCACGCTGTCCCTCACCTCCGCCGATGCAATCGTGTTCTTCACCTGCATCCCCGGGACATCCGTCTTCTCGAACTCCCGGTAACTGAAATCTTTGGTAATCGTTCCCATATCTTCACGGTTCAGTCGTAACTAAACAATCATTTCCCGGCGCATCCGGCGCAGCCTTCCGTCTCGCTGAACGCGCCGCTGCCGAAGGGGGGCTCGCGGTCGATGCATTTCGTCTTCCGGCACTCGAAGGCGCGGTAATAGGCTATTTTGCTGCTCAGCTTGTCGTTGCGGTCGCGCCACACCCCGGTCTCCTTGTAGAGAGACTCAATCTTGTTGTCCTTGACCTTGAGCTGCTCCTCATACTCGGTCTTCGTCCGGCGGAACTCCGCCCGCTGCTCCGTCAGTTCTCCCTTGACCTCCTCCACAAGCCCGCGCCACTGCTCGATGGTCTTGTTCACATTCTCCAGCACCTGGGAGGTCTTCTTGTCCCCGAGGAAGTAAATCGCCGTGAAAGCCCCGCTCGTTATCGCGGCCACTATGATGTTCGTCCAGTCCATTGTTCAGTCCTCCCGTCAGAATTTGTTCATGTTGTATATCAGGAAATGGAACGACCCGTCGTTCGGGGTCGAGTCGTCGTGTAAGGTTATGTTTAGACACCACCTCGTCGCGCTGCTATATGTCGCAGAGGTGATGCTCTCAAGGCAGGGACTGACATAATGAACATTCGCCGAGCTGCTGAATACCCCGGTCAAGGCGCAGAAAATCTCGGATTCTGACGAAAACCAAGCGTATGGCAGATAAAGGTTGAAGTTGCCTTCGCTGTTTCTTGTTCCATACAGTACGGTACCGTCAAATGACTTATATGTCAGGGATAGGGTTGAAGATCCGTTATAAACAGCCTTCCCGACGGCGAGCGGCGACACCGGAACGCGCATGAACTCATCCTGCATGAAAACCCACTGCGCCATGGTCGATGAGTATATCACCGTCACCCTGCACTTGTTCGCGGAAGACAGCGTCACCGACAAGACGGTCTTGAATGTGTGGCAGTTGTAGATGTTCGAGGGCGCGCTGCTTATGTACACCGTGCAACCCGCCTTGGGCTTTATGAACTCGAAGGTCTCACCGTCTGTAGGGGACGACGGAAGTCTATAATACCGGCTCCCGGAAGTAAGGTTGATTATGTGCTTATGGGCGGAAGACGCATACAGATATACCATACTGGTGGAAGAACTTGATACGGCACTCGGGGTCTCCGAATGTATCGCTTTCCACACAGCATCGCCGGTGGGAATACCCGTACTGCCATAGACGACAGAATCCGTCACCCTGCTTAAAGGCACATAACTGCCGCTCCCGTCGCCTGACGCTCCGTACGCCTCCCATCCGGAGTCCGTTCTTACATATATCTTGTTCTCCGATGAGACGAAGTAAACGCCCCCGGTCACATATCCGGAGGTCGGGAGGGTCGAGACCCTGTAGAATCTTATGTTCGTGTCAGCCATGGTTTACGGTTTTGCCACGGAGGGGAGTTTCACCGTCCCTCCGCGAGAGTTCAGAATGTCGTCCACATCAGCTTCTCGCTCACTGCGGAAATCTGGTCGTCGACATATGATTTCGTCGCAGCATCTTCGGCAGTTAGAGGGTCCGATACCCGCACATTGGCAAGACCATCGCCGTCAGCGTATTCCACTAAGAGAACCGGTGTCGAAGATGAATTACTTGAGTCGGCGCTACGCAAGGTTAGCGCCGTCTCCGGGTTGTCTGGGTCCATGCCCAATATAATCCTGTCCTCCTGAATTTCGGTTTGTCGTTCATCCCCATTCTCATACACCTTAGGTACTATCAGCCAACTATTGTCATTAAGTTCGGCATCGCCGTCGGCATTATACTGCACGGAGTTGTTGGCCTTGGTCACGGCATTCTTCAGCGTGTTTGTAGCAGCGAGGGTGACGGCATCGCCACTTTTTGTTGCGGAGACATAGCTGTCCCCTGTTACAGACTGTACTGCCGAGTCCGCCTTTGTGCCCTGCGTGGCAGTTGCGAAAGAGCCTGCATCATAGAATGCTGCGCCTTTAATCCCTCTGACAGAAGCCGTGATGGCTTTGCTCGTCGAGTCAATGTTGAACTTGATCGACCCGGCTGAGCCGCTTGCATCGGTGTCAAGCTTTATATCTCCCTTCTGGTTGCCGATGGACGACACTCCGGACATGCCCGCGAGGCTATTGATGGCTTCATAGAGGTCCGTATCTCCGCTGTCATCTTCCGGATCGCGAACTAAGATGTAGGAGGCCGCGTCGCTGCCGATGCTTATCTTGTTGTCGGAGCTTACGGAGATGCCGTCCCCCGCCGTATAGACATCGACGAGGTCCTTGACATTGATGTAAATCACGCTGCTGTCAGAAGAGCTGTCTTTCGTGGCGATGACGAGTTTCAGAGCCTTGCCCGTTCCGGACGCGTTTTCTGAGAATGTGGTTCCTGCGGCGTCCCAGTTACCGACGACCACCGAACCGCTCTTGACGAGGAAGTCCTTCGGGATGTTGATGCTGGCCCCGACATACGAGCCGTCTTTCTTCAGGCGGTAGGTCTTGAGGTATCCGGTCTCCGCAGTCGCGAGCGCCTCCACGGTGTATTCCGGAGCGGACGGGATTGTCACTGCCGCCTTGAGTCCGTTCGTACCCTGCGAGAGCGTGACATTGCCCGGAGTGGTGAGGTCGATTTTGAGACCTACACCCACTGCATGGCTAATTACATTCTCCAATGCGATGATTGCATTCGAAGAAGAGGTCACGCTGCTCACCTTGGTGTCCGCGTAGGCTTTGGCAATCTTGTTCTGAACAGGATTGGTCGAGATCGCCGACATTGCGGAATCCACCTTGACGCCTCCGAGAACGGTGTCCGTCGCTGTCGGGAGGGTGTACTTGTTCGCGCCCGCCTCGATGCCGTCCAACTTCGCCTTGTCGGCGGCGGACATCATTCCCATGGCGCTTGATGTCGCACCGGTGCTCACTTTCGTCTTGAGGGTCGCTATGTCCGTCTTGTTCGTGTTCACCTGCGTCTGTAGAGCCTCCAGAGAGGTCTTGGTTGCGAGAAAGTCCACAGTGAGAGGAGATGTGCCGTCCATGTAGGTGATGAGAAGGCCGGTGACATTGCTGTCGTTGTCTTCAATCGCAGTCACATTCTTGACCGCGCCGCCGTAGAACGCCTCCTTGGTCGTCGCGCCCGTCGCCACATACACGGTATGGTCGTCAGTGCAGAAAATCACGTCGCCCGCATTCACTCCTGAAGTCGGATAACTCTGCGTCTTTTTGAATCTGATGTTTGGAGATGCCATATTGAAAAATTATTTATGATTTCATCAGTCCGTCCACACGACATCCGCTTTGTCGCCGTCATGGGACAGCGACGAATCCAGAGTCAGCGACGCATAACCCGCCTCATCGACAGGCAGAGAGTATGTTCCGGAGCCGCTGATTACCTTCACTCCCTGAAGCCCGCCGGAGTTCCCTGAAGTTCCGCCCGACTCGTTCTCCGCTTCCGTCTCATACCAGAGCACATCGGAATTGTACTCGGTCAGATTTCCACGCGCCGGAACTCTTGCAGGGTCGTCGTTCCTGTCGGCATAGTGCCACTTGAACGAGAACGCCGAGAGCTCGCCTTCGGTCGCCAACGTGTCGATTTCATCGATGACAATCCGAAGTTCATTCCCGTCAATCACCGCGTACCGTTCCGCCGACGCGAAGAACTCCTGCCAGAAGCGGACTTCCTCCGCGCTCTTGAGATAACCCGTGAAAGTTTCACGGACAATCTTGCTGTCGTTCGTCAGTTCCCGCTCCACCTCGCTGTTGACAATCGTCGCGGTCTCGGACTCCAGCTCTGATTTTCTGACACCCCGCGCCCAGATGTTCTCCAGCATCCCGAAGCTTCCACGGAAACGGAACGCGTCCGCCCGGCCGCGGTCCACGACATAGCGCATGGTCCGGCCGGTCACGGTGTCGCCGAGAACCGTCCAGACATCATATGCCAGAATCTTCCGGCTGCTGTAGCTTCCGGAAGCCAGCGCCCTCACCACGGAGTAGGAGATGTCCGTCGTGAATTTTGTCCCCGAACCGGTATCCGAGGCAATGGTGAAAATCGCGGAGGTCCCGTCTCCGAAATAGATTTTCACCTTGCATACACGCCCTGACAGCCCGTCCGTGTTCAGGACTGTGAGATTTTCGCTCGCGTCCTCCCTGGTGACATAGACCTGCGGGCGCACCGTCAGCGGCTGATAGCCGGAGCAGATGCTGCTGAGAATGCTGTCCGGAATGCGGCCTCGATAGACATTCTTGCTGAATGACACCGTGCTTGAATCGTCCGTCTTCGTGAATTTTATGGCGAAAGGTTTGTTGCTTGCGTTGCGTTTGTGTGCGTCGCTTTCGGTTGCATCATAGTCGGGCAGAATGTCCTCGATGGATTGCAGCAGCGCCTTGAGATCAAGACTCACTTTCCCGGAAGAGTCAGCCTTGAGAGTAAAGCTCATGGACCAGGGATAGATGAAAGTGAGTCTATCCCTGACTCCGAGAGATGCCAGGACATCGATGGAGCTTCCCGCTCCGGCATCCGACAGGGCAAGAGTGCCGGCGTTCCCCGCGAAGAGGAACGGATAGCTGTCCTGATATGAGGTGTCCAATGTCATGATGATGCAAATCTACTTTGTTGTCGTGTCTGAAAAAAGGACATCATGCCGAGATGAAGTCAGCGGTGCACTCAAGAGCCTTTGAACCGGTCCGGAGCGTCACGGAGAGCTTCTTCACAAAGAACTCGCGGCCGTGAATCAGAACTTTCCGGTACATCGCGAAATGCAACAGGTCATCGACCGAGAGGTTCACATCGCAGGAGAGCAGCTGCCTGTCCTTGGCGAGCCACGCCGCATATGATTTGTGGAAATGCTCGTAGAGCCAATCCGGACGGAGAGATACGGCCTCACTCCATCCGTCCGGGGTGAGGGTGACATCGGCGAGTGCGCTTAAATCGGGAGCGGTCGGCAGTCCTGAAGAATTGAGTGCCGGATCAGGAACAGTGCCCGGCATCGCCCTTCCGGAGTCCGTCAGCTGTGAATTGACCATGAGACCTATGTAAACATCGCTTCCGCGCTCCGCTTCCTTGTTCGGAAAGTCAAGCACCGGAGCATATGCGAAAGAAGGAGTTCCGGCACCGTCGCCGGCGGCATAGGCAACTTGCTTGTTCAGAATGCACGGTACGCATTTGACCAGATTGAATCCGCAGATGTTCTCCACGGAATCCTTTCCTTCAACGACATTCATCTGTTTGAGGTTGTTCTGGAAAAGGATGTCCGCAGCGGCGACGAGAAACCATTTCAAATTGGAACCGCCACCTTGGTAATAACAGGGGAGGAAACTGCCTTGATTGGAGATGTAATCTCCGGTTGTCTGTATATGTACGGTCTTGAGGTTTACGATTGGAGAAAGGTCCGAGTTGTTCCCGTCCGAGACATACAGGGCTTTCGCCACGGTGTCTGCGGCCTCGTATTCGGTGATGTCCGCGGAATCCTCCCCCGAATTGTCGAACCCGAATACATACCCCTCTCCTGATTCCACCTCGGAACTGAACTCATCGGAGATTTTGTCGGTCCAATCGTCGGGCGACAGCGCAGACATGGACTCGAATGTGTACATCACAATCCCGTCTCCGTACTGGAAGATTGAGGCGCAGAGCATCTTCAAAAATTCCACGACAAATTCAGAAACCGTCATCTCCGGAAGCATTGTCGCAAAATCTTTGTTGGTGATTTCAACTCTTCCCGTCGCACCGCTGGACGATATATATTTCGGCTCTTTATATGGAGCAATCACCGCCATATTCTTCACATAAGAATAGAGGGATTGGTCCATCAGCACTGTTTCCGGTATGATTTCACAGAAAGATATTGCCGCAGTCAAGTTTACCGCTGGTCCGAACTCGCCTTGATACGGGTTCTTGTATTTATAGGATCTCTTTGTTTTCGGGGCAAAGCAATTGTTAAAATCGTCCTTGAAGGCAATTGCATCATTTTCCTCGAAGTAACCGGTGAAATTCTTGTTCAAGAGACTGGGATAGAAAATTTTGTCATTCCGCTCTTTTGTCCCGTCATCCAGAGTGTTGTAGTACATAGCCTCAAGCTCGTACAGTTTCTTCCCCCAGTCGTCGGCGATGTCTTTCCCCGCGAAGGTGTAGTTCAGGTGGCCGTCCTCGATGCCGTTGAAACTGAGCGTGCCCGTGAGGAAAGGGATGCCGTCGAAGATGAGGGACACGGCGAGTTGCTTGACCGCCGGTTCGAGCTTGAACGCGGGGAGATACCGGAGAGTCTTGCAGTTGGTCGCCGAGGGGAGCAGGGCGATGTCGGTGGAGAACGGGACCGGGATGCGGTCGTCCTCCATCATCGGGTTGTTGTATTCAATCACGAACTCCGCGTCCGGAGCGAGGTCGAGCGAAACGCCGCCGTCCTTTGTCACAATCTTGATCATCCCAGTTGTCCTCTTCTCTTGAGTTTGTTATACTTTTCCTCGGTTTCCTTGATTCCGCCCCTGCCGAGCATCGACACGCGGGCGGTGATGGGTTCGTCGAGTTTCTTCATGAGCTTTTCAAGCGTCCGGGCGAGCGCGGCGCTCTGTGCCGAATCGCTTCCCGATGCGGCGCTTGTACCGGTCGTGCCGGATGTCCCGTTGTTCCCGGAGATGAAGCCCCCGGAGGCGCGGCCGGGCATCGCCGCCGCCGGATAGACCGCGTTGAAGTTCAGGCTGCGGAGCTTGCCGTTGCGGCGGGCTGTCTCCATGGAGGCTATGACCGGGGCGATGGTCGGGTTCTCCAGAGCCTCGTGCGGGATGACATACTCCGCGCCGTTCTCCCCGACAATCACAGTGGGCTGCGTGACGAATCCCCGCGCCGACGGGTTCAGCCGGGCGTTGAAGCCCTTGCCGTCCTGTTCCCGCCGCACATTGATGAATCCGCCCTCCTCCGCTCCGGTGGTGACGGGCTGCGAGGCTATGATTGCAATTTGCGCCGCTCCCATCGCCGCCGCTACGGCCGCCGGGATGAGTCCCCACGGCAAGCCCCATTGAGCGATGGTCTGAGTGATTGAAAGCGCCGTGCTGATTATCGCCTGCGTGATGCTCAGAGCTTTTTCGCGCTTCGCCTGCTTGATGGCGAGTTCCTCCTGATAGGCATCGTATTCCGCGTCCATCTGCTCCACCTGCGCGTTGTACTGGCTCTCTGTGATGAGTCCGGCGTTCAGGCGTTTCTCCAGAGAGTTCTTCCGGCTGTCCTGATTCTTCTTGTATGCCTTGAGCGCCGCGTTCTCCTTCTTGGTGGCGAGGTCGGAGAACTGGGACGCGAGACTGAACGCCTCCTGCGCCGCGCCTCCGATTCCGGAGATGACCGTCTGCAAATCCTCAGCCTGGAACTTGCCCTCCTGAAGGTTGCTGAAAAGGGTCTCCCAATCATCCTGCGACACTCCGAAGAGTTCGCCCTTGCCCGTGCCCTCCATGATTGAGTGCGTCTCTCCCTTCTTCTTGCCTTTGGCGCCGGAGCCGCTTTCGGATGATTCGCCGCCCTTGATTTCGTTCATCTGCGCGGCGATTTCGGCAAGCTGCTTCCTCACTTTCTGGAGTTCCGCGTCGTCGAGGCTCACCGGCATATCCTCAAGCGCTCCGGTGTCCACGACGCTCTGAAGCATCCCCTGAAGTTCCGTGAGGTATTCAAGGTCGAACTGGGCGAGTTCCTTGTTATGCTTCTGTTTCAGTGCCGCCTTTTCCTTCTCCGTGCCCTTGAACGCGAGCAGTTCCGCCGTCTGGGCGTTGACCATCTCCTGCCTCTCGACTTCGTGCTGGCTCTGAAGGTTCTTGACGGAGCGGTCGAATGCGTCAAGCTGGATTTTCTCTACCTTGTTCCGGTGCTTCTGTTCAACCAGCTCGAGCAGTTCATCGTTGTCTCCGGCCTTGGCGCGTTCCTTTTCGTAGCGCCGCTCCTCTTCCATGAGAGCCTTCTGCGTCAGGTCTTTCTCGTTGTCGATGACGAGCTGCGTCTTGAGTTCCTCCTGTCTGTCCGCCTCAGCGAGCATCTCTTCCAAGTGGCGTTCCATCTCCTTCTTCACCTTGGCATCCAGCTTTTCGAGTGCTGCCGCCGCTTTCTGAGCCGCTTTGTCGTCTCCGCCTTCAGAACCTCCGGAAGTGGTGCCGGTCCCGGAAGTCTCCCCGCCCGTGAGTTCCCCGAGGGTGACGTTGCTGCCCGAAGGCTGGGTGGCGTAGAGTCCGTCCACCATAGCCCGGAGCTTCTTCCCGTTCTCCTGCGCGTCGGAAAACAGGGCGATGATGTTGTTCACCTGCCTGTCCTCGTTCTCGACCGTTTCGTTGAAGATGCCGGCAATGGTGTCCCTCATCTCGATGAAATGTTCAGTGTCGGGCATATCGTAATATGCCGACATCGTGGACGCGACCGAACCAACCTGCGCCGCAGACATCGACTGCCCTCCGTTGAGTTTCTCATACCGCTTGCCCAGCCCGTCCAATGCCGCCTTCACCGCGTCCGCCTTGTGCTGCTGGATGTCCATCTCCGCGCTTTCGCGCGCCTGCAACTTGATTTTGTTCTCCAGCTGCGTGTTCACATTCTTCAGAGCCGTCTCCAGTTCGTCATTGGTGGTCTTCTCCGTAAGGAGCTTCGGGAGGTAGTTGCCGTAAAGTTCATTTATCTTGGCGATGGCGGCTCTGCGTTCGTCGCTGCCCTCCGCCGCACCCGTGGCCGCGTCCTTGAGTTCCTCGAGCGACTTCCTGTTCCGATCAATCTCCGTCTGAGCCTTGACGAAAGCCGTGGTCGTGTCCACGGTCTTCTTGTTCAGCTCCCGGAGTTCCTTGGTGGCTTCGCGGGATTTGGAAACCAGAAATGAAATGCCCTGAGCGAGAGCCGCAACACCGGCAATAGCAATTGTGACAGGGTTCGCAAGCAGAGCCTTACCGAACGCCTTGGCCGCAGCCCCCGCCGTCTTATAACCTCCCGCAAGAATCTTCAGCGAAACCGTGTGCAGCGAATTTGCCTTTGACGAAGCTTCCAGAACTGCAACTTCTTTCAAAAGTGCAGACCTGAACTCGGCACTGAACAGATAGGCGATTTTCTTTTTTGCTATATAGAGGGCGGTCAATGTCGTTACCGTTATGATAGTCGTCTGGTACTTCCCGAAGAGCGTTATGAGCTTTGAAATAACTCCCAGAAAAGTATTTGTGCCGCTGATGGCCATATTCGCCGCCGGCATCAGTTTCTGCCCGATTTCAACGCTCGTTTCTGTGATTCTCTTTTTCAACTTCTCTTGAACGGCCGTGGCGGACTCGTTCTTGGTGTTGAACTCGTTCGTCAGAGAAGTCCCTTCCGCGAATGCCTCGTTGGCGAGTTCCTGCTGACTCTTGAGCATATCTATGTTGTTGGCCAGAGTTCCGAGCACCGTGGTCGCCCTCTGTCCGTTCAGATGCATCTCGTCCATCGCGGCCACGATGTCGAAAAGCCCGTTGCTTCCCTTCATCCCCTCAAGCACTTTGATGAGTGCGCCGTTCACATCGTTGTTCAGGAGGTCTCGGAACTCCTCGAACGGCATCTTCGCGATGCCGGCGAAGGTCTCCGTCTTCTTGAACATTGCCGTGATGGTCTGGCCTATGGCCGTGGCCGCCGTCTCCGCCGCCTGCGCGTTCGCATCGAGGGTCGATGCGAGTCCGAGGATTTTGTCAATGGAAATCTGCGCGTTCGGGGCGATACCGGCAAGGCGGTTGGTGAAGTTCACGATGTAACCCTCGTTCGCGGTGGACGCGGCTCCGAGTTCGTTGATGGCTGAACCCACGGAGAGCATCGCCCTCTCAAGTCCGAGATTGTCTTTGAGCTGGAAGATGTCGACAAGTTTGCCAATCTGGCCGATGGCGGCTTCCGCGTCCCCGCCGAGGTCTTCCTTGAGGGCGACATTGATTTTGTCGGCCGCCGACACGAACTCCAGAAGGTCTTCCTTGCCGGAGATGCCGAGCTTGCCGCCGACGCGGGCGAGCGACAGCAGTTCATTCTGCGCGGTTCTCGTGTCGAATTTCTTCAACGCCTCGCTCAGTTCCTCCATCTCGTCGCGGCTCAGCCCCGTGGTCTTCATCGCGTCCACCAGAGCCTCGTCGTAGTCAAGCCAAGCCTGCCGTGACTCTTCAATCTGCCCGCTGAAACGGTCGTACAACTGAATGATACTGTTGGTAGCAATCGATAATTTACCGAAACCGTCCCATCCTTTCAGTAAAACATTTTGGGTGTTTTTAGCCTGTTCCGCCAGCTCCCGAAATTGTCTTTGGCTAATTGTGAGTTCTGCATTCAGAGCATTCCAGTTCTCTGTTCCGGGCACGGCTTTTTCCAAAGCGGCACGGGTAGCCTTTATGTGACTCTTGAGTTCGGCCATCGTCTTCTGGTCGAGACTCATCTGTCTCTGGAGTTCGGCATACTTCGCCTTCGCATCAGTCAGTTTTTTGCTCGTTTCCGCGATGGCGGACGAATTGTCTCCCTCCGCTTTCACAAGAGAGTTCAGCTGAGCCTCCAGAGAGGATATGCTTTTCTGGGTATCGAGGATTTCCTTGCGCCCGGCATCGCCGTTCACGATGATGTTCAGCCGCAGGTCTTCGCTTTTGAGTTTTGCCATTGCACCATAGTTTTATGATGCAAAAATAGCTGCCGACGGGCAGCTATAAAAGGACACTAAATGTCGCTATGCTTCCACGGCTCTTCCTTTCGCTTCTTCTTCCGTTTGTCAAGGATAATCATAATAGGAATAAATATTATGACGGCTATCCCGACGCAAATTATCTCCACTATGTCGAGAGTACAGAAGAGCACGACGAGAACTATAATCCCGATTATTATCCCCAATATACGGAGTAGATTGCCACCGCCCTCCAAAAGTCCGAAGTACATATCATTGAGTGTCATAGCGCAAGTTTTTATAAGTTTCCGTCTTTCTTCTTGCGCCTTTCCTCCCACACCGAAGACAGGATTCCGAGGATGATGCAGATGACAACCACAATTCCGACTATTATCCATTCCCACGACTCCAATGTGAAAAGGGTGACGACTGCTGCCACAACCAAAGCGGTGATACCGAGAACCTTCAGTATGCTTATGCAACCTATGCCATCTAAGCGCCCGAAAAACATATCGTAAATACTCATAGCACAACCGTTTTTTGAAAAATCCCCGCAAAAATCAGTCCTCGCGGAAGTTGATTTTGTGCTCAAGGTCCTTGTACAGGATGGAGCGGAGAGCCTCGTCGAGTTCAAAATCAAGCTTAAATCGAAAATCGGGCAAGTTCGGCGGCGGCCACAAGCGGGCTTTCACGGAGAGTGCCGGAGATGAGAGCGACATCGTCCTGTGAAATAACGCCCTTGAACTCCCATTTGGCAAAGGTTTCGGCGCGGACGACCATAAGTTTTGAACAATCGACGAAAGAATCGTGGTCAAGGAACGGATAGACGGATTTCCTTATCGGCATCTGCAAATCCTGAATGGCGATGGGGATGCGGTCGTTGATTCTCGAATTGATTACCACTCCTCCATAGACATTCCCATCGTCGTCAATGCCGAGAATGACGAGATACTTGTTTCTGGAGCTGTCTCCGGCTTTCGGGGTTATCCCGTTTTCCGGATAAAGCAGGATTCTCCACACATCGCCGACGGATACCGTCGAACGCGTCAGGGAATCGAGGATGTCGGAAGGAAGAAAATCCGAGAGATTCATCTGGCACAGGCACTTTGAAATTCAAGGCTGTCCTTCAGGTAGGCGATGGTTCTCTCATCGGCATCTGCGGCTTCAGCGATGAGAACCGGGTTCATATACTTGCGCCCGTGACGGTCGCTGTAATAGGCCTCGCTCCACGCGCTGTCGTGGGATTTGTCTTTCAGTTCAGCGAAGGAAAGCGGCAGATTTTCAGCGATGGAACGGTCGAGTTCAGCGATTTCGGATTTCGAGAGATAGTTCATATCCGGGTCACGGCGGGCTGTCAGGATGTAGGCTGCATCGTCGCTGCCGTTCTGAACTCCTTCCTTCAGAAGTTCCTGAAGACCGGGACATTCACGGCGGCTGTGACCGCGCAGGGCATCGTACAGAAATGTAGGCACCGGACCGTTTTCCAATGCACAGAACCGGTCAGGAATCATACTGCTTCCCCACTTCGCAAGGTGGTTCTTCTCCGCGAAATAGAGAATCTTGAACACCTGATAGTACCCGATGCCCCCTGTCCTCCTGAGAATGTAAAGAACCGCCTCCAATAAAGATTTCTGTTCAAATGCGTCCATAGATGCCACCTAATCTCCCGCAAATGTAGCAACAAAATTTATTTATTAGTTTATTTATTTATATTTCCCCGTGTCCGGAGAAGTCTTTATGTTCACGCGAAAATCGCGTCAAGGTCTTTCGAGATGCTGCGGAATCCGTTGCGGATGCGCTCTTTCTGGGCTTTTCTCGGTTTTGTGCCGTGCGCGTATGCCCAAAGCTGCTTCTGAGGGATGCCGGTGACCTTTTCCAGAGTGGCGAGCGAGAACCACCCCTTGTTGAGATAATAGTCCATAAGGCTCTGCGCGTCCACCTCGTAGGTCACAGTGAAGTCCTCATCCAGAAAGCCCGGATACTTGAAGCCCTCTTCCTTCGCTGTGAGTCTGTAGATTTCCATCTGCCGGAGCATATCGGCCTTGGCGGCATCGATGCTGTCGCCCATACCGGAAAAAATCTCGTCCTTGCAATAGACGGAATATGTCCCGTCCGACGCCCTTTCAATTATTGCCGCAATCTGTTTCATACCATTCAATTTTTATGGGAGAGGTCTATTTCAGGCCCATATCCCTGCTGATTTTCCTGACTATTCCTGTGCCCATCTCCTTTGAACCGTGATATGGTACAGGGTAGGTTCTGGAACCTTTCTTGTAAATCACGTGACTGCCCGCCTTCCTCAGGTATGTCCAGCCGTTTTTCTCTATCAGCCTGTGGAACTCGTCAGACTTCATCTTGTATTGCATTTGATGCGGCAAAGATAGATAAATTTCTATTGTTACAAAAATAGTTTCATAGAAATTTTACTATCATTCAGTAAAAATCACCGGAAAGCCCGGATGAGATGGTTTTCTTCGTCATCAATCTGTTGGCGGATGGCGGCGGCGACCTCGTCGGTGAACTCGTACATCAGGCGTTCGGCGATGCGGGAATATGCTCCGAAGACATAGCGGTTGTGGATGCGGCGCTTGCGGGATACGACCTTCGAGCCGTAGCGGAGGCGGCGGAGGTCAAGGAAACGCTCATAGGAGATGTGCTGAAAGGTCAGTTTGCCGTCGAACGAGTCGGATGCCGACGACACCGAGACTGAACGGGACTTCTCAAGCGTGCCCGTCCGCGTCTCCAGCTTCGAGAGAATGGCGGAACTCTGGCGGCGGAGCATCGATGTGCCTTCCTCCTCCAGGACATTGCGGACAAAGCGGGCTTTCACTGACATCTCACTCGAAATTTATCTCCACGCTGTAACCCAGCCACCCGCCGAAGACGGAAGCCTCCGGGACAATCTCCACGGAAGCGACGGAAAGCCCGGAGAGCAGACCGCATTCTCCGGAGGTCGCGTCTTCGCAGACCCTTTCCACGATGCGGGACGCGGTCTCAAGCAGCGCGGCGTACTGCGCCCGCTCCCTTTCCGGAGTGGCCGCCGCCCCGAGTCCTTTGTCGAGGACGAAAAACGCCGTGGAGAGGACGGTCGTGAAGGTGTCCGAATCGCCCTGCTGCCTCGCCTCCGGACGCGCCGCCACCACCTGAACCCCCGAAAGATGCTGAAGCTTGGAGGTCGCGTCCGCCTGCGCGGTCGTCACCACGGGGCGCACGGCGGGTTCAGAGAGGGAAAAGCCCTCGATGTAGGCCGAGAGGTCAATGAGTTTTTGAAATCGCTTCATATCGTTTCTGTTCCTTGAAATTGTGCCACATTATGCCGAGAACCGAGAAAAGCGGCTCCTCGTCCACGCGGTCGAGGTTTCCGATGGTCGCATCCTTGGCAATCTGCACCGCGAGGTCGTTCCATCCGAAGCCGTAGCCGCTTCTGTCCTCCCCGTCGGAGGCGAAAAGCCGTCCGAGTTCCACCATTTCCCCGTTGATTGCCACGCTCTTGGTCTGGAGACTCTTCACGCAGGACGCGAACCAGAGCAGGATGAGGTTCTTCTGCCACGGCTTCAGCGCCGAAACAAGCCGGATTTCGCGGGCGATGTTCGACGAATCCACGGGAACGACCCTCCGCCCGGCTCTGTTCGGCCGTTTCGCGCTGCGTCTGTAGAGGAACGCGAGGCATTCGTCAAGGTCGGACTGCTTCCCGCTGTGAAAGAAGGACTGCATCGCCACCGATGCGTGCCGGAACTCCCCGAAAGTGAGATCCTGAAGCATATCGTCCGGGCCGTGGAGCTTCCTCAGTCCGGAGCGCACGGCCGGAATGGGATTCGTGACCGAATCGAAAGTGATGCGGCATTTGAGGGTTTCCGGGTCGGTGTCCAGCAGGAAACCGAGGCTTTCGGTGCAGAGTCTGGCCACATTCTCCCCGCAGCGCTCCGCCGTCTCCGGAGAAAGCCTTGAGAGCAGCGCGAAACGGCGCGTGAACCGCAGATTTAGCAGGTGGCAGAGCACCCTCGCGTTGAACTCCAGCGGGGAGCCGCCCTTCTCGATGCAGTCGGCGTAAGTCCTGAAGACGAACTGAACCTGTTCCGGAGTCATCTCGTCCCAGGAAGAGGGCAGGGAGAGCCGCCGCCCGGTCTCGTATATCTCGATCTGCGTCATATCACCGTCGCGAACTTGTTGCGCCTGTCGTTTTTCGGGAGCAGCTGAGCCTCGCCCGCCGTGCCGGAGAGCTTCTTTAGTTCGTCCTTGACGGCCGCAATCTGTTCCCGGGTCTTGCCGATGAACCAGTCAATCTCCTTCGTCTCCGCAGTCCGGCTTTCGCGGTTGCCCTGATACGACGGGCTGAAGCGCCGCGCCACGGAGAGCGGGAGGATATCGAGCGACCACCTCTGTGCGGCCGTCACGAGGGCGCAGAGCACGCAGAGCAGGGCTGCGCGTGAACGGATGCGCTGAGCTGCGGTGTCGGATTCGTCCGCTTCCGGATAGATTTTCGCCCAGATGTCCTCGCCCACGAAAGGTTCGGCGACATTCTCCTGCGCCTCGACGATGAGGGGCACGAAAAGATGGAACGCGTACTGGCTTCCGTCCACCGGGTAGAACCGTTCGAACTCCGCGATGTCGCTCACGATGCAGCGCCGGACGATTTCGCGGGTCTGCGAAGACATCCAGCTTTCCACTTCGTTCTTCTCAAGATGGCGGTACAGAGCGTCAAGCGCCCTGTAATAACGGTCGAGCATCGCCCTGTCGTCGCGGTCAATCATCCACTCGAAAGGCATCTTCTCGTTTTCGTCCATCTTCACCTTGCGCCCCGTCCCCTCGTGGCTTACGGCGGAGAGCTGCGCATAGCGTGCAATCGCCCTCAGGGCGACCGGAAGCCGCACCGCGTCCACGAAATCGGAGTCCGTGCCGTCAGCATAGGCCTTTTCGGCCGCTTCGACCACTTCTGAGCCGACGAGGGAGCCGAGTTCCTGCGCGGCGAAGTCGATTTCAGTGCGTATGAGATAGAAAGGCGTTGACGCGAACCACTGTCCGGTCAGCGCGTTGAGTTCCTCGGAACCGTTGTTTGTCTTATCGAAAAGCATGGCTATTGATTTTTGACTCGTTCGTCAGGCGTGATGTTCTCTTCCGCCTGCAATGACTGGTGATAGAAGGCGAGGGAAAGGTTGCGTCCCGGGAAATTGAACGCAATCGCCTGATTTATCGGCTCAAGGATGCAGTTCGACGCGATTTCCGTATCCGAAAGCAGGTAGAGCTTGAATGCGTAGAGCAGTTCGGAACCCGAAGCCAGCTTCCCGTTCACCATCACATTGCTCAGTGACGGGTGAAGACCCATTCCGGAGGTGATGGCGGACGCGGACGCTTCCGAAATCTTCAGCTGGCTGTCCACGAAATCCTTTATCTTCTGGTCTATGGCTTCGATTTTCCATGTCACCGAACCTGTGCCGTTCTCGGAAGGGATGTCGACGGTGTAGAAGAACTTGCCGGCGTTCTCCTTTCCGGAAAGGACCTCGGTGAGCTGCGTCAGGAGTTCGGAGGTGAGCTTGCTGATTTCCGCTTCCACCTTCGCGTCGTCCCAGTCGGGGTGTATGTTCTTGAGTGTGTCGCGCTTGGTATCCCAGTACTCGTTCGGGGCGTGGATGTGGTACGCGAGGTTGATGCCGTTGTCCGTCACATACTTGAATATGGTCGGAATCTCCGAACCCCTGACAATCCAGCGGAGCGCGCCCCAGTACTGCGGGACGGAGTAGAAGTCGCGGGCGAATGAATAGGTGTGATTATACGATGCCGAAGCCCCGTATCTGCCCGGATTGCGCCTGTCATAGACCGGATAGACCTTCACGCCCGTGCGGACGCAGAAATTCTCGTAATCCCCGACGATGATGTGTTTCACGTCGCGGATGTCGCGGGTGTCCGTCCATTCGAGGCGGGCGTTCTTCGCCGGGATGTGCTCAAGTCCGGCGATTCTCGCCGTGCGTCCGATGCGGTGGCCGCGTTCAAGATACTTCGCGTCGAAGAACCCCTTCAGGTGCAGATAATCGGTCATGCAGCCCTTCACATAGGAGATGTAGTCCCAGCTTTCCAGCCAGTCCATGATTTCCCTGTCCTCTTTCCAGAGCCGTTCAATCTTGCCGTTCTCGAACGAGAGCTGTGAAAGGTAGAGTCCCTGACCGAAAAGCAGCCCCATCTGGCGTTCAAGGATGCCGGGGCCGAGGTTGTTCGCGTCGAGGATGTCGCGCAGGCGCGTGGGCAGGGCGTTGTCGATGCCGTAGGGAATGACCCTGTAGCCCTGGATGGTCTGCGGGAGATACTCCCAGTTGCGGTCCTGCGTCTGCCAGAACAGCGAGTCGAGAGAGCTGTCGCGGCTGTTGCACAAGGTGAAGCACCGCCCGTCTTCAAGGTGCAGCGCGTAGGAATGGTTTGAGATTTTCTTTACTTCGCTCATTGCAATGTCACTTTTTCTCCGTTGAAAGTCATCAGAAGCGGCTGGTAGAAGCGGCGGCATTCCAGAGTGTCGAGGTCGAGATAGGCTTCGACCATCTCGGCGTGGCAGTGGAACTCCTTCCGCTCCCTTTTGCGCAGTTTCGCGTGCCGCACGTTCACCACGCCCTCGCTCGTCCCCGCCGAAAGGTTGCAGGACATGAACGAGAAGCTGAACGGCGTTCCCTCGGCCGAGAGCCGGCGCATTTCCTTTATCGCTTCATAGACATCCATAGTGCAAAGCTACGGCATAGCCTCCGCCCCGCAAAGGACAGGTTAAGCGCGGCCGCCGTCCCCGCCCGTTCCGCCCGTGCGCAGACTCTGGAACGGCGGATGCCGCGCCCATGACATTCCGGAATCCGCATGCCATCCGGAAATATTTTCCGGACAATCTTCTGTACAGCAAAGTCTTGCCGTGCGGAGACGGAAAAAACATCATTTTTCACGCGGAGAAAAGCCCGGCCGCGCTCATCTCCGGTTGCGGTCGCATCCGGTCGAAAAGGTGAGATATGACCCGCCGACCCCGCGCCGGCTCACTTGAAACGCGGGTCGAGGCTTGCGGCCGCGCCCGAAGACTGCAACCTCGCAAGCTTGCGCCGCTCCTTTGTCATCAGCAGATACTTGAACGAATCCGACGGGTTGGTGGACTTCGTGGGGAGTTCCGCAACAGGCAGGCGTTCGCTGGATTTGTCCTTGAACACGACCCCGGACTTCACTTTCGTGCGGGCGAGTTCCAGAGACATCTTCAGGTTCTTCGCGGCGTAAGCGTCTATCCTCACCCATGGCAGGCGGGGGTTGCGCTCCGTCATCATCTCCTGCATGAACGAATATTCCTCAGGCTGTCCGATGTTCCCCTGCTTTATCGACATCAGGTGCACCGTCCACCCCGTGCGCCGCTCCCCGTCGAACTCCACCGCCCGCTTGAACTTGGAGACCTGGTCTTCGCCCACGGACTTGTAGGCGTTGCCGGAGCGGTCGTAGTAGAGGAACAGAACCTTGTTTCTCATCTGTGAGAAGTATGTCCGGAACTTCACCCCGAGGTCTTCCGTGTATTCGGGCGCGAGGGTGTAGAGGAACTTGACTATGCGCACCACATCGTGGCCGGCTTCCGTGTCGTCCTGCCCCACGGTCATCGAGCACATGTTCCCGAAGTCCACGCCCGCCTGTAAGGGTTTATTCCTGTTCAGGCGGCGCAACACACGGCAGTCCTCCGTGTCGCGCATGTCGAGGCTCTCGTATGCCTGTTCGTCGATGCCGTCGTAGTAGAAGTGGCGCGGGGCGAGTGCGGTGTAGAACCGGTCGCCGCTTCCGAGCCGGGGCTTGAGCGAGAGGATGGCGGTGTTCAGGTCGGGCAGCTGCGCGGCGATTGCGTCAGAGAACCATTCCTCGGTGAGTATGTCCGCGTTCACATAGCTCGATGCCCTGACATAGAATGTCGATGCTTCCGGACGGCAGCGCAGCTCAATCCACCGGGCTTTCCACAGTTCGGCGGTCCTCATCTTGTTGCGGCAGTCGGCGAGGTCCACGGCCGACCGGGTCTTCATCCATTTGTCTTTGGCGGCCACATATTCGTGCAGGGCTTCGTTGTAAACGAGTCCCGCCTTCATCACGGTGAGCACGGCCGTCTTGTCCACATTCACCGCCTCCTTCTGCATCCAGTCATATTCCCCGATGTGGGAGGTGTCGGCCATGTCGGAGGTGAAACACACGCCGCGATAGAAGACGCTGTGCCCGTATTCCTGCCTGTAGCCGCGCACCGCCTTGAGCAGGTTGGCGATTTTGTCCTCCCGGAAATACTTCGCCTCGTCCCCGAACACGAATACATACGACGCGCCCGCAAGCGTGGACGGGCGGTCGAGCGAGCCGAAGCGGATGTTCAGACCTGTGAAGAATATGATTGTCCGCTTGTATGAAACGAGGCGGTTGAAGGGTTTCCAGAAATGCGGCTTGAGCCAGTCGGGCAGGCCTTTCGTCTCCGCCTCGGTGAACTGCGGCGGCTCCTTCTCGATGACATAGTGCTCGCCCTCGCGGAATCCCTTGCGCTCAAGACCCTCCAGGACGGAGGGCAGGACATTCGCCGTGAGGTTGCTGAAGGTGTCGGCCACCCAGCAGCAGGGAGCGCCCGGCATGTCGTACATGATGTCGATGAGCCGCTCCACCTGGATGTCCGTGGTCTTGGCCGAGCCTCGCCCGAGTTCGCAGTAGGTCTTGCGCGCGCCCACGAGGGCGACAATCTGCGCGAGCCGGTTCTGGTACTGGACGGACGCGCTTCCGGTCCGGTCGGCGTTAACTTTCTTCCTGTGTGACATTGTCGATGAACTGAACTATATCCATGTCGTCTATTCCGGCATCCACCCGCAGGCGTTTCTTCACCGTCTCCGGAGCGACTATGCCGTCAATCTGCCTTGCGAGTTCGTCCCTGTTGGCACGCGGAAGCCCGATGACTTCCGGAGAGAGGGAGAGAAGCCGGTACTGCTTCCGGTAGTTCTCTGCTGGCAGCTGCTCCGGGTCGTCTTTGTCGAGCTGGAGGACTTTAGCCTTGCCGGAGAGTATGCCGGCGGCAATCTCGAAGTCCTTTGTCGTGCGGGCGTTCTGCATCGCGAGGGCGTAGAGGGTGTCGTACTGGTCGGCCATCTTCGCCCGCATCGCGTCCTTGGAGACCTTGCGGTTGGCGAAGAACATCTCCACCGCCTCGGCATACATGTTCGCCGCCTGTTCGTAGGAGAACGAGAACGGCTTCGAGGTGAGGAACTTGACCGTCCGCCGCTTGCCCCACTGCCCGTCAAGGGAGTAGATCATCGTGAGCAGGTCGATATAGACCTGTTCCTTCTGCGAGAGGTCGCCCCGGCTTCCTCCGGAGATGTAGTTCTGGATGCGCTCGAACGCGCCCTCATCTTCCGCGCCTCCGAAGAGGTCGAGCTTTGAAAAGGAGAAGCTCCGGTCGCGCACGGTTTCGTTGTACTGCTTGACGGCTTCCGGCTGGCCGGTGGCCGCAGCCTTGGCGACGGCAATCTCGATGTCGGCTCTCTTGCGCAGGCGGCCGCACTCGATTGCGTCCCTGACTTCCTCGGTGACGGCATCCTCCGCGATTCCCTCGGACTTGAATATGTCGCCGTCCTCCCATCCGAGGGCGGCAAGGTAGGAAATCCGTTCAAGAGCGTCTTCCCGATTTTTCTTTTCCTGTTCCATATCTCTGATTCTCGTAATCCTTCAGCATCCGGTCCACCTCGGCGAGCAGCCGCTGTTTCTCCCGGATTCGCGCTTCGCGTTCCGCATTCAGATGGGGTTTCGTACCCTTGGCGATTTCGTTTCCGGCTCTCCAGATGGCTTCCTCAAGATTCTCCTTCCTCCGCACAAGTTCGAGAACCGGGAGGGCGCGGAGTTCGGCCATCCGCCGCGATTCCCTGAAAATCGGATGCTCCCCGAGTATCGAGCGGTGTTCCCGATAATACACAAATTCGGAGAAGATTTTCCGATTATTGGAATTATTTTCTACAACTTTTTTTGCAATTTCAAAACATTGCTCGGGGGTCGTGCACTGGAACAATTCCTCGTGGCCGCGAACCGATTCCTCCCATGCCGTGATTTTGTCGGCCGCGAGTATCTTCAGTTCCGCCGGGCAGTCAGGCTCGGAGAGGAACGGCCATGTCTCGCGGAACCTCGTCCGCCCCGTGACGGCCGCCGATGCGGAGGCGGATGAAACCGTCTGCGCGGAGACTGTCCTGTGGCTGTCCGAGAATCCGGCAAGCTTCCGCTCCAGAAGTCGGGTGAACCGCTGCGGAGACTTGCGCACCAGAGCGTCGAGATGCCGGTTCGGCGCATATATATTCAAAAGCCGAAGTCCTTCCTGAACCTCGGCTCCCGAATCTATCCATCTGTCGATTTCGTTCATCCTTTCAACAGATATTTCTCAAGCAGCCCGGCGATGGCGTTGAAGCCCTCCGGTGAGGCTGAGACAAAGAACTTCCTGATGAATGCTTCAATCACGACATTCTCGCAAGGGTTGCCCCTCAGAACCGGAGTGATGAAGTTGCCGAACGAGAATGAGACCTCGTTCAGCCGTCTGTCTCCGTTCAGCCGCTTGATGAAGACCTCCGGAGTGACGGTCAGGGAATCCTCGGCCGCAAGGCACTCCACGAGTCCGCTCTTGCTGACTGAAAGGGGCACGCGGCTGTCGTGCTGCCTTTCCCCGCCGCGCGTGACATAGACGAACCTCCCTTTGAGAAGCTCATCCGGAATCTCCGTGCAGGGGATGACATTCGCCGGCAAAAGCACGAACTCGTCGGCTATGCCCTCATCTGAAAGGCACTCGACCAGCGCGTCCCTTGTGCTTGCCTCCGCCTTGACGGCAATCACCTTGTGCCCGCCCTTGTGAAATCTGTCCCACAGGCGTTTCATCAGATCTTCCGTGCCCTCGTAGGCACAGATTACAACGGCGACGGCGGAAGACTGCGCCACGGCTTCCTGCTGTGGCGCGGTCTTCTCAGTCACCGCAGTCTTGGCTGTCTTCTTCGTAGCCATAGGCCGGAGGATTAGGCCGTCTCAGAAGTTGATGACGCTGAAGCCTTTGCGGCCGCAGTCGGCATCGTGCCCTGATAGTCTCCCGGGAGGAACTTGTCGACAATCTCCTGCTTCCAGGTGAACTTGCGCTTGGTCGCCTCGGAGGTGTTCGTGGTCTCCACCGTGAGGAAGAGAGGGTTGCACTTCGAACCGAAGATCTGGACGCGCCCGGCGGACGAACCGTCGCACTCTTTCACGAGGGCGACAACGCCCTTGTTCATGAACGCCTCCGTGTGGTTCTTGATGTCCACGGAGTTGCCCGGATGCTCGAACTCGATTCCCTGTTTCACGCCGCGTGCGTCAGCTTCGCCGGAATACTCCTCTGTGACGTTGATGGTCTTCGGCGTGCCGTAGATGCAGACGGCCTTCGCGCCCTCGACGAGGGAGAGGTCTCCGTCCACGACGGTGTTCCCGACTTCACGGGTCGGCTCGGAAGCGATGTCATCCACATCTATGAGATAGATGTCGGACGATTTCGGAGAGGGGCAGCCCGCCCCTTCTCCGTTCTTTGGAATGCTTACTTTAGTGTAGCTCATAATCGTTTGAGTTTAATTGTTATGCACCTTCACCGGAATTGCTTGAGGATGCGTCGCCCTTGGACTCCGTGTCATCCGCCGGCTTGCTTCCGTTCATCCACGGACCGTCCTCCGAGAGGTCGATGCCGTCTGAAAGGATGCTGCTTGAAGGAGTGTATCCGCTCGGAACTGCGGCGAACACGGCCTCCGCAATCTTGAAGCCCACTGACAGGGAGTATTCTCCGAAGACTTTCACGTCGTAGTTGGCCTCCTCGATGCGGTTGATGCAGCTCTCCGCCTTGGAGTAGTCCACAAGCTCCACGAAATTCTCCTTCGGAGTGGCGAAGAGAATCGGGGAGTTGTACATTGACTCCAGAGCGACGAGGTGGAAGTTGGTGAAACGTATGGTGTCACCCGCCTCGATGCCGGTGTACTTGCCGTTCACCGCGAAGTCGGCCCTCTTGTAGCGCGTGCGGAACTGCTCGGAGCAGAACACGATGGCCGTCTTTGCGAAGAGTCCGGAGATGTTGTCAACGAAACTGTCGACATACGCCAGAAGCTGCTCGTCCGTGAGGGTCGTGTAGTCCTTCGCGTTGCGGAGGTAGTTGATCTTGCAGTTCTCGTCGGTCAGACCCTTCACGAGGATGGTCTCGTAACCGTCCATGGAGTCCTTTGCGGCTGAACCGGCGGTGCCGTCGGAAACGCTGCCCCACGCCACTTCCTTGTACTCGCCCTTACCTATCATGGAGAGGGTGATGTCGTCAAGGGTCTTCGGAAGGATGTGCTCCTCGATGATGTAGCGGGTGATTGGCATCTCGGACTGGGTCTTGCCCTGCTCGTAGAGGTAGAGCAGCCAGCTCTTGATGATGTCGGTCGGCCGGATCAGGACATTGATCTTGTGCCGGCGGTAAGGGATGCGGATCGGGGTGAACTTCGCCGTACCCTTAGGAGTCCACTTCGGAGTGAACTGCTGCGAAACCTCGGTGAAGATGGCGGCCGAAGCGATGTAGTCCGTGTTGGACTGGATGCGCGTCATGTGCTTGGAGTCGTTGAATCCGAGGTAGAGCCTCTTCGCGAGAAGTTCGAGCTTCACCTTCGGCGGCATCACCATCGAGAACTCCGCATTCAGGTCGGCCACGTCGATGTTCCCGTTGTCGAGAGCGGCGAAAGCCATCGGGTTGCTGGAAGCGAGCGCCTGCGCGACGAGCCTGTTGTGCACGGCGTGCATGTTGAGAACGAACTGACGGGTCTGTTCGCCGGCTGAAGCCCGCTGAGCCTTCGGAGCCGGCTCCGGTTCGCGTGAGAGTTCGAGCACGTCGCCCTGAAGCTTCTTGACCTGTGCGGTGAGCGCCGCAGTGGCTTCAGCTGTCTTCGATGCGACGGCCGCGTCGAAGAGTTCGACTGCATCGTCGTTCTCTTCGAGAGTGACGGACTCCAGCTTCTCAAGGAAGGCCTGTCCGTAGTTGTCGAGAATCTTGCTGCGGTCGGTGTCGGAAAGTTCGACCTTTCCGTCCTTCACCTCAAGCGATTCCCTGCCGAGAAGACGGGCCACGAGTTTGCCCATCTTCGAGTTTGAGAGAGATTTGTTGTTCATAAACACTTTGAATTAAGAGGTTTTGAGTTTAGATTTCAGAGAGGGCGAAAGCGGCTTCCACCGTTTCCGCGAGGGTTTTCTTCGCGTCCGCGAATCCGAGTCTCAGAGCGTCCGCGCAGAGGAAGACCTTGCCGCTGAGCACGCCTTCCTCTTCCGTCTTCAGAGCCGGCCGGCCGTTCTTCACCGCCGTCTGGAACTGAACCGCAATCGGAGAGAGTTCGTCCTGGATGACCCCGTAGTCGCCCTCGACCGCCTTGCGGTAGCTTCCGTTTTTGTCTCCGGACTCCCGTGCATAGACCGGAACGATGCGCACTCCGGTCTGAGGGTCGGTCTCCGGAGGAATCGCGAGGGTGCAGACCACTCCGACGGAGCCGATTTCGGACATGTCGTTGTCGAGATACACAAGGTCGCACTGTGACGCAATCCAGAGAGCCGCGCTGCAGCAGAGGTCGCAGTGGGCGAGAACCGGCTTGCCGGCTTTCTTCGCTGCGGCAATCGCTTCCACGAGCGGCGGAACGGAATTAGCCGCGCCGCCTCCGCTGTCGATGTCGAGGACTATGGCCGCGATGTCCTCACGGACGGCGCAGTCGGCGATGAGGGCGGCGAGACCGGTCGTGCCGTCGGATTCGCAGGTCTTGTATTTGGTCATCGTGCCGTGGAGCGGAAGAACCGCCACCTTCCTGTCCTCCGTCGCTTTGCCCCCGCCCATGAAAGGCGAGCCGTCAGAAAGCATATATGAAGGCGCGGCCGCGTCTCCGGAAACCCCGAGCGGGACACGGGAAAGCAGCGCGAACACCGTAGGGAGGTAGGCCGCCGCATCGGCGAGAAGCCATTTCCCACGGATTATGTCCGCCGCGAGCGTTGAGTTGCTAATCTGTTTTTCCATCGTAATGAATTTTGCACAAAGGAAAAACAAAAGCGCCGTCCGAAAAAGGACAGCGCCCCTCACGCCACTCTGCGGCGGATTCTGTTATTTATTATGATTAGGGTCGTGCCGGTCGACATCGCTGACATCGATGTTCTTCACTCTGAAATACTGGTTTCTGATGAGCACTCCGAACATTCCCCCATAATATGCGGTCGGCAACCCCTCGCCGAAAGCGAACTTCTTTATGGCATCGACATCCTCCTTCGAGAACAGTTCATCCTGAGCGACTGTCGCCTTCTCGATGCAGAACTGCTGGATGTCGTAAGGATTGGTCAGCTGCTGCCGTTCTATCAGATTCTGGATTCTGTCCCAATTCCTTGAAACGATGTCACGCGCCTTTATCTTTTCCGCGACCTCCTCTCCCAATTTGGACAATCCCACCGGACTGTGGCTCTGGGTCAGTGACCCGCGCTGTGACTCCATCACCGAGAGTCTGGCGTTAATCTGCAATATCGCCGAATTGGTCTCCTTTATGGTGTTCTCCAGCTCATTCACTTTCTCAAGCCGGCATTCCCACTTGGTGGCATATTTCGTAAGCTTATGGACTCCCCAGAAACAGAGCGCGAGAATGCTGAACACGAACGCGAAAGAACCTGCCGGCGATGCCAATATCGTTTTTATTATCTCCCACATAGACCTGTCTCCTTAAATATGCGCAAAGTTAATAAATAAACTAACATTCCGCGCGGAGAAACTTTGTCATCAACCCGTTATGGGCGGAACTTGACATCAGGATTCAACACCTTCAGCAGGTGTCCGTATTTCTTTATCTCAGTATTGTTCATATAGCGGGTAACGCCTGTTCTGCTCCCGTTCTTTGAATATGTCTGCACATGGACGACACCTTTCGGAAAAATGGATTTACCGGCACCCTTCCCCGCGAAATGATTGTGCCCCCAATCGAAATCCACAATCTGTGAACGCTCGCTGAAGAGTTTGACTTGAACTAATTCTCCCGACCTGCCGCCTGGCTTTGCATAAAAATCAGATGTGCCGGAATGACCCGGCAAACCGGAATGGAAGTCGTAATTCCCATCGGCATCCCATTTTGCTATGACCTTACCCCTGAATCCGTCGATATAGAGTGTTTCGCCTATCTGGTGATATTCATAGTCCGAAAATCCTCCGGAGGGATTAAATGACTTTGCACTTCCCATATCAGTCGCCGTCAGCTTCGTAATCAATGCCCTTATAATCTATCGAACGCAGATAATCGAACATAGTCCGGCATCCCGTCCTGTCAAATATATGTGCACTCAAATCGATATCGAGAAAAACTGACAATGTGTCGGCGGTCCAGGGTTCCTCAATGATACCATCGTCTTTCTTTATCAAAAACATATACATGTCATAATCATAGCGCATCATCCCTATCCCGTCCGGATTTTTTGAACAGCTCAGGAGCATATCGCCTGATGTCGACTGATTATGCTTTTCCCTATATTCGACAATTCTGAAAAAATGCTTTTCGTTTTCAGAGGCCGATTCTTTCGCAATGCGTTCAAATAGAATTTTGTCGTCATCCGAAATCTGCCAAATTCCGTCAATGACATCATATTTCCGGTTTGCCATACCTCAATCTTTGAATATTGTCCTCCAAATATACGAAATTATTGAAATTCAGGTCAAACGCTCTGCCATAGACCAGCACTTGACTGGGATGCAGCACTCTGAGACATTCGCTCATCCCGAGAACCGTCGCATTCCTGACTGTCTGATTCCTCCCCGTGGCCGTATGTCCGACGGCGATGAGCGAGCCGTGGGGAAGCCCGTCGAAGCAGAACCGGAAAGAATCCGCATTACCCCAACTGGCACTCGGAATCACGCGGATGCCCTGACTTTGCCACCACGCCGCCAGAAGCCTGTTCCTGTAGATGTTCCAGAAATTGACAGCCGGAGGCAAATCGACATACAGGCTGAAATCAGGCGCGATGACACAGCGGAATCTTCTGAGCAACGGCACATATTTCTCCGGAGTGTTCCACACCCTCTCGAACTGATAGTCATCTATGAAAAAGTGGATGCCGCAATCGTAATCGGAGGATGTCAAGGCTCTGTTGAACCCGATGAACCGCTCAGGGACAGAATCCTCATAAGCTTCAAGAATAGGAAGCCCATATGCGCCGGAGCACCGGACCTCGCTGCAAAGATGCATATTCAGAAGCCGCCGTTGCCGGAACAGTTCCTCCATACGGCCGTCCCGTGTAGCCTCGCGCATTCTACACCGCGGGGACGGTCTTCCAGCTGGCGGAGAGGCGGAGCACGTCGAGGTTGTCTTCCGTTTCGAAACGCAGGGGCAGGTCGGCCGTGCCGAGATAGGCCACCGTGCCGTCGCTGAAGACCACGCGGGCGACGCAGCCGTAGCGTATGATCCGCAGCGTCGAGGTCGGGATGACCATGCAGCGCAGCTCAATCTTGTGGGTCAAACAGCGTCCGTTGTCGTCCACCGTCTCCTTTGTCTCCAGTGTTCCGCTTGCCGGAATCATCGGCAGCCTTTGCATTGCCAGAGTGCTTGTGGTGTCCGCCGCCTGGCTGACGAACATCTCCTTGATAATCCTTATCATCTTTCAGTCCTTTGAGGTTTATGCTTTCGTCAAGATAGTAACTGCGCCGGAGCAGCCGTTGAGTCAGCGCCTTCATCTCCCTCTGGTTTGAACGGTACACCCGCTTGTAGAGAGTGTCCGCATAGTCCACGCTCACGAGCTTCCGGGAGATGATGAACGCCTCGACAATGTCCTTGCGTCCGAAGCCCAGACCCTCGCCCTTTCGGTAGTAGCCCGCGAAATCGAGGTCGAAAGTCGCCGACACCGCCATCATCAGAGCCGCCGTGTCCGCCTGAGAGTAATAGATGAACTTGTTCTCGATGTTCCGCGTCGCCGGATTCAGAGGAAGGTCGAGGGTCGCCACGAGTTTCCCCTGCGGTTCGGCCACCGGATGCGCCGACTCCCTCACCCTTGCGCAGAGCAGCGCGCCCACCGGTTCGCGGGTGCTCACCCTGTACGCCTCCTCGCCCGGAATCCTCGGAAAGAGGAATCCGAAGTAGTCAAGTCTCAGCTCTGAATCGAATTTGAGTTTAATCAGCATGTGCGGGGCGGTTCTAATTGGCTATCGCCCACAAAGTTACAAAAATGTTTCAAGAAATTCAACGGCAAAAGCCCGGCAAATGGCGGCATTTTCGGGGAAATCACTTCACCCACACGTCCTTCCCCTCGCGAATCATCCGGCAAAGCGCTCTGTATGTGCTCTCCCTGACATAGTCCGTATACCAGTCGCCCTCATCCGACCCGAACTCAACGCGGTAGAGCACGAGGCGGCCGCGCCACAGGTCTCCGACCTCCGCACGGTGCAGTCCGTCCGGCAGTTTCCGGTAATGCCATAGCGGCATCGACCGGCCGTAAACGTCGGCGTTGAACTCAAGTCTCTCCGGAGCTTCCGAATGCTCCCGAACAGTGGTGATTTCTTCCTTCATGAAACGCGATTTTGAGGGTGAATTGACATCGGAAAAATTTTCAGCGGTTTGCAGTTGCAAAATTTTCTGACCCTTTGACCCCTTGACCCGAAAGCCTTGTAAATAATTGATACTCAATATGCTTTGCGGGGTCAATTTTTTTCAGGGCCATTTGACCCCGATTTGCCGATTTTTGCCCTAACTCTCTGATATATAGGAGGGTCAAAAATTTTTCCATCCCGAACCCCATCCCCGAAAACAGCCCGAAACCGGTGTCAAGCCAAAACCAAATTGACCCATTTTGACCCCGCATTTTGACCCCGCGTAACTCTTTATATTTCATTTACTTATCTACTATTTTACTATATCGGGGTCAAAAGGGTCAAAGATTTTTCACCTTAGAACCGCCGACGAAATTTCAACCTCTCCACAAAAAAGGGATTCGCATGGGCGAACCCCTCATCACAGCTCCCATTTCGACTGCCAGACCCCTGCTTTTTCCTGTACAGGGCGGCAGGTCAGAAAGGGGGTTGCGAACCTTCGGCGAACACCTCGGCCGAGGTGCCGATTCCCCCTGCCCCCGGTTCATCCGGCTCGGGCGGAGTGCCTATGATTGACACCGGATCGAGTTCCGTTTCCCGGTCAGGGCGCGTGTCGATGTAGAAGCAGTAGAGATTGTTCCCGTTCACCTTGCGGCGGATGTCGTTGCGCTGCCTCTCCGTCTCCGAGCGGAGCAGTTCGGTCGGGTTGTACATCCAGCCTTTGTATGAACAGAACATAATCAGCTTCTTCTTGAAAGTCGCCTTCTTGATGCTGTCCTGAATCTTCTTGTTCAGAGTGGAGCGGTAGGCGGCAAAAGCCTCGTCTATGTCCACAATCACATCGAGGTGGCCGTTAGGCAGCCAGTCCTCCGCCCACCAGATGAACTCGTCAGTAATCGCCCGCTGGAGGTTGCGCTGCTCAATCTGCTTCATAGGCGGCTGGATGCGGATGTGGAGCTTGTGCCAGACCGCGATGCAGTTGAACATGAAATTGTAGAAGGCGTTCATCTCATCCGGGGTGTAGTCCTGGATGAGGTTCTTCTTGAACTCGGTGTAAGGCGAGCGTTCCTTCAGCCCGCGCATCGGGTCGTCAGAATGGTAGTAGTCGGTGAAGGCGGTGAACCATGTACGCCTGCGCAGTGACGCGTCGAACCGCTTGATGGCGTGGTTGGAGGTGAACGCCACCTTCGGGCTGTCCTTGAACTCCAGAATGAACGCGTCCTTGTTCTTCGGGTTCACCACCATCTTGCCGGTAATCATCGGCATGAAGCGGTGAAGGTCGATGCCGTCGTTCAGGTCGTCGAAATAGACCGTGTCCGTGATGCCGGGACGCACTCCGGCAAGCATGAAGTCCGTCTTTGACGGGTTGATCTCCTGACCGTTGATGAACAGCTGCCTGCGGAGCTGCTCCGTGCTGGTCATGAACAGGGACTTTCCCGTTCCTCCGAGGTGCGTGCCCTCCTCCGACTGCTCCGTCTCCATCGCGTAAATCGCGTAGGGCTGACCCGCGACCTTGTACTTGCTCATGATGTAGCCCAGAGCCATGACCTTGGAGATGAAGTGCAGGTTCGTCTCCGCCACCTCCTCCGGAGAGAGCTGCATCCCGAGTTCCTCCTTTCTCCAGTAGTTGCGCCCCGTATTGTACACGAACTGCATGAAAGTGCAGTCGTTCCGGAAGATTTTGAGCCTGTATCGCTTAGTCTCATCTACAGCGTCAATTTGCTTCCGCGTTGAAATGTAATCGGGGGTGTCGGGGGTAAGGACGGAAAGGCGGTTCAGCAGAGTCGCATATTCCTCAGAATACTCGATGTCGAAGAACGGCTGCTCCGGACGGAAGTCGTGCTCGATTATCTTGCTCCGATAGACATTGTACGGACATTCCGACGGCTTCAGCTGCTTCGCGCCCGTGGCCGACACCTTCACCGGGCCGTTGCTGAAGAAGAATGTGTCGGAGCGGTTGTCGAACGCGTTGAAATCCGGCACAATCACCTCCAGTTTCTCAAGCGAACTCCGGCTTATCTGCGGAGAGCGGTGGATGGTGTTCGCGAGCGTCTGGTTGTAGTAGTTCGCATGCGTGCGGAGATACTCCAGAAGATACGCCGAACAATGGGCGCTGATGCTGTCGTCTCCGATGAGAGTCACCACATTGTCCTTCACCTGGCAGAATGCGAAATCCGTGCAGTCCGGATTCGTGGCAATGCGGAAATATCCCGACGCCTGGAGGAACGAATACAGCTGCTCATTGTTGATGTCGTAGCCCCCGAATCCTCCGGACTTGGTGCGTTTCTCCTGCCAGAACTTCAGACCTCCGGAGAGTTTCACAAGTTCCTTGAAAAGGGACACGGGATTCTGGTTCTCCGGACGGCGGAAATGCACGAAAAAGTCCTTCGCGTCCTTGCAGGGCTTGCCCTTGCGGTCCTTGAACCGCTTGAGTTCCTCCGGAAGACGGATGATGTTGATGTCGAGATAACGCAGCGCAATCCGGTACATGTTGGCGATTCCCGTGTCATCGATGTCATAGAGGATATATATCTTCTTCGCAATCTTTTGGAGCAGGGAGAACTCATACTCCGTCAGGTCGGCGGTCTCCGAGTTCAGCCAGCACACGTGAAATCCGGCGGAATGCACATTCAGCGCGTCCGACGGACCGGAACAGATGATGAGTTCCTTCCATGTCATGTCCCCCTCCTGCTCCGTCTCCTCGCCCTCGACCCAGTCGGAGGCCATCATCCCCGGATAGATTCCGTTCTTCGCGTTTTCATAGGCCTTGATGAAATCCTTCTCCCCGAAGAAGAAGTTCTCCGGCTTCTCGCCCACATACATGAAGCGGATGTCCCCGAGCGGCTGGTAGAGCTTGCCCCAGGAGCCGTAATCGTAGTAGTAAATCGGATAGTTGTCCGTGGCCGCAATCTCCCAGCTCTCGCCCTTGGCGTTCTTCGCGGTGATGTAGGAATCCACCGGCTTGAGGGAAAGGTCGGCGCAGACCTCCGGAGTAATCCTGTAGCCCAGAAGGTAAAGCTCCCGGTCTGTGAACTTGCCGCCCTTGCGGAGGTTCACCGACATTTTCTCCTGCCCCCTGACCTTGCGCATCTCCGGCATGGGTTTCACATCCGCTGCGGCCGCGTCCCCCTCGAGAAGATGCGGCGCGTATTTCTTCGCAATCCAGTTTATGGCGGCCGGATAGTCCAGACCCTCCTCCCGCATCACAAGCTGGATGGCGGTGTAGGCCTTCGTGTCGCTCCCGCCTTTGTCCTGGATGAACCACACGCCCTCCTTGCGGAACACGGTGCAGGACGGGCTTTTGTCATCCTCCCGGATTCTGAAATTCCGCCCGCGCCCCGAAAAGCAGGACGCGCTCTGAGGATAGTATCCGGCGATGACCGCCTTTCCGCCCTCCGTCGCCTCGAAAATCTGTTCCTTGCGTATCATATCAAATCAGTTTATCTAAAAACGCAACAGCCTCTTGCCCGTAATGTTCCGCTATGCAGTCGGATAAAGACTCCCCCTTGCTCTCGTAGTCGCCCCATTCCTGATGCATCCGCTCATCAAACTTGATGATATCGATGCATATCTTCGACTCCCAGAAGGAAATCAGCGGGTCATAGAAATCCCCGAGAGGCAATTCGAACAACCGGCCGAATTCTCGGCTGGCCTTGTTCTTTTCCGCGAAATTGTAATGTTCTTTGCTCACCATCTTTTCTTCAGCAGTTTCTTTTGCGCGTGGGCGCGATACAGAAGATTGAGGTCATCGTTGCCGTCAATGGCCGCATACACCTCATCGTAGGAATTCGAGGGGAATTTCCCGGCTATCTCCGGGATGGTCATGTCTGCCAGAATGAACTCTTGCAACTTATTCACATCAATGTCGGGAACGGACTGTTTGATTCCTTTTTTAGCGCGAAACCGCTCACGAGCCACCGCTGCCGATGCCGCCCTTCTGGATCTGGCCTCCTCCAAGCTCTTAGCTGCCTTATTGCCCCTGGGTGTCCATACTCCCCAACGCACGAGTGCGTGGTTAATCGTATTTCTGTCAATCCTTACCAACCTGGCGATTCTATTTATCGCGACACCGTCTTCGTAGTGGTCGATTATCAGTTCCTTATATTTTGCCAGCGGCGCATATTCATGACTCCTTTTCTTCCTCGGCGGTCTTCCCAACAATACGCCCATCTTTTTCCTGAGTCTCAGCCCCTCCAATGTCCTTTGCCTGATCATCTGGCGCTCAATCTCCGCCGAAAGCCCGAATGCGAAAGCCAGAACCTTGCTCTGAATGTCGTCTCCTAACACAAAACGGTCTTTCACAGTGTAGATTACGACTTCTCTCTCCATGCAGAAATGCAGCACATCCATAACCATATAGAGGTCACGTCCGAGCCGGGAAATCTCGCTGCAAATGACGATGTCGCCCTTCTGGAGTTTCTTCAGCATCGGCCCGAGTTTCCTTTTGTCCGGATTGACACCGCCGCTGATGCCCTCGTCTGAGATGTATTTCTCAATCGTCCATCCTTTTGCCTTTGCAAAGCCGTCCACTCCTTGCCTCTGTGAGTTAACATCCTGCGTGTCCGACGATACCCGTAAATATCCGTAAATCATGTCCCTTTTATATTGCTGAAAATCAGGAAAAAAATGTCGAAAAATATGCAAAATATCTTGAAATATATTTTGATATATCAAGATAAAACACTACCTTTGTAATGCAGTTCGGAAGAATGCCGGCTGCGAAAGAGGAATCTGAAACGCTTGAAAGGGAGTAAGAAAAAACCTACCAAAGTCTTAAGAGTATGTCCGCAAGATTTACATTCAAGATTTGGAAATTCAGATTCACGATTGAAATCGCAATCTAATTCCAACGGAGGCTGAGAAATCAGCCTCCCCTTTGGTAGGCTTCGCAAAAATACAAAAGTATATGGAAACAAAAAATTCATCTTCATCCGATTCAAAAAATTGGGGCGGTTCAAGGCAGGGCGCAGGCCGCAAACCCGTCGAGCACGGGAAAACTTATGCATTCCGTTCGACTCCGGCCGTCGATGCCTTTCTCTCCGCCTACGAGGGCAACAAGAACCGCTTCATCAACGAAGCCGTCGAGCATTACATCAGTCTCAAAAAATAGGTTTCCCGCGCCTTGGCGTGTATTCGCGGGCGGCTTTACTCATTCATTCCGGGAGGTCGTCGTCAAAACTTACCGGCTGGGCGGCCATCTCCGGGGAGCGGAGCGGGCGCATGTTGCCGAGAATCGGCTGTGAGCGGCGCTGTTCCTCCGTCATCGCGTCGAAAACATCCTTGCTGATGTTACCCTTCACAAAGTGGGTGTCGCCGTAGCGCCCCTCCTGCGCGAGCCGCAGCGCCGAAAGATTGAGATATACACACTTGCTCCCAACATAAATCGCGGGATTCCCCTCGACCGGGATGAACACGCCCTTGTGCCCCTGCGCGGTCACGAGCCTTGCGCCCCGAAACCTCATCAAATCGAGTCTGATTGAAAAATTATCCATATCCTATAATGTTTTATCGTATTCGTCCCTGATGATGATAATCGCCGCCAGACATCCGAGCATCATCACGAGCACCATGACGGCGCTCAGCACGAACTTCTCGAAGATGAGGGCGAGCAGAGCCGCCATCCCCGTGACCGCGACAATCATCGACGTGAGCTTCAGCGCCCCCTCCGTCGTGAACTTGAGTCCCATGGCCGCCTACTTTATCCGTGAAACCGTGATGTCCTTGCCCTTCGGTGCGGACACGGAATAAACGCGGCCGAGGTCGCGTCCGAGAGTCGTGGCCGTCACTCTGACGGTGGTGAGTTTCATTCCGCGCAGCACAACCGACTCCCCGACCTGAAGAGCCGCCATCCGCGCCCGTCCGCTCTTTCCTGCGGAGCGTGTCGCCTTCTGAAGAAATTCTGAAACTTTCATATCTGTTGAAATAATGTTGTCAAAAATCCCCGTCTTTCCGGGGTGTCATCCTACGCTGCTTCATAGGAATCTTGCGCTGCGGACGCATCACTGCGGCCGGAAGCAACCACATAACTATGATATTGATTACGGTCTCACACCGACATTGTAGCGGCTTCCCTTCTCCGACGGATACTTGTCCAGCAGCATCCGCTTGTAGCGTCCCATCGTGCCCTTGCTCAGGACATCGAGGCAGGCGAGCTGGAGCTTCTCGTCTCCGTATGCGCGCATGTTGCCGCTAACATGTTCGTCCTTGCCCATCTGCCCGAAGGCTACGGCGAAAGCGCCCTCACATTCGTCCGCCCACTCTTCCAAAATCTTCAAGATGTCTTCAGTTTTCATAATGCATTTGTTTTTAAGATGTTATTGTGTTTTTAAGATGTCTATGAAAAAAGGGCGGCACGGAGAGGCAAGGGGACATATATGGTAAACGCAACCCCTCCGCCGGGAAAACACCCCGGAGCCGCCCTGTGAATCAGCCGAAAGTCACATCGCCCACGGTCTCGGCTCTCTTCCCGTCCGGAGCCGGGAAGTAGATTCCGATGTGTGCCGCCATGTTCTTGAGCCGCTTGAGTTCTCCGGCGTAGACGGCACGGAATTTCGCATCTCCCCAGTCGTCGAACAGCATCTCCTCGGTGTCCTGTATCGTGCGATAGAGCGAATCCAGCAGTGTCCGGGCTTCCGCCGGGGTGATGTCCGAAATTGTCATCAGTCCTCTTTTATCCAAATCCGCGTACATAACCGTTTGACTTTTAGAGTTTTTTACTTACATTTGTCAGTTTATAAATAAATAAACTAATAAATAAACTAACATTTCAAGGGCAAAGTAAGTGTAAGTATTTCACTTTTGCAAGAAATAAGTGAAAAATCTTCACAAAATCTTAAAAACTTGAATTGATATGAACGAAAGATTACTGCAAGTTATTGACTATCTTATTTATAGTCATTGCGTTAAATCGAGGGCTGATTTCGGCAAGAAAATAGGGAAATCCAGCTCTCAAGTAACCGACATGCTTAAAGGGGTTAAGCCGATAAGCGTGAAAACTATTCACAATATCTGTGAGTGTTTCTCCGGGCTTGATGAGGGGTGGCTGCGCACAGGCGAAGGGCAAATGCTAAAGTCGTCAGTGAATGTCGACGGCGACATTTCGGGCGTTGTTGTCAATGGAAATAACAGCAACAGCCCGATCGACAACCGCCACTACTACGCGGATTCTCCGGATGTGCTCAAGGCGCAGATTGCCGTCCTCGACGAAAGGATAAAGGAGAAGGATGCCCAGATAAAGGAGAAGGATGCCCAGATAAAGGAGAAGGATGCCCAGATAAAG
>CAVLBF010000017.1:0-46994 GCA_963661285.1 Bacteroidaceae bacterium | reverse complement strand
CGCTTCGCTTGCGGGCCCCTCCCGCTATCAAGCGCGGGTGCTTAGGGTCTCCGGCAGAACAGCCCCCGGCGCTCAGGAGACAGCGTGGCGTTGTTGAAAACCTGTTGAAAAATTATTGAAAAAAGTTGCCGAAAAATTTGGAAATCTGCCCCCCCCTGTTGTATCTTTGTGGTAATCTGCGAGTTGTGCATCCGACAGGAAGGGCTGAAGGGGACGGCGGCGGGGACGTGAGCGGGGGATGTGGACGAGTGCGGTGACGGGTGCGGCGGCGCGGAGGACAAACAGACAGGTTCAACCGACTAATTGTTTTTTTAGATTATGACAGAGAAAAGATTCTACCGGTCTCCTGAAACGGAGACGACCCCGATGCCCCTCGAGGGCATCGTCTGCGCGAGCGCCCCGGGCACAAGCGGAATGGACTTCGGCAACCCGTTCGGCGGGAACACGGAGGAGACGTGGTGACGCTCCGGAGTGAAACCAGAAAAGACCAAGGAATTATGAAGAAGAACAGCATCATCATCGCGGCGATTGCCGCAGCCGCGGCCCTCGCGGCCGCGTCCTGCACCAAGTCGGAGGCCCCTCAGAGTCCTGAAGCCCCGGAGCAGGCGAAGACCCTCAAGCTCAACCTCGACATCCCTTCTCTCGGGAGCGCCGCCGACACCAAGGCGGCGAAGACCGTCTGGGCGGCGGGAGACAAGCTCAACATCTGGTTCGACGACTGGTGTCCTGCCGAGGATACGTCCCCCAGCGTCAAGCCCGGCACTCCGGAGCCGGACCTCGTCATCAGCTACGACGGCACGAAGTGGACCGCCGGCGAGCTCAAGATGAGCGACAAATCCGACGGCACCGCCCGCAGCCTCAAGGCCTCCGGCGGCAAGATGACGGTGGTATACGAGGGCTACAACGACCTCTCTAAATACACGACGAGCTGGTACAGACTTTCAGAGTGGTACCATCCTACAAGTAAGCAGGTGATCGCCTATTCCAATGACACTTACGCCTCCACTCTCGTGGCATACATCGAGGGCGTCGGCTACACCTACGACGAGTCCTCCAACACCCTGACCGCGACCCTCACCGGATGGAAGTTCTACACCACGTTCAAGGTGCTGGTGAAGACCTCCGACACCTCGATTAAGGACAACGCCGACGGCTACGCCCTCCAGGTCTCCTACGAGACCGCAGGCGCGAGCACGGGGACACCGACGACGGAATACGCGAACAGCACGGGGGCCGTCGTGGTCAACGCGAGTGGCTATCCGACAATCGGCAACGGCTCGTCAAACAACAAGGGCCTGCAGCTCGGAGTCGAGGAGACGGACGGCATAGCGTTCTACTATGCTGGTCTGGGCACAATCTCCACCGCGACCGACATCAAGTTCACCCTCCTGAAGCTCGGCAGCTATCCCGGTGGCGAGACCACTGCCAGCTACACCGCGACAGGCAAGACATTCACCAATGACGACAGCAAGTGCCAGGGCGTGAGCATCGACCACAGCAAGTTTGCCACAGAATAGTTTTCTCCATAACTGTTGCACCAAGGCCGGACGGGACGCGCTCCCGCCCGGCCTATTTTAATCGCACCATCACCACTTCCCCTAACAGGCAGGGAAGGCATCATCTACTACGATGGACGGAAGAGTTCGTCAAGAGTTATTACGTTCTGCACCGATTCGGAGTATTCGTTGGCTGCTATGCCGGATGCTGAAATCATCGTGAGATGCAGCGCACTCTTGGTATTGGTTGCAAGGCGGAAACTTTCCATCCTCTCAATCATTTCCCTGAAATACTTGCCGCTTATCACGTAAGGGTTGAGGGAGAATTTCACTTCGCAGACATTGACCACCTGATCCCGTCGCTCTATCAGCATATCAATCTGCCCGCCCTTTACACCTTTGTCCTTGTCGGCTTTCTGATACCAGGAGCACACATTGCTCAGAACTCCGCTGATGCCAAGACTCTCCTTGATTTGAGGTATATGATTGAGACACAATTGCTCAAAGGCATATCCTGTCCAGGCCCGTCTGGACGGCTCATCGGTCGAATGTGTCCAGAAGGCCTCATCTTTTCCGCCGGAATTCCTGACGAATTTCAGGTAGAACAGAATGAACATATCCGTCAACTGGAACAACGAATCTCTTTCTTTCTTCCCGAAAGAAGCATAGGCGCGGATAAAATCGCAATTCTCCAGATTCTCGAGGGCTTCAGTCACCCCGCCCCCGTCGGCAAGTTTCAGCTTCCCGCATATTTCCCTGCGCGTCATTCCCTGTGACTGTTTTGCGAGCAGTTCGATAATCCGTCGATGCATTTGTGTGTTCCCGAAGAGCGACTTGAGCAGTATGCTGTACTCTCCCGACAATTCCGCGTCCTTCCTGAAGAAGAGACCGTCAATATTCTGTGCGAGGCTCATACCTTTACGCAACAGTTCAAGGTAGTACGGCGTCCCGCCTAAAATCATATAGCATTCCGCTATCTGATGCCTGTTCCACGCGATATTCTTCCTCCGCAGGAAGAGTTCCGTTTCGTGAAGGCTGAACTGGGAAAGCTTGATTTTTCTGGTGACACGGTTGTGGAGGCCGCCCTTCTGGGAGATGATTTTGTCATTCATCCACGTGGTCGCCGAGCCGCAGATGATGATTAGCAGGTTCTTCCTTGTGGCGCCCCAGTCGTTCCAGAAATATTCGAATTCGCTGACAAATTTAGATTTTGCCGTATCCAACCACGGCATCTCATCTATAAACACCAGCACCTTTTTCTTGTTCAGGGTGCTGATGTAGTGCTTCAACTGTGCAAAGGCTTCGTTCCAGCTGCTCGGGACCGTATAGGGATAGTGAGAATACTCCACGAGCTTGCGGTGCCAGACTTCGAGCTCGTCCGCAATCTTGCCGTCGTATTTGCCGGTCACGAAGAAGTCGAACTTGTCCTCAAACAGGCTCTTTACTAGAAATGTCTTTCCGATTCTGCGTCTGCCGAATACGGCGGCAAGTTCTGCTTTGTCGGACTCATAACATTCGTTCAGCAATTTGATTTCGTGTTCTCTCCCGATAATATCCGTTTTCATATGCCGTCATATTTACGCGCTAAAGGTATAAAAAAGTCAGTTACCGCGCAAGTATTCCAAAAATTATTACGCGCTAACTCGAAAAAAGAGACGCTTAGCGCGGAAGAATAGTCCTGTCGAACAACTGATTTCAATGTGCCGTCCACAGTTCGGGCCGCAGGATGGACGGCAGGCGCCGCCACTGTTGAAAATTAGCCATTTCATAATTTTCAGGAAATAAATGTAAATAATTTCCTGATTTTTAGGAAAGATTGTATATTTGCCCAAAGCCGGAATATATGAAAGACACGCTAAAGACACTTATTGCCCTGAAACAAAACAGTATACCTACGGCGTTCATCGAGCGCGACCTCAGGCTTCCGCTGGATTCGGGCAAGATTGTCGCAGTCGTCGGTGGGCGAAGGTGCGGAAAGTCCACATTGATGGACCTTGCGATAAACGAACTCCTGTCCTCCGGGGTCGAGAAGGAGGCCGTCGTCTGGATCGGATTCGACGACGAACGTCTGGACGGTATGAGGCAAGGCGATTTGGACCTGATTCTGAGCGCATACCGCGAAATGTTCCCGGAACGGAAAATCGCGGACACCTACTTCTTCTTCGACGAGATACAACGCGTTGACGGCTGGGAACTCTTCATAATGCGTCTCTATAAATCATACGCCAAGCATATCTTCCTCTGCGGAAGCAACTCCGAGATGCTCTCGTCCGAGATTGCCACGGAACTGCGCGGATGGCCGCTCGAATATAGGGAATACCCGCTTTCGTTCAGGGAATACTGCCGTTTCCGGTCGGTGAAGACTGATTCGTTTCTGGAAGAGGACAGGGCAAGGATTGCCGCAGCGTTCAAGGCCTTCAACGCAGAGGGAGGATATCCCGAAGTCGTTCTCCAGAGCGACATTTCCATAAAAAGCAAGATTTTGCAGGGGTATTTCAACACGATGATATTCCAAGACCTGATGGAACGCTACCGGCTGACCAATCCCGAACGGATCAAGTATGTGCTCAAGCGCCTTATGTCCGGAATATCCAAGCCCGCATCCATAAACGCCATCTACAATGACATAAAATCCCAGGGACTGAAGGCGTCGAAAGACTACCTTTACGATATAGCAGACAAGGCCTGCAGCGTGTTCCTGCTTTTCAAGGTACAGAAATATGACGGCTCCCCCGCAAAGGAGAACAATTCTCTTCCAAAGTACTACTGCATCGATGCCGGCCTGCGGCAGAACCTGATCAGAGCGACAAGCGAGGATAACGGTAAACTCCTTGAGAATGCTGTTTTTCTTCATCTGCTCCGCAACCTTACGGATGACGGGAAAATATCTTACCACGTCAACGACGGCAAAAGCGGGCGCAAGACGGAGTGTGACTTCGTGGTGCAGGACCGGGGCGAAGTCACTTCGCTCGTGCAGGTGTGCTGGGAACTGAACGAAAGCACCCGAAAAAGAGAAATTGAGGGGATGCTCAACGCATCGAAAGAAACAGGCTGCAACAACCTTACAATCGTCACGTCCGATCAGGAGGAGTGCATACCGGGCGAAAGCTGCACCATCAAGGTAGTCCCGGCCTGGAAATGGTTTCTTGGCCGCAGCTGATTTGTTTTTTGTATTTTTGCGGATATGAATAAGGATGGAAGAATATTGGTGGTGGACGACAACGCGGGGATACGCTCCGCGCTGAAGATTCTGCTGCCTATGCATTTCGGGGCGGTGGAGCTGCTGCCCTCGCCCGTGACCCTCGTGACCACGGTAGAGCGCTTCAAGCCCGAGGCGGTGCTGCTGGATATGAATTTCACCGCCGACATCAACTCCGGCAACGAGGGCCTCTACTGGCTCTCGGAGCTGCGCTCGCGCTTCCCGGAGCTCAAGGTAGTGCTTTTCACCGCCTACGCCGACGTGCAGCTCGCGGTGGAGGGGATGAAACGGGGCGCGTACGACTTCATCCCGAAGCCCTGGGACAACGAGCGCCTGATCTCCACCCTGCGCTCCGCCTGTCTGGCTTCGCGCAAGACGCGCAAGGCCGAGAGCGGCACGGGAAGCATCGGCATCTATTGGGGCGAGAGTCCGGAGATGAATGCCATCAGACGCACAGTCAGCAAGATAGCCCCGACCGACGCGACAATCCTGATCACCGGCGAGAACGGCACGGGCAAGGACGTGCTGGCAGGAGAGATACACCGCGCATCGCTGCGGGCGGGCAAGAAGCTGGTCAGCGTGGATGCGGGGGCCATCCCGGACACACTCTTCGAGAGCGAGCTCTTCGGCCACGTCAAGGGCGCGTTCACCGACGCGGTCGCCGACCATCCGGGCAAGTTCGAGCAAGCCTCGGGCGGCACCCTCTTCCTCGACGAAATCGGCAACATCCCCCTCTCTTCGCAGGCCAAACTCCTGAGAGTCCTGCAAAACCGCAGCGTCACGAGAGTCGGCGACACCAGAAGCATCCCGGTGGACATCAGGCTCATCTGCGCGACCAATATGGACCTTGAGGGGCTGGTGGAGAACGGAAGTTTCCGCGAAGACCTCTATTACCGCATCAATACGGTGCATCTGCACATCCCGCCTCTGCGCGAGCGGACCGACGACATCCTGCATCTCGCCGGCATCTTCATCGAGAAATACGCCGCGCAGTACCACCGCGAAGCCTCATCCCTGAGCCCGGAGGCGCAGAAGGCCCTTAAGGACTATCCGTGGCCGGGCAATATCCGCGAGCTCCAGAACTGCATCGAGAAGGCCGTGATTCTCTCCGAGGGCAGCGAACTGAGACCGGAAGAGCTGCAGCTGACAAGCCACCCCGTCATCAGGGCTCAAGACAATATCGAGACCCTCGAAGAGGCCGAGGAGCGCACCATCCGCTCGGCGATGGACAAGTTTGCGGGCAACCTCTCGCTGGTGGCCAAGGCGCTGGACATCAGCCGCCCGACCCTCTACAGCAAGCTCAAGAAATACGGCATATAGCAGATGCTGAGCCTCCAGTCGGTCATATTGCTGCTGGTCGCGGCGCTGGTGCTGACCGTGCTGCTCACCTCCCTGTTCACCACGGACAAGGTGCAGCGCAAGGTCAACTATATGCTCGACGCGCTGGAGGACAACGAGACCAACTTCCGCTTCGGGAAGGGCAATCTCTTCAACCGCAAGCTCAACGCCACCCTCAACCGACTGAAATATATCTTCGACAAGGAGACGATGCACATCCGCGAGAGCGAGAGCTACTACGCGAGAATGCTGGACAACGTGTCCACCGGCGTGGTGGTGGTGGAGCGCGGCACGGGCAGGGTGCTGTACTCCAACAGGATGGCCCGGAGTCTGCTCGGACTCGCGACCATCAACTCGCTGCGCCAGCTCACCATCATCGACAAGGATGTCTATGAGGCCTTCGACGAGGTGGAGGAGGGAGCGGACAGGAAGGCGTCGTTCTACAGCGAGAGCACCCAGAGGCGCATCGCCATCTCCGCTACCCTCGACCATATCGACGGGAAGGAGGTCAAGATAATCACCTTCAACGATATAAGCTCCGCCATCGAAGAGACGGAGAGCGAGTCCTGGACGCGGCTCATCAGAGTGCTGACCCACGAGATAATGAACACCGTGACCCCTATCGCGTCCCTGAGCGAGGCTCTCAAGGAGGTGGAGGGGGACGAGGTGAAGGCGGGACTGGAGACCATCTCCTCGTCTTCGCGCAGCCTTATACGCTTCGTGGAGTCGTACCGCAACCTCACCCGCGTGGCCGCACCGGTCCGCAAGGCGTTCTATGTCCGCGACCTTGCAGCCAAGGTGCTGGAACTCAACGACGGCTTTCTGCGCGAGCACGGTGCGGCGGCGAGCTTCGAGGAGAAGCAGAGCGACATCCTGCTCTACGCCGACGAGGGCCAGATTTCGCAGATACTCATCAATCTTTTGAAGAACGCCGTCCAGGCCGGGGCGACCAGGGTTTCCATCACGGCGGACATCGACGGGAGCGACTGCGTGGTGGTCAATGTGGGCAACAACGGACGCCCCATCAGCCCGGAAAGCCGGTCGCAGATTTTCGTGCCGTTCTTCACCACCAAGCAGGAGGGCACCGGAATCGGACTCAGCCTCTCCCGGCAGATAATGCGCCTGCACGGCGGCAATCTCCGCCTCAGCCGCAGCGATGACGAGGCCACGGTATTCTCCCTGATATTCAGGTAGGCCGCAGCGCGCTCGCATTCCGGAATTATTCATTAACTTTGTCTGCGACGCCCGCCGGTTTCACCAAGGCGGCGGGCACGGATGATTATGTTTGAAAAGGAAGTATATGTGGCGCGCCGCAGGGCGCTTGTGGAAAAGATGCGCGGAGAGGGCGGCATCGTCGTGATGCTCGGCAACATTGAGTCTCCCGCACAGTATATGGACAACTGCTACAAGTGGAGGCAGGACAGCAACTGGCTCTATTTCTTCGGGATAGATGAGCCGCGCTTCGCCGCGACCATCGACCTGGAGAGCGGGGAGGAGACCGTCTATGCCGACGACTTCAGCATCGACGACATCATCTGGATGGGCGAGATGCCGTCCGTACGCTCGCTTGCGGACAGGGCCGGAGTGGCTAAAACCGCCCCCTACGATGCGCTGCCCGCCGCCCTGAAGGGCCGCAAGGTGCATTTCCTGCCCGCCTCACGCTACTACAACGCGCAGAAGCTCTCCTCGCTGCTGGGGCTCGGATTCTCCGAAGTGTTCTCCGCAGGCAAGAAGGGTTGCGCGAAGGCTTCCGAGGCTCTCGTCAGGGCGGTGGTTTCAATGCGTCTCGTCAAGGAGGAGAGGGAGATAGCCCTCATCGACGATGCCTGCAATCTCGGCTACGGGATGCACACCGTCGCCCGCAACGGCATACGCCCGGGGAGGGTCGAGCAGGAGATAGTCGGCGAGATGGAGGGGGCGACCCTCGCCAAGGGCTGGGGCCCGAGCTTCGCCACCATCCTCACCCAGCACGGCGAGATCTTCCACTGCCACAGCCACGACTGCATCATCGAGCCGGGCAAGCTGATGGTGATTGACGCCGGAGCGGAGAGCAACGCCCACTACGCGTCCGACTTCACCCGCACCTACCCTACCGGGGGCAGATATACTCCGAAGCAGCGCGACATCTACACTACGGTATATGAGTGCAACGAACTGGCGTTCAATATGGTGCGCCCCGGGGTCGCCTACCGCGACGTGCACCTCGCCGTGGCCGGGCATATGCTGGAGAACCTCGCCTCGCTCGGGCTCGTGCAGGGCAGCGTCAGCGATATGGTCTCCGAAGGCATCGCCGGGCTCTTTATGCCTCACGGACTCGGGCACAATATGGGACTTGACGTACACGATATGGAAGACCTCGGAGAAGACCTCGTGGGCTATGACCCTGACCAGAAGCGCTCCGCGCAGCTCGGACTGGGCAGCCTGAGGATGGCACGCAGGCTCGTCCCGGGCAATGTGGTCACCGATGAGCCGGGCATCTATTTCATCCCGGCCCTGATCGCCGACTGGAAGCGCAACGGGACGGACAAGGGGTTCGTGAACTACTCTAAACTCGAAGAATATCTCGACTTCGGCGGCATCCGGCTCGAAGACGATGTGCTCGTGACTCCGGACGGCGCTCGCCGGCTCGGAGACAAGCGCCTGCCTATCGCTCCGGAAGAAGTCGAAGAAGCAATGTCAAACAACAGTTAGTATGGGATTACTCGAAGGAAAAGTCGCCCTCATCACGGGCGCGTCACGGGGCATCGGCAAGGCCATCGCCCTAAGGTTCGCAGCTGAAGGCGCGGACATAGCATTCACCGACATCAAGGTCAACGAAGACACCGTCAAGGAGATAGAGTCTCTGGGAGTAAAGGTCGGGGCCTATGCCTCCAATGCGGCGGACTTCGCCGACACCCAGGCGACAGTGGAGCGGATACGCTCCGAGTTCGGACATATCGATATCCTGGTCAACAACGCCGGCATCACCCGCGACGGCCTGATGCTCAGGATGGAGGAGGCGCAGTGGGACGCGGTGATCGGCGTGAACCTCAAATCCGCATTCAACTACATCCACGCCGTCACTCCGATAATGGCCCGCCAGAGAGGGGGCAGCATCATCAATATGTCCTCTGTGGTGGGGGTCAGCGGCAACGCCGGACAGTGCAACTACTCCGCTTCCAAGGCCGGCCTGATCGGCCTCGCCAAATCAATCGCCAAGGAGATGGGGCCGCGCGGCATCAGGGCCAACTGCATAGCGCCGGGGTTCATCATCTCGGATATGACCGCCGCCCTGCCTGAGGAGGTGAGGGAGCAGTGGGTCAAGACCATCCCGCTCAGGCGCGGAGGTACTGTGGACGAAGTGGCCAAGGTGGCGCTCTTTCTCGCCAGCGACCTCTCGTCCTATGTCAGCGGACAGGTCATCAACTGCTGCGGCGCGATGAACTGCTGACGGGATGGACCCGCGACTGACCGGACTTGACTTGAAGACTTCTCTCTCGGCGATTGCAGACCTCGTGCTGCCGAGAGTATGTGCGGTGTGCGGACGGACTCTGCTGCTTCAGGAGAAGCACATCTGTCTGGGCTGTCTTGCGGACTTCCCGGAGACCCGCTTCTGCACGCTCGGCCATAACCCTATGGCCGACAGGTTCAACGCGGTCATCGCGGGAGACGACTATGAGCCGTATGCATATGCTGCGGCTCTTTATTATTACTCCTCCGACAACGGCTACGCCAAGATTTCGCAGGCGCTGAAGTACCGCAGGAACTTCGCCGCAGGCAGGTATTTCGCGCGGATGCTGGGCCGCAGGCTTGCCTCATCGCCGCTCTTCGCCGACGTGGACACGGTCGTGCCGGCCCCCCTGCACCCGACGCGCCGATGGAAGCGGGGCTATAATCAGGCGGAGGTCATCGCAGTCGAGGTCGCTTCAGTGTTGGGAGCGGAATGCAGGACGGGACTGCTGCGCCGGGTAAGGCGCACCGCGACCCAGACCCGCCTCTCCGGAGAGGAGAAACGGCGCAATGTCTCCGGAGCCTTCGCGGTCCGCCCGAGAAGCATCCCGGGCCGGAACGGCTCTTCCGCGCCCCGACATATTCTGCTGATAGATGATGTCTTCACTTCCGGTTCCACCCTCGCCGCCTGCCATAAGGCCCTGCGCGGGGCATTCGGAGCGGACTGTACGAGGATTTCCGTGGCCGTCCTGGCCTTTGTCGGAGAACAGTAGGGAGGCTTACTCGTCCTTAAGCCTGCCCATAAGGTAGCTGTTGGTCTAGCTGAGAGTCTTGATGGTCATCTCCTGCGCCTCTATGAGCCGATGCAGAGAGGAGAGTTTCTCGTTCATCGCGGAGAGCCTGTTCTCGTAGTCGTCGATGATGGCTTTTTTCCGGTCTTCGAAGCTCTCCCTCTCGCGTAGCTCCCCGTCGGAGCGTCCGGCTCCTGTAACCTCCTCTTCGGACACTCCGAAATATTCGGCGAAGCTGGTGAGAGTCTTGCAGAAGAGCCTGACCTTGCCGGTTTCGAAGTTGATGTATGTGGTGCGTCCGATACCGAGTTCCTCCGCCATCATTGTCTGTGACAATCCTGCTTTCTCCCGGAATTTTCTGATACTGGTGTGCGCTTTGTCGTCTCTGAGCATCGGGGCCATTTTTTATCTGGTCAAAATTAGCGGGGATGACAGTCCCGCCCGTGCCCGATTTTATGGACATTGTTCATAAGAAATCTACAAAAGACATAAAAAACATATATTTTCTTTTCCGTCCGCTGTTTTTACCGGCCGGAGCTGTTGCATATTTAAGGACAAGAGTCCATTTTTGGCGAAAGTGACGCTGTTATGAAACGCAAAGAAAAGATTTTTGAGGAATTCAGCCGCACGTTGGAAGAATACGGGCCCGGGACGCGGCAGGACTTCTGCGACATCTGTCTCGGCAGGCTCGGCATCCCGCCGCGGACGCTGGACGAAATCCTGCTCGAAGAGCTCGGTATGGACGGAGAGGAAATTCTTGCGGAATACCGCCGCAATTTGCGGGGCACTATTGGTATTGGCGACAAAAATTATTAGATTTGTGAGCTTTGCGCCAAAGAATCATTGATCATAATTATAAACATTTAAAACGATGAAAGAATACACGACCAAAGAAATCCGCAACGTGGTCCTTCTCGGAGCTTCGAAGTCCGGCAAGACCACGTTGGCTGAAGCTATGCTCTATGAGGGCAAGGTAATCGACAGACGCGGCTCGGTGGAGGACAAGAACACCGTATCCGACAACAATGAACTGGAGAAGATCAACCAGCGGTCCATCTATGCCACTCCTCTCTATGCGGAGTTTCTCGGGGCCAAGATCAACTTCATAGACGCTCCGGGGTCCGATGACTTCATCGGCGGAGCCTATTCCGCAATCAAGGTCTGCGAGAGCGGCGTGCTGGTAATCAACGCCCAGCAGGGAGTCGAGGTCGGCACGGAGAACTTCCTCCGCCTCGCCGGCGAGAAGAAGCTCCCTCTCGTCATCGCCGTCAACCAGCTCGACTCCGAAAAGGCCGACTGGGACAATATCCAGAACTCCATCAAGGAGGCCGTAGGCCCGAAAGCCGTATATATACAGTTCCCGGTCAACGCCGGGCCTTCGTTCGACGGCTTCATCGACGTGCTGATGATGAAATACTACCACTTCAAGGACGCCAACGGCACCCGCGAGGATCTGGAAATCCCGGCGGAGTTCAAGGATCAGGCCGAGATGTTGCGTCAGGAGCTCATCGAAAAGGCGGCCGAGTACGACGACACCCTGATGGAGAAGTTCTTCGATGCGGGCGAGCTCACTGAGGACGAAATCCGCAAGGGCCTCAACATCGGCATCGTGGCCGGTGAGGCATACCCTGTGTTCTGCGTCAGCGCCAAGAAGGACATCGGAGTCAAGAGACTCCTCGAGTTCACCAAGAACGTGGTGCCCGCCCCATCCTGCAAGGAAGACGGCCCGGCTTCCATCTTCATCTACAAGAACGATGTCGAGCCGCATCTGGGAGAAGTTTCGTTCTTTAAGGTTATGAGCGGCACAGTCACTTCGGGTATGGATCTGGAAGACTCCGCGTCGGGCAACAAAGACCGCATCTCGGCCCTCTACGCCGTGGCGGGATTCAAAAAGGAGGCTGTCACCTCACTGCACGCCGGAGACCTCGGATGTACCGTGAAGCTCAAGAACGGCAAATCCAACATCACCCTCGCGCTTCCGGGCTCCGGCATCAGCTGCGAGAAGATAGTCTACCCTGCCCCTAAATACCGCTGCGCCATCAAGGCCAAGGTTCAGCAGGACGAGCAGAAACTCGGCGACGCCCTCAAGAAGATTGCATCCCAGGATTCGACCGTCATCGTGGAGTATTCCAAGGAACTCCGGCAGACCATCCTCAGCGGCAACGGAGAGCAGCACATCAACATCGTCAAGTGGAGGCTCAACAACGAGTACAAGCTCGAAGTCGAGCTCTTCGCGCCGAAGATTCCGTACCGCGAGACCATCACCAAGACGGCCTTTGCCACCTATCGGCACAAGAAGCAGTCCGGCGGGGCCGGACAGTTCGGTGAAGTCGCGCTGCTCATCTGCCCTTACGAGGAGGGGACAGAGCCGCCGAAGGTGTTCAAAATCAACGGCAAGGATCAGGTGATGAACATCAAGGCGCAGGAATCGTTCGACCTTGAATGGGGCGGAAAGCTGGAGTTCTTCAACTGCGTCGTGGGCGGGGCCATAGACGCCCGCTTTATGCCGGCCATCCTCAAGGGCATCAACGACAAGATGACCGAAGGGCCGCTGACCGGTTCCTACGCCCGCGACATCCGCGTCTACGTGTACGACGGCAAGATGCATCCGGTTGACTCCAACGAAATCTCTTTCGTGCTCGCCGCGCGCAACGCGTTCAAGGAGGCGTTCCGCAATGCCGGCCCGAAGATTATGGAGCCTATCTATAATGTCGAGGTGATGACTCCGTCGGAGTATCAGGGGGCCTGTATGTCCGACCTCCAGAACCGCCGAGGCATCCTCGGCGATATGGGAGCGGACAAGGGATTCTCCATCCTCAAGGCCCGCGTGCCTCTCGCCGAACTCTACCGTTATTCCACCACCCTCAGCTCCCTGACCTCGGGCTCCGCCACCTTCACTATGGAGTTCGCGGATTACCAGCCTGTACCGGGAGACGTGCAGACCAAGCTCCTCGCGGAGTACGCTGCCGCCGAAGGTGCGGAGGAATAATTCTCGCTATGTCAAGCAAACTGCAGTTTCTGTGCGTCGGTCTGGCCGCGTTTCTGAGCGCGGCGCAGGCCGATGCCCAGTTTGCTCTCTCCGCCGGAGCCTCGTTCCCGCTCAGCGCATATACGGACAACGGACGGGACAATTATTATTCGCGGCTCCGCATCGGATTCGATCTCGGAGCACAGTATAACTACCCGCTCACGGAGCATCTGGACGTGATTGCGGGAGTGAATTTCATCAGACACGGACTCGGGAAGATGGCGAAGAACGATATGGGATACAACTACTCGGTCTATCCCGCCTACCTCAATTTCGCCACGATGCTGGGCGCGGCCTGGAAGATTGACTTCGAGGGCGAGGGCTTCCTCAATCCAGACCACCACGCCTTCGTCGAGGCCCGGTTCGGGGCAAACTGTTCCACTCTGAGCCGCGCCGTCTATACCGGCAGCGACGGGGAGGAACATACGACCCGGTACGGCTGCGCGTGGAGTCCCTGCCTGTCCGCCGGCACGGGAATCAAGTTCACGGACAGGAGCAGCATCACCCTGAGGTTTCTGTACCTCGGCAACATCACGGTAAGCGAAAAGGGGAACAGCGACAATTCCGTCAGCTATTCCCCTCGGGTATTTGAACTTCTGTATTCTTTCAGCTTCTAGAACACAAGCACATCGCTGTCGCCGTAGTTGTCGTAGGATGAGGTGATTACCTTCTCTCCCGGCTCAAGCCCCTCAAGCACTTCGTAGTATCTCGGGTTCTGGCGGCCTATGCGGATTTCCCGTTTTACGGCCTTGGAGCCGTCGGCGTTCAGCACATATATCCACTTGCCTCCGGTCTTCTGGTAGAATGTGCCGCGCGGGATGATTATTCCCTCTTCCGGCTGCCCGAGCTGGAGGTTGAGGTAATAGGTCTGTCCGGTCCTGATATTGTCCGGCTGCGCCTGTTCGAACTTGAAGTCGGCCTGAAACTTGCCGTCGCGCACTTCCGGATAGACCTTGCGGAGTACTACCGCAAAGCTGCTGCCCTGACGCTCGAAGCTTGCGCTCAGTCCCGGTATCACGCGGTCGATGTAGTGCTCGTCAATCTTTGCCTCGACCTTGTAGTCGCCGACGGAGTTGATCTGACCTATCTTCATTCCGGAGGAGACGCTCTGCCCGAGCACCACGTCCAGCAGACCGAGCTCGCCGTCGATCGGGGCCTTGATGGTGAGGTTGGACTTGCGGGAGCGTATCATACTCATATTCTGTCGCATATTGGCGAGGCTCTCCTGCATCTGCTGGATTTCCACTCCCCTGTAGAGGCTGTCCTGAACCGCCCTCTCCTTGACGAGATTGTATTTCTGCTGCGAGAGTTCGTAGTCCTCCTTGGCCTTGAGATAGTCTTCCCTTGCGATGAGCTTGTCTTCGTAGAGGGCCGCCTGCTGCTCGTAGTTGCGGCGGTTGCGCCTCACGTCCATCTCGTAGCTCATCTCGTCCTGCTTAACTGAGAGTTTCTGCTGCTCCATCTGTATCATAGTGTTGCGCAGGATGTTCTCCTTTTCGGCAAGTTCCGCCTCGGAGTTGAGAATCTCAAGGTCGAGGTTGTCGTTGCTCAGGATGAGCAGAGGTTCACCGGCCCGCACCATCGAACCCTCTTCGACGAGTATCGTCTGCACCACGCCGCCTTCCTGCGGGCTGAGCTGGATGGTGGTCATAGGCTGCACCTGCCCGCTGACACGGATGTAGTCGTTGAATTCTCCGCGCTCGACCGTGCTGATGCTGACGGTGTCCTTGTCCACGCGGTAAGTGCGGGAGTTGTCCCTGAACGCGAGGTAGAGCACGAATGCGAGCACCACCGCCCCGAGCCAATACGGCAGGGCTTTCCTGGTGAACGCGACTCTCCAGCCGGTCTTCTTCTCGATAATCTTATCCATAATCGTATGCTTTATTTCTGGTCAATATAATCCGTCCCTCCGTAGTATTCGACTACGCTCTTCTTTATCAGGTACTTGAACATCGAGTTGAGCCTGTCGGCGCGGGATGCGAGGTAGTTGTCGGTCGCGGTCTGATATTCGATGCCCGAGATCAGGCCCTGCTCGTACTTGCGGGTGTTGAGATGCCAGGCCTCCTCCTGCACCTCTGACTTGCGCTGCGCCTGCAGGTAGGAAGCGGCAGCCCCGTCCCTGTCCTGCACGGCCCTGCGCACCTCGGCCTCGATGTCGCGCATCTTCTGGTCATATTCGGCGGAAGCCTTCTCGTAGGCGTGCTTCTTGCGGGAGATGTTGCTCCATCCCTTGAGGCGGTTGAATATCGGGATGCTCAAGGCCAGTTCCACATACTCGCCGCCGTTGTTGCCGAACTGCGTGCGGAACGGGTCAGTCTCGCGGATGCCGGGATATTCGTAGTAGGTGGTGGACCAGCCGGCATAGAAGCTCAGGGTCGGGAGCAGCTGCCATCTGGCGGTCTTGAGCTCCAGACGGGCGTTGTCCATAGTGCCGAACGCAATCTTGGCCGACGGCTGGTTGCTTCGGGCGTAGTCCACAATCTGCTCCGTGTCGGAGTCGCTGTCCCAAGCCAGAGCGTCCGTATCTGCGAATTCCGTGTCGATTACAAGGGTCGAGTCCAGAGGCCAGAACATCACGTCCTGCAGACTGATCATCGCGTCGGAGAGCATATTGCGGGCGTTGATGAGGCTGTATTGCCTGTCGGCGAGGTCCGCCTCGGTCTGCACCACATCGGCGTAGCCCTTGACCCCGAGAGCCTCCTGCTTGCGGACAAGCTGGAGAGAGCTCTCGGCTGTCTGGACCTGGCTAGTATAAATGTCGACCATCTTGCTATAGTAGACTGCATTGTAGTAGGCCTCCATCGTGGCGAGGCAGATGTCCGCCTCCACCTGCTCCTCCTGGGAGTAGCCCATCGCGAGGGAAGTCTTGCTGATTTTGAGGTTGTTGACGGCTTCGAATCCGTCGAAGACGGTATATCCTGCGGTGAGGCCGTAGCTGTTGTGGAAGGATGTCGTGTTGATGTAGGTGTTGGTCTCCGGGTCGATGGCGCGTCCGAAGTTATAGTAGGCGTAGGTGGTTGCGCTGACCGTCGGGGTGAAGACCGCCAGAATGGCGTCGCGCCTTGCAATCTGCGCGTCGCCGGTCGCGGCCTGCTGGATGCGGACCTTGGTCGAGTTGGACACGGCATAGGCCATACAGTCCTTGAGGCTCATCGCGGAGCCGCCCTGCGCCGCTGCGGAAAGCGCGGCGAGCGCGAGCAGAAGGCTTGATATGCAGAGTTTTGTCATATTCATCACTTTTACGCCCCGAGATGTAGCATTGACCGTGCCAAAAAGAATAATATACTATAAATCAACCCCTTGTAAGACAACTCAGAGCGGGAGGGTGTAAAATAACCTTACAATGGCTGTAAAGATTTTTTACATTGCTGACGAAGAATGACTACATTTGCACTCTATGCCGCGAAACATTCATCTGCTGGGCAATATGCACCCCGGACTCATCGAGGCGGGATGCGACGAGGCGGGACGCGGGCCGCTTGCCGGACCGGTCTTCGCCGCCGCAGTGATACTCCCGGCGGACTTCCGCCATCCCCTGCTCAACGACTCCAAGCAGATGAGCTTGAGAGCCCGGGAGGAGCTTCGCGAAGTGATCGAGAGGGAGGCGGTCGCCTGGGCCGTGGAGGAAGTGAGCGCGGAGGAAATCGACTCTCTCAACATCCTTTGGGCTTCAGTAGAAGGGATGCGGAGGGCGGTGCGGAGGCTTAGCGTGAAGCCGGACTTCCTGCTGGTGGACGGCAACCGTTTCCGCCCGATGGAAGGATACGCCTATGCCACCGTCGTGCACGGAGATGCGACCTACGCTTCCATCGCCGCCGCTTCGGTGCTGGCGAAGACCCACCGGGACGAGAAGATGAGGGAACTGGACAGGCTCTACCCGGAGTACGGATGGGCGCGGAATATGGGATACCCCACCCCGGAGCACATCGAGGCGATACGCCGCTGCGGACTGAGCCCGGAACACCGCCGTTCCTTCCACCCCAAGGCATTGGAACCGAGTTTATTTGATATATGAATATGAAGAAGTTTTTATTGACGCTTGCCGCCGTGGCGGTGCTGCTGCAGTCGGCACGGGCCGACGAGGGGATGTGGATGCTGCCGCTGCTGGAGAAAATCAACGCGGACGCGATGCGCAATCTGGGCTCCAGGCTCACTCCGGACCAGATCTACAGCATCAACCACTCCTCCATCAAGGATGCCGTCGTGCAGTTCGGCGGAGGATGCACCGGGGAACTCATCTCCGGGAACGGTCTGCTCGTGACCAACCACCACTGCGGGTATTCCTCCATACAGGCCCTTTCTTCAGAGGAGCACAACTATCTCGAGGACGGCTACTGGGCCTCTGACCGCAGCGGGGAGATTCCGGTGCCGGGACTGACGGTGAAGTTCCTCCGGAAGATGACGGACGTCAGCGGCAAGGCCGGTGACGAGAAGTCCCGCGAGGCGCTGATTGCCAAGGCTCTGAAGGAAAATCCAAATTGCGAGGCCAGAATCGTGAGCTTCTTCAACGACAATGTGCAATATCTTGTCGTCTCCAAGATATACCGCGACATCCGATTCGTGGGCGCTCCTCCGGCATCGAGCGGCAAGTTCGGCGGCGACACCGACAACTGGATGTGGCCGCGCCACACCTGCGACTTCTCTATGTTCAGGGTCTATGCCGATGCGGACAACGAGCCCGCCGACTACTCGGAGAGCAATGTCCCGATGCGTCCGGAGCAGTTCCTCAACGTGTCGCTCAAGGGCGTGCAGGAAGGGGACTTCGCGATGATTATGGGCTATCCCGGACGCACGCAGCGCTACCAGACCTCCTCCCAGCTGGAGGAGATGCTGGCCATCAACGACATACGCATCGCGGCCAGGGGAGTGCGCCAGGACGTGCTCTGGAAAGAGATGCGCGCCGATGACAAGGTAGGTCTGCAATACGCCAGCAAGTACGCCTCCTCCTCCAACGGATGGAAGAAGTGGATAGGGATGAAAGAAGCTTTCGGCAAACTCGACGTGATCGGCAGGCAGAAGGAGAAGGAAGCGGAGCTTGGAGAGTGGATCGGGGAGAAGAAGAAGCGCGAGAAGAAATACGGCGACCCGATGGGCGAGATAAGGGCCGTGACCGAAAGCCGGGCCGCCGACTACCGCGCCTACACCCTGCTCTCCGAGACGATCGGACGCATAGAGCTGCCGAGTCTTGTGAAAGCCAAGGACGCGAGCGTATACAAGGACTACAACGCCGAGGTGGACAGGAAGGTGGCGCACGCTATGGTCCGCCACTATCTCGAGAACGCCGCCCCGGAGGGCAGGCTGGAAGTCAGCGAAGAAATGGTGGACAAGATGTTCGACGAAAGCGCATTCACCTCGGCCGAGAGGCTTGAGGCCGCCAGAGCCGCCGGGGTCAATCTGGAAAACGACCCCGCCGTAGTCTTCAGAAGCTCGTATTCCGCATTGGCCGCTCCGATAAGCGGGGCCGTAATGAACTCCGCAGAGAAGCTGGAAGCCCCGGCCAAGGCCTACGCCGCAGCCCTGCTGGAGTGGCAGAAAGACTCGCCGAGCTACCCTGACGCCAACTTCACCTGCCGTCTGACCTACGGCACGGTCAAGGGCTACGAGCCTAAGGACGGAGTCATCTACAAATACTACACGACCCTCAAGGGCGTGATGGAAAAGGAAGACCCGGGCAACTACGAGTTCCGGGTGCCGGCAAAGCTCAAGGAACTCTACAACGCCGGGAACTACGGCCAGTATGCCAACTCCAAGGGGGAACTGGTGACCTGTTTCCTCACCAACCTCGACATCACGGGAGGCAATTCCGGCAGTCCGGTGATGGATGCCGACGGCAATCTGGTCGGACTGGCGTTCGACGGCAACTGGGAGGCGATGAGCGGAGATGTCATCTTTGAGCCTGAGCTCCAGAGATGCATCTGCGTGGATATCAGGTATGTGCTGTTTATGATGGACAAGTTCGGAGGGGCCGGATGGCTTCTCGACGAGATGAATATCGTGAAATGATGATCAGCAAAGAAGAAATACTCGATGCTCTGCGCGAGGTCCGCCATCCCGGCAGGAAGGACGCGGACATAGTGGAGATAGGGATGGTCAGCGAGGTCGAAATCTCCGAAAGCGGAGTGAGCGTGACGCTTGCATTCCCGAAGCGACGCGACCCGCTGGCCGAATATCTCATCGGCAGTGCACGCGCAGCCCTTATCCGCCACCTGCCCGCTGAGATGAAGTCAGAAGTCAAGACGGTGGTCGTGGACGAAGTGAAGCCCAAAGCCGCGAAGAACGACATCCGCGAACTCGGGATGGAGCAGCTGACAAACGTGCGCCACATCATAGGCGTCGCCTCCGGCAAGGGAGGGGTCGGCAAATCCACGGTCGCGGTCAACCTCGCCTGCGCCCTCGCAAGGCTCGGCTACAAGGTCGGGCTCGCCGATGCCGACGTCTACGGTCCGTCAGTGCCGGTGATGACCGCCACCGAGGGGCAGACCCCCGAAGCGGAGGAGACGGAAGGCAAGGAAGTAATCATCCCTATAGAGAAATACGGGGTGAAGTGGATGTCCATAGGCTACTTCGCCCAGAAGGGCCAGGCTCTCATCTGGAGAGGCCCTATGGCCTGCAACGCCCTCAAACAGATGATATTGCAGGTCAAGTGGGGGACGCTCGACTTTCTGCTCATAGATATGCCGCCGGGAACCGGGGACATACACATCAGCCTCGTGCAGGAGATTCCGATGGAAGGCGCGGTGATAGTAACCACTCCTCAGAACGTGGCTCTCGCCGACGTGGAGAAGGGAGTCAATATGTTCCGCAACCAGAGCATCAGCCGCCCGATCTACGGCCTCGTGGAGAATATGGCCTGGTTCTCTCCCGAGGAGCATCCGGACGAGAAATATTTCATCTTCGGCAAGGACGGAGGGGCCAGGATGGCTGAAGAGCTCGGCATAGACCTGCTCGGACGCATCCCGCTCGTGCAGGGCATACGCGAGAGCGGCGACTGCGGCGAGCCTGCGGCGCTCAGCTCCCGTCCGGACGGGGTGGCGTTCGTGGAACTTGCGGCGCGTCTCGCCGAGAAGCTCGGATAGGCTATGGAGGTTCGCGCCAAGAAAGCCCTCGGGCAGCACTTCCTGACAGACCAGAGCATCGCCCGCAGCATCGTTGACGCTCTCAGCGGCGGCGGGGTCCGCGAGGTATTGGAAATAGGCCCCGGGATGGGGGTGCTCACCCGATATCTTCTCAAGCGGGAGGACATCGACCTGAAACTGGTGGAGATAGACTCCGAATCGGTGGATTACCTGCTCGGACACTTCCCTGAGCTTCAGGGGAGGCTCTATATGGCCGACTATCTTAAACTTGACATCCGCCAACTCTTCAGCGGCGGATACCGGGTGATAGGCAATTTCCCTTACAACATCTCTTCGCAGATATTCTTCAAGATACTCGACGACAAGGACAGCGTGCCGGAAGTCGTCTGTATGGTCCAGAAAGAGGTTGCGGAGCGCATTGCCGAGAAGCCGGGGTCCAAGACCTACGGCATACTCTCAGTGCTGCTGCAGGCCTGGTACGACATCGAATATCTCTTCACGGTCGGTTCCGGGGCATTCTGCCCGCCGCCCAAAGTCCAGTCTGCCGTGATACGCCTGACCCGCAACTCAAGGACAGAACTCGGCTGCGATGAGCGCCTCTTCAGACAGCTGGTCAAGACCGCGTTCAACCAGCGCCGCAAGACCCTGCGCAACGCCTTGAGGCCTATTCTGCCGGAGGGCTTCGACTCGTCGGGGGAGATGTTTGACCTGAGGGCCGAGCGGCTCTCGGTGGAGGATTTTATCGCCTTGACTCAGAGACTTTCTGCTGCACGGCAATAGCGGCGGAGAGCAGCACTACGACAATTATCAGTATGGAGCTTGCGCGTGAGACCCTCTCCCCTATTCTGTAGGACGGAGGGTCGAAGCGCATCGTGAGGCTGTGTTCACCCGCAGGCACTTCCGCAGCGCGCAGCACCTTGCCCTCGGGCTTGATGTCGAGAGTTTCTGTACCGCCATCAAGAGTGAGACTCCAACCGACAGGATAATAGACCTCGCTGAAGACCAGCTTCCCGCCCTTGGCGGAAGAATAGCTGTATCTCAGTTCGTTGGGAGCATAATGCGTCAAGACTGCGGAGTCTGAAGGGTCTCCGCCCGCGAACCACGCGTTGCCCTTGGCATATCCGTATCGGAGCGGCGGATGCTGCGCGCTCACAATGATGTAGCGGCAGTTCATCTCGGCGAGCCCGGGCAGATATGGCAGCGCAGCCTCCATTTCCTCTATGGTATTCTTGCCCGACAGGGCGGAATACAGCCTGGAGATTTCCCCGCTCAGGGTATCGCTGATGAATTCCTGATAGCGCTGGAGCTTCGCCGGAGAATATCCGCCTATATTCTTGTGCCAGTAGGACGGATGCGAATCGTTGAACACGTTGACCGTGAGGTCGAGCACGCGGTACGACGGGTCGGTGTCGGCGAGGATGTATTCGTCGACGGGGCGTTTGTTGAACTGGCTCTGGAAGCTGCGCGGAGTGGTGAAGTCGTCGGAGCTGAGGTATCTCCTGTCCACGAAGAAAAGGTCTCCGAGCACCAGCACGCAGACGAGCAGGGCGGCGGTCCTGCGGCGGCTGTAGCCCGCATCCGGGTCTGCGGCAAAGGTCTTGGCGGCTGACTTCGGAACGCTGCATCCCCAGAGCATCAGCAGATATGCCGCCCCTATAAGCAGGGCGGAACGCAGGGCGTCGGTGGCAAGCAGGTAGCGCCTGTCGGCTGCGAGCGCCTCCACGAGTGCATCGGGATAGCCTGCGTCCGAAGTCCCGACGAAGGAGCCGGCGATTCCCGGGAAAGCGGCGCAGAGCAGGCAGAATCCGCCCGTTATGGCAAGGGCAATCCAGCCGCGCTTCCTGAACGCTGCCACGCCTTCATCGCTGCGCACAATCCTGTCCAGCACAAGAAATCCGAGCATCGGCAGAGTGAACTGAAGCAGGACAAGAGCCATAGACACCGTCCGGAACTTATTGTAGAACGGCACATAGTCGTAGAACAGCTTCGTGAAAGCGAGGAAATGACTGCCAAGGGCCAGCAGCACGGCAAGAACCGTCGCGGCAACCACCCACCATTTCTCCTTGCCCCGATAGCAGAAGAGTCCTAGGACAAAGAGGAAAACGGTGATGGCCCCCATATACATAGGCCCGGCGGTGAAGGGCTGCGGCCCCCAGTAAAGGGGCAGGTTCTTCGCCGTGTCGCGCAGGTTGGTCTGCCCGGCGGAGCGTAGAAGCTCTACGGTCTGCGAGCGCTTCGGGTTGACCGCTCCGGCGGATGAACCTCCGTTGAAATCGGGTATCAGGAGATTGGGGAGTTCCTCCCAGCCGTACGACCAGGCCGTGGCGTAATCGATGTCGAGACCCTTGGTGCCGCTGCCGTCTTCGCTCGCGGCTGAACTGCCTCCTCTCATCGAGTACGGGGTATATTCGTAGGTCGGAAGCAGCTTGACGGCGTTGGTGGCGATGCCGGCGCATCCAAGTACGAGCAGCAGGGCCGATGCGGCGAAAAAGCGTCCGGTCATCGCCTTGCGGCGCTCCTTGTCGATAAGTATCCATACCAGCAAGACTATGGCATAAATCAATATCGCAATCGCAAGATAGTAGGTAATCTGCGGGTGGTTAGCCTTGACCTGGAAGCTGAGCGCAAGCGCGAAAAGCGCGGCTCCGAGCCCGGCGCTGACCATCCAGCGCCTGCCGCCCTGCACCGCCTTGCGGAAGGTGTATATCAGCGCGGCGAGCACCCAGGGGAGGAAGGCTATCGCCTGCATCTTGGTATTGTGCCCGACCTGAATGATCTGCATATTGTAGGAGCAGAAAGTGACGGCAATCGCGCCTCCGACCGCTATGAGCGGGTGGATGCCGAGCGAGAGCATCAGCAGCCACGCGCCGAGCAGCGAGACGAAAAGATATGTAGCCGGACGTCGGCCCGTCAGCAGAATGTCGTAGATGGCCTGGGTCCAGTCCCCTTTGGTGGAAGAGTGGATTGAAGCGGTCGGCATCCCGCCGAACATAGAGCCCGTCCAGGCCGTCTGGTCATCGGGGTGCGCGGAGTTCCAGTCCATCATTTCCTTGGACATCCCCTGCCAGCCGGAGATGTCGCTCTGGTTGACTATTTTCCCTCCAAGCACTTCCGGCACATAGGCATACGAGAGCACGAGCAGCCCCAGTACGGTGCAGATGCAATATATCAGTTTCTTCTTCATAACAGTTCCACAAGTCTTTCCGTCAGGCGGCGGCGTGAGTATTTGTCCGCTCCGGACGGTTCCGGATGGGGCGTAAGGATGAATTCAAGCAGGCGGTCTTTCTCCTCCCAGCCGAACATCTCCCCCGCCCCGGAGTCGCGCAGCACTGCGGCGGCGGCCCCGTCGCTCTGCCCGATTCCGAGCACCGGACGGCGGGCCGCGACATATTCGAAAATCTTGCCCGGCAGCACCTTGGCGTATTCCGGCTCCTGACGGAGAGGCAGCAGGAGGACATCGGCATTCCTCTGCTCTGCAACGGTCTGCGCGTGAGGCAGATATCCCAAATCCACCAGATTATCCCCAAGGCCCCGCTCGCGGATGGCGGAGATGATTTCGGGGTCGGTCTTGCCAGCCAGACGAATCTGCAGGCGTGAGCGGAACCCGCCGTCTTCTCGGCACTTCCCGGCAAGGGCGTCCCAAAGCCTGAGCGGGTTGCCGTCCGAGGCGAAAAGTCCAGTATGCACCAGGGTGAACTTGCCGTCCGTCCTCGGAGGAAGCTCCGCCGAGAAGTCGTCCTCATCGTATCCGTTGGTGACGAGTTCCACTCTTGTCGCGGTCTTCGCGGCGAAATCGCGGGCCACCGGAGGCGACACCGCTATCACCAGATCGGCCTCATCCAGCACGCTCTGCTCCAGACGGCGGTGCTTCCTGTCGGAACAGCCTGTGAGGTGCAGATGCTTATAGTAGAACATCTCCGTCCAGGGATCCCGGAAATCCGCTATCCACCTGATTCCGAGCCGGCGCTTCAATCCCCTGCCTATCAGATGCATAGACTGCGGCGGGCCGGTAGTCACGACGGCGTCGACCGGATGCTCGCGAAGATATTTCACCAGACGGCGCAGCGAGGGGCGCACCCACCATACGCGCGGGTCAGGGATGAAGAGGTTGCCGCGCAGCCAGAGCGAAATCTTCTTGCCGAGGCTCTTCTTCTGCGCATTGAGGGGACTGACTTCCTGCGATTTGCCCTTGGACCCGGTGAGCCTGCGGTAGATTTCATACGGCTCTGATATATGGGTCTTTATGACTTCAGCGCAGGGAGGGATATCGGAGAGCAGGCTTTCGTCGCAGGAGAGACGCTCCGGATTCTCCGGAGTGTAGATGACCGGCTGCCAGCCGTATTCGGGGAGATATTTGCTGAATTTCACCCACCTCTGCACGCCCGACCCGCCGGTCGGCGGCCAGTAGTAAGTGATTATCAGCAGTCGTTTCATAAGGTCAAAGGTAATCATTCGTGAGCAAAAAACATTAACTTTGTGTCTATATGGCAAAGAGCGGAGAAGACACACCCCTGATCAAGCAGTATTTCAGCATCAAGGCGCAGCATCCCGAAGCGATACTCCTGTACCGCGTCGGAGACTTCTACGAGACCTATTCCGACGATGCCGTACTGGTGAGCAAAGTCCTCGGAATCCTGCTCACCCGCAAGATGAACGGCGTGAAGGGCGACACGCCGATGGCAGGCTTCCCCTACCACGCGGTGGACTCGTATCTTCCGAAACTCGTGCGGGCCGGCTACAAGGTCGCTGTCTGCGACCAGCTGGAAGACCCCGCGCTCGTCAAGAACAAGCTCGTCAAGCGCGGCGTGACCGAAATCATCACCCCGGGCATCGCGTTCGGGGAGGGGATGCTGGAGCAGAAGGAGCACAATTTCCTCGCAGGGCTGACGCTCGCCGGCGCGGAGTGCGGAGTGGCGTTCCTTGATGTGTCCACGGGCACGTTTCAGCTTGCCCAGGGCTCTACGGACTATGTGGGGGCGCTGCTGTCTTCATTCTCCCCGAAGGAACTCGTCGTGCAGCGGGAGGACGCCCGCAGGGTCAGGGAACTTTTCGGCGAACACTACATCACCACGCTGGACGAGTGGGCGTTCGTGCGGGAGGCCGCCGAGGAGAAGCTGCGCGGCCAGCTCAAGGTCAAGAGCCTCAAGGGATTCGCCGTGGAGCAGTTCCCGCTTGCGATATGCTCCGCCGGTGCGCTGCTCGTCTATCTGGAGCAGACCTGCCACTCCGGACTCGGCAACATCTGCTCTCTCTCCCGTATCGACAGCGACCGCTTCGTGTGGATGGACAAGTTCACGTTCCGCAATCTCGAAATCTTCAAGAGCAACTCCGGCAAGGACGGAGCGAGCCTCGTGGACACTATAGACCGCTGTTGCTCCAATATGGGCTCAAGGCTTCTGCGCCAATGGCTTGCGATGCCGATTATGGATATCCGCAGCCTCAACGCGAGATACGACATAGTACAGTATTTCCGGGATAACGGGCAGGCTCTGCGCGACATCAGGGAGGACATCAGCGAAATCGGCGACCTTGAGAGAACCGTCTCCCGCGCAGCCACGGGCAAGATTCTGCCGCGCGAACTGCGGCAGCTCGGGCGTTCTCTGCGGCAGATGACCCCTGTCAGGGAGCGTTGCCTTGCGAGCGGGGTGGAGGCGCTGCAGAAACTCGCCGGCGAGATGCGCAACACCGACAGCACCCTCTCCCGCATCGACAGTACGCTCTGCGACAACCCGGCATCGCAGCTCGGCAAGGGGGACGTCATCGCCTCGGGAGTTTGCCACGAACTCGACGAACTCAGGGAAATCTCACGCGGGGGAAAGGACTACCTGCTCAAGATGCAGGAGCGCGAGATCGAGGCCACCGGCATCGCGGGGCTCAAGATAGGCTACAACAACGTGTTCGGCTACTATATCGAGGTGCGTAACTCCTCCCGCGACAGAGTGCCCGCCGAATGGGTGCGCAAGCAGACTCTGGTCAACGCGGAGCGCTACATAACCGCCGAACTCAAGGAATACGAGGAGCGCATCCTCAACGCGGAGGCCGAGATCTACGGCATTGAGAGCAGGCTCTATGGAGAACTCATTGCCGAAGTCCAGAAAACCATCCGCGACATCCAGACCAACTGCCGCATCATCTCGCAGCTCGATGTCCTGCAAGGCTTCGCTCAGCAGGCACTGGACCGCGGCTACTGCCGTCCGGAGATAGACAAATCCTCCTCGCTCGACATCAGGGCCGGCAGGCATCCGGTCATCGAGACCCTGATGGCTCCGGGCGAGGAATATGTGCCGAACGACATCAGCCTCGACAGCAAGGGCGAGCAGATCATCATCCTCACCGGCCCGAATATGGCCGGCAAATCGGCTCTCCTCCGCCAGACGGCGCTCATCGTGCTGATGGCGCAGACCGGCTCTTTCGTACCGGCCTCATCCGCCCGTTTCGGCTACTTCGACAAGATATTCACCCGCGTGGGGGCCACGGACAACATATCAAGGGGAGAATCCACTTTTATGGTGGAGATGACGGAGACTGCTATGATTATGCACAATCTCTCGGCACGCTCGCTGGTGCTGCTCGACGAAATCGGGCGCGGCACCTCCACCTACGACGGGATGTCCATCGCAAGAGCTCTGGTGGAATATATACACCGCTGCGGCAAGGGGGCCAAAACGCTATTCGCCACGCACTACCACGAGCTCAACGACCTTGAGGCCCAATATCCGAGGGTGAAGAACTACCATATCGCGGTCAAGGAGGACGGCAAGAACGTGATTTTCCTGCGCAAGCTCGAGAAAGGCGGCGTGGCGCACAGTTTCGGCATCCACGTGGCACGGCTCGCCGGTATGCCTCGCGAAGTGGTGGAGTCCGCCGAGAAGACCCTGCACAGCCTTGAGGCGCGCGAGAAGCACGCCAGCAATATGGCCCTCGAAGACGACGGCAGCGTGCAGCTCTCGTTCTTCCAGTTGGACGACCCGACCCTATCCTCGCTCAAGGCGCAGCTGGAGGAGGCCGACCTCAACAATATGACCCCGATGCAGGCCTTCGACCTGCTACGCAGTATGAAGTCCGAACTTGGGGTGTAGGATTATCGGCGACGATAGACGATGAATTCGAAGCCCAGCCCGCTCTGAGCGTCCGAGAGAAGTCCGGAGCGGGACTCCTCCGTCCAGAGTGCGGGGTCGATGCGCGGGAAGAAGGCGTCGGCATCCGGTACTGCGGTGTGGATGCGGGTGAGATAGATTCGGTCCGCGGCATCTATGACCTGGGCATATACCTGGGCTCCGCCGATTACAAAGCACCTCTCCGCCGGCTCGGCCTCGGCATAGGCCTGCTCCAGAGAAGAGACCCGGCACACCCCCTCCGGAAGCCCTTCGCGGCCGGTGAGGACGATGTTCTTCCTGCCCGGAAGAGGCCTGCCGATGGACTCGAAGGTCGTGCGGCCCATTATCACGGGGCAGCCGAGAGTGACCCGTTTGAAATACTTGAGGTCTTCGCTCAAGTGCCAGGGCATCACTCCCCCGCGCCCTATCGCGTCGTTGTCGGACGCGGCGACTATAATGCACTTCTCCATAGCCTACACCGCCACAGGGGCTTTGATTGCCGGCCACGGATTGTAGCCCTCAAGGGTGAAATCTTCGTAACGGAAGTCGAATACGCTCTTCACCTCCGGGTTCAGCTTCATCACGGGGAGCTGACGCGGGGTGCGGGAGAGCTGCTCGCGCACCTGGTCGAAGTGGTTGAGGTAGATGTGGGTGTCGCCAGTGGTGTGGATGAATTCTCCCGGCTGCAGACCGCAGCTCTGGGCTATCATCATCGTCAGCAGGGCGTAGGAGGCTATGTTGAACGGCACGCCGAGGAAAGTGTCCGCGCTGCGCTGGTAGAGCTGGCAGGAGAGACGGCCATCCGCCACATAGAACTGGAAGAGACAGTGGCAGGGAGGCAGGGCCATACGGTCAATCTCCCCTGGATTCCAGGCGCAGACGAGCATACGGCGCGAGTCTGGATTGTGCCTTATCATATCTATAGTCTCGGAGAGCTGGTCTATCTTCCTCCCGTCGGGTGCGGGCCAGCTGCGCCACTGATGCCCATAGACCGGGCCCAGTTCGCCGTCCGCATCGGCCCACTCGTCCCAGATGGACACCCCGTGCTCCTTGAGATAGCGGATGTTGGTGTCTCCGCTGATGAACCAGAGCAGCTCGTAGATGATGGACTTGAGGTGAACTTTCTTGGTGGTGAGCAGGGGGAAGCCCTCACCGAGGTCGAAGCGCATCTGATGGCCGAATATGCTCTTCGTGCCGACTCCGGTGCGGTCGTGACGGACGGTTCCGGAGTCCATTATCTTCTGGAGAAGATCGAGGTACTGCTTCATTTCCTTGTCGAGAAAGCAAAGATTATCGCCTCGTGCATCATCTTGCCCGGCTTGAGGACGGCGCTCGGGTATTCCGGACGGTTAGGGCTGTCCGGGAAATGCTGGCACTCCAGAGCCACTCCGGTGTAGTCGCGGTACTTGCGTCCGTGCTTGCCGAGCGGGCAGCCTTCCAGCCAGTTGCCCGTATAGACCTGAATTCCGGGCTGGGTCGTATAGACCTTGAGTTCCCTGCCGCTCTCCTTGGAGTAGAGTTCGGCGGCCTCCTGAATCTGCCCCGGCATATAGTCGTCCAGCACCCAGCAGGCATCGTATCCCTTGCCGTAATTGAGCGCCGGGAAATCCTTGCGGATGTCGCGCCCCAGAGTCTTCGGGGTGATGAAGTTCATCGGCGTGCCGACCACCGGCTCCGCTTCTCCTAGCGGGATGAGGGTGGAATCGGTCGGAAGGTACTGCGTGGCGTTGAGCTTGAGGGAGTGGCGCAGCACCGAACCCTTGCCGTTGAGGTTGAAGTAGCAGTGGTTGGTCAGATTGACCACGGTCTTGGCGTCGCTCTTGGCGGAGAATGTGAGCCTGAGCTCGTTGTCCTCGCTCCACTCGTAACGGGCCACCACGGTCAGATTGCCCGGATAGCCCATCTCGCCGTCGGCCGCGCTGTACTTGAACTCCACGCCGCCCTTATGCTTGCGGGACTCCCAAATCTTGTTCTGGAAACCCTCCGGGCCGCCGTGCAGATGGTTGGGACCGTTGTTGACAGGAAGTTCGTACTGCCTGCCGTCGAGGGTGAACTTGCCCCCCGCGATACGGTTGGCGAAGCGCCCCGGGCATTTGCCCATACAAGGGCCGTCCCCGAAATAGCTCTCAGGACGGTTGTAGCCCAGGACCACATCCCCCAACTTGCCGTCCCTGTCCGGCACATTGACGGACACTATGCCTGCGCCGATGTTGCACAGGGTGACTGAAGCGCCGCTCGCATTGATGATGGTGTACTTGTAAACCGGACATCCGCACCCGGACCTGCCCCAGAGTTTTCGCTTGATTTCCATAATGATATGCTTATTTTACAGTTTTTCCGAGTAAGTGTCGAGAAACGAGAGCACCTTTTCCACCGGAGCGTCCTTGTAGATTACGCGCTTCTGCGAGTCGAGAAGGTAGAGGGACGGGATGGCGCGCACGAAGTAGAGCCCGTCGCCGTTTATGACTCCCTTATAGTCGTAGCCGTTGAGCCAGTTTCGCGGGTAGGCGGGCTCGTACTCGCGCCACTTGTCCACCTCCCGGTCGATATAGATGTTGACTATGGCGAGAGTTCCGTCGGCAATCCTCTGTCCGATATAGTCCCTTGACCCTATCTGGTCTATGATGTCCTTGCAGGACTGGCAGCCCGGGTTGCTGAAGAAGAGCATCGTATATGCAGCCTGCACTTCGTACAGCCTGTGTGTGCGGTTGCGGATATCCTTGAAGCTGAAGTCCGGAACCTGGCTTCCGTAGGGGTTGAGACGGCATTTCTCCAGTTCGAAACGGTATCCGGCTCGCCGGTCTTCGGAAGTGAAGCGGGACGCGACCATCTCCTCCACGAACGGGAGATAGTAGTCCTCGCTGCGCAGCGGAGAATTGGGGTCGTAGAGGTATGAGGAGAATATTTCCGTCATCAGCGGATACACAAGCGAGGCGGTGTCGCGCTCCTGCCTGGCCTCTATCTGAGAGAGGACGTGCCGCAGCTTGGACTGCGCCACGGACATCGGGACGAAGTCCAGAAGCCCTATGAAAGTGCCGGTATTCTTCTCTATTTCAGCGTTCCGCACGCCGAGCACACGGCCCGAATCGGTCGGCCCGTCGCCGGCGAAGAAGCCGTCCCAGTAATGGTCAAGCAAGAAGTCGAGCCGCTCCGCCTCATCGGTGAGCATAGTGGGCACCTCCACCGTCGGGAAAGGCCTCGTCGCTTCATTGTGCGCAGTGCCGCCCCGCTGCCCGCAGGAGAGCAGCAGAAGCAGGAGGGAAAGTATGGTGATTGTCTTTTCCATCTTAAAGAGCCTCTAAAGTTAATAAAAAATGTTAGATTTGTTTCTTATGAAATCCAAAGCGATACTCTCCGCCGCGCTGTGCTGCCTGTCGGCGCTCTGCGCGAAAGCCCAGTTCTACACCAACGGCAATGAACCCTATTCGGTGAAATGGAACAGGATAGAAACCGCGCACTATAAGGTAATCTACCCGAAAGGTCTGGACTCGCTGGCGCGGGTCTATGCCCGGACTCTTGAGCAGGTGGCTTCGACGGTTGGCAATAGCGCCGGATTCGAGCCCAACGCGAGCTACCGCAAAGCTATGCCGGTGGTGCTCCACCCCTACGCGGCCTATTCCAACGGAATGGTGACGTGGATTCCGCGCAGAATGGAACTTCAGACCCAGCCCGATCCCGACTATCCGGAGCCGACTCCGTGGGAGCGGCAGCTCGTCCTGCACGAGTCGCGGCACGTCTCGCAGATGCAGCTCGGGGCCGCACGCCCTTTCAGGCTGTGGAATTATCTCTTCGGCGAAATGGCGGCAGGAGCCGTGGCTGCGGTCTATGAGGGTCAGGCGTTTATGGAAGGGGATGCCGTGACGGCAGAGACCGCGCTGAGCAAGGGCGGACGCGGCAGGACGGCGGACTTCCTGGAGTACTACCGGGTCAGCTTCGCGGCGGGAGACTTTCGGGACTTCTGGAAGTGGCGCTACGGTTCGCAGAAAAACTACACCCCTGACTACTACCGGGCAGGGTATGTGGCCCTTGCCGGCATACGGAGCGTCTATGGCGAGCCGGACTTCACCGCAAAATATTTCGGCAGAATCGCAAGGAAGAAGGGATTCTCCCTGTTGAACCCCGCAGTCAAGGAAATTACCGGCAAGAGGTTCAACGACGCGTTCAGGGAGGTCAGCGACACTCTTGCCGCACGGTGGCGCTCCGACGAGGAGGCCCGAGCCCCGTTCATCAGCGGCGCTCAATTTGTCGACAAGCCTAAGCGATTCACCGAGTACAAGTCGCTCACCGCAGCGGGAGATTCTTTCTTCGCCGTGCGCAAGAGCCTGACGTCTCCCGGCGAGCTGGTGAAAATCTCCTCCGGAGGCAAGGTGCGCAGGCTCGGAGACTTCAGCGCCAGCTACACGGGATTCAACTACAGCCCCGCAAGCGGGATGCTATATTGGAGCGAATACTCTAAAGACCCGCGCTGGGAGCAGCTCTCGTCGTCTGACATACGCTGTCTCGACAGTCTCGGAGTCCGGCACACGCTCACCCGCTCCCGCCGCCTCTACCATCCGGCCCCTTCGGGCGACGGAAGGTATCTGTCGGTGACGGAGTATCCTGCGGAGGGAGGGTGCAATGTATTGATTCTCAACGCGCACAATGGTGACATTCTGGGCAGGCGGAAGATGCCGGACGGACTTCAGGTCATTGAAACCGCCTGGGTGGGGGAAGCGCTCTACGCAAGCGTCCTTTCCGAGGACGGCTACGGCCTATGGCGGCTCGACCCGCTCAGCTGTGTGCTCGGCCCGCAGACCGTCAAGATCAAGCGCCTCCGGTCATACGAAGGGCAGCTGATGTTCACCTCCGACCTCAGCGGCGTGGACGAGCTCTATCTCTTTGACCCGTCCGAAGGAGAAGTCAGCAGACTTACTTCCACGCGCTTCGGGGCAAACGACTTCCAGTTCAACGACAAGGGGGACGCGCTATTCTACAGCGCCCTCACCGCCGAGGGCCGGCTGATCTACAGTGTTCCCAAGGACTCTCTTGTCTGCGAGGCGGCGGATTTCGGGACTGCGCCCCGCTTCCCTTTCGCCGAGGAGCTGAGTCAGGGGGAACGGCAAAGCGTGGATTACGCTGCAGAAGTACAGATGAGCGAGCCGAAGGACTACAACAGGCTTCTCAACGCCATAAAGATACACTCCTGGGCCCCGTTCTATATCGACTATGACGAAGTGTCGAGCGTCAGCGCTTCCAGCGTCAGCTCCGCCGCCTGGCTCGGAGCTACGGCGTTCTTCCAGAACGAGCTCGGTGACGCCTACGGTTCAGCGGCCTACAAGGCGGGGTTCTCCTCGGGGGGATGGCGGCACTCGGGACATCTCAAGTTCACCTACAGGGGATTCTATCCGGTCATCGAGACCTCGCTGGACTTCAACGACAGGAATGCCGTCAATTACGATGTCGTCACCAAGAACGGCCGGACGAGCCTCAAGAGCAGCAATGCGTTCAAGCCTCTGGCCTCCGCTCAGGTTCGTCTCTACATCCCGCTCAGCAGCGCCAAGGGCGGCCTCAACCTGGGCCTCATACCTCAAATAAAGCTGGGACTGAGCAACGACAGAAGCGTCGCTGCGGGCTACGAGGGCTATCTCACCCGGCTTACTGCCAGCCTGAGGGGATATGTGCTGGAGAGCATCCCGTCATCGAGAGTATATCCTCGCTGGGGTCTGGGGGCGGAACTCTGCGTCAGCACGAGGCCTGCGCTCAGCGAACTGCTCGGCTCCGGCTCCTACCTCTATCTCTACGGCTATATACCCGGACTATGGAGCAGCCACGGCCTGAAGCTCTCGGCATTATATTCAAGCGCTCTCGGGGACAGTATTTTCAGGGAAACTGTCGCAAACACCGTCCCGCGCGGCTTCGAGTCCGATGTCAACAGTATCCTCGCCGCGACGGACAGCAAGGTGAAGTTCAGCGCCGACTATGTGATGCCGCTCTTCGCGCTTGACTGGTCTTTCCTCTCTCCGGTGGCATATGTGCGCAATTTTGAACTCACCCCTCACGCAGACCTCACCCTCATCCCGTTAAACGGCGAAGTCAAAAACCTCAGCAGCGTGGGTGCGGACTTCTGCGTCAGGCTCGGCAATCTGTTGTGGCTGCCCTATCCGACCCGCATCGGACTGAGCTACAACTACAACTGCGGCAGCCTCTACGACAAGGTGGAATCCCTGACAGGTTTCATCGACAGGCATCGTCTGGGATTTGTGTTCAGCGTGGATATGTAAGGCTTCTAAACGCCGCTGAACGAGCTGAATCCGCCGTCGACCGGAAGCACCACTCCGGTGACGAAGCCGGCGGCTTCGCTGCAGAGGAACTGGGCCGCGCCGTTGAGTTCGCTTAGGTCGCCGAAGCGCCTCATAGGGGTCTTTGCTATGACCTTGACCGATCTCTCGGTAAGGGAGCCGTCCTCATTGAGCAGGGCGGCACGGTTCTGCTTGCCGATGAAGAAACCGGGAGCGAGGGCGTTGACCCTGATCTTCTCTCCATATTTGATGGCCATCTCGGCGGCGAGCCAACGGGTGAAGTTGGACACCCCCTCCTTGGCCGCTCCATATCCGGCGACTCTGGTGAGAGCGTCGTAGGCGGCCATCGAAGAGATGTTGAGAATGCAGCCGTATCCCTGTGAGGCAAACACTTCAGTGAACACGTGGCAAGGATAGACGGTGCCGTTGAGATTGAGGTCCAGCACCCGTGTCCAGTCTTCCAGCTTCATATCCCAGAAGTTCTGGTCCGGCATCACGTTGGCCCCGGCCACATTGCCGCCGGCCACATTGATGAGAATGTCCACACGGGAATACTTCTTCACCACCTCATCGGCAATCTTCCTGAGAGAGACGGTGTCCATCACGTTGCAGGCGTAGCAGCAAGGATTCCCGCCCAGAGCACGGAGCGCCTCCACGGTCGGGGCGAGCTGCTCTTCGCGGTGGACGAGAGCCACCACGTCGGCCCCCTGTGATGCGAAATGTCGGGCAAGCGAGCCGCCAAGGGCTCCTGCGGCGCCGCTGATGACTGCGATTTTGCCTTTTACTGAATAGAGTTCGTTCATTGTCTATCTTTTGTTTGTGAATTCGTCGGCCACTGCCGCCATCATACCCTCCACCTGCCCCAGAGCCAGCATACGGCCGTGAAAGCTATAGCCCGGGTTGTAGTCCATCTTCTCGTCGCCGAGCATAGTCTTGCCGTGGTCCACCCTCATCGGAAGATTGCGCCCTGTGCGTTCGAAAATGCGGATGAGTTCCACAAGATTGACCCTGCCTGCGGTGTGCGGGGCCTCGATGAAGTCGCCGCCCGGCAGGATGTTGCAGGAGCGCAGGTGCACAAAGTGCGTGCGCGGCGCGAACTCCCGCGCCATCGCCTCCACGTCGTTGTGCGCCCCGGCGGAGAGAGAGCCGGCGCAGAATGTGAGTCCGTTATGGAAGTCGTCCACGGCCGAGAGGATGTTGCGGATGTCCCCGGCGTTTCCGGCGATGCGCGGCATACCGAACACGGGCATCGGAGGATCGTCCGGGTGTATGCACATATTGATGCCGTATTCAGCGCAGACAGGCATTATGGCCTTGAGGAAATAGACCAGATTGGAGAGCAGATCCTCCTTGGTGAGCCCGTCATAGGGCCGCATCATAGACTTGAAGTGCCGCACCGGATCGGCATCCCCGTCAGGGATGTTGCCGTTGATGAAGCCCTGGGTCTTGACGATGATGGTGTCCACGAGACGCTGACGGTCTTTTTCCGTGAATGTCCTGTCCAGCTGCTCCACCTTGGCAAGCACAGAGTCCGGATAGTCACGCTCCGCACCATCCCGGCGGAGTATCCTGAGGTCGAAATAAGCGTAATGCGAGCAGTCGAAATATAGGGCTGTCGTGCCGTCAGGCATAGGGTGGTCAAGCTCCGTACGCACCCAGTCTATGACCGGCATAAAATTGTAACAGACCGTTCCGACACCGCAGCGCCCTAGGCTGCGCAGGCTTTCTATATAATTATCTATCAGCCTGTCCCGCTCCCCACCGGCATACTTGATGGCCTCGCTCACGGGCAGGCTCTCCACTACCGACCACCTCAGGCCGGCGGATTCTATATATGCCTTAAGCGAGCGGATTTCCTCCCCGCTCCACACTTCCCCGTTGGGGACTTCGTGAAGCGCGGTGACAATACCCTCGACGCCTATCTGCCGCAGCATCTGAAGGCTTATCTTGTCTTTGCGGCCAAACCACCTCCAGGTCTTCTCCATACTATTTGAACGCGTCCATTATCACTGTCGGGCGGCCGTCGGCGGTGAAAGCTCCCAGTCTGTACTGCCCCGGCTTGCACTCCGGCTCCCAGTAGAATACGCCCTTGCAGCGTCCTGAAGTCCCGTTGAGGCTCTCCTGGATGATGCGGTTCATCTGGCGGTAGCCCTCCTGAAGCACGCTGTCGGAAGCGAGATTGCCCTTGTCGTCGGCACACTCCGCCCCGGTCTCGACTATCATCACGTCGCAGCCGTATCTGACGCTCACGAGCTTGATGTTGCTGATGCAGTCGGAGATGACCTTGTCGGCTTCGTAGTCCGGATTGGAGAGCCTTGCCCAGTACGGGTAGAGCGACATTCCTATCATATCCCACTTGCCCCCGAGCTTCTTGACCTCATCGAAGTAATAGGTATAGAGGGAGTTGTCATAGCCGTTGTCGAGATGGATGATGACGATGGTGTCCGGGAACACGGCCTTGACCGCAGCGTAGCCGGTGTTGAGGAAGCTGACCAGATTGGTGAAGTTGGCCTTGTAGGTCTTGCTGCCCTGAGTTATGTCGTAGGCCGCGCCGCTGATGCCCGCATCGGTGTCCCAGAGCATTCCGGGACGGATCTCGTTGCCTATCTGCACCCACTTAGGGGTGATGCCGGCGGACTTGAGGGCGTTCATTATGTCGCTTGTGTGGTCGGAGAGCGCAGTCATCAGCTCCTTAAGGTCCTTGCCCTCCCAGGATGCCGGCTTGTATTGCTGCTGCGGGTCGGCCCAGGAGTCGCTGTAATGGAAGTCCACCATTATCTCCAGCCCCTGCGCCGCCGCCCGTTTGGCCTTGGCGAGGAAGTCGCTCCTGCCGCACCAGCCGTTGGTCGGGTTGACCCAGACACGCAGGCGTACCGCATTGAGTCCCAGCTCTTTCATCAGGACGAAGCAGTCGCGCTCCTCCCCTTGGGCGTTATAGAATCTGTTGCCCTTGCTCTCCATTTCTGTCACCCAGGAGATGTCGGCGCCCTTGTAGAACGCCGGATCTTCCTTCTTCTCTTTGTCTCCGGTTCCGGAGCCGTCTTTCTGCCCGCACGCGCCCAACGTCAGCAGGGCGGCGCAAAGAAGTAAAGCAAAACGCTTCATAGCCATATCAAACATTAAAGAGGAAATGCATTATGTCTCCGTCCTGGACAATGTAGTCCTTACCCTCGATGCCCATCTTCCCGGCGGCGCGGACGGCGGCTTCCGTCCTGTATTTGACGAAGTCATCGTATTTGATGACCTCGGCGCGGATGAATCCCTTCTCGAAGTCGGAATGTATCACTCCGGCGGCCTTCGGAGCCTTGTCGCCTACCTTGACCGTCCAGGCCCGGCATTCGTCCGCTCCGGCGGTGAAGAAAGTCTGAAGCCCGAGCAGGCGGTAGGCGCTCTGGATGAGCCTAACCACGCCGGACTCTTCCAGGCCCATCTCTTCAAGGAACATCTTCCTGTCTTCGTAGTCTTCCATCTCCGCAATCTCGGACTCGGTCCTTGCCGAGATGACGAGTATCTCCGCGTTCTCGTCCTTGACGGCCTCGCGCACGGCGTCGACATAGGCGTTACCGCTGAGGGCCGAAGCGTCGTCGACGTTGCAGACATACAATACCGGCTTGTTGGTGAGCAGGAAGAGCTCGCGGGAGAGAGCGGCTTCCTCCTCGTTGAGAAGAGGAACGCTTCTGCAGGAGCGGCCCTGCTCGAGGGCGGTCTTGTAGCGGGTGAGCAGGTCGGCTAGCTTCCTGGACTCCTTGTCCCCTGCCTTGCCGGCTTTCTCCGCCTTGCCCAGACGCGCTTCCACGGTCTCCAGATCCTTTATCTGAAGTTCCAGATCCACCACTTCCTTGTCCCTTACCGGGTCAACGCTGCCGTCCACGTGCACTACATTGCCGTCGTCGAAACAGCGGAGCACGTGCAGTATCGCGTCGCACTCGCGGATGTTGGCAAGAAACTGGTTGCCGAGGCCCTCTCCCCTGCTCGCGCCCTTGACAAGCCCCGCTATGTCCACTATGTCCACCGTCGCAGGTATAGTTCTCTGCGGACGGCATATTTCAGAGAGGACATCAAGACGACGGTCCGGCACATTGGTGGAACCGAGATTCGGTTCGATGGTACAGAAAGGGAAATTGGCGCTCTGGGCCTTGCCCGAGCTGACGCAGTTGAAAAGAGTGGACTTGCCTACATTCGGGAGTCCAACGATGCCGCATTTGAGAGACATAAATCGAACAATTAATGTGCAAATGTACTCAAAAATCACCATATTAGCAGAATGAAACGGACTATGATGACACTTCTCGCGCTATTGTCGGCGCTCGTGCTGCACGCACAGAAAGACTCCCTCGCGCTGATGTTCTGGAATGTGGAGAATTTCTTTGACTACCGCTCTCCCGACCGCCCGGAGTACTGGACAAGGCGGAGGTTTTATTCCAAGTGCGACGCCATCGCCAAGATTATCCTCAGGTTTGCAGACCGCTACGGGACTCTCCCGGATGTTGTGGCGCTCGCCGAGGTGGAGAACTCTTCCGTTCTCCGGTCCCTGCTCCGGGAAACCCCTCTTCGGAAGCTGGACTACTCAATAGTGCACTTCGACTCCCCCGACCGCCGGGGAATCGACTGCGCCCTGCTCTACCGCAGATCGTCGCTGAGCCTCTCGGAGAGTTTTCCGGTACACATCCGGGACGGCGGCGGGGAGGTGATGGCGACCCGAGACATCCTCGTCGCACGCTTCAGCGAAGGCATCAGCGTGCTCGTCAACCACCATCCGTCCAAAATCGGCGGCAAATCCGACCGCCGCAGGGCGGCATTCGCAAGGATGGAAGAAACGGCCGATTCGCTGCTTCGCGCGGGCGCGGAGAGGGTTCTATGTGTCGGAGACTTCAACGACTGCCTGTGGGCGGACGGAAGACCGGGGACTATCAAATACAACGGAGAATGGGAGAAGATTGACGGCTTTTTCTCCTTCGGAGACATCAGCGTGCGGGAAGAGGTGTTCGCAGACCGCCTGCTGCTGACGGAGGACAGGACGTTCGGCGGCGAGAAACCCCGGCGCACATTCACCGGACCCAAATATGAGGGAGGAGTAAGCGACCATCTTCCTGTTGCGCTTTTTGTTTCTTTTTGATAAATTTGCGGACAGCAATTATTTAGACCACATAATATGGAAATGAAAAACAGAATTCACGACAAGTTCACGGAACTTTTCGGAAACGACGGCACTTTCTATGCGGCTTCGGGCAGAATCAACCTTATCGGCGAACATACCGACTACAACGGAGGGTATGTGTTTCCGGGAGCTATCGACAAGGGAATAATGGCTGAAATCCGGCTGAACGGCACGGATAAAGTCAACCTCTACTCTCTCGACTACGACAGCCCGGCCCGCTTCGGTCTGAACGAGGAGGACAAGCCGCAGGAAGCCTGGGCCAGATATGTATTCGGTGTCTGCCGCGAGACCGCCAAGCGGGGCGGCAAGGTGGAGGGCTTCGACGCCGTCTTCGCGGGCGATGTGCCGCTCGGGGCGGGACTCTCGTCATCCGCAGCGTTGGAGAGCTGCTTCGCGTTCGCCCTCAACGACCTTTTCGGAAACGGAATAGACAAGTTCGAACTCGCCAAGATAGGACAGAGCACCGAACACAACTACTGCGGAGTCAACTGCGGCATAATGGACCAGTTCGCCTCCTGCTTCGGCAGGAAGGGCAGCCTCATCCGCCTCAACTGCAAGACTTTGGAATACAAGTATTTCCCTTTCAATCCGGAAGGCTACAGACTGGTGCTTGTGGACTCTTGCGTGAAGCACGAGCTCGCCTCGTCGGCCTATAACAAGCGCCGCAGCTCCTGCGAGAACGCCGCTGCGGCCATCAGGAAGAACCACCCTGAAATCGACTGCCTGAGCGACTGCAAAAGGGTATGGCTGGAAGAGGTGCGCGAGGAGATTCCTGAAGAGGACTTCATCAGAGCGGAATTCGTGATAGGCGAGGTGCAGAGGGTTCTGGACGTCTGCGACGCTCTGGAAAGAAACGACTACGAGACCGTGGGAGAGATGATGTATCAGACACACTTCGGCCTGAGCCGCCTTTATGAGGTCAGCTGCGAGGAGCTTGACTTCCTCAACCGTCTCGCCCGCAAGATGGACGTGACCGGTTCGAGAGTGATGGGCGGAGGCTTCGGCGGATGCACCATCAACCTCGTAAAGGACGAGCTGTACGCCCCATTCGTCTCAGAGGCTAAAAAGCAGTTCGCGGACAGATTCGGACACGAGCCGAAGATTTACGACGTGGTCATCTCCGACGGCGCAAGAAAGTTATAGGAGAGACTATCCGATAAACTGCGAGAGCCAGTCCGGGTCGACTTTCACGAGTCCCCGGGCTGCTTCTTTTATTGAGGGGTTGCGGTGGAGGATGCCGGCGCAGTCTTCATAGACATTGAAGCCGACCGCCACCATCTCCATACTGCCGTTCTGCGGATAGGTGAAGGTCATCTCCGAATCTGCCCCGTCGACCATAAAGAACTTCAGAGCCACATCCTTGTGCATCTCCCTCACGGTAACGAACTTGCACATCTCGATCACTATGTCGTCAAGTCCGGCGTCGAAAATCTTTATCTTCTCTATCAGCTCGCCCGTGCTGCCGACCACCCTGCCGACATATCCTTCAGGCAGACCTTCCGCCTTGACGGGAGCATCTGTGAGCAATATCATCAGCCGCTCCTGCGGGTCGTGGTATAGAAACGGTCTGTGCAGCAGGTTGACGCATCCGCAGTGCGGGCAAGACCAGACGAAGTGCTCTCCGCTCTTCACCTTATCCTTAAGAAATGGAGACGCAAGCACGTCCACGCTCCCTGCGAACTCCATTCTGTGGACTTCGCCGCAGCGCGCGCACTTTTCTTCAATTACAGATACCGACATACTTTCAAAGCCTTCTCCGCAAAGATAACAAAAAGAGAGAGAGAAGCCCTAAAGGGGCTGGCTAAAATACTTTTTAGTCAGCCCCTCCCCATAATTCTTTGCTCTGGAGCAATCTGTCCGCTAATAGAACTTCTCGCGCCTGTCCTTTACGTTGTCGTAGTCGGACATCACGGACAGAATCAGCTGAGACATATACTGCGACTTCTGTGCGGCAAGATTTTTGGCATCCTCTTCGGTATAGAACGAACCGGTCTGCCTGTTGCCGACGCTCACCACATATACTCCCATAGAACCGGGAACAGGGCCGTAGACAGTCCCCTCGGCGGCTGCCGATGCAGCTCCAAGGAGAGCAGGGTCAACGGTCGTGGCGGCAAACGAGAGCCCCTCGTTGCGGTCAACGGACACGCCGAGAGCGGTGGCCACCGCATTGATGTCGGACGCCCCCGCAATCTTTGCGGCCACATCCTTGAGCGTCTTGTCCTGAATCTTGTCCGCATATATCCTGTCACGGATTGACGATGCGACATCCTTGACAGAGGCATAACCCTCCTTATGGACAGCCTTGACGGCGGCGATGAAGAAGTAGTTGTTGTTGACCGTGATGATATCGGAAGCCTTGCCGGCCTTGTTGTCGAAAATCCATCTCGTCACTTCCTTGGCCTGGTCAACCGCGCCATACGAAGATGTGGCCTCCGTCACCTTGAGAGAGTGGGAATAGACCTTGGTGGAGTCGACCGCTTTCCTGTAGCCCTCATACGAACCGCCTGCAAGACCGGCGAAAGTGTTGGCTTCGGAGTAGTATCTGTTGAACGTCTCCTTGCTTGCGAGGGCCGTCTTCTCAAGGATGGCAACCTGCTTCTTGGCTATAGGCTTAGTCCTCTCGGATACGAGTACCACGTGCGTGCCGTACTGGGTCTTGAGGACGAAAGGCTTGCCCACACTGGCGGTCATCACTGACTCAAATCCCGGAATCATATAGGTCTGGGTCATCCAGCCGATGCTTCCGAGTTCGCCGTCAGCCGCAGAACTCTGGTCCGCCGAATATGCCGACGCGAGATTTGAGAAGCTTGTGCCCCTCTTTCCGAGGACGGTGACAAGGCTGTCGGCGGTCTTCGTCACGGCTGAGCCGGTGCCGGTAAGGAGAATATGTTTCACATATACGGAGTCCGGGACCATCGCGCTCGCCATCTCCCTGGCGGCATAGAAGCTGTCGCCGGACTTCACGACCTGAGAGACCTTCCTGCCGCCGAAAATCTGGGCGTTGAGCTCTGAGTTGACGGTGTTGAGCTCTCCGTCCCTGTACCAGTAGTCGGAAATCTGACGCTCGGAATTCTTAAGCAGGAACGTCTTCATATTGTCGGTGGCGGCAAATTCTTCGTATGCGCGGTCCATCGCCTGACTGGTCTCCGCAATGTCGTCGGCGGACGGCACGACCTCAAACACTACATACTCCACGTCGCGGCTGGCGTTCTGCTTGTAGAAGTCCTTGTGCTCCTTATAGTACTTGCGGATTTCATCGGAACTTACAGTGACGGAGGAGTCAGCGGACATAGGATAATATGTCAGGCAGTACTCCACGTCGGCGGTAGTGTTGCCGGAGGCGACATCATCCTTGAGCTGCAGCGCATTCTCGATGTTGCCGGCGTTGAAGAGCGCGCCGTACTTGAGGTAGAACTGCTGATTGTATATCGCGTTCTGAAGATAGTTCCAGTAGGTGCGGAGCTGGCCTGACTGGTCGGCCCCCACATTGTCTATGAACGCCTTGAGCATATCTGAAGAGAAATTGCCGGACTCGTCGAGGAACACCGGATTCTGCGCCATCACAGGCGAGATGGCCTCTCCCGACACGAGGTCCAACATCTCATCCTCGCCCACGGTTATGCCGGCTGCCTTGGCGTTCTTGACAAACATATATTTGTCGATGAGTCCCTGCCAGGCGGCGTTTCTGATCTGCTTCTGGGTCTGCTCATTCTGCGCGGAAGAGCCTGAAAGCATCTCGTTGATTTGGGTATATCTGTCCACTTCCTCCTGAAAATCGGTGTAGGAAATGTTCTTGCCGGCAATCTGGCCCACGTCATACTTCGAAGACATCGAATTCAGCGCAGACTCCAGAGTGCTCGGGTCAATGATGAATGACAGAAGGGCCAGCGCGATGATGATTGATATCACGAGGCCGAACTTAACGCGTATTTTTTCAAGTACCGCCATTTTATAGCTATAGTTTAAAATTTTCCGTTTGGACCGCGAATTTAACTATTTTTTTGGAAACGGGCCAATAAAATTCACAGAATCAATAATTACCGCCGTGGTGTCGCGCTCGACCACCACAAAGTTGTTGAAAGGCTTGAACAGTTTGGAATTGCGCATACGGTCATCGGAGCGCATTCCGTAACCCTGGGCGAAGGCATCACGGGAATACATCTTGACATAGCAGTCGGTGTATATCTCCTTTTTGCTGCTGTCCCAGAAGATGGTGTCGGTCTCCATAGTCTCCTGTTTGATGACATTGTGGAGAATCACGTTGCCGAACGCCTTCCATACCTCGTCCCCGGAGGCCGGAACCAGATGCTCGGCCTCGTCGGCGACAATCACCGACTCCAGCAGCCCGTCTTCAGTGTAGCTGAACACCGATATTCCCTTCGGGAAATAGTCCCTGGCGTTGCCGTCCCTGCTGTAACGCTCCATAACCCCAGCCTCCAGACGCATCTCCGTCTCCCCGTTCTTGCTCTGCACGGCGAACACGTCCTCCACTTTCTGCACCGGAGTCTCGTCGAGATTGAGCCTGTCGGCCTCGGCGATGCCCTTGCCGCAAGAAACTAAAGAACTGGCAACCACGGCCGTGATTGCCAGTAGAAAAACTATTTCCAGCCTTTTGCTCACACCCTACTTCACGGTGCGCACGGTGGTGGTGGCCCTCATTCCGCCGCAGACAACCGTATATGACTGACCGTTGGTGATGTCATACATAAACGCCTCGGCAGCCTGAGGGAAATACGTGCTATACTGTCTGATGTGCTCGGAAGCCGCGTCGGCAAGAGTCGAATCGGCGTTCTTCGCCTTGTTCATATAGTCGCAGGCAACCCAGAACGGAGCGCGGCTTGAAATCTCGTCGCCGCCGCAGCGGGTGGAAGCCCAGATTGTGCCCATCAGGAAATACGCCTTGCCGGCGAGCTCCTCGGAGCGGGCGGCCACATTGCCTGCGAGTTCGACAGCCTTGGAGTTGAGTCCGCTCTTGAAGCAGAACGTGGCGAGTTCGTATGTCCACTCGATGTCCGTCTTGGCATCGGAATCCTCGCTCGCGATAGCCTCTTCCATATACATTATGGCCTCGTTGGTATTGCCCTTTGAAGAATGGAGCTTGTAGAGGTAATATGCTGAGTTGGCGGAAGGATTGAGCCTGTTCATCGTGGTGACGGCCTTGAGGAAGAGGTCGTTGTCGGTGCAGTCCTCAGCAAGGCTCATAGTCTTGACGATGCTGGACGCAAGCGAGAGATTGTCCGGGTCGGCCTCGTAGCGCGGAGTGAAGATGGACAGCAGGTGGTCGCAGCTCGCAACCTTGCTTGCGGCGAAAAGATTGCCCATATCGCTCTTGACATTGTTGTTCTGCTCACCCTCTATATCGTTCCTGACCGGGATTTTCTCGATAAGGTCGTTGTTTCTCTGGTAGATGTTTATCACCTGCTCCGCATCGAGCGAACCTGACTGGAAGAGGTCGATGGCCGCCTGCAGGTCGAAGAGGAGAATCTGCACCTTGGTCTGCTCCTTGTTGCCTGCAATGATGCCTTCGTAGCCGTCATAGAGCTTCTGCGGGTCGGACTTGATGTAGTTGTTCATATCGAGACCCTTGTTGTTGAGGGCGGTCACGCTGTACTTCGGATAATACTCCGCCCTGATGTCGTGCAGGGTAAGAAGAGAATCCACGAGAGCGTTTCTGTACGCCGCGTTGGAAGCGTTCTTGGATATGAGCCTGCGGAGGAGCGAAGTTCCGTCGATCAGCATATTCTGGCTGGCGGTCGCCGGGCAGAGAGAGTAGGCCTTCCTCCAGTTAGGGAGGGCCTCGTCGTAAGCCTTCTGCTTGTAATATTCCTTATAATAGGACATATACTTGATACATTCAGCACTGTCCGCACCCCATTTTCCCTGGGCAAAAACATCCTGTCCGCACAGCACCAGTGCGGCGAAAGACACAATAGCAAGTGTTATTCTTTTCATTATAGCAAGTTGATTTGATTATTCGTAATGTGGTTGCTGGAACCAGATGTCAAAGATGTTCACTCCTATGGAGAAGTTGAAGTATCTCTCCCGGATCATCGAATCGGAGAGAGAGCCGCGCTGGCCAAGTTCTACCCCGAGAGTGAGCCCGTTGTACCATCTGTATATAGGAAGAGTCACGCCTAGTGTTATGCCTGCCGACGATATCTGCTTCCCGTTAAGGAGAAAGTTCTCTTTCTTGTAGTATGCGCCTGCACGGTAGGCGACGTTGTTGAAGTAGTAGCGGATGTCGTTCCTGTTCGGGACCAGCTCGAATCCGAGCCTGTACGCTTCCGAAAGCGAGGTGGCGAAAGGTGAAGACGAGGAGGAGAAGCCGCTTACGTGCTCTATTCCGGAGTTTCTCCAGTCAGACCTGGTATAGTCGAAAGCCAGCATCCACTTGTCGGCATAGCGGAGCGAGAATCCCAGCCCTATCTCTGAAGCTATCTTGACGTTGTTGCTGAGCTTGAGGGTGTCCGTACGATGGTAAAGGGTGTCGACGGCGGCTGAGCTGCCCGACAAACCGAGTTCTTCGTAATAGCCCCTCATATTTGCTCCGGTGGAATAGGTCGCCCCGGCCACGAGCTTGAGTTTGGAACCGAGACGCTGCTCGTACTGGAGTCCGAACTTTCCACCTACGGCGTTGGCCTGCAGGGAAGTGCCGCTGCTGATGCTGTTATAGGAGTTGTCCGTAAGGGTTGTGGAGAAGCTCTTGCTGAGATTGCCGAAGTAGTAATCCATCTCGGCCCCCAGGGAAAGCCTGTCCCACAGGGTGATTCCGGCGGCAGTGAAGAACTTGTATATGCTTCCGCTGCCGGTGGCGCTGTAGGAGATGTTGCCCGTTCTGCCTATCACTTCAGGATCAGTATAGTTGAATGAATACCCGAATCCGGTGTCGCTGTAAGGCGATACGCCGAGCATCATCGCCGAAGTGCTCCACAGAGGGAAAGATATCACGCAGTCGTTGATATTGAAGGTGTTGTTGACGGACTTGATGCCGTTCTGCGCGAAAATCTTGTTATCCCCGTAAATGGAAAAGTCGGCCATAAATGCCAGAGAATCCCTGGCGGTGACTGCGGCCGGGTTCATTATGTTGATGAACCTGTTGCTTCTGGTGGCCACTCCTACCCCGCCCATTGTCCTGTTGTAGGCTGTGCCCTGACGGCTGAGGTCTCCAATCCCGAATATGGAATACGGCGAGTAGCCGCTGTACGCCTGCCCTTGCGCGGCAAAGGAGACACACAGCAGAAGAGCCGACAGCGACAGAAGCCTATTTGATATTCTTGCTGACATAATCTTCAGTGATAATGGCCAAGCCCATCAGTTCAAGATTGCAAACCACAAAGATGGAACTTTTCATTTTTTTGGCAAAATAAATCGCGTCCCCTCCCGTAAAAATCACAATATTGTCCTGACGAGACCTGATGTAGCCCTCTATTTCAAACATTATGCCTAAAACAACCCCCGCCTCTATCGAGGACACTTCAGAATCCCCCTCCGGGGCTATCCGGTCCGGGGTGTCCACGAGCGGCAGATTCTTGGAATAACGGTTGAGAGCCTTGAACCTGGTACGGCATCCAGGAGAGATGTTGCCTCCGAGATACCTCCCGTCCGCATTCAGAAAATCTATGGTCAAAGTTGTCCCGAAGTCGAACACCGTGCAGTTCTTGCCCTTGAAGAGAAATCTCGCCGCCACAAGACCGGCCGCCCTGTCACAGGAGAGATACTCCGGGAAATCGTTCTTGAGCAGGTAGTGGGTATGGGCTTTGTCGAGGATGATAAGGTGGGAACACTCCTTCCTGAGTATCGCCTCCTCTTCAGGAAGCACCCCGGATACAGATGCTATCGTGAGAACTTCAGGCTTGTCCTTCTCGGTCAGGGACAGGAGATAATCGAGCATCTTCTCCCCCTGGTAACGGAAAGTCTTTCCGATGGTCATACCATCGGACCAGGCCGCCTTGAGAGCCGTGTTCCCCGTTATTACCAGAAGATTGGCCATATACGATTCAAAAGCGCAAAGCCTACAAATTTAGCGATTATTTCCAAATTGCTGTCAACTTTGAGGTGAACCCCAAAAGTTGGACGGTTTAACTAAAGACTTGATATTTGTCGG
>CAVLBF010000016.1:0-47676 GCA_963661285.1 Bacteroidaceae bacterium | reverse complement strand
TCTCGCTGTTGATGGACGCTATCTGCGTCTGTATCGTGGCCACTATGGCGGCGGTCGCGTTGTACTGGTCGAGGGTCGCGAAGCTGGCGCTCACCCAGTCCCGCGTCTCCTTGAGAGAGTTGTCGATATAGGAGCGGAGCTCATCTATCTGCGCCTGCAAATCCTCATCCTTGGCCTGGAGTACCGCTATCGAGGAGTTCAGCGAGGCTATCTGCGCGCTTACTGTCTTCCTGTAGGCCTCCAGCTGCGCGAGGCAGTTGGCTTCGGCGTCACTAATCTCGCCCTTGAGCTCCTCCCTGAGGTCGGCGATGGACTCGGTGAGCTGCTCTTCGGTCTCGGTAAGGGACGCAGTCTGGCTCTGGAGAGTGCTGACATAGCCCTGAAGCTGTTCTTCCGTGGCCTCCAGACTTGAAATCGATGCCTTGATGGCATCAATCTGGCCGGAGATTGTCTGGATCTGATCGGAGTTGAGTGCGTCGAGCTGCTCCTGCATATGAGCGATGTCGGACTGCTTCGCACAGCCGCAGGCCACCGCCGCCAGTGCAAGAGTTTTGTAGGACATTTTCATACTATATAGGTATAACATACGGGCTAAAATAGCCTATAATCTGGAGAATTCAAAACTTTTTTGTAATTTTGGACTCTATGTACGACAGCAAAAACGGATTATATGTGGCTCACGGCCCTTCAGGGCCGATAAGCATCATCGGACGTATGGCGAACCGCCACGGTCTGATAGCCGGCGCGACCGGCACGGGCAAGACAGTTTCACTTCAGGTGCTCGCCGAGACGTTCAGTCAGGCTGGCGTGCCTTGCTTTATGGCGGATATGAAGGGCGACCTCTCCGGCATCAGCCAGCCGGGACGGATGAGCGGGTTCATCGAGAAGAGGTGTGCCGAATTCGGCATCTCCGACCCTCATTTCGAGGGCTGTCCCGTCAGGCTCTACGATGTATTCGGGGAGCAGGGGCATCCTATGCGCACCACCATCTCCGATATGGGCCCGCAGCTGCTCTCAAGGCTGCTCGGTCTCAATGACGTGCAGTCCGGAGTGCTTGACATAGTGTTCCGGGTGGCTGACGACAAGGGCCTGCTGCTCATCGACATCAAGGATCTCCGCGCGATGCTCGGCTATGTCTCCGAGCACGCCGCCGAGTACCGGCAGCAATACGGCAGCGTCACATCCGCCAGCGTCGGGGCCATCCAGAGGGCGATACTCTCGCTCGAAGCCGAGGGGGCGGAAAAATTCTTCGCCGAGCCGTCGTTCGAGATTTCAGACCTCTTCGCGGTCGAGGGCGGACGCGGGGTGATGAGCGTGCTCGCCGCCGACAAGCTGATGCAGAATCCGAAGCTCTACTCGACCTTCCTGCTCTGGCTGCTCTCCGAAATATATGAGACTATGCCGGAAGTCGGCGACCTCGATCTCCCGAAGATGGTCTTCTTCTTCGATGAGGCGCACACCCTCTTCACCGACACGGCCCCGGCCCTTGTGGCAAAGATCGAACAGGTCATAAGGCTCATCCGAAGCAAGGGAGTGGGGGTCTATTTCATCACCCAGAGCCCGACCGACATCCCGGAATCCGTGCTCGGACAGCTCGGCAACCGCATCCAGCACGCGCTCCGTGCCTATACCCCGAAGGACCAGAAGGCCGTTCGCTCCGCAGCCGAGACGTTCCGCCGCAACCCGGCGTTCGACACGGAGGAGGCCATAATGAACCTCGCCACCGGTGAGGCGCTGGTCAGCTTCCTCGACGAGAACGGCGCTCCGTCAGTAGTCCAGAGGGCCAGGATACTCTTCCCTCTCAGCCAGATAGGGGCCATCACCGAAGGGCAGCGGCTCGATCTGCGCAACTCCTCCCCTCTCAAGGGCAAATACGACACTATGATAGACCGTGAGTCGGCATTCGAAGTGCTGCTCGCGGACAGCGAGAAGGCCGCCAAGGAACAGCAGGAGGTTCAGAGCAGAAAGCAGGAGCGCTCCTCTCGCAGCACTGCGGCCAAGATAGGCGGAGCGGTGCTCACCGCCGCTGCCACTGCTGCCCTGTCAAGTGTCGGCAGAAGCGCCGGCACTGCGGCGGCCAACGCGGTCAGCGGCAAGAAGAGCCGCTTGGGCAGAAGCGTGGGCGAGAAAGCCCTCTCCAGCGCCACTTCCAGCGCCCTGCGCACGCTCACGAGAAGCATTCTCGGCAGCCTTATCAAATAGAGAAGATGAAGCGTAAATACTTCCTTTTGGCGCTCCTCGCCCTCTGCGCGGTCGCCTGCGGGCGCAAGGGCCAGGGCGGCCCCGCCGAAGAGGACAACACTCCCCCGCCGCTCGGATTCTACACCGACCGCTATTCAGCCGACACGACCGTGGTGCGCAGCGGAGACACTTTCTCCGTGCTGATGCGCCGCCTCGGGATGAGCGCCGGCGATGCCTACACCCTCAGCACGCTCTGCGAGAAGAACGTCTTTGACCTGCGCAAGCTGCGCGCCGGCAACCACCTGCACGCCTACTACGAAGACAGCGACAGCAGCCGTACCCTGCGCTATGTCGTCTATGAGCAGGACAGGGTGCGCTCCACCGTCTTCCAGTGCAGCGACTCGCTCGCCATCTGGAACGTGGACAAGCCTACCGAGCACGAGCGCCGTATCGCCGACGTGACCATCCGGACTTCGCTCTGGAACGATATGCTCTCCGCAGGCGGCACGCCTAACCTCATAATGAACCTTGCCGACATCTATCAGTGGAGCATCAACTTCTTCACCCTCAGGGAGGGCGACCGCTTCCGCATCATCTACAGCCAGACCCTCTGCGAAGGCGAGCCTATTTCCATAGACACCGTTCACTTCTGCCTCTTCAACGGGGCTGACGGCAAGCAGGTGGCGGCGGTACGATACAGCACCGCCGAGGGCGGGAGCAACACCTACTGGGACAAGGGCGGCGTGAGCCTCAAGCGGATGTTCCTCAAAGCCCCGCTGAAGTACAACCGCATCAGCAGCAAGTTCTCATATCACCGCAAGCATCCGGTGACAGGCAAGGTCAAGGCACATACCGCCGTGGATTATGCAGCGCCCACCGGCACTGAAGTCCACGCCATCGGCGACGGAGTCGTGACCAAGTGCGGATGGGACGGCAGCGGCGGAGGCAACCGCATCCGCATCAAGCATATGCAGGGCTACGAAAGCTGCTATATGCACCTCTCGCGTTTCGCCAAGGGCATCAAGGTCGGCACCCGCGTCTCGCAGGGACAGCTGATAGGCTATGTGGGGGCAACCGGCACGGCGACGGGCCCGCACCTGGACTTCCGCGTGTGGGAGAAAGGCCGTCCGATAGATCCCCTCTCGCTCAATTCCCCTGCGTCCGAGCCGCTCGCCAAGAAATATCTGGACGAGTTCAACGCCCTCTACGACAAGTATATGGCCGAGATAAGCGGAGCCTCTCCGGAGTCGGAGTCAAGTCCAGAGGGGAGCGATGGAGATTAGCCCTGTCGCCTGTTTCCGCTCTCCCGTAGGAGGCAAGTTCGGGCTGCCGCGCCAGTCCTCCCTCGCCTCTTCTCTTAAGGGGGAGATTGTCCTTCGTGCCCCTTTCAACTCTCCGGACGCGCTGCGCGGTCTGGAGGGTTTCGATTATATATGGCTGATATGGGGCTTCAACCTCAACCGGACAGAGGCTTCGCCGCACCTGACCGTCCGTCCCCCGAGACTGGGCGGCAACAGACGTGTAGGAGTTTTCGCCTCGCGTTCTCCATATCGTCCTAACCCGCTCGGACTCAGCTCGGTGCGCATAGAGCACATAGATTTCGACCGGGGCGTCATCACCGTACTCGGTGCTGACCTTGCCGACGGTACGCCGATATATGACATCAAACCCTATATAGAATATGCCGACAGCCACTCCGGAGTGCGCAGCGGATTCGCTGACAGCAACGTCTGGCAGAAGCTGGAGGTGATATTTCCCGACTCCCTTGCGTCCGGGTTCAATCCCGGCGAGCTGGAGGCGCTCCGCGAGCTCCTCTCCGAAGACCCGCGCCCGCAGTATCAGGACGAGCCGGAGCGGGTATATGGCCTGAAATATCTGGGGCGCGACATCCGCTTCCGGGTGGAAGGAAAGACCCTCCGCGTGGTCGACATCGTCTGAGCGTCCGCCATTCGTCGATACAATCCGGGCGTTCGTCGATTGCGCTTGCGTCTCCGGACCTGGACTGATATTTTCGCGACCGTATTAAGAAACAGATATGGAAGCGAAATCAATCATTCTCTCTCTGGCCTCTGCGCTCAGCCTGCTCACGGCAGTGGAGTCAGCATCGCAGACCAGGCAATGGTCTCTTCAGGACTGCATCGACTACGCTCTCGAGAACAATATCTCGCTGCAGCAGAGCCGCAACACCCGGCTCTCGGGACTCGAGGACACCAAAGCGGCCAAGGCGGCCTTCTTTCCGAGCCTCAACGCTTCGGTCAGTCAGGGCCTGATGAACAGACCCTTCTCCGACAGCGGCAGCAATACCGTCATCGGCTCGGATGTCTACAGCACCTCAAACTCTTCCAGCTACTCGGGCAACTATTCTCTCAACGCCTCCTGGACTCTGTTCAGCGGCGGGAATCTCATCACTTCGCTCAAACAGAGCAGGCTGCAGAACTCCGTGGACTCCCTGTCCGTGCAGAAGACGGCCAACGATGTGGTGATTTCTCTCGTGCAGGCATATATGCAGTGCCTCTATGCGGCGGAGGCCGTCAAGGTCGGCGAACTCACCGCCGAGTCCAGCAAGGCGCAGCTTGACCGGGCGGTCCAGCTCAAGAATGTGGGCCAGCTCAGCAAGGTCGACGTGGCGCAGCTTGAGAGCCAGTATGCAGGCGACCTCTATCAGGTCACTTCCGCCAAGGTCAGCCTCGACAATTATCGCCTGCAGCTCAAGCAGCTGCTCGAACTCGGAGCCGGCGAAGAGATTGCACTCGTGGAGCCCTCAGACGACGAGTCCGAAGTGCTGAAGCTTCTCCCTCCGAAAGAAGAGGTCTGCGACAAGGCTCTCGGGACTATGCCTCAGATACGCAAATCGGAACTCGGCGTGACGGCGGCCGAACTGAGCGTGCGTCAGGCACAGTCCGCCTACTCCCCTACGCTGATGGCGACGGCCTCGCTCGGGACAACCAACGTCTCAGGACTCGGCACATCCTTCGGCGAGCAGATCGAGAAGAATTTCAGCGAGAGCGTGGGCCTCAGCCTGCAGATTCCAATCTTCCAGAGCCGTAAGGCCAAGACTGCCGTCAACAAGGCCCGCATTGCCGTCGACAACAGCCGGCTCGAAGAGCTCAGCGCCCGCAAGACTCTCCTCAAGGAAGTCGAGAACATCTACCTCAACGCAGTCTCCGCGCAGTCCAAATACACTTCCGCCAAGGAACAGGCCAAATACGCCGAGCAGAGCTACGACCTTACCGCGGAGCAGTTCAACATAGGTATGAAGAACACGGTGGAGCTCATCACTGCCCAGAACAAGCTGCTCAACGCCCGCGTGGAGCTTCTGCAGGCCAAATATACCGCGCTGATGAACAATGCGCTGCTTGACATATATCAGGGAAATTATAAAATCGATACAGAATATGAAAACTAAATCTTTATGGATTGCCGTGGCCGTGCTTTGCGTCGTGGCTGCCGCATTCTTCCTGCTCCGTCCCGGGAGCAAGGGCGGGGTCACTCTTGAGACCGCCAGAGTCAGCAGAATCGACATCACCAATACAGTGACCGCCACAGGTACTGTCGAGCCCGTCACCAAGGTCGAGGTCGGCACGCAGGTGTCCGGCATCATCGACAAGCTTTTCGCGGACTATAACGACGTGGTCAAGGCCGGTCAGGTCATCGCCGAGATGGACAAGGTCAACCTTGAGGCGGAACTCGTCTCTGCAGATGCCCAGCTCGCGGCCGCCAAGACCGAATACGAATACCGCGAGAAGGAGTTCAGGCGCACCGAACAGCTGCACGCGAAGGAACTTGTCAGCGACTCCGACTACGACTCCGCCTATTACCAGTATCAGACCGCCAAGAACAACTACAGCCAGACCCAGGCCGCATATACCAAGGTCAAGCGCAACCTCAGCTACGCCACCATCACCTCCCCCATCGACGGAGTGGTGATCAGCCGTGCCGTGGAGGAAGGCCAGACCGTCGCTGCTGGATTCGAGACACCGACGCTCTTCACAATAGCCAAAGACCTTACGGATATGCAGGTCATCGCAGATGTGGACGAGGCCGACATAGGACAGGTCAAGGAAGGCCAGAAAGTCGTGTTCACCGTGGATGCATATCCGGACGACGAGTTCACGGGCACTGTGGAGCAGGTAAGGCTCGAAGCCACCACCACCTCGAACGTGGTCACATATGAAGTCGTGATTTCCGCCCCGAACCCTGACCTCAAGCTCAAGCCGGGCCTCACGGCCAATGTCACCGTGACCACCCTCGAAGAGAAGGACGTGCTCGCGGTGCCTACCAAGGCGCTCAGGTTCAACCCCGATCCGCAGATACTCTCCTCCATCGGCATCAGCGTGAGCGGCAGCGCGTCAGCTGAAGAGGGGGTCAAGACCGTCTGGGTAAAGAACGGCGGCACAATCGCTCCGGCTGCCGTGGAAGTGGACCACACAAGCGGCGACAAGACTGGCATTCTCAGCGGTGTCGGCGAGGGTGACGAGGTCGTGACCGGACTTGAAGTCGCGATGGCGGCCAAGGCCTCCACGACTCAGAGAAGTCCTTTCGCGCCGGGCCCGAGAAACGAGAAAAAGGACTGACGCGATGAAGGAAGTCATCAAACTGGAGGACATACGCCGCAATTTCATCGTCGGCGACGAGACCGTCCACGCCCTGCGCGGAGTCTCGTTCACGATCGAGGAAGGCGAGTTTGTCACGATCGTGGGCACGTCAGGCTCCGGCAAGTCAACCCTGCTCAACATTCTGGGCTGCCTTGACACCCCTACGTCCGGAGAATATTACCTCGACGGGGTATCGGTCCGCACGATGGACAAGAACGAACGCGCGACGCTGCGCAACCGCAAGATAGGATTCGTGTTCCAGAACTACAACCTGCTTGCCAAGACCACTGCGGTCGAGAACGTGGAGCTTCCGCTGATGTACAACCCAAAGTACTCCAAGTCCGAGCGCTACGCCCGCTCCGTGGAGGCTCTCAAGGCTGTGGGTCTGGGCGACAGGCTCGAACACAAGAGCAACCAGATGTCCGGAGGACAGATGCAGAGAGTCGCCATAGCGAGGGCGCTGGTCAACGACCCGGCGGTGATTCTTGCCGACGAGGCCACCGGCAATCTCGACACCCGCACGAGCTTCGAGGTGCTGGTCCTCCTGCAGCAGCTCCACTCCGAGGGGAGGACGATAATATTCGTGACCCATAACCCGGAGATAGTCAACTACAGCACCCGCACCATCACCCTGCGCGACGGACGGGTGACCGGCGACAGCCGTAACGCCCACATCCTCGACGCGGCGGAGGCGCTCGCGAAACTGCCTGTCGAGAACGAGGTCTAAAGCAAAAGCGATATGAATTTCGGAAATTTATTCAGAATTGCCCTCAAGGCATTGGGCAACAATAAGTTCAGGGGATTCCTCACGATGCTCGGCATCATCATCGGCGTGGCGTCGGTCATCACGATGCTCGCCATCGGGCAGGGGTCCAAGAAGAGCATCCAGGCCGAAATCAGCGAGATGGGTTCCAATATGATAATGATCCATCCGGGCGGCGATATGAGGGGCGGCGTGATGCTCGGCCCCGACGATATGCAGTCTCTCAAGGTCAAGGACTTCGAGGACATCAGGAGCGAGTGCAGCTATGTCTCGCTCATATCCCCTTCCGTCAACTCCTCCGGACAGGCCGTCTACGGGGCCAACAACACCCCGACTTCCGTCTATGGCGTCAACCAGGACTATCTCGACATACGCGGCTACAAGGTTCAGGACGGCGACATCTTCTCCGACCAGGACATCAAGACCGCGGCCAAGGTCTGCCTCGTGGGCAAGACCGTCGTGGATGAACTCTTCACCAACGGCGAGAACCCCGTCGGCAAGGTGATCCGCTTCGGCTCAATCCCGTTCCGCATCATCGGGGTGCTCGAGAGCAAGGGATACAACAGTATGGGTATGGATCAGGACGACCTCATCGTGACCCCGTACACCACGGTGATGAAGAGGATACTCGCCGTCACCTATCTGCAGGAGATAGTCTGCTCGGCGCTCAGCGAGGACTACACCGACCAGGCGATAGACGAAATCACCGCCGTGCTGCGCACCAACCACAAGCTGAAGGAGAGCGATGACGACGACTTCGACATCCGTTCCCAGCAGGAGCTCTCCTCTATGATGACGAGCACCAGCGATATGATGTCCACCCTGCTCGCCGCAGTCGCGGGAATCTCCCTTCTGGTCGGAGGCATCGGAATTATGAACATAATGTATGTCTCCGTGACGGAGCGCACCAAGGAGATAGGTCTCCGTATGAGCATCGGCGCCAAGGGCCGCGACATCCTCGCCCAGTTCCTCATCGAAGCGACGCTGATAAGCATCACGGGCGGACTGCTGGGGGTCATAGCGGGAGTCGGGGCCTCGTATCTGGTCAAGCTGCTGCTGTCCTACCCTATAGAGATACAGGCCTGGAGCATAGTTCTCTCGTTCCTTGTCTGCACCGTCATCGGAATATTCTTCGGCTGGTATCCGGCCCGCAAGGCCTCGAACCTCGACCCGATAGAGGCCATCAGGTACGAATAGTTTCTTACAGAAGTTGTCTTGATTTTCAATGAAAATACATCTGAACGATAAAGATGGATTTTATGGTTATATGGTAAAGGAAAATTAAAACAACTTCTGTATTTTTGTATCGTAATGAATCCGACCGGAAGACATAGGGGACAGTATATCCATCTGGCGGTGTGGGTGGTGATACTCGCGATGCCGTTCTTCTCCCTGCAGCCCGGACGCCCGCTGCACGGCGGGGTGGACTATGTCTGGTTTCTGCCCGCGATAGCCTCGTTCATCGCCGTATTCTACGTCAACTATCTGCTCCTGGTCAAGAAATACCTCCTCGCGCACAAGACAGGCCTGTTCATCGTCTGGAATGTCGTGCTCATCGCAGCCGCGATACTCTTCGTGAGGGTGTGCTTCGTGCTCTTCATCGCACCGTCTCCGATGCCCTACCGGCCTCCGAGGCCTTTTATCGATACGGTCAATTTCATCCTGTACAACACTATGGTCTATGCGTGCATAGCCGGCATCGCCGTGGCGCTGCGGATGACCACCGAGTGGTACAGGGACGAGTCGCGGCGCAAGGAAATAGAGAAGGCGGGCGCGGAGGCGGAACTCGCGAACCTCAAGAACCAGGTCAATCCGCACTTCCTCTTCAACACGCTCAACAACATCTACTCCCTCATCCAGATTGACCCCGCGCGGGCGCAGGAAGCCGTGCACGACCTGAGCGGGATGCTCCGCTATATGCTCTACGAGAGCCAGACCCCGACAGTCCCGCTCTCCAGAGAGTGCGGATTCATCCGGGACTATCTCAAACTGATGAGTGCGCGGCTCTCGGACGACGTGAGCCTCAGCGTCTCCCTCCCGGAGAAGCCCTCCGACACAAGGGTCGCCCCTCTGCTCTTCATCCCGCTTGTGGAAAACGCGTTCAAGCACGGCATCAGCGACAGCGAAGCGTCGTTCATCCGTATCTCGCTCAGCGAACAGAACGGAGCGGTGGTCTTCCGGGTGGAGAACAGCTGCTTCCCGAAGGACGGGTCCGACAGGAGCGGCTCCGGCATAGGTCTCACCAATCTCGTCCGCAGACTGGATATGCTCTACCCGGGGCAATATTCGTTTGAGCACGGCAGGGTGCAGAGCACCTACCGGAGTCTGCTCAGAATCAGAACAGCGGAATGATATGGAACGGATCAGCTGCATAGTCGTGGACGACGAGCCGCTTGCCCTGCGGCTGATTGAGTCCTATGTGCAGAAAACCCCTTTCCTGGAGCTGAAAGGCAGTTTCTCCCGTGGCACGGCGGCATTCGAATCCTTGCAGGGTAATCCGGTTGACCTGATTTTCTGCGACATTCAGATGCCTGTGCTGAACGGGGTCGAGCTCTCGCGTATGCTTCCGGAAAGGACACGCGTCATCTTCACGACAGCGTTCAGCGAATACGCAGTGGAGGGCTTCAGGGTCAGGGCGCTGGACTATCTGCTGAAGCCCATCTCCTACGAGGATTTCCTCTCCGCCGCCCTCAAGGCGAAGGAGCACTTCGGGCGGAGCGGAGCCGCAACGGCGGCGCAAGCCAGGGAGGCGCAGCCGCGCAGCATCTTCGTCAAGACCGAATACCGCCTGCAGCAGATTGAACTCGACCGCATCAGCTATATCGAGGGATTCAAGGACTACGCGAAAATTCACCTGGACGGCGAGGCCGAACCCGTCCTCACGCTCGTGAGGCTCAAGTCTCTGGAGGAAAGCCTCCCCTCGCCGCGCTTCGTGAGGGTGCACAAGTCCTATATAGTGCAGACATCACGCATCGCCGCGATAGAGCGCAACCATATCATAATAGGAAAAGAACGCATCCCGATAGGCGAAAGCTATCAGGACGCGCTCTTCAGAATCCTCTCCGGCACGGCAATCCTGCCTCCGGAGAAATAGCATCTCCCTACTGACAGGCGGTGATGTGGAAGCAGTGCTCCTTGCGCTCGTACTTGACAAGGCACTTGCCCGCCCGTTTGCGGTCGCGCAGCACCTCGCCCAGCACCTTGGTCAGCTCATAAGGCTGCATAAACGCCTCCGACTCGTCCTCGCACCAGTAGCGGGTGTAGGTGATGTCGAAAGTGGTCGCGTAGCAGTGGGCGGAGTTGTCGCTCGCATTTGGATTGCCGCTGCGGCGAAGCCTGCGGACATCCTCTTCGGTGCGCAGCAGCGATGAGACCACCAGCTTGTAGTCAAGCAGCCGCTTCGACTTGAGCGAGTCGCGGAACGCCTCCCCTATCGCATCGAGCTCGGCGGCCGCACCGGAGGTGAGGAAAGGCATAGAATATTTCAGCTCATCCACCACATAGCAGCCGTTGTCGCTGATGCGCACGAGTCCCGCGAGAGTGTCAACCTCGCTTCTGCTCTCCGGCACCGACTGAAGCCCGACACGCTTCGCCACCTCAAGATGCCGCTCGTTGAGATCGGCGAAGAGCGTGGCATATTTCAGTCTCGGCCCGTAATATATGACTTCCCGGGCCGCAGACTCGCCTGTGCCGTCCACGTCGTCATCCTCGACGCTCACTTCCTCGACAATCTGCGCTTCAATCTCGTCATCTGCCCTGATCTCCGCCTGTCCGGCGCTGATTTCATTTTTATTGAGGCCTCCTCCGGCAAGTATGCCAAGGAGGAAGCCTGCAACAAAGGGAACGGTGATGACGAGAAGACCCTTATAGCTCTTCTTCATCCCTACGCCTGATATTTGACAATCGGCTGACGCGCCGCGCGGGTCTCGTCAGGACGCCCTATCGGAGTATCGTGAGGTGCGGAGTGCAGGAGTTCCGGAGAGGTCTTTGCCTCCCCGGCGATCTTGCGCATCACCGCGATGAACGCATCGAGTGTCTCCAGCGACTCTGTCTCGGTCGGCTCAATCATTATCGCCTGATGGAAGAGCAGCGGGAAATAGATGGTCGGAGCGTGGAAGCCGTAGTCCAGCAGGCGCTTCGCCACGTCGAGCGTGCTCACCCCGTTGTCCTCCAGAAGTCCGTCGAATACGAACTCGTGCTTGCAGACGGTCGGGATAGGCAGCTTGTAGCAGTCCTTGAGCGACTCCTTGATATAGTTGGCCCCGAGCGTAGAGAGCTTGCCCGCGAGGCGGATATTCTCCCTGCCGAGCATCAGGATATAGGCATAAGCCCTCAGGATGACCCCGAAGTTGCCGTGGAATCCGCTCACGCGCGGCACGTCGACGAACTTCACAAGCCGCTCTGCGACACCTACCGGGCCGCTTCCCGGACCGCCTCCGCCGTGTGGGGTGGAGAATGTCTTGTGGAGGTTGAGATGCATAATGTCGAAGCCCATATCGCCGGGGCGCACGACCCCGAGCAGAGGATTCATATTGGCCCCGTCGTAGTAGAGCAGACCTCCGCAGCCGTGCACGAGGGATGCTATTTCCTTGATGTCCCGCTCGAAGAGTCCGAGCGTGTTGGGGTTGGTCAGCATTATGCCGGCGATGTCGTCCCCGAGCAGAGGCCTCAGGGAGTCCACGTCCACGAGGCCGTTCTCTCCGGACTTCACCACCACGATGTCAAGGCCGCAGACTGCGGCGGAGGCAGGGTTGGTGCCGTGTGCGCTGTCCGGTACGATTACCTTTGTGCGCTTCACGTCGCCCCGGCTAAGGTGGTATTCCCTCATCAGCATCAGGCCGGTCAGCTCACCGTGCGCTCCCGCGCAAGGCAGGAAGGTGAACTTCTTCATCCCGGTGATCTCGCAGAGAGCCTTGTCGATGCCTTCATAGACCGCAAGTGCGCCCTCGACGGTCGATGCCGGCTGAAGCGGATGCAGACCGGTGAAACCGGGCATCGCCGCCACTTCCTCGTTGATCTTCGGGTTGTACTTCATCGTGCAGCTGCCGAGCGGGTAGAATCCGGTATCCACGCCGAAATTCATCTGGCTCAGGTTGGTGTAGTGCCGCACCACGTCCGGCTCGCTGACCTGAGGAAGCTCGGGCGCAGTCTGACGCCATACTTTCCCCTCCTTGGGCAGCTTCACCGAAGGCTCGGGGAGCGAGTATCCGCTTCTTCCCGGGCGGGAAAGCTCGAATATGAGTTTGTCGTAGTATTTCATATCCTCAGAGCGCTTTTACGATTTCAACTATCTTGTCCGTCTCTTCGCGGCCGTGCTTCTCCGTGACGCAGAACGTCACATAGCCTTCTTCGGTCTGCAGCGCGGCGAAGTATCCCGCGTCGAGCAGGGCCTTCTGCAGCTTGTCCACAGGACAGAGCGGACGGAGCACGAATTCCTTGAGGAAATCCCTGTCGTAGACCTCCTCGAACTTGCCGGTGGCAAGCAGGGCGTCGTGCAGGCGGTGCGCACCCTCGTATGAGAGTTCGTTGACCCTGCGCAGACCCTCGGAGCCCATCAGGGACAGATAGACCGTGCACCACAGAGCCATCAGGGACTCGTTGGAGCAGATGTTGGAGGTGGCCTTCTCGCGGCGTATGTGCTGCTCGCGGGCCTGAAGCGTAAGCACATAGCAGCGCTTCCCGGAGGCATCCTCTGTCTGGCCCACGATTCTTCCCGGGAGCTTGCGCATCAGCTCCGCCTTGCAGGCCATAAAGCCTACATACGGACCGCCGTAGCAGAGTGGAATCCCGAGCGACTGGCCGTCGCCGACCGCGATGTCCGCGCCCCATTCCGCCGGGGTCTTCACCACGGCAAGGGCGGAAGGGTCGCAGTACTCCACCAGCAGGCCGCCCAGCGAATGCACCAACTCGGCGAGGCCCGTGTGGTCCTCGATGACCCCGTAGCGGTTGATTGACGGCACGATGACTCCGGCGAGGTCGAGCACCCCCTCGGCTATGTCCTCCACCGGATGCTCGCTTATCACGAGATTGATTCCCGCATATTTGGCGTAGGTCTTCAGGGTGTCCAGCACGTTAGGCAGCAGGAATGCCGACACGAGCACGGAATTGCGTTTCCTGGTGCTGGCGACGCACATCCTCATCGCCTCGGCTGCGGCGGTGGGGCCGTCGTACATCGAGGCGTTGGAGCAGTCCAGCCCTGTGAGGGCGCATATCATAGTCTGCCACTCGAAGATGTAGCGGAGCGTACCCTGCGAAATTTCGCACTGATACGGGGTATAGGCCGTGAGGAACTCGCTGCGCGAGGTGATGTAAGGAATCACCGCAGGAGTGTAGTGGTCATACGCGCCCTGCCCCACGAAAACCTTGAGGCGGGAGTTGCGGGATGCGAGACCCTCGAAGAAGTCGCGTACCTGCTGCTCGCTCATCGCGGACGGCAGGTCGTATTCAGCCTTGCGGATGAATTCCTGAGGCACGTCGGAATAGAGCCCGTCCAGCGACGGGACTCCTATCCTCTTGAGCATTACGCGTATATCTTCCTCGGTCTGGGGAAAATAACAGAATGTACCCATAGCGGCGCGGAAGATTACTTGGCTATCTCGGCGTATGCGGCGGCGTTCATCAGGGAGTCCAGCTCCGACTTGTCGGACATCTCGACCTTGATGATCCAGGCCTTGTAAGGGTCCTCGTTGATGAGCTCAGGCTTGTCTTCGAGTTCTTCGTTGCGCGCCACGACCTTGCCGGATACGGGAGAGACCAGCTCGCCGGAAGCCTTGACGCTCTCGAGCGCGCCGCAGTCCTCGCCTGCACCGATCTCGTCGTCGATATCAGGCATATCGACATAAGTGATGTCGCCCATCTCGCTCTGCGCGAAATCGGAGACTCCGATGATAGCCACGTTGCCATCGACCTTTACCCATTCGTGAGACTCGCTGTAAAGGAGTCCGTCAACAATCTTGCTCATTATTTCTTGTATTTGGTTTGATAAAATCTCTTCTTGACCACAGTCCCCGCGAAGCGGCGCTTGCGGATGGCGACATAAAGCCTCGTGCCGAGAGCGGCGTATGCGCTGTCCACGAGGGCGAAGCAGATGCTCTTCCCGAGGGTGATGGAGCGGTAGCCCGTGGTGACGGTTCCGACCGCCGTACCGTCCTCAAGCTCCACAGGATAGCCGGCGCGAGGCACGGCATTCTCGTCGAGCTCGATGCCAACTATCTTTTTGGCCACTCCCCCGGCCTTCTGCTGCGCAAGGGCTTCCTTGCCTATGAACTCTTCCTTGTCCATCTTGCAGAACATTCCCAGCCCCGCCATCACGGGACTTATTTCCGCGCTGAGCTCGTCGCCGTAGAGCGGCAGGCCGGCTTCGAAACGCAGGGTGTCGCGGCAGCCAAGGCCGCAAGGCTCTACGCCCGCCGCGATAAGGCTGCGCCAGAACTCCACGATCTGATCCGGGGAGGCATAGATTTCGAAGCCGTCCTCTCCGGTGTATCCGGTGCGGCTGACGATGACTCTCCGCCCGTCCCTGGACGCATCGAGGAATTCGTAGAATCCGAGCGCTGCAGCTCCGGCAAATCCGAGCACGTCGGCCACCGCCTTCTCGGCCTGAGGGCCCTGGACTGCGATCTGACCCCATTTTTCGGACTGATTGTCAATCTTCACCTCGTATCCTGCGGCATTCTTCTCCATCCAGTCGACGTCCTTGCCGATATTGGCGGCATTGACGACGAGCAGGTAGCTCTGCGGGGTGAACTCCTTATAGACCAGCAGGTCATCCACGGTGCCTCCGTCCGGATAGAGCATCATCCCGTAGAGGATGCCCCCGTCCTTGAGGCCGCTGACATCGTTGGTGAATATGTGGTTGACAAATTTCTGCGCGTCCGGGCCGCTGATGAAAACCTCCCCCATATGGGAGACGTCGAACATCCCGACCTTTCCGCGCACCGCATTGTGCTCGTCGATGATTCCCCTGTACTGTATCGGCATATCATAGCCGGCAAACGGGCTCATCTTTGCTCCGAGGGCGACGTGCTCCCCGTGCAGACAAGTCTTCTTCAACTGTTCGTCCATCGTATCTGTGTTATTATTTAAGGATTTCCAAGTCTTTTTTGAGAATCATCTTAGGGTCCATCATCGCCACTTTCTGGAAAAGGCGCACCTGATTGCCGAGCGAGAGATAGACCTTGTCCTCGTGCTTGCCCTTCCTCCACCATTTGTAGAATCCGACAGGGTCGTTCTCGAAGGGAATCTTGGCCAGAATGCCGGCGCTGTAGCCCGGGTAGTCCACCACGAGCCTGAGGCCCATAAACTTCTTATAGTAGTCCGGGTCGGCCCTGCGCAGCTTGCTGACGAGCGGGTTGAGCACTTCCATCGTGTCCACCTGCAGCAGCTTCTCCTTCACGATGAGCTTGTGGATGCGGACGGGATCGACGTTGAGCCAGACCCCGAGCTTGAGTGTTCTGGGGCCTTCCTCCGTGTCAAGCGTGAGTTCGTCCATTGAGCAGTAGACCTTTTCGGGGTCAATCGTGTTGGTGGCTTCCGACAGCATTGGTGATTTATAAGATTATTAAGCAAATGTAAGAAAATTTTTATAAAAAATGCATATATTTATGCCCCGAAAACCTATTTTGATATGAACATAACCACTATTTCTTCTTCTCTGGCTCTGCTTTCGGCCCTGATTCTATGCGGATGCTCGTCCGGCAACGGCGGCCGACCGGCCATACCTCAAGACAAAGAACTCGAAAAGAAGGTCGAGCAGACCCTCCGCAGGATGAGCGTCGAGGAAAAGGCCGGACAGATGGTCCAGATTTCTCTGGAAGTGCTCACCGGCAAGGGGCAGACCCTCGACGGGGAGGCCCTCGAACGCATCATCGCCCAGGACAAGGTGGGCTCGATTCTCAACATCCCGGGCTCAAGGTCTGTCAGCAGCGCCGAAATGGCTGAAATAGTGCGTCAGATACAGGAGAAGTCGATGGAGGCAATCGGCATCCCGTGCTTATATGGGCTGGATATGATCCACGGCGCGTCCTATCTCAGCGACGGCACCCTCTTCCCGCAGGAAGTCAACATCGCAGCCAGCTTCAACCCCGAGTACGCTGCGGCGATGGGCAGGGCGATCGCCTACGAGACCCGCGCCGCTATGATGCCGTGGGTGTTCTCTCCGGTGATGGACCTCGCGCGGCATTCGGCCTGGCCGAGGCTCTGGGAGAGCTGGGGCGAAGACCCTTATCTGCAGACCGTGATGTCGCTCGCCGAAACCAGGGCTATGCAGGGCGACGACCCCAACCGCATAGACCTGGAGCACGTCTCGGCTTCCATCAAGCATTATATGGGCTACGGCGCTCCTGTCACCGGCAAGGACCGCACGCCGGCATATATCACCCCGCAGGACCTGAAGGAGAAGTTTTTTCCTCCGTTCAAGGCCTGCATCGAGGCGGGGGCTCTCAACCTGATGGCCAATTCCGGAGCCGTCAACGGCGTGCCTGTGCATTCCAGCCGCGAACTGCTCACCGGATGGATGAAGGAGGGGCTGAACTGGGACGGGATGATCGTCAGTGACTGGGCCGACATCAACAACCTCTACCAGCGCGACCACATAGCTGCCGACCGCAAGGAGGCCGTGACGCTTGCCGTCAATGCCGGCGTGGATATGATTATGGACCCTTACGAGTCCTCCACCGCAGGTCTGATTGTGGAGCTCGTCCGCGAGGGGCGCATCACACAGGCGCGGCTCGACGATGCCGTGAGGCGCATTCTCAGGATGAAATACCGGCTTGGACTCTTCGACAATCCGACTTGGGACGTTTCAGGCTACGAGATGGGGCGCGAGGAGTTCGTCAGCGCTTCCCGCGATGCCGCAGTCGAGTCGATGGTCCTGCTCAAGAACGAGAACTCCGTCCTCCCTCTCCGGAAGGGCGGCAGGATACTCCTCACCGGCCCTAACGCCAACTCGATGAGAGCCATCGACGGAGGCTGGTCATATACCTGGCAGGGCAGTTCCGACCCGTATTATGTGGACCGTTTCAACACCATATACGAGGCGATGTGCGCCAAGTTCGGCGCTTCCAATGTGACGCTCGCGGAGGGAGTGAAATATGTCGAAGGAGGCAACTTCGAGGCCGAGAACACCGACGGCATCACTGCGGCGCTGAGGGCTGCGGCCAATTGTGACGTGATAGTGGCCTGCATCGGAGAGAACAGCTACTGCGAGACTCCGGGCAACATCGCCGACATCACCCTGTCCGACAATCAGCTCCGTCTCGTGCGCGGTCTGGCCGCCAGCGGCAAGCCGCTCGTGCTGGTCATAGGCGGCGGCAGGCCGAGGGTCATCAACTCCATAGAGCCTCTCGCATCTGCGGTGGTCGAGACTATGCTTCCGGGGCCTTACGGCGCGGATGCGCTCGCAGAGCTGCTCGCCGGCGAGAAGAACTTCTCCGGCAAGCTCCCGTTCACCTACCCTAAATATGTCAACTCCATCCACACCTACGACTACAAGGTCAGCGAGAGCCGTGAGACGATGGCGGGAGCATATAACTACGACGCCGTGCTCGATGTACAGTGGCCGTTCGGCTACGGCCAGAGCTACACCACGTTCGAATACTCCAATCTCCGCGTCGACAAGCCTGAGTTCAGCCTCGGCGATGTCCTGAAGGTCAGCGTGGACGTCACCAACAGCGGACGAGTCTCCGGCAAGGAGAGCGTGCTGGTGTACAGCAGCGACCTCGTGGCCTCGCTTATGCCGGACGTCAAGCGTCTCCGCGCGTTCACCAAGGTCGAGCTCGCTCCGGGCGAGACCCGCAGCGTGACCCTCGAGATTCCGGCCAGCAGTCTCGCGTTCGTCGGCACCGATCTCAAGTGGAGACTGGAAGAGGGCGACTTCCGCATCAGTGCGGGCGGCCTTTCCGCCACTGTAAGGTGCAGCCGCACGGATGTCTGGGACTAAAAGCCGCATTGACGATGATTGCAGTGGACTCGGACTTCTCCTTTCTTGAAGAAAGCTGCTGCTACTGCTCCGACCGGAGCGCCGCGAGGATGAGGGAATCCGTCGCGGCGCTTCCTCTCGGGGCGCTGCACCTGATCGGCACCGGCGACTGGCACTATGTCTCGCTCTTCTATCTGGAGCGGATTAAGGTGCCGTTCCGTCTGCTGCTCTTCGACAATCATCCCGACGACCAGCCTGCGGCCTTCGGCGGCGAACTGCTGAGCTGCGGTTCCTGGGTGGCGGAAGCCCGCAAGCTCCCCCTGCTGCGCTCTTCGCATCATATCCGCGACATCTCCGGACTGGAGCAACTGCCCTCCGGCGGAGCGCCGGTCTATCTGTCCATCGATCTCGACGTGCTCTCCCCCGACTGGGCGCGCACCGACTGGGATCAGGGAGATATGAACCTGCCGGAGCTGGAGCAGGCTCTGCTCTCGATTGCGGCAAGCCATCCTCTGCTCGGGGCTGACCTCTGCGGCGGACTGACGAGAGAGAAGGGCGCAAGGGACGAAGACCTCGCCCTCAACAAACAGACCGCCGGGGAACTCATAAGGCTCTTCGGCGGTCTGGATGCGTATTAGCGTGATTATTGTTTCCTGTCCGGTTTCGGGTCCATCTTGGCATACTTGTTCGCATCGGTGAGGATGGTCACCAGATAGATGACGAGCAGAATCACAATCATCCCTACAGCCACATAGTCGAACGACCTCATCTGGGTGTGTATGCCAAGGAAATGCATCTCCTTGCAGAATGAGTTGAGCGGCTTGATAAAGAGGAACAGAGTATTGACGATTACCACTATGAGTCTGAATTCGGTAGGGCCGAGCTTGGCGTAGGTGAGGCGGAACTCGCTCTTGAGGTGAGCGTTGACGCTGACGTTGATGGTGAGCAGCAGATAGAGCACCAGCACCCCGAGCGCGAGGGAAGGATGCTCCATCAGGCAGGAGAGCCCCGCACCGATGAACATCAGGCTCTCGTTGATGCCGTCGACGGTATGGTCGAGGTAGTAGCCGTAAATGGGTCTCTGCTGCTGGCGTACCCTGGCGAGAGTGCCGTCCAGAGAGTCACCGTACCAGTTGACGAACAGCCCCGCAGTGGAGAGCCAGAGAAAGTTGATGTCAATCCTCGTAAGGATGTAGCCTCCCGCAATCATCAGCGCCCCGAAGAAGCCTATTGCCGTCAGCTTGTCTGAAGTCATCCATCTCGGCTGCCTCTCGGCAAGCCACACAAGTGCTTTCTTTTCAACTCCGTTCAGCAGCGATGTCTGAATCCTAGTCGCCTGTTTCGTATTCATATTTTAACAACCGGTCGTTTGAATTATTGTCCAAAAGTAGCCATAAAATTTCAATTTATCAATTTTCATACCTGTTTACTGCCTTACAGTTACCCGCAAGCCATTTTGTGACCATTTTGTTAATAATATGCTACATAATGGGAAAGATTCCGTAATGATGCATCAGAGTGTGATTTCCATCTCGGAGCCGTCGTATTCGGCTGCGGTTCCGGTGCAGGATTGCGTGAAGGAGCGGGAATTCTCCGGCGTCACCAGCACCACATTGAAGCGGCGCTTCCGCAGCATCCCCGGGAATTCTCCCTTGCGCTCCCCTATCCTCAGAGTACGCGCCGCATCGTCCCAGCTGAAGCGGATTGTGGAATATGCACCTTTCTCGTAGTTGTAGTTGACATTCTCGTCTTCGTAGAGGGTGAACGAGCCGTCCCTGCCGGCATAGACATAGAGGTCTATCGGCTCCGCGCTCTTCTCGTCGGACCAGCGGATTTCCGGACCGAACGGGATGATGCTCCCCGCCCTCACATAGAGCGGAATCCTCTCATACGGGGCCTTGACGCTGCGGCTCTGTCCGCCGGCGAGGTACTCTCCGGAGTAGAAGTCATACCATCCTTCGCCCTCCGGGAAATACACCTCACGCGCGCGTGCCTTGTATTCATATACCGGGCAAGGCATCAGCGCCGGTCCGAACATCCACTGGTCGGAGATATTCTTGACCTTCCCGTCCTCCGGGAAATCCATCGGCAGGGCGCGCATTATCGTGTAATCGACGAAATGCACGGCTCCCGCCAGTGAATACAGATACGGCATAAGGCGGTAGCGCAGCTTCATATAGTATAGTATGCCAGAATAGGCCGGGCTGCCTTCCGGGGCGATGTTCCACAGTTCTCTGCGAGGCCACTGCCCGTGGGTGCGGAACAGAGGCACGAACGCGCCGAACTGATGCCAGCGTGTCTGGAGCTCGCGCCACTCGTCAAGATCCGGGCTTACCCTGCCCGTACGCTCGTAGAGCGAGACGGCCGCGGAGAACTTGTCCATCACGCTGAATCCTCCGATGTCCATTCCCCAGAACGGGATTCCGCTCATAGAGAAATTGAGGCCTGCGGCCATCTGGGCGTGCATATCGTTCCAACAGGTGCCAATGTCGCCGCTCCAGGTGGCGGTGGAATACCTCTGGAGTCCTGCGAATCCGCTTCTGGTGAGCAGGAAGACGCGCCGGTCAGGCTCCAGCCCGCGCTGGCCGTTGTAGATGGCGTCGGCGTTGACAAGGGAGTAGGCGTTAAGGTACTCCGTCGACGGGCCGAGGGCCGTCGGGGTGGTGAGCGCCTTGAGGTAGTCCATCGGCAGGCAGTCGCGCAGGTTAGGCTCGCTGGCATCCATCCACCACGAGTCGATCTTGCGCCCGTACTTGCTGTAGAGATTCTCGTCCATCTGCCTCCAGAACATCTTGCGCCCGCCCTCGGAATAGGCGTCGTAGAACGATTCCACGTGTCCCAGCCAGTCGCGCAGGCTGTCCCGCTCCGCAAGCGGATAGACGTGTCCACTGGCCTTGAGTTCCTTGTAGTTGTCGGTATTGACGTAGAACTTCGGCCACACGCTGATCATATATCGCGCGTGCATAGAGTGGATGTCATCCAGCATCTTGTCCGGGTCCGGATATCGGTCCGGGTCGAATTCGTGGCTTCCCCATTGGTCGTCCTTCCAATAGTGCCAGTCCTGAACGATATTGTCCACCGGGATATCCCTGCGGCGGAGTTCGGCAAGCGTGCCCACGATGTCGTCCTGCGTGCTGTAGCGCTCTCTGCTCTGCCAGAACCCCATCACCCAGCGGGGCATCACCTGAGCCTTGCCGGTGAGAGTCCGGTAGCCGGAGATGACTTCATCGATGTTGCCGCCGGCGATGTAGTAGTAGTCGAGTTCGGGGCTCATCTCCGACCAGAACGAGAACCTCCCCTGCTCCTGCCTGCTCTGAACCTCCGCGACTCTCAACCCGAGATAGGAAACGTCTCCGTCAGGCTTCCACCGCAGTTTCACGGGCACCCTTTCGCCTTTCTTCATCGCATAGCTGAATTTGTAGGAATTCGGATTCCAGGCCGGTCTCCACCTCTCCGTGACCACCGTCCGTCCGCCAAGCTCCATCTCCTGAAATCCGGCGTAGTAGAGAATGAAATGGTATTCGGCGTCCTCCGGGGCCTCAAGATATCCCTCATAAGTGACTTCCGCGCCCTTGAGCGGCATCTGCGGGAGATTCTTTATCACCCATTCGTTCTCGAAATAGAGCGAATCCTCCTGACGGACTATAGGCTTGCCGCCCGCAGGGACATATGTGCCCGTGAGGCTGCCCTGCCTGCCCTGCCTGTCGTAGAGGGTGAAGACGCTGCCGAGCTGCCTGTAGGGCTCCGGATTCCCCCAGCGGCTCAGGGAGTAATTGTCCACCAGTATGCCGTAGCCTCGGCTGCTGACCACAAACGGCACCGAGACCTTGGTATTGTACTGGAAGAGCTCCTCGTTGCCGCCCTTGTGGTTGAACTCCAGCGACTGCTGCTGGCCGAGACCGTAGAACGCCTCGTCATCCGGCGAATCAAAGGTGAAGCGGGTCGTATAGCCGGCCTTGCCCTCGACACATATAGGTTTAAATTCCATAGTGTTGCCCTCGAGTATCGGACTGCCGTCCGCAGAGGCGAAGCTGACCGCTCCGTCGCTCAGGCGCACGCTCGCTATGACGCTCCCCGTATTGACGCTGACCGTAGTGTCGCTTGAACTTACGGTGAATGACGGCTTTGTGCTCTGCGGCACGACAACGAGACTCCGCCTCCCGGAGAAGCGCTTCTCGGGGCTTGCGCTCACACGGATGAGTCCATCGCCCACGACCTGGAGTCTGACCGCGGCAGGGCCGCCGGACGTCTGCACCGCAGGCTTGACAGTGATGCCGTCCGAAGTCCGGCGCCAGTTCTCTCCGCCGCATCCGGCAAGCAAGGCGAGTGTCACGAGGCAGCAGATGACCGCTGTAGTTTTAGTGTTCAGTTTCATAGGAATCCGTTAATCTTTATCAATTGAGAATCTGTGAGCAAAGATAATAAGAATTCGGAAAAATTCTCGCAGGAAAAGCGTATCTTTGCAGGCATCAAACACAGGGTATGAACGTTAAAAGATTTATCAATTCGGGGGTGCAGGTCGTCTTGATCACCGCCATCTCGCTGATGTTCTCCAAGACCACGATTTATAATTTCACCTCAATTCCCGCGATGAATTCTTCAATGGCCGGGGTTGACTTCAAGATGTCCGACATATACAATTCCATCATCTGCAAGATGACCTCACCCCGGCACAGCGAGGACGTGGTGATCGTGAGCGTGGACGAATGCTCCCGCGAAGAGATTGCCGAGGTCATCAGCGCAGTGGACGGCTGCGCCCCGTCGGCAGTGGGGCTGGACATCATCTACTCGAAACAGAAGAAACACGATGAGACGCTGATTTCCGCGATCCGGGACTGCGACAACATAGTCCTCCCGAAAAGAATGGGCGAAAACGACGGTCAGCCTGAACACGTCGACCTGGAAGAGGGCTATTTCTACGACAGTTCATTTTCGCACTTCGGCATCCTTAACCTCGAATCCCGCAATCTCAGCCGCCCGGTCCGCTCATTCAGGCCGATTTACAGGCAGGCCGATTCGACGCTGACCTACGGAATGGCGACCGAGCTCGTGAGGCTGGCACGCCCTGAAGCCTTCGCAAGGCTGATGGAGCATATCAGCGGACCGTCCGACACTCTGCTCATCAATTACCCCAACCTCACGTTCGACACCGTCGACGGGCAGGAACTGCTGGCGAAGCCCGACTCGCTGGATTCACTCCTCAGGGGCAAGATAGTGCTGATAGGCAAACTCTTCGACGGGCACGACCTGCACCTCACCCCGATCGATATGACGATGAGCGGAGCGAAGATTCAGGCCTATATCATAGAGTCCATCCTCAGCGACAGATTCCTCGTCGAGTACCCGCCTAGACGGAACTGGAAGATAGCGATGATTATGTGCGCGCTGCTTCTCTCGTTCAACTTCGTCGCCATCTACCATTTCCCTGTCGTGGGCAAGATGGCGGTCCGTATGGTGCAGATAGGAAGCCTCTTCCTCTGCGACATAGTCGGCATTATGATCTATTACTACAAGGGAGTGTACATCGACTTCATTCCGACCCTGACGATGATAGCCCTCGGATTCTTCTCCTACGACATCTGGGTGGGCATAGTGTCGATAATCCAGCACGTCATCAGCCGCGCCCAGACCCGCAAGGCCGTCAAACCCGTCCCGGACGGGAACGCATAATGAAAGGAGGCCGGCGAAAATGCTTCTTCGCCAGCCCCCTTCGGGCTTCAAAATGAGGTGCGTAGGGGAATCGAACCACTGTAACAGGTTTTGCAGACCTGCGCCTGACCACTCGGCCAACGCACCTTGCTTAAAGGACTGCAAATATACTTCATTTTCCCGTAAATACAAGGCCGTATAAGTAAAAATTTTGTACCTTTGGACAGTTGAGAAATAATTTCCACGCATATGAAGAAGATATTGGCACTTACCGCCGCGACTCTGCTTGCAGTCTCCTGCGGCCTCCTGCACAAAGTGAGCACAGGCGATTACGCCCCCGGCACCGACCCGGGTGAAGAACTTGTCAATACGGGCTACGGGAGCATCAAGGGGAAGGACTCCACCAGTTCCATCTCCCGCCTCGACGTCAAGCAGGGCAGCGGATATTCCGACATCTACGAATATATAAAAGGCCGTGTCGCGGGGGTTGACGTCGTCGGGACGAGCATCACGATCCGCGGCGTGCGCTCCATCACGGGCAGCAACGAGCCCCTGATACTGGTGGACGGAATCGAGACCTCCGACATCAGCGGCATCTCCCCGGATATGGTAGAGAAAATCGAAGTGCTGAAGGACGCATCGTCCACCGCCCTGTACGGATTCCGCGGGGCCAACGGCGTAATTCTGATAAGCACCCGCAAATCGATTGACAAATAATGATACGCAACATCATATTCGACTTCGGCTCCGTGCTCGTGAGCTGGGATCCGCACAATCTCTACGGCCCGTATTTCAATGACCCGGAGAAGACGGAATTCTTCCTGAACACCGTCTGTCCGTACAGCTGGAACGAGACCGTGGACTCGGGCCGGCCGACCGCCGAAGCCACCGCCGAGCGCCTCGCTCTCTACCCCGACTGGGAGAAGGAGATACGGATGTATTTCGGAGAATGGATAAAGATGATGAACGGACAGATTCCCGGAATGGAGGAACTTGTCAAAGAGATGAAGGTCAGAGGCTATGGCCTTTACGGGCTCACCAACTGGTCGGCGGAGACTTTCCCGCTCATCAGGGACAGCTACCCGATATTCTCCCTGCTGGACGGTATCGTGGTGTCCGGCGAAGAGCATATGAAAAAGCCGTCTCCGGAGATATACCGGATACTGCTGAGGCGCTATTCGCTGAAGCCGGAAGAGTGCCTCTTCATCGACGACAATCCGGCCAACGTGGCCGCCGGCGAAGCCGAGGGCATCAGAGGACTGGTCTTCACTTCTGTGGAGCAGCTCCGGATGGACCTCCGCGCAATTCTGCAATGATGCTTTCGGCGGCGCGAAGATAATCTCCGACCTTGACCTTGATCTGAGCATCGGGCGGCAGGAAGAGGTCTATGCGCGAGCCGAATTTGATGATGCCGCACTGCTCCCCCGCTCTGACGCGGCCTCCTCTGGCGGAATAGCAGACGATGCGCCGCGCGAAACCGCCGGCAATCTGCTTGAAAAACACCTTTTCCCCGCCCGGAGCGGTGATTCCCGTGCAGCTGTGTTCGTTCTCGTCGGAAGCCTTGGGCTTGAACGCGAGGAAATGCTTGCCGGGATAATACCTGTAATATGTGACCTCGCCGTCAATCGGCCAGAAATTCACGTGGGCGTCGAAGAAGTTCATATATACCGACACCTGAACGCACTCGCACTTCATATACTCGCCCTCATAGACCTTCTCCACGATGACCACCCTGCCGTCGGCGACCGAGCTCACCAGCCTGTCCGAGCCTTTCCGCTCCCTGCGGGGGACTTTGAAGAACGTGGTCTGCCAGATGCAGAACCAGAGCAACAGGGCCAGTGACGGCCAGACGATCCAGCCGCTGCGGACAAAGAGCAGAAGAATTAGTCCGAGCGAGGCGCTCAGCAGGTAGACGATGGCCAGTGTGCCTCGCGAGTCGCGGTCTATCATATCAGGGAAAAGAGCGCGAGATATACAACTCCGAGCGGGATTCCGACCAGACTGCTGTCAAATCGGTCGAGCATCCCGCCGTGTCCCGGGATGGCGGTGCCGGAATCCTTGACCTTGCAGCTGCGCTTCCACTCCGACTCGAACAGGTCGCCGCACACGCCTCCGAGACAGACTACGGTTCCAAGCATAAAGAGGTGCAGCCAGGAATACGGCAGCCATCCGAGGAAGCCGAGCACGAACGCCGCAATCAGGCTGAAGAAGACTCCTCCCCCAAGTCCCCACCAGGACTTCTTAGGCGAAATCTCGGGCGCGAGCTTCCGGGAGTCCGGCTTCTGTCCGAGAAGTGTCCCTATGCAGTATGCTCCGATGTCAGACGCCCAGATGATGATGAACAGCGAGAGCAGCAGCCAGCCGTCAAACACTTCCCCGTCCATCACGAGCAGCGGCGCAAGACAGATCGGGAGCGCGATGTAGCCGAGACCGCCGTAGACTATCGCCACATCGGCGAAACCCTCCCGCTCAGGGAAGAAGATGCAGGACAGCGGCAGCAACATAAGCGGCAGCAGCAGCAGCGTGAGATAACGGGGGTCAAGAGCGAAGAACTCGACTCCGGCCACCAGGACAAAGGCGGCGACGGCGGTGAGCAGCCCGATCTTCTGCTGAATCACATACCTCTGTCCCAGGGAAATGGTGTAGAATTCCCGGAGCGCGACATATAGTATAAGCAGAAACAGGGCACCGAAAAGCGTCCTGTCCCAGATTACGCCGAACACCATCACCACAAGGAAGATGATGCCGCTAAGTGTCCTACTTATCAGATTCTTCATTATCTACAGCTTTGTCTTTCTCTTCCTTGAGACGGTCTTCGCCGTGTTTGCCGGCCTTGGGGCCGAATATCTTCTCGATGTCGTCGGACATTATCACTTCCTTGTCGATCAGCATCTGCGCCAGCTGCTCGAGTCCGGCCCAGTTGTCCTTGAGGATCCGGGTGGTGCGCCGGGTCACCTCGTCCACGATGGCCTTGGCCTCGGCGTCGATCAGCTGCGCGGTCTTCTCGCTGTAAGGCTTGGTGAGCTCATATCCGCCGCCGTTGGACTCATAGAACGAGAGATTGCCGACCTTGTCGCTCATACCGTAGTAGCTGACCATCGCGTATGCTATCTTGGTCATCCTCTCGAAGTCGTTGATCGCGCCGGTGCAAGGCACGCCGTCGTTGATGATTTCTTCCGCGACACGCCCTCCGACCAAGCAGCACATCTCGTCCATCATATCTGACTTGGACATCATCACCTTCTCGTCCGGCAGACTCCAGGTGAGCCCGAGAGCCTGACCTCGCGGAATGATGGACACCTTGAGCACAGGGTCGCAGCCGGGGAGCAGCCAGCCCGCCACCGCGTGTCCCGCCTCGTGGTAGGCCGTCAGCTTCTTCTCTTCAGGCGACATAATCGTCTTCTTGCGCTCTATGCCTCCCACAACCCTGTCAACCGCATCGGTGAAGTCCTGATTGTCTATTTCCTTTTTCCCCTTGCGGGCTGCGGTCAGCGCGGCCTCGTTGCAGACATTGGCGATGTCGGCCCCGGAGAACCCCGGAGTATGTTTGGCTATGGCCTCCACGTCGAACTTCGGCGAGAGCTTGAGCTTCTTGGTGTGGACGAGGAATATCTCCTTGCGCTCATTGAGGTCCGGAAGCGTCACCTGTATCTGACGGTCGAAGCGCCCGGCCCTCATCAGGGCCTTGTCGAGGATGTCGGCACGGTTGGTAGCGGCAAGCACGATGACTCCGCTGTTGGTGCCGAAGCCGTCCATTTCGGTAAGCAGCTGATTGAGGGTGTTCTCCCTTTCGTCGTTGGAGGAGAAGCCGACATTCTTGCCTCTCGCGCGGCCTACGGCATCAATCTCGTCGATGAACACGATGCACGGGGCCTTCTCCTTGGCCTGGGCGAAGAGGTCTCTTACGCGGCTCGCGCCCACCCCGACGAACATCTCCACGAAGTCGGAACCGCTGATGCTGAAGAACGGCACGTTGGCCTCGCCGGCCACGGCTTTGGCGAGCAGGGTCTTGCCGGTGCCCGGAGGCCCGACGAGCAGCGCGCCCTTCGGAATCTTGCCGCCGAGGGCGGTGTACTTGCCCGGATTCTTGAGGAAGTCGACGATTTCCATCACTTCCTCCTTAGCGCCGTACAGGCCCGCCACGTCCTTGAAGGTGACGTTGACCTTGTCCTTGTCGGCTAGTTTGCCTGTGGCTTTGCCGACATTGAACGGATTCATCCCGCCACCTGCGCCTCCGCCGCCGCCCATCTGACGGGACATAGAGCGGAACATCCACGCATACAGCAAGATGAGCAGAGCTATCGGGAGCACCCATTCAAGTATCCCGCCCCAGAAATTGGTTTCGTTCTCGATGTAGAGCCTGAACTTCGAATCTTCGTCAAGCGCGGAATTGAGCTCCGCGAACTCCTTCTCGGGGTCAAACTTGGATGAGGTGAGGAAGTAGAACTGCGGGGACTTCTTGGGCAGCTTTCCCTCGGCAAAGAGAGAAGCATACTTTCCGAGGCTGTCCGGCCTTACTGTGACGTTGCCCTTGTAGTCGTTCCGGACAAAATGTATGTCCTTGACATCCCCCCGGAGAATCATCTCCTGCACCTGAGTCCACTCTATCTTCTTGGCCGGTACGGAACTGTTGCCCAGCAGCATCCATCCGATCACCGCGAGGAGGATGAGATAGAGAACGGTGGAAAGGTTGATTCTGACCACCCTGTTCCCTCTGCCGCCATTATTTGGTTTTTGAGCCATCGTTTATAATTTTGCAGAGCAAAGATACAACAAAAATGAAACCACCCAAGGAAGAAGTCCGCATAATCTGGCTGGAAACGGTCGATTCCACCAATAAAGAGCTGCGCAGGCGCATTGAGGAGCTTGACAATTTGTCAGTGGTAGCTGCGGCCGAGCAGACCGCAGGACGGGGTCAGGGCAGCCACAGCTGGTTCTCCCGCCCCGGCTCCGGACTCACGTTCAGCCTCCTGCTGCGGCTTCCGCCCTCGGGGCCCTTCGCGGTCAAGGCTTCCGACCTGCTGCTGATAACGGAACTGACCACCCTCGCACTGAGGGACTATCTGCACAGCAGAGGGATAGACGCGCGGATAAAGTGGCCCAACGACATCTGGGTTGGCGGGCGCAAAATATGCGGCATCCTGATAGAGAACATATTGGATGCCGACAAGATAAGAAAGAGCATTATCGGAGTAGGCCTGAACGTCAACGAAACCCTCTGGCCCTCCGAACTCCCGAACCCCGTATCGATGAAACAGCTCAGCGGCAGAACCTATGTCCTTAAAGACGAGCTGGAGGCCCTCTGCGGGCGGATAGGAGACAGGTACGCGATGCTGGACTCCTCCGCAGGCCGGAAGAGTCTCGACGCAGAATTCAGGAAGTATATGTTTACCCTCGACGGAGAGCGTCGATAGCCGCAGCGGGATCCGCTGCCCCGAACACGGAACTGCCCGCCACCGCGATATCGACTCCGGCATCCTTGACTGGCCCGACGGTGCTCAGATTGACGCCTCCGTCAATCTCAATCAGGGCGTCGGAACCTCGGGCGACAAGTTCGGCCTTGAGAGCGGCGACACGGTCAAGCGACTCGTAGATGAACTTCTGGCCGCCGAAGCCGGCGAAAACGGACATTATCAGGAAATAATCGGCCTTGCCGATATAGGGGAAGAGCCTTTCGACAGGGATGTCAGGATTGATGGCCACTCCCGCCTTCATCCCGAGTGACTGTATCTCACGTATGAACCTTGAAGTGCTCCGGCCTGCGGCTTCCAGATGGAACGAGCACATACTCACTCCGTCGTCGGACAGCTTGCGGAACCACCTCTCAGGATGCACTACCATCAGATGCGCGTCCATAGGGGCGACAGCGACACCGCGAAGCTGGTCTATGACGGAAAAACCGAAGGAGATGTTGGGCACCAGCGTCCCGTCCATCACGTCGAGATGGATTACATCCCCGCATTCATTGATGAGCCGAATGTCTTTCTCAAGGTGGAGGAAATCGGCCGCGAGTACTGAAGGCGCTATTCTGAACGGCATAATATTACATCTGTTATCAGGCCGGCGTGAGTATGTTCTCGATGTCGGTCACGTATTTCTTGAATGTCTTGTCGGTCTCCATCAGGTCGCTTACCATCATACAGGCGTGAAGCACCGTGGCGTGGTCCTTCCCGCCGGTCTCAATGCCAATGGTCGAGAGGGAGCAGTTGGAGATGAGGTTGCGGCACAGATACATTGAAATCTGCCGGGCCTGCACTATCTGGCGCTTGCGCGACTTGGACAGCAGGTCGTCGCGGGTGATGTTGAAATACTCGCACACGTTCTTCTGCACCTTGTCGATGTTGAGGTCGGTCTTGGCCTCGCCGATGAGATTCTCGGTGATGCCCTCGGCAAGCTCCAGCAGCGACTTGTCCTTCTCCACCAGCGAATGCGCGATCAGAGAGACCAGCGTGCCCTCCAGTTCGCGGAAATTGGTCTTGACCTTGACGGCGATATATTCCAGCACTTCGTGGGGGATGTCCACCCCCTCCCTCTCGACGCGCGCTTCCAGCATACGGAGGCGAGTGCGGTAGTCGGGGTGGGTGAGCTGCACGGAAAGCCCCCACTTGAAGCGGGAGAGCAGGCGCTCCTCGAAGTTCTGCAGCTCCACCGGAGCCCTGTCCGAGGTGAAGAGCAGCTGCTTGCCGTTCTGGTGCAGGTGATTGAAGACGTTGAAGAAGGCATTCTGGCAGCCCTGACCCATCAGGTCCTGGATGTCGTCGACGATCAGCACGTCTATCTTCATATAGTATGCGAGGAAGTCGGTAACGTTGTTGCGCACGTTGACCGCAACCATATATTGGGTCTTGAATTCGTGGCCGGTGACGTAGAGCACCACCAGTTCGGGATTCTTCTCCTTGACGGCGATGCCCACAGCCTGGGCGAGATGGGTCTTGCCCAGACCTGAACCTCCGAAGATGAACAGAGGGTTGAACGGAGTCTTGCCGGGGGCGGCGGCGATGTTCTTGCCAGCCGTGACACCCATCTTATTGCACTCCCCCTCCACCAGATTGTCGAAGTCGTAGGCAGGGTTGAGCCTCGGGTCTATCTTCAGCCTGTGAAGTCCCGGATAAACGAACGGATTCGGTCTGTCAGTCGGCTGGGAGACAATCGTCACGGGAGGATTGGAAGGCGCGGAAGAGGTCTTTCCCCGAATCTTCATCGGAGGCTGGTTTGAAACCGGCTGAATCGTGTACACCAGCCTTGCGTCCTGCCCCAGCTCACGGCGCAAGGTCTTGCGGAGCAGGTCGAGGAACGCTGACTCAATGTATTCCCTGATGTAATCGGACGGGACTGCGAGCGTGAGGGTAGAGCCGGACAAAGACACGGCACGGATAGGTTCGAACCAGGTCTTGTACTGCTGAGCTTCAACGTTCTGCCTTATCACCTGCAGACAACGGCTCCAGACATCAATATGTCTTTCCTCAAATTCCATTAAACGATTAGCTGACACGCGACGGGATTTTCATCCTGACCGCAGTGCAAAATTGGTGATAAATATTGGAAAAAATTTTTTGAATGCTATTGCTTTTTATTTTTTTTAGTCGTAACTATTGGATTGCGCCTACGCTAAACGATTAATCAAAACAATCTGACTTACAATGCGTTACAACGGCATAAAAATAATAAGTGCCTGTTTCTTAATAGGGTTACTAATTTTGAATAATTCCAAATTAGTCTGTTTGGCCATATGATTTTACAACAATGCTTTTCGCTTTGAGGACGGGGCTGTACGGCACTGGAAAGGCGATTAATTTTGCGGGATTTCTGCAAGGAACGCGTCGGGATATTTTTTCCTGACGGCGGGGAGATTTTCCGCAGCTTTCCGTCTGTCGGTCCCGACACATATATAGTACTTATATATCTTGCCCTGTCTGACAACGTGCGGAGTGAAACCGAGGAAGTCGAACTCCCGTTCCCCGACCTTCCTGCCGACGGCGAATATCTGGATGCCGTAGAGCTTGCCCTGCGCCTCGGCGGCGCCGGCCGCGGACTGGCCCGCAGTCCCGCTTGAAGCGGCGCCGGAGGATGAAGCCGCGGCGGAGTCCGGCGGTGCGCTCATACTGCCGTCATAGACCTCCTTATATGCCTTGAACGCCTTGAAGAGCCGTCCGGCTATGTCCTCGCGCTTGGACTTCTGCTTCAGGACGGCCAGGTCGGAAGCGTTGGAGATGAAGCCGAGCTCCAGCAGTACGGCGGGCATAGAAGTTTTCCAGAGCACGTAGAAAGGGTCTTGCGAGACTCCCCTGTCGGTCTTGAAGGGGCCGCCCTTCATCTGCTCCTCGACTGTCTGGGCGAAGCGGAGGCTCTGCTCAAGGTAAGAATTCTGCATCAGGGCCATAAATATGTAAGACTCCGGATCGGAAGGGTCAAAGCCCTGATACTTCGTACTGTAGTCGTCTTCGAGCAGAATAACTGAATTCTCCCTCCGGCAGACTTCCATATTCCCCGCGAAAAGGTCACGGTTCTTGTTGGAGGACTGCCCGAGCACGTGGACGGAGTAGCCGTTGGGGGCCGTCTTCGGGGACGCGTTGATATGGACTGAGATGAACAGGTCCGCGCCTGCGGCGTTGGCCTTCTTGGCCCTGTCGTCCAGCCCGAGCGTCTCGTCCTTGCTCCGGGTGAGGATGACCTTGACGTCCGGGTATTCCTCACGGATCTTGGCGGCAAGGAGTTTAGCTATGTCCAGGGTGAGCGTCTTCTCGTAGGTCTTGCCGTCGGCGCTCACGCATCCGGCGTCCTTCCCGCCGTGTCCGGCATCTATGACCACCGTCGACAGTCCGAGTTTGTCGGATGCCGAAAGCGCGAGACAGAGCAGCGCGGTCAGGAAGATGCAGATTGTGCGTTTCAAATAAATGTGCTAATTTTGTCGATTATTGCAAATGTACGAATATTCTCTCACTTGAGAAAGACAGGATATATAATTTCGCTCGCTCTGGTGCTGCTTTCCAGTCTTGGCGTGTCGCAGGCTCAGAACCGCCGCTCCCGCTCCGGGGCGGCCTACGGGGTGAGGATTGAAAAGAAGGTCACTCCTCCCGACTCCCTGACCCTCGCCCGCAGGGATTCGCTGCACCGGGCCGACTCGCTCCACAGGGTGGACTCGGTCGCGATGCTCGGCAAGAGTTCGCTCGAGCGTCCTGCCTTCTCCGTGGCCAAGGACTCCATAGTGGAAGACTTCAGCAACGGGCAGAGGAAAATCTACTACTACGGCGAAGTCAGCGTGAAGTACCAGGATATGGAGCTCACCGCCGACTATATGGAGTACGATATGAAGACGGGCGTAGTCTACGCCAGAGGCCGCTACGACTCCGAGACGGAAGAGTGGACCGGCCGGCCGGTGATGAAGCAGGGCGAGAAGACATACAATATGGAGGAGGTGCGCTACAATTTCAACTCCCGCAAGGCGCGCATCACCAATATGGTCACCACCGAGGAGGACGCCACCCTGCACGGGGCCAACATCAAGATGATGGATGACGAGTCCATCAACCTCACCTCCGGGAAATACACCGTCTGCGACGCGGACCATCCGCACTACTACCTGAGCCTTACGAGCGCCAAGGTGGTGCGCAAGCCGAGCCAGAAGACGATATTCGGACCGGCATATATGGTCGTGGAGGACGTAAAGCTCCCCTTCATCGGGCTTCCGTTCGGATTCATCCCCAAACGCCCCCAGCGGGCGACCGGTCTGCTGATGCCGACATTCGGCGAAGAGGAGGCCCGAGGCTTCTATATGAGGGATCTGGGTATGTATTTCGTGTTCGGGGATTATCTTGACCTGTCCGTCACCGGCGATTACTACACCCTCGGATCCTGGGCGGTCAACGTCAATTCCCGCTACAAGGTCAACTATAAGTTCAACGGTTCGTTCTCGATGAACTACTCCAACGACCAGAAGGGCGAGAAAGGCACGCCGGAGTTCTTCCAGACCCGCAACTTCGGCGTGAAATGGACACATTCCCAGGACTCCAAGGCGCACCCCGGCACCACTTTCAGCGCCTCGGTCAACTTCCAGAGCCCGTCCAACAACCGCTACAATTCCACCAACATAAACCAGGCGCTCCAGAGCCAGGCTTCATCTTCCATATCCTACTCCAAGAACTGGGACGGCAAGTTCAACCTGAGCCTGAACCTCCTGCATTCGCAGAATTCGCGCGACTCCTCATATACTTTCACCCTGCCTAACGTAACCTTCTCGATGACCACGATCTACCCGTTCAAGAAGAAGGTCCGCGCCGGCAAGGAGAAAATCTACGAGAAGATATCCTTCGGCTACAACACCTCGCTCCAGAACAAGATTTCATTCAAGTCGTCCGAGTTCGGCAAGGAAGGTATGATGGACAAGTTCCAGAACGGTATGGCGCACAACTTCACCATCGGTCTGCCCAATTTCCAGCTGTTCAAGTATATAAGCGTAGCGCCGAGCGTGCAGTATGCGCAGAACTGGTTCTTCCGGAAGAACGAGTATGTCTACAATGAGGAGACGGATGCCGTCGAGATGAAGCAGGGGCGGCAGTTCGGAGCGTTCGGCATCACGCAGAACTACTCTTTCGGCACTTCGATGAGCACCCGTATCTACGGGACATTCAACTTCGGCAAGCAGAACACCCTGCAGGCGATCAGACACGTGATTTCACCGTCACTGGGCCTGTCCCTGAGCCCGGAGAAAGGCACTTACGCCAACGGCTACCGCACGCTGTACTACACCGACGCTTCCGGGGCGGAGAAGGAATACCAGTATAATGTCTATTCCGGGCAGCTCAACTCCCCGCCGGGACGGGGACGCTCCGCCACGGCGACCCTCACCATAGGCAACAACCTCGAGGCCAAGGTGCGCGACTACGCCGACACCACCGGCACCGGCACCAAGAAAGTCAAGCTCATCGACCAGCTCACCATCAATACGGGCTACAACTTCCTCGCCGACTCGCTGGGGATGAGGCCTGTCTCGATGACTATGTCCACCACCCTCTTCAATAAGGTGTCCATCAGCGCCTCCGCCTCGCTCAACCCCTATGCGATAGGCGATAAAGGCAGGGAAATCAACGCTTTCGCCATCACCCGAGGGCAGGGTCTCGCGCGGCTCACCAGCGCGAGCGCTTCCGCGTCCTACTCCATTTCAGGCAAGGGCACGGTCAACGGCAATGACGGTTCCAAAGGAGGCGGAAGCACCGGCAGCGGCACGGGAGGGGGCGGAGCTGCCTACCAGAGGAATTATTATCATCCCGTCACCGGGGAATTCATACCCGGAGGATGGCTGTATTACACTAATCCGAATTCGCCCTGGAGCCTGAATTTCAGCGCGAATTTCAGAATCGACCGCAGTTATTCCTACGACGCGACCCTGCAGGAACTGCTCACCAAAGACCGTTACACAGCCGCGCTTCAGCTCTCCGGCTCTCTGAAGATGACCCCTCGGATGTCACTCAACGCGTCCTCGGGCTACGACTTCATCGCCAAGCAGATCACTTCCACCCAGATAAGCGCGACATACGACCTGCACTGCTTCAACATCTCGGTGTCCTGGGTGCCTCTCGGAACCTGGAAGTCGTACAGCTTCAGAATCGCGGCCAACGCCGCCGCCCTCGCCGATATCCTGCGCTTCAAGAAAAGCGACAGTTATTGGGACAACTGATTTTTTTTGCTATCTTTGCGGCATCAAACGCGTCCCCGTCAATCTGAATGCGGGAGACAATCATAAACTTTTATCATCTATGCCACACAGACTTTCGGAGCTGAGCGCGATGACACGAGAACAGTTGGAGTCAATAGCGACAGAACACAATGTCAAATCAATAAAAAAGCTGGACAGCGAGAACCTCGCATATGCGATACTCGACGCGGAGGCCAAGGAGGAGTCGGTAAAGCCGGCTCCGGACAAGCCTAAAGCGCGCAGAGGCCGCCCGCCGAAGCAGAAGAACGACAGCCGTGAGGCACAGCCGCAGCAACAGAACGACGCAGCCGGCGAGACCCCGCAGCCTGCCGTGAAGAAAGGGCGCAAGGGCGCGTCCGGAAAGCGGACAGCCGCCTCCGAAGGCGACAAGTCCTCTGCGGTGGCTCAGACTCCGTCCGTCACCGAGGCCAAGGAGCAGGCTGCAGCCGAACAGACTGCTCAGCCGCAACCTAAGAAAAGAGGCCGCAAACCGAAAAACAGGCAGCCCGAGCAGCAGTCCCAACAGGAGCTCTTCCCGGCCGATGCCCAGCAGGCGCAGCCTCAGCAGGAGTCTGCAGCGCCCTCCCCGGCCGCAGCTGCAGGGGATAAGCCGCAGAACAGGCCCGAGAAGCCTCAGGACCAGACCAGACACATAGCCGAGAGCAGATCCATAGAGAAGGTGCTCGAGAAAGTACAGGCCAAAGTACAGGAAAAGGCCAACGAGAGGGCTATGCCCCAGAAGCCTCAGAATCCACAGAATATCCGGCAGCAGGGCGGTCAGAATCCCGCACAGAATTACTCTCAGGACGGCAGGCAGCCCCAGCAGCAGCAGCCGCGTCCGAAGCCGATCAGCTACGAAGGTACTGTCGAGGCCACCGGAGTGCTGGAGATAATGCCGGACGGTTACGGATTCCTCCGCTCCTCCGACTACAATTATCTCAACTCCCCTGACGACATCTATGTCTCCCAGCAGCAGGTCAAGGCCAACGCCCTCAAGAGCGGAGACACCGTGACCGGAGAAATCCGTCCGCCGCGCGAGGGCGACAAATACTTCCCGCTTGCGAGCGTGAAGTCGGTCAACGGCCGCACTACGGAGTTCATCCGCGACAGGGTGCCGTTCGACTTCCTCACCCCGCTCTTCCCGGACGAGAAGTTCAATCTGCTCGGGAACGGGCACGAGAAGGACAAGAGCTGCCGGATCGTGGATATGTTCTCCCCTATCGGCAAGGGTCAGCGTATGCTGATCGTCTCCCCTCCGAAGGCCGGCAAGACATTGCTGCTCAAGAGCATCGCCAACGCCATCGCGGACAACCATCCGGAGGTGTACGAAATAGTGCTCCTCGTGGACGAGCGTCCTGAGGAGGTGACCGATATGCAGCGCTCCGTCAAGGCCGAGGTGGTCGCATCCACTTTCGACGAACCTGCCGAGAAGCACGTCAAGGTGGCCAATATGGTCATCGAGAAGGCGCGCCGGCTCGTGGAATGCGGACACGACGTGGTGATTCTGCTCGACTCCATCACCCGCCTCGCAAGAGCCTATAACACCGTACAGCCGGCATCCGGCAAGGTGCTGACCGGAGGAGTGGACGCCAACGCCCTCCAGAAGCCGAAGAGATTTTTCGGAGCGGCCCGCAACATCGAGGGAGGCGGCTCGCTGACCATCCTCGCCACGGCACTCACCGAGACCGGATCCAAGATGGACGACGTCATCTTCGAGGAGTTCAAGGGCACCGGCAACTCCGAAATCCAGCTCGACCGCACGCTTGCCAACCGGCGCATCTTCCCTGCGGTCAACGTATTGCTCTCAGGCACAAGGCGTGACGATCTGCTTTACCAGAAAGACCAGAGCCAGAGGATATGGATTCTCCGCAAGCTGCTCGCCGATATGAACCCTACCGAGGCGATGAACTTTATGCTGCAGCTGATGGACGAGTACCGTACCAATCAGGACCTGCTCGACAATATGTCCAAGGTATCCCCTCGCGAAGCAAAGTATTACGATAACTTCTAGCGATGACTCCCGACGACAGCCTCTTCTTTGCTCTGTTGCGCAGCGGGCTCTGGGGCGGCACTCCGGTGCTTCCTTGCTCAGAGGCCGGCGCGGAGGACTGGAAGAAGCTCTATCGCCTGAGTATGGAGCAGACGGTGGTGGGCCTCGTCACGGACGGGGCCGCCGCCTGTCCTGCGGGTTTTGTCCCGAAGGCTGTCTCGCTCAAACTGATGTCCTCGCTCGTGGCGACCGAGAGGCTCAACGCCGTGATGGACGCTGCCGTCGTCCGCTTCGTCTCCCTGCTTGAGAGCGGCGGAGTGCAGCCGGTTCTCGTCAAGGGACAGGCCGTCGCGCAGTGCTATATCCGCCCTGAGGGCAGGATGAGCGGCGACATTGACCTCATAATCTCTCCCTCTCAGTACGAAGCCGCAAAGGCGATCATAGCGCCGCTTGCCGACAGCACCGGAATAGAAGGCACGGACCGGATGCACTTCGGGGCGACGTTCGGCGATGTGGAGCTGGAGCTGCACGGCACAGTCCGGACCAGCCTCGGGAAGAGGATCAATGATGTGCTGGACAGCGCCCAGGCCGGACTCTTCAAGGAAGGCGGCTGCCGCTTCTGGGACTGCAACGGCACGCTGATACGGATTCCTTCCGTCGATTTCGACGCTCTCTTCATATTCACCCATCTGCTTCAGCACTTCTTCTGCGGCGGTCTGGGACTCAGGCAGCTTTGCGACTGGGCAAGGGTGCTGCACACGCATAGCGGCAAGATTGACCTCCCGCTTCTGGAAGAGAGGCTCCGCAAAATGGGAATCGTGAGCGAATGGAAAGCGTTCGTGTTCTTCCTTGTCCGATATCTCGGCCTGCCCGAGGAAGAAGCCCCGCTCTATGATGCAAGCTTCGCGCGCAAGGCTGACAAACTCTGGAGATATGTCGAGCTTGTCGGCAATTTCGGAAAGAACCGACACCTGCGCGACAGAAGCCGCGACCCGTATATAATAAGGAAGATAGGCTCGATGCTGATCAATTCCCGGGATTTCATCCACCACTTCTCTATCTTCCCGCTCGATTCGCTGAAGTTTTTCTGGCATTATTTCAGGACCGGCGTCAGAGCCGTGGCCAAAGGAGACTGACACGATGCAGAAGTTCTACTCAATAGCCGAACATATCGTAGCTTTCAAGGCATCCGATGACTCCCCCGTCTGGGCGGAGACGGGCAACTACGCCCCTTTCGAGACTTCAGGTAGCGGTGCGCCGGTCTGCTCGCTCGAACTTGCGGAAAGTCTGGAAATCCCGGTCTCAGAGCCGGTCTATGACGTGCGGGACAAGGACTTTCCCCGCATCGCGATCAGCCGCTGCGCAGGCGGATACTTGGTGGAGTTCGCCCCCGAGAGCGAAGCTCCGATAACGGCGCGGCTGCTTGCCTCAGAAGACTTCACTTCAGGGTCGCTGTCTCTGCTCCCGGGCCGCGAGGATTCGCTGAGATTTGCCGTGGACAATGCCCTGATGCTGATGTTCGCCATCTCCACCGCCACTCTCGGCACGCTGGAGATACACTCTTCGGTAACGGTATGCGAAGGCAGGGGCTACGCCTTCCTCGGCAAGAGCGGCACAGGCAAAAGCACGCACAGCCGTCTCTGGAGGGAGTTCATACCGGGCAGCCGTCTGCTCAACGACGACAACCCCATAATCCGCGTCAAGGACGGCGCAGTCCGCATCTACGGCTCGCCCTGGAGCGGCAAGACTCCCTGCTACAAGGCCGTGAGCGTGCCTCTCGGCGCGGTGGTGAGGATAAGCCAGAGCCCAGACAACAGAATTACGAGACTCTCCCCCGTCCAGGCCTATGCCTCGATGTATTCGTCCTGCTCCGCGTTCCGCGAGATAAGGAACACCGCCGACGGCATACACTCCACCCTCGTGCAGCTGATATCCTCGGTGCCGATGTACCGTCTTGACTGCCGACCGGACCGGGAGGCGGCGCTGCTCTGCCACGACACAGTAACTTCCGAATGATGAACACCGTACAGCTGCCCAACGACATCCTGCTCGCCAGCGCCAAGGACTTCCTCGACGAGGGCCGTGAGGTCGTGCTGCGCGCCAAGGGCAACAGTATGCTCCCCTACATCCGCGACGGCCGCGACAGCGTGGTACTCAAGAAATCAGACTCCTACGGGGTCGGCGACATCGTGCTGGTGCAGCTGCCAGGCAGGTTTATTATGCACCGCATCATAAAGGCGGATGGCGACAGCTTCACTATGATGGGCGACGGCAATGTACGGGGGACGGAGAGTTTCACCGTCGGGGACGTGCTGGGCAAGGTGATATGGATAGTGAAGGAAGACGGCCGCAGGGTCGCCCCCGGCAAAGGCAGGGCCTGGCGCGCGCTGCTGCCAGTAAGACGCTATATATTAGGAATTTACAGAAGAATCAAAAAGATATGAAAATCAAGGACGGATTTGTGCTCCGCACGATCGGAGACAACTATATGGTGGTCGGCGAGGGCCTCGCGCAGATAGACTTCAACAAGATAGTTTCCCTCAACTCCACCGCGGCCTATCTCTGGAAGAATGTGCTGGGCAAGGATTTCGACACGCAGACGCTCACGGACCTGCTGCTCGCGGAGTACGACGTGGATAAGGACACGGCGCTCAAGGACGCAGCGGCGCTGGTGCAGAAGTGGGTGGAGGCAGGCCTTATAGAATAAGCGGTGAAGAGCCTCAAGACCTGCATAAAGGGACTTCGGGGGATGTCCGGTCCGGCAAGGAAGTGGATTCTGTTCTGCTTCCTTCTGGGACTCGTGCGCATCGCCGCCTCCCTGTCGTTCGTCTGGGTGTGCAAGGAGCTCGTGGATATCGCCACCGGCATCTCCTCCGCCCCGCTATCCGGCAGGATAGTCCTGATGGGCTGCATAATGGCGACGCAGCTCTTCTGCGGAGTCGCATCATCGTACTGCGAGAACTACGGAATAGTAAGCGTCCAGAACTCCCTCCGCGAGTCGCTCTTCGCGCGGCTTATGAAGGGTGAGTGGAACGGTCGGGAGAAGTTCAGCAGCGGCGACGCGGTCAACCGTCTGGAGGAGGACATCCGAGTCATCTCCGAGCTGCTCTGCGAGCATATCCCGTCGGCGGCGGTGACTCTCTGCCAGCTGGTCGCGGCTTCGGCCTACCTGCTCCTGATGGCTCCGGGCCTGCTCTGGGTGCTGCTGATACTGATGTTCGCGGCGGTAGTCGGCTCAAGGCTGTTCTTCCGTAAACTCAGACGTCTCACCTCCGACATAAGGGCCCTTGACAGTGACATCCAGCAGCTGATCCAGGAGAACCTTCAGAACCGCGTGCTGGCGCTTACCCTTGTGGGCACGGCGCGCGTGCTCGCCGCGCTCGGCTCGCTGCAGAAAGGCCGCAAGGACAAGACCGTGCAGCGGCTCAACTTCAACGCCGTGGCCAGGGGCTTTATGACGCTCGGCTTTATGGGCGGCTACGCCGCCGCGTTCCTCTGGGGCATCTTCGGAATACGGAGCGGAGCGGTCAGCTTCGGTATGATGACCGCGTTCCTGCAGCTCGTGGGGCAGGTGCAGAGGCCTGTGGCCGATCTGGCGCGTGAACTCCCGGCATTCATCCACGCCCTCACCTCCATAGAGCGCCTTATGGAGATTGAAGCCCTTCCGGAGGAGAAGGACGGTCCGGAGTGGACCGCGGACGGAGCCGCCGGCATACTTATGAGGGGGATTAAATTCAGCTATGCTCCCACTGATCCGCCGGTGCTTCAGGACTTCTCCTATGACTTCCGTCCCGGAACCCTCACGGTGGTGGCCGGACCTACCGGCGTAGGCAAAAGTACGCTGATATATCTTATGCTCGGGTTGCTGAAGCCCCAGTCGGGTTCCGTAAGCGTCTATGACTCATACTCTTCCTGCGAGGCGGGCAAGGCCTCCCGGGGCAACTTCCGCTATGTCCCTCAAGGCAACAGCCTGATGAGCGGCACCGTCAGAGACAATCTCCTGCTCGCGGACGCTTCCGCCGACGAGGCCCGAATGCGGGAAGCCCTGCACACCGCTGCGGCGGACTTCGTCTTCGATCTCCCCGCCGGACTGGATACGGTCTGCGGCGAAGCCGGAAGCGGCTTGAGCGAAGGCCAGTGCCAGAGGATTGCGGTGGCCCGCGCACTGCTGCACGGAGGCGGGATACTGCTGCTGGACGAGGCGACCTCCTCCCTTGACCCGGAGACAGAAGCGCTGATGCTCGCCAGGCTGCGCGACCGCATCGGAGATGCCGGGTCTCGCCTTACCGTCATCTTCATTTCGCACCGCGAGGCGGTGATGGCGAGCGCAGACGAACTGCTGCGCATAGGTTAATATGCGTGAAATGAAAACGCCCCCGTTTCCGGAGGCGCTAGACATAGACGTAAATCAAGTTTATTTCGTCCCGAAGATTCTGTCGCCGGCATCGCCGAGTCCCGGCACGATATAGGCGTTTTCGTTGAGACGCTCGTCCACCGCCGCGACATATATGTCCACGTCAGGATGTTCCTTCTGCACCTTGGCGATTCCCTCCGGGGCCGCCACGAGGCACATCAGGCGGATGTTGGTGCAGCCGCGCTCCTTGAGCATAGCGATGGCGTCACAGGAGCTGCCGCCCGTCGCGAGCATAGGGTCCGTGACGACCACGAGCCGCTGATTGATGTCTTCGGGGAGCTTGCAGTAATATACCACCGGAAGATGGGTCTGCTCGTTGCGGTAGAGTCCGATGTGTCCCACTTTTGCCACGGGAACAAGGGTCAGAAGCCCGTCCACCATTCCCATCCCCGCGCGGAGGATAGGCACGACGGCGAGCTTGCGTCCGCTCACCTTGTGCGCGGTCATCCTGCATATCGGAGTCTCGATCTCGACCTCGGAGAGCGGCAGGTCACGTGTGACCTCATAGCCCATTAGAAGTGATATTTCCTTAAGCAGTTCGCGGAAATCCTTGGATCCGGTCTCCTTTTGCCTCATAATGGTCAGCTTGTGCTGGATCATCGGGTGGTCGATAACGTGTAATTGGCTCATAATTGCTGTGTAAATTTGTGTAAAGATACTGCTTTTTTCTTAAATTAGCGGCCATAACATCCCCTACAGGCACAATGTTAAGGATTTATTGTAAGAACACCGGCACTTTCCGGGAATTTCAGGAAGGCACGACGCTGCTGGATATGATTCCGCACTTCGATTTCGAGCGTCCCTACGACATCATTTCTGCCAAGGTCAACAACGTCTCCCAAGGACTCAAGTTCCGCGTCTTCAACAACCGCGATGTGGAGTTTCTCGACTACCGCAGCTACGCGGGGCGCAACGTCTATTGCCGCTCGATGTGCTTCCTGCTCTGCAAGTCGGTGCAGGACCTCTTCCCCGGCAGCAAGACCGTGATCCGCCGGCCTATCTCCAAGGGCTACTTCATCCACGTCGACAAGGCCGACGGCAGCCGCCTGACGGGCGGGGACATCGCCGCGATACGCTCGCGGATGCAGTCGCTGGTGGAGAGTGACGTCCCGTTCCGCCGCCACGAGGTGCAGAGCACCGAAGCCATACGGCTCTTCCGCGAGCTGGGCAATACCGATAAAGTCAAGCTGCTGGAGACCAGCGGCGAAGTATATATCAGCTACTACACCCTGGAGGGTACGGCAGACTATTACTGCGGCGCACTCGTGCCTGGCACCGGCTACCTCCGCGTCTGGAGTCTGGACGAATACGAGGGCGGGATGCTGATGAGAGTCCCCGACCGTCACCATCCCGAGCAGCTCGCCCCTTTCCGCTGCCAGCCCAAGACCTTCGAGGTGCTCGCCGAGTCGGTGAGATGGAACAGGATAATGGGCCTCGACAATGTGGGCGACGTCAACGAAGCCTGTCTCAAGGGCAAGGCGTCCGACCTCATCCAGGTGGCAGAGGCCTTGCAGGAGAAGAAGATAGTCCAGATAGCCGAGAAGATTGACACCCTGCACAAGTCCCCGAATCCGGTGCGCCTGGTGCTGATCACCGGCCCGACCAGCAGCGGCAAGAGCACTTTCTGCCGCAGACTCAGCGTGCAGCTCAAGGCCTGCGGTCTGCACCCTATCTCGTTCTCCACCGACGACTACTTCGTCAACCGCCTCGACACCCCGAAGCTCCCCGACGGCAGCTACGACTTCGACAACTTCGAGACCGTGGACCACGCCGCGCTGCAGGAAGACGTGCTCAAACTGATTGCAGGCGAAGAGGTTGAAGTGCCGGAATATAATTTCGTGAGCGGCATACGCGAATACAACGGCAAGAAGCTGCGCCTCGCCCCGGGCTCCGTCCTGCTCATCGAGGGTCTGCACGCCCTCAACCCCGCTCTGCTCGACAGGGTGCCGGAGTCCGAGAAATATAGAATCTTCATCAACACCGTCACCAGCATCTCGCTCGACGACCACAACTGCATCCCTACGAGCGACAACCGCCTGCTCCGCAGGATAGTCAGAGACTTCAACAAGGGGGCGTTCACGGCCCGGGAGACCATCTCCAACTGGCCGAACGTGCGCAGGGCGGAAGTCAAGTGGATATACCCCTATCAGGAAGATGCCGACGTGCTCTTCAACTCGGCCTACCTGGTGGAGTTCGCGGTGCTCCGCAGCCACGCGGAAGCGATACTCGCCACCGTGCCCAAGAACTGCCCGGAATACGGCGAGGCCCACAGGCTGCTCGTCTTCCTGCACTATTTCATCCCTGTCTCCGACAAGGAACTTCCAGTCACCTCGTTTATGCGCAGCTTCATAGGATTATGATTGCCGTACCGTCAGATTTCAATCCTCAGGAGCGCCGCGAGCGTGCGATGTCACTCTTCCGCGAAGGCTACAACTGCTGTCAGGCGGTGCTGCTCGCGTTCTCGGATGTGCTTGAACCTCAAGCCGGTGCAAAGTTGCTTGCCACGATAGGCTCGGGACTTGGCGGAGGGATGGCAAGGATGCGCGAGGTGTGCGGGAGCTTCAGCGCAGCGGCGATGATGGCGGGCTTCATCTCCCCTGCCGACGACCCGTCAGTAAAGGATGCCCGCCGCGCCAATTATGCTCTGGTACAGAGCTTTGCCGAGGAATTCAAGCGGCGCAACGGGGGCAGCATAGTCTGCCGCGAGCTGCTCGGGCTGAGTCCTGTGGCCAAGGAAGGCCCGACCCCGTCCGAGCGCACGCCGGACTTCTACCGCAAGCGTCCCTGCGAACAGATCATCGGCAACGCCGCACAGATCGTGGCGGAATATATTTTGCAGCAATCCCACAACACTAACCAATAATAATCAAAGTTATGAGTTTCAAAAAGATTGTAGTAGCCGGAGGAGGCGTACTGGGAAGTCAAATCGCGTATCAGACTGCCTACAAGGGCTTTGATGTAACCGTCTGGCTGAGGAGCGAAGGTTCCATCGGCAGGACGCAGCCCAAGCTGGACAGGCTCCACGGCATCTACGCCGACACGCTGTCCAAGATGAACACCCCCGAAGGCCGCAGCCCCCTCGTATGGTGCAACGGCCTTGCAGACCCGAAAAGTTTCGACTACGCCAAGGCCGCCGCGGCCAATGACGCCGCGCCGCGCAGAATCGTGCTGGAACTCGATATGGCAAAGGCGCTTGAGGATGCCGACCTCGTGATCGAGACTCTCGCCGAGAACCCGCAGGCCAAGGTGGCATTCTACACCAAGGCCGCACCGCTTCTCCCGGAGAAGACCGTCATCGCGACCAACTCATCCACTCTTCTCCCGTCTATGTTCGCGCAGTACACCGGACGGCCGGAGAAGTATCTGGCCCTGCATTTCGCCAACAATATCTGGAGGGGCAACACCGCCGAGGTGATGGGTCATCCGGGGACAGAGCAGAAGTATTACGACGAGGTGGTGGAGTTCGCGAAAGCGATAGGGATGGTGCCTCTGCTGCTCAAGAAGGAGCAGCCGGGATATATTCTCAACACCCTGCTCGTGCCGCTTCTCAACAGCGGTCTCTATCTCTGGGCGACAGGAGTCTCCGACCCGGCCACCATCGACCTCACCTGGAGGCTGGCTACCGGAGCTCCGCACGGACCGTTCCAGATTCTGGATGCCGTCGGAGTCACGACCGCCTACAATATAGTCTGCCTCAAGCCGGAGGCCAAAGACCCCGCCACCCCTGCCGGAATCATCGCCTCGAAGCTCAAGGCAATGATAGACGAGGGCAAACTTGGAGTCAACGCCGGCGAGGGGTTCTATAAGTATAGATAGGGCGAACCTGCATAACCGACGGCAGATACACACGCACAGATTTATGAGAACATTTTTCAGTATACTGACTTTAGGACTATTAATATCTCCTTGTTCCTATGCCCAGATTGAGGTTTATAAAGCCTCCGTCTCTAATGAGCGCGTGAATAAAGCGATGCCTTATGATTCAACCAAAAACTTCCTTGGATATTCACACGCAATATCCTATGTTGGGCAAATCCTTTATGTGAATGGCGTTTCTTCTCCTCTCCAAAAATACGGATACGACTACATCTATTCAAGGAAAACTCGTGGCAGTGGATGCTACTATGGCGTACCCTATGGAGCATTCGCGACACGCGCTCCATATGATTCTTTGGCAGGTAAATACTTTATTGTTAAATCGGTGAGTGATGCAAGTCCGATTTTAGGCGAATACTGGTTTCAACTTGAAAATAGGGACGACTCCAATGATACTGCCTGGTACTATTATCAAGGTAAGTACGAACACGCCTTCCCATTCATCGTCCTTTCGTATTTTGAATATGTTAAACAGAGATATGCTGATAAGAAAATTGTCTGTTTCTATTACACAGAAGATGATGAATTTAAAATAGAACTCCGAAAATGTGTAAAAGTTGGAATAGAAGATAAGTATTATAACCTTTCTCTCTTTTTTGAAGATGGAAAAACAGCAAATGTTAATGACGACAGGGAGAAACGGGTAACTGTTGGCGGTTTTATGCTTATGGATCTTAGTATATGACAATTTTTGAAAAATTATCGTTTAATTTATTGATTATCAAATAATTACTATTGTAAAAGACCTAGAAATTTCGTAACTTTAAGGTATATAACCATCACATTATTACCATGTTGCGAAGTTTCAAGGTCCACTACAAAAGTAACGATTTAAGTTCAATTTTGAGCATACATTTCGGGAAAAGTATGAATTTGGCGAGGATTAAGGCTATGGGGCAGCTCATATGCGCCCTCTGCAAGGTGCAGCAAGTGGCGTACACCAAGCTTGCCGCAGCATTTGATGGAGCGGCCCAGGCCGGCTCATCCCTGCGGAGAATCCAGCGGCTGATTGCCGAATGCGTGATTGATACGGATCTCATTGCAAAGCTCATTCTAAAGTTGATACCTGTCAGCGGCCCGTACACTCTTGCTATGGATAGAACCAACTGGAAGTACAGTGATACCAACATCAACATTCTCACCCTCGGGGTCATCTATGACGGTATGGCGTTCCCCGTCCTTTACTCGATGATGGACAAAAGGGGGAACTCCAACACCGGTGAGAGAATCGAAATCGTGAACCGCTTCAAGAGAATCGCAGGAGAAGACTCCATAGCACACCTGATGGCGGACAGGGAGTTCGTAGGCGGCAAATGGTTTGAGTTCCTGAATGCCTGCGGCATCCACTATCACATCAGGATACGCGAGAACTTCTATGTCGAAAGGCACGGAAAAACCTTCAAAGCCTACTGGCTCTTTTCGGATCTCAAGTTGGGTGAGCGCAAACATCTTGACGGTATCTACTATGTTAATCCTGCATTCCCGAAACTTTCCTAACGAGGCATAAATTTTTCGTCACAAACTGTTGATTTTCAGTAAAAGCACTTGCAATTCTCATCGTTATGTATTATCTTTGCGATACATAACGATTGAAGATA
>CAVLBF010000015.1:0-54850 GCA_963661285.1 Bacteroidaceae bacterium | reverse complement strand
TGTTTCTTATACATAGATACCCCATTTCTTTGTCCAACTTTTGGGGTTCACCTCACTTAGGCTGTTCAAAATATTAAAGGCTGCCGGAAGTGACTGCACATTGCGGGAGACAATCTTGAGTTTTCCTTCGCTCTGCTTCATTTCCACCCTGCCCTGCATATCGGATATTCTCGATATGAGCTTTTCGAATACGGCAGACTTATAGTAGGCCGACATCGGATTGGACACGAAGAAAGCTATCAGGATGCCGTTCTTTATTATGACCTTTTCAAATCCGAGCGCCGCCCCCCGGTTGCGTGTCTTCACCACAAGGAACAGGTTGCTTACTTCCTCCGGGAGAGGGCCGAAACGGTCTTCAAGACGTTTTGAGTAATTGTCTATCTCCTTGTCTGAAGCCATTGAGTCAATGTCGCGGTATATCCTTATCTTCTCGGCGGTTATTCCTATGTATTCATCCGGAATAAGTGCCGGCTGGTCGGTTTCTATCGTACATTCCGTGACGAACGCGCTGCGCTCCCCGCGCACCTCTATGCCTGTCTCCACCCCGAGTTCGTCCATCGCCTCCGCAAGTACCTTCTGATATGTCTCGAATCCCATCTCGGTGATGAATCCGCTCTGTTCCGCTCCGAGCAGATTGCCGGCTCCGCGGATGTCGAGATCCTGCATCGCTATGTTGAACCCGCTTCCGAGGTCAGAGAATTCCTCTATTGCCTTCAGGCGGCGGCGGGCATCGTCCGTAATGCTGACAAGCGGAGGTACTATCAGATAGCAGAAAGCCTTCTTGTTGGAGCGCCCTACGCGTCCGCGAAGCTGATGAAGGTCGCTAAGACCGAAGTTCTGTGCCTGATTGATGATTATCGTGTTGGCGTTCGGGATGTCCAGACCGTTCTCTATAATGGTGGTACAGAGCAGCATATCGTAGTCTCCACGGATAAAGTCAAGCATTATGTTCTCAAGTTTTCCTGATTCCATCTTGCCGTGGGCTACGCATATCCTCATATCCGGCACGAGCCTGTGGAGTATCTCGTATATCGCAGGCAGCTCCTCCACTTTGTTGTGGAGGAAGAATAGCTGACCGCCACGGTTGAGCTCATAATTGATGATGCTGCGTATCTCTTTCTCGTCGAATAGGATAATCTCTGTCTGCACCGGTATCCTGTTGGGCGGAGGGGTGTTGATTATGCTGAGGTCTCTGGCTCCGAGCAGGGAAAACTGCAGGGTGCGGGGAATCGGAGTGGCGGTCAGAGTAAGGGTGTCGACGGATGTCTTCATTTCTCTGAGTTTCTCCTTGGCGGAGACTCCGAACTTCTGTTCCTCGTCTATTATCAGCAATCCCAGATCCTTGAACACGAATTCCTTGCCAAGAATCTTATGGGTTCCTATCAATACGTCTATCTGTCCTGCGGCGAGACGGCGCTTGATTTCGGCTATGTCCTTGGCACTGCGCAGGCGGCTCACGTAATCCACATTGCACGGCAGGTTCTGCAGTCTCTGCCTGAAGGTGTTGTAGTGCTGGAGTGAAAGAATGGTAGTGGGGACAAGTACGGCCACCTGCTTGCTGTCCGCGACGGCCTTGAACGCCGCACGGATGGCTATCTCGGTTTTTCCGAACCCGACATCGCCGCATACGAGCCTGTCCATCGGGCATTCGTCCTCCATATCCCGCTTGACTGCCGATGTCGCGAGTTCCTGATCCGGCGTATCCTCGAAGATGAACGAAGATTCGAGCTCCTGCTGGAGATAAGTGTCGGAGGAGAACGCGAAGCCTTTTGAAGCCCTACGCTTGGCGTAAAGCTGAATGAGCTGCCTGGCTATGTCCTTCACCTTTGATTTGGCGCTCGTCTTAAGGGTCATCCAGGTCTTGGAACCGAGCTTGTTGATGCGGGGCGGCTCCCCGTCGCGCGGGCGGAAATGAGATATCTTGTTGAGAGAATGTACTGACACGAATACCACATCCCCGTCTCTATAGGTTATCTTAACCACTTCGCGCATCCTTCCCCTGTCGTCCTTCATCCTGACAAGCCCGCCGAAAATGCCGACTCCGTGGTCTATATGCACCACATAGTCCCCTACATTGAATGAATTGAGGTCGTTGACGGTAAGCTGTTCACTCTTCTCCACGCTGCGTCGCAGGCTTACCCTCTGGAAACGGTCGAATATCTCGTGGTCCGTATAGCAGCAGACTTTATTTTCCGAATCTATGAATCCGTTGTGGATGTTTTTGCCTTTGATGAATTCCGGAATAAGACCTCCGTTAAGGGACAGAATGGACTTTATCCTTTCTATCTGTGAGTCCTTGTCACAGTAAATATATACTTTGTACCCGTTCTCGATGCGGCTTCTGATATCTTCAGTGAGCAGTTCGAAGTTCTTGTTGAACGTCGGCTGCGGACTTATTCCGAACTGGATGACCTCTCCGCCCTGAACGGAAAGCGGAGTGTCGATGAATACCCGGCGGAAAGCTGAAGTGAGGGGGAAGAATTCCTCTCCACTGTACATATCGGAAGAGTCCAGCCATATGGTGCTTCCGGCAGGCAGAATATCCAGCACACTCTGACCGTCAGGGTTCTCTGAAGATATGGCGTCAGAGACTATATCCGCTTGTTCCACCTCGCTGACAGACAGCTGGGTGTTGCAGTCGAAGATGTTTATTTTCTCTACCTCATTACCCCAGAACGAGATACGGTAAGGGTTATTGAATGAATACGAAAAAATGTCTACCAGCGAACCCCTTATGGCGTACTGTCCGGGGGAGGATACGAAGTCCGTCCGTTCGAATCCCCTGGAGGAGAGAACCTCTACTATCCTGTCGTGGGATATTTCATCACCTGCGGCTATGTGGAGCAAAAATCCGGATATATCCTTGGCGGAAGGTATCTTTTCCCTGACGGCTTCAGGGTAAGACACAATCAGCTTGAGTTCCGAATCGCCGCCGGAGAGAATCTTGCCTATGGCCGCCGTCCTCTGTACGGCAAGTGAAGACTTGTAGTTGCTTCTCTCCACGCTCTTTCCGGACTCGGGAAGAAAGAACACCCTGTCCCCGTCTATGAAACTGTAAAGGTCGGATGTGCAGTACTCGGCTGCTTCCTTATCCGGAAGCAATACCAGATGGACCCCTTTGTCCGCCACGGAAGAAAGTACAGCCCAGCGCGCGGACAGGAAAAGCCCGCGACAACAGATATCATTCCTGCCCGATTTCAGACTGTCTCTGAGTTTTTCGCAGGATTTGGAACTTATCAACATCAAGTGCAGTTTTACTGTTGAAAAGCTGTTGAAAACCCCGTTGAAAAGTGCAGGGCGGAATGTTGATATCTTGCGCGTTGAAGTTTTCAACAGCTTTCACCACAGTCTTTCAACATACTTTTCAACTTTTTTTCTTTTATATAATATTTTGAAAATTAAAAATTTAACCAAGTTATCAACAATATCAACAAGGTATAATAATCATAAAATTATATAAATAAAAGAACTATATTTGTATCCTGTATCGATTGTACGCGCTATGTCGGATTTTGACCCGCACAATACAAGCGAGGGCAAAGATAAGGATTTAGAAGGAATTATCAGGCCTCACGAACTGGAAGATTTCACCGGACAGGGTGAAATCGTTTCCAATCTGCGGGTGTACATCAAGGCTGCGAAAATGAGAGGGGAGTCTCTGGACCACACTCTCTTCCACGGCCCTCCAGGGCTCGGGAAGACGACGCTTGCGCACATCATAGCCAACGAGATGGGGGTCAACATCAAGATTACCTCCGGTCCCGTGCTCGACCGTCCCGGGGATCTTGCAGGTCTGCTGACTTCACTCGACACCGGTGACGTGCTCTTCATAGACGAGATTCACAGGCTATCTCCTGAAGTCGAGGAGTATCTGTACTCCGCGATGGAGGATTTTGTGATAGACATAATGATAGACAAGGGACCGGGTGCGAGGTCGGTGAGGATTTCCCTCAACCCTTTCACTCTGGTCGGGGCTACCACCCGCGCGGGCCTGCTGACGGCTCCGCTCCGGGCCCGTTTCGGCATCAACTGCGGTCTGGAGTACTACGACACTTCCGATCTGGTCCGCATAGTAAGGCGGAGCGCAGGCATACTCAAGGTTGACATAGAGGACGAAGCCGCCGTCGAGATAGCCCTGCGCAGCCGCGGCACTCCGCGTATAGCCAACTCACTGCTCCGCAGGGTCAGGGATTTCGCGCAGGTCGAAGGCGACGGACATATCGACTTGAGGATAGCGAAGTTCGCGCTCGACAAACTCAAGATAGACACCAGGGGACTGGATTCAATAGACAACAAGATACTCCGGACCATCATCAGCACATTTAAGGGCGGTCCTGTGGGGGCCAACACGATAGCGACCGCGATAGGGGAGGATCAAGGCACGTTTGAGGAGGTATATGAGCCTTTCCTCATCAAGGAGGGGTTTATCGTGCGCACCCAGAGAGGGAGAATCGCCACCGACCTCTCGTACCGCCATTTAGGAATTGAGCGCGGTCCAGAGGGTGAAAGCGCCACATTATTCTGATATAGATAACAATATATATAATTACAATGTCTGACAAGTTAATTTCTAAAATTCCTGAAGGACCTCTCGAAAACAAGTGGACCAAGCGTAAGGCCGAAATCCATCTCGTGAGTCCGAACAACAAGAGAAAGCTTGAAATCATTGTGGTCGGTACCGGACTCGGCGGTGCATCCGCCGCAGCGTCTTTGGGTGAGCTCGGCTACAATGTCAAGATTTTCTGTATCAGCGATTCGCCACGGCGCGCGCACTCGATTGCCGCGCAGGGAGGTATCAATGCCGCCAAGAACTATCAGAACGACAACGACTCCGTCTACCGTCTGTTCTATGATACCATCAAGGGAGGCGACTACCGCAGCCGTGAAGCCAATGTATATCGTCTGGCCGAGGTGAGTTCATCAATCATCGACCAGTGTGTGGCTCAGGGTATTCCGTTCGCGCGTGAATACGGCGGATACCTTGCAAACCGCTCTTTCGGCGGAGTGCAGGTAAGCCGTACATTCTATGCCCGTGGACAAACCGGGCAGCAGCTGCTCCTCGGAGCGTATGCTTCCCTCAACAAGGAAATCGCCGCCGGCACCGTCAAGTCCTATCCGCGTCACGAAATGCTTGATCTCGTGATAGTCAACGGTCAGGCCAAGGGTATCATCGCCCGCAACCTTGTGACCGGACAGCTCGAGAGGTTCGGCGCGCACGCGGTCGTGATAGCCACCGGAGGATATGGAAACACCTATTTCCTTTCCACCAACGCGATGAACAGCAACGGTTCAGCCGCTCTCCAGTGCTACAAGAAGGGCGCATATTTCGCAAATCCTTGCTTTGCTCAGATACATCCTACCTGCATCCCGGTACACGGTGATCAGCAGTGCAAGCTCACTCTTATGAGCGAGTCTCTGCGCAACGACGGACGCATCTGGGTGCCTAAGAAGATGGAGGATGTGAACAAGCTCCGCAAGGGCGAGATCAAGCCTTCCCAGATAGCCGAGGAAGACCGTGACTATTATCTTGAGCGCCGTTATCCGGCATTCGGCAACCTCGTGCCGCGTGATGTGGCTTCCCGTGCCGCCAAGGAGAGATGCGACGCCGGCTACGGAGTAAACGAGACCGGCAAGGCCGTGTTCCTCGACTTCGCCGACGCTATCCGGCGACTCGGTAAAAAGAGAGTGGCGGAGCGCTACGGCAATCTCTTCGATATGTATGAGAAGATTACCGCTTCCTCTCCTTGGAAAGAACCTATGATGATATATCCGGCTATCCACTATACTATGGGCGGAATCTGGGTTGACTATGACCTTCAGACCACCATTCCGGGACTCTTCGCCATAGGAGAAGCAAATTTCTCTGACCACGGCGGCAACCGCCTTGGAGCTTCTGCGCTTATGCAGGGTCTCGCGGACGGATACTTCATACTTCCGGTCACGATAGGCGACTATCTTTCCAAGAAGTTCGCAGAGCCTAAGACCGATGTCGACACCAAGGAGTTTATTGATGCCGAGAAGGCGGTACAGGCGCGTATAGACAGACTTTTCGCAATCAACGGCACCGAGACTGTGGATTCTATCCATAAGAGACTCGGTCACATAATGTGGGAATATGTCGGGATGGCCCGCGACGAGGAAGGTCTCAAGAAGGCAATCAAGGAAATAAGAGAACTCAGAAAGGAATTCTATAAGAGCGTAAAGGTTACAGGAAGCCGCTTCGAGTTCAACCAGGAGCTCGAGAAGGCGCTCCGGCTCGAGGATTTCTTCGAGATAGGTGAACTTATGGCCCGCGACGCACTCAACCGCAAGGAGTCCTGCGGAGGTCATTTCCGTATCGAGAGCCAGACTTCCGAAGGGGAGGCCAAGCGTGACGATGAACACTATATGTATGTGGCCGCCTGGGAGTATAAGGGAGAAGGCGTTGAGCCTGAACTTCACAAAGAACCTCTCAAATATGAGTTCATCAAGGTTGCGACACGAAACTACAAAGACTAAGAAGTTGTTTTGAATATGGAATTCAATTTAAAGATATGGCGTCAGAAGAACGCCAAGGCAAAAGGCCATTTTGAAACATACCATATCTCCGGTATAGAGGAAGATGCTTCTTTCCTTGAGATGCTCGATATCCTTAACGAACAGCTTATCCGCGAGGGCTGCGATCCTGTGGCTGTCGAGAGGGGCTGCAAGAGCAGCGGTCCTGTGTCTTTCGACCACGACTGCCGTGAGGGCATATGCGGCGCCTGCTCACTCTATATTGACGGCCGTGCCCACGGACCTGATGACCACGTGACTACCTGCCAGCTCTTTATGAGACATTTCAAGGACGGGGCTACCATTACCGTAGAACCGTGGAGAAGCGCCGCTTTTCCGGTGATTAAGGATCTTGTGGTCGACCGCAGGGCTTTCGACAAGATACTTCAGGCAGGCGGATTCGTTTCCGTGCGCACAGGTGCGGCTCAGGATGCCAACAATATCCTCATTTCTCACGAAAAGGCGGAGGAGAGTATGGATGCTGCGGCTTGCGTGGGGTGCGGAGCTTGTGTCGCGACTTGCAAGAACGGTTCTGCAATGCTCTTTGTGGCTGCGAGGGTAAGTTCGCTTGCTCTGCTTCCTCAAGGCCGTCCGGAGGCTGCGAAGAGGGCAAAGGCAATGGTCGCAAAGATGGACGAACTCGGATTCGGCAACTGCACCAACACCCGCGCCTGTGAACTTGAGTGTCCTAAGGGCATAACAGTGGCTCATATAGCCCGTCTCAACAGGGAGTTCCTTAAAGCCAAGTTCTCAGACTAAAGCTTTATGATTCAACGATAAAGGGGCTGGCTAAAATACTTTTTAGTCAGCCCCTTTGTGTATCACCATAGGAAGTTGTTGAACGGGTAGCGTCCGGCGTGGATTTCGGCTACCATTTTATAGATATCGTCCTTGAGTTTATCGATACCTTCTTTCTTCAGGGCCGAGATGAAAATGCAGGGCACTTTTCTGTCGTTTATCCACTCGCTTTTAACCTCGTCCAGGGTGAGGTTTTTTTCGGATTTGGCTTCGAGCGAGAACTCGTCGTAAGCTTCGTGGACATAGGCATCGGTCTTGTTGAACACCAGATAGACGGGTTTATCGGCAGCCGAAATATCATTAAGAGTCTTCTCCACAACTTCTATCTGCTCCTTATAGTCAGGGTGCGACACATCCACCACGTGTATCAGCACGTCAGCCTCGCGAACTTCGTCAAGTGTGCTTTTGAATGCTTCTATAAGCTGTGTCGGGAGTTTGCGTATAAATCCCACCGTATCGCTGAGCAGAAACGGCACATTGCCTATAACTACCTTTCTCACGGTAGTGTCGAGGGTTGCGAAGAGCCTGTTTTCCGCGAACACGTCAGACTTGGCAAGCAGGTTCATCAGAGTGGATTTGCCCACATTGGTGTATCCTACCAGCGACAGCCTTACAAGCTGCCCTCTGTTGCCGCGCTGAGTGGCCATCTGACGGTCGACTTTCTTAAGCTGCTCCTTTAGCCTTGCTATCCTCTCACGCACTATCCGCCGGTCAATCTCTATCTGCGTCTCTCCCATTCCTCCGCGCATTCCGACTCCTCCTCTCTGTCTCTCGAGATGGGTCCACATTCCCGCCAGACGCGGCAGCATATAGTTGTACTTGGCAAGTTCGACCTGCATCTTGGCGTAGGCAGTCTTGGCCCTCTGCGAGAAGATTTCCAAGATCAGACTCGTTCTGTCTATTACGGTGGAGGTCTTAATAATCTTCTCTATATTTCGCTGCTGCATCCCGCTGAGTTCGTCATCGAAAATCACATAGCGGATTCCTTCGTCTTCGCAGTATTTGGCAATTTCCTCCAGTTTTCCGCTTCGTATATATGTGGATTTCTCAGGCTTGTCAACCCTCTGGACGAATTTGCGGTCTCCTATGGCACCTGCGGTTTCGGCAAGGAATTCCAGTTCCTCAAGGTATTCCATTACCTTGCGTTCGTCGTCTCCCTGCCTGATGATGCCGACAAATACGGCCCTTTCTTCTCTGTTGCTCTCCATCTTTATAGATATTCTTTGCAAAAATACCAAAAAACACAAAAAAAAGGCCATCCTTTCCGGGACAGCCTTTTCGTTTATGCGGCGGAAAATTATCTCAACTGGAAGATAACAGGGAAGGTGTAGGTGACCTTGACTGCGCGGTCTCTCTGGCGGCCCGGCTCCCACTTAGGTGAGCTTGAGACGACGCGGACGGCCTCCTTGTCAAGAGAGGAGTCAACGCCTCTGAGCACCTTTACATCCGAAATGGTGCCGTTAGGATTAACTGTGAACTGGAGCATTACACGTCCGCTCACACCGTTCTCCTTGGCGATTTCAGGATAGACTAGGTTAGCTGCAACCCACTTGGAGAATGTGTTGGCATCTCCGCCCTGGAATGTCGGCTTAACTTCCACAATCTGGAACGGAATAGCCTCTTCCTCAATGACTTCCTCCTGAACTTCCTCAACATAGTCCATAATCTCGACTCCGAGGTTGCTGTCGTCCTCGAGGTTGAGTATATTGTCCTCTACCTGAATGTCATCGTCCACGATGTCAATCTGGTCTGAGAGGAAAACCGTCTTAGGGGCTTCCGGTGGAGGTGGAGGGGTTTCCTGGGTGATAGGGATGATCTCCTCTTCGGCTACTTCTATGTTTTCAGCCACGAAGACTGATTCCTGCGTTTCGGAGCTTGTCCACTCGAACGCAGCGAACACACACAGAAGCGAGAATACAAAACCAATCTCAACAAACAGCAGTTTTCTGTTGTTGAGGTCAGCTTTAGGTGATTTCTTTACTTCCATTTTATCAGTTTCTTTAAATATTCAATTTGCGCTCCAAAGATAAAAAAATTTCAACTCATATCCAATTCGTTTCAAAATTTTTACTTCGCCGGCATAATTCTTCGCAACTGTGTTTTTTAAAAACGCTCAAAATTGTAGATTTGCCGAAAAAACTTGAGATGATACGTTATTTCAACGAGGACATCAGATTTGAATTCAAACATAAACTGTTTAATAACAAATGGTTGAAAATGGTTGCCGGGAGCGAGATGAAGCGTATCGGGGACATAAACATAATTTTCTGTTCAGACCCCTATATACTTGAAGTCAATCTCAAATATCTGCGTCACGACTATTTCACCGATATCATAACTTTCGATTACTGTGAGGGAGACAGGCTCTCGGGCGACCTTTTCGTCAGTATAGATTCCGTTCGTGAGAATGCAGCCTTTTACGGTACTGAATTCGATGACGAGCTCAACAGAGTTATGGTGCACGGCCTGCTTCACCTCATAGGGTATGACGACCATAGCGATGCGGAAACAGCACAGATGCGCGCCAAGGAAAACTATTATCTCGACCTGAGAAGGTCGCTTCTCGGATGACGGCCAGTTACGATATAATAGTTGTCGGAGGCGGTCACGCAGGCTGCGAGGCCGCGATGGCCGCCGCAAATCTCGGCTCTTCGGTGCTTCTACTCAGCGCCGATATGACTCTCTTTGCCAAGATGTCCTGCAATCCGGCTGTGGGAGGAATAGCCAAAGGCCAGATAGTCAGAGAAATAGATGCTCTTGGCGGCTACACGGGACTCATCACGGACAGTTCCACACTACAGTTCCGTATGCTCAACAAGTCCAAGGGGCCGGCTATGTGGAGTCCCAGAGCGCAGTGCGATAAAATGCAGTTTTCGCTGAACTGGCGTAAAATACTTGAAACTTGCTCTAACTTAGATATTTACGCTGATTTTGCGACTTCTTTTCTCTTTGAGAATTCAAAAATCTGCGGCGTACGCACATCCACAGGGGCAATTTTCAAATCTCAAGCGCTTATCCTGACCTCCGGAACCTTCCTTTCCGGCAAAATCTTCATTGGTCAAACTGTGATGAGCGGCGGGCGGATAGGGGAGAAGTCGTCAGAATGTCTCACCGCAGAGCTGGTCGAGAGAGGGCTCGTGTCCGGAAGGATGAAGACAGGCACCCCTCCCCGCATCGACATTTCTTCCGTGGATACTTCGCGGCTTCCGAAACAGTTCGGAGACGGGAGGCCTTCGAGGTTTTCGTTTCTAGACATTCCGTCCAGCATACAGTCAGGACAGGAGCAGATGCCCTGCTTCATACTGCACACCAACGAGAAGGTCCACGAGATACTCCGCTCCGGTTTCGGCGAGTCCCCGCTTTTCACAGGTCTTATCAGCGGCAGGGGGCCGAGATATTGCCCGAGCATAGAAGACAAGCTTAGGGTATTCCCGGACAATCCGGCTCACCAGCTTTTTCTTGAGCCGGAAGGACGCGCGACTGACGAATATTATCTGCAGGGATTCTCTTCCTCGCTGCCGCTCGAAGTCCAGATTGAAGCGCTTCGTGCGATTGAGGGTCTGGAGAAGGTCAAGATTTATCGCCCGGCCTACGCTGTGGAATATGATTACTTTGACCCGACCCTTCTTAAGCCGAGCCTGGAGACCAAGCCGATAGAAAATCTCTTCCTTGCCGGTCAAGTCAATGGAACTACCGGATATGAGGAAGCGGCGGGGCAGGGGATAATGGCCGGAATCAACGCGCATCTGAAAATTCACGAAAAACCGCCTTTTGTGCTTGGCAGGGACGAGTCGTACATCGGTGTCCTCATAGACGACCTAGTTACAAAGGGTGTCGATGAACCATACAGGATGTTTACCTCAAGGGCGGAGTATAGAATTCTCCTCCGGCAGGACAATGCTGACCGCAGGCTTACCGGACTCTCGCACGCTCTTGGCCTTGCGGGCGAGGCAAGGTATGCCGCAATGATGAGAAAGTATGAGCAAGTCGACAGCCTTAAGTCCTATTGCGATGAATATAATTTGACTCCTGCCGCAGCAAACCCTTTTCTCGCTGAAATAGGTTCAAGTCCTATTAGCGAATCGCGCAAAATCTCCGACATTGCTTCCAGGCCGGAAGTTTCCCTCCCGGAACTCCTGAAAAACGTTCCACGTGGAACGTCTAGTGATGAGGTGATGGAGAGCGTGGAGATTTCGATAAAATACAGCGGCTATATTGACAGGGAGATACGAAACGCGGAAAAACTCCACAAACTTGAGAATCTTAAAATCCCTGACGGTTTCGATTTTGACAGTCTGTCCGGTCTGTCGATAGAGTGCCGTCAGAAGATGAAGAAATACTCTCCCCGTACCATTGCGCAGGCAATGCGCATCTCCGGCGTGTCACCTGCGGACATCTCCGTTCTGCTTGTTTATTTCGGTCGTTGAAATAGCCTCTACAGCATCTTCAGCGCTGTCTTGATGATTTCCTCCAAGCTTGCGCCCGGATTGTTCTTCAGTATGGTCTGGATGGCCTTGGAGATGTTAGGTCTGGAGAATCCGAGATTGAGCAGAGCGGATGCCGCTTCATCCGCATTCTTGTTGGACTCCGCCTTGATCAGGGTGTCGAAGTTGGTGCTCCCGCCTTTGACTATTTTGTCTTTCAGCTCCAGTACGAGACGCTGTGCGCTCTTGAGCCCGATTCCCTTGACGGACTTAAGACGGTTGATGTCTTCTGAAAGGATGGCTTCGTTGAGTTCGTCGGGGGAGAGCGATGAGAGAATCATCCGAGCCGACGCCGCCCCCATCCCGGAAACTCCCGTGATGCTTCTGAAAAGGTTGCGTTCTTCCTTGGTCGCAAATCCGTAGTCCACCTCCTGTCCGTCTCTCTGGTTTACCTGTCGCTGGATATAGAGCGTGGCCTCGCTCTTGCCGTCGAGCGCGTCGTAGGTCTGCAGTGAAATCTCTACGGCATAGCCGATACCGCCGTTGTCAACCACGGCCGAGGTAGGAGTGAGTTCCGCGAGACTGCCGGAAATGTAGTCTATCATAATCCTGTGTTTTTTCTAAAAGCGAAGTCAAAAATAATCAAATAATTCTTTAATTTACTAATTTTGCGCTCGCGATGAATCTGGATGAATTGAGAAACGAGTTCCCGCAGCTTTCGCGGCAGGTCTACGGCAAGCGGCTTGTCTATCTGGACAATGCGGCCACTTCCCTCAGACCCCTGTCCGTAGTGCGCGAATGGGACGAAATATCAACAAAATACACCGCCAATCTTCACCGCGCCGTACACCATACGGCCGCTCTTGCCACCGAAAAGTACGAGCACGCAAGGAATGCCGTAGCGAGATATATCAATGCTTCCTCCAGCGATGAGGTGATTTTCACTTCAGGTACGACCGCTTCCATCAATCTGGTAGCTTTCAGCTTCGGCGAGGCGTTCGTGGGAGAGGGCGACGAAATAATAGTCTCCGAATGTGAGCACCACTCCAACATAGTTCCCTGGCAGATGATGTGCGCGCGCAGGAATGCCAGGCTGAGGGTGCTTCGGGTCGATGACGAAGGACATCTTAATCTCGCGGAACTCAAGTCTCTGCTCAACCCGCGCACTAAGCTGGTCTGTGTTGCACATATTTCCAATGTCCTCGGGCTTATAAATCCAGTTAAGGAGATTGTAAATATCTGTCATTCAGTTAATTGTCCTGTCCTTATAGACGGGGCGCAGGGGATAGTGCACAACAGGGTCGACGTGCGCGAACTGGGCTGCGACTTCTATGCGTTCTCCGGACACAAGATATACGCCGCACCTGGCACGGGAGTGCTCTATGGACGGCGCGAGCTGCTTGATGAGATGCCCCCGTATATGGGGGGCGGCGAGATGATAGAGAGCGTGAAGTGGAGCGGAACCAGCTACGCGCCGCTGCCCCGGAAGTTCGAGGCCGGCACGCAGAATATCTCCGGTACCCCGACTTTTGTCCAGGCCCTTGAAATCAACGAGGCTATGCATTCTCCGGAAATCGAGCGAAACACAGCGGAAGTACTTGACTATATGCTTAATGCGCTTACCTCGGACTCCCGTTATCATCTCTACGGGAAGCCAGAAAAAGGCTATGAGAAGATTCCGCTCTTTTCGTTCTCCGTGGAACATATCCACCACGAGGATCTGGCTCTCATTCTCGACAAGATGGGAATCGCGCTGCGTTCCGGACAGATGTGCGCCGAGCCGCTGATGGACCGTTTCGGGGTAACCGGTATGGTGCGGGCTTCCTTTGCGCCATACAATACGGTGGACGAGGCCCGTTATTTGATGCAGTCTCTGGACAGGGCGATTAAAATGCTGGAACAAAGATGAAGACACTTAAGGAAGCGGAGGCAGAGGTAATCGAAGAGTTTTCGATGTACGATGACTGGCTGGACAAATATCAGTACCTTATAGAATTGGGCAACTCGCTGGACGTTTTCCCCGATGCCCTCAAAACTGATGATAGACTGATAAAGGGTTGTCAATCAAGAGTTTGGTTGGACGCTACGGCCAAGGACGGCAGGATTGAATTCCGCGCCGACAGCGATGCGCTCATCACCAAAGGCATCATTTCCCTGCTGGTTTCGGTCTATTCCGGGAGGACGGCGGAAGAGATCGCGGGCGATGATTTCTCGTTCGTGGAGAAGCTTGGACTCAAGGAGAACCTCTCCCCGACCAGAGCCAACGGGCTGGTATCGATGATTGAGACCATCAGGGGCATCGCGAAAAAGAACTGTAAGCAATGAGCGAGACAAACAATACCGAAGTTCTGACTCCCGAGGATGTCAAGGCGCTTGCGCCTCTCTACGAGGATGTGGTGCTGGCGCTGAAGCAGGTCTATGATCCGGAGATTCCGGTCAATGTCTACGACCTCGGTCTGATTTACGAACTTACTATCAATAAGGAACATAGGGCCTATATCAAGATGACTTTCACCGCCCCGAACTGCCCTATGGCGGACGAGGTGATGGCCGATGTAAGGCGGGTCGTGGAAGACACCCCGGGTATCAGCGGCTGCGACATAGAACTCGTATTCGAGCCGGCCTGGGATCAGAGTCTGCTATCCGACGAGGCAAGGGTCGCGCTCGGTATGGATCCCCAGATGGAGGATGAAGACAGTTAAGGCATACCTCTCGCTCGGCACCAATCTCGGAGACCGCAGGCGCAATATTGATGAGGCGCTGAGGATGCTCGACGAGGGGATAGGGGTGCATTATACGGCGCTCTCCTCTGTCATAGAATCCAAGTCCCGGGGCTTCGATGGAGGAGATTTCCTGAACTGCGCGGTCTGCTATGACTGCTCCCTCGCTCCCCGCGAGCTGCTCGGTCTATGCAAGGACATCGAACACAGAATGGGCCGCCGGGAGATTGTTGAATATGCCCCCGACGGCAGCCGCATCTACCACGACCGCATCATCGACATCGACATACTCCTCTACGGAGACCTCAAGCTCGACGAGCCGGACTTGAGGATACCCCATCCCGGGATGCGTGAAAGGGAGTTTGTGATGAGGCCGCTGATGGAGATATTTGGCTGAAAATATTTAACTTTGCACGATTGTCACGGAAATAAAACAGCAACGAAGATATGACACAAGAAGAATTATTCAAGGTGCTTGTCGCACACTGCAAGGAGTACGGTTTCATCTTCCCGTCAAGTGACATCTATGACGGACTTGCAGCCGTCTATGATTACGGCCAGATGGGGGTGGAACTGAAGAACAACATCAAGCAGTACTGGTGGAACGCGATGACCCGCCTCAACGAGAATATAGTCGGCATCGACGCCTGCATCTTTATGCACCCCAAGACTTGGGTCGCGTCGGGGCACGTGGCGGCGTTCAACGACCCGCTCATCGATAACAAGGACTCGAAGAAGAGATACCGCGCCGATGTGCTGATTGAGGACTATCTCGCCAAGATAGAGGAAAAAATCAACAAGGAAGTGGAGAAGGGCCGCAAGAAGTTCGGCGACGCCTTCGACGAGGCCAAGTTCCGCGAGACCAATCCTAATGTGCTTCGCGAAAAGGCTCAGTATGAGCAGGTTCATAAGCGTTATGTCGCAGCGGAGCAGGCCAACGACCTTGCCGAATACAAGCAGATTATCCTCGACTGCGGCATCGTATGCCCTATCAGCGGCACCAAGAACTGGACGGACGTGCGGCAGTTCAACCTTATGTTCTCCACGCAGTTCGGCTCCGTCGGGGACGACTCCAGCACGATTTATCTCCGTCCGGAGACGGCGCAGGGCATATTCGTGGACTACATCAACGTGCAGAAGACCGGCAGAATGAAGATACCGTTCGGCATCGCGCAGATTGGCAAGGCGTTCCGCAACGAGGTGGTAGCGCGTCAGTTCATATTCAGGATGAGGGAGTTCGAGCAGATGGAGATGGAGTTCTTCGTCCGTCCGGGCACTGAGATGGAATGGTTCAGGAAGTGGAAGGAGAACCGTATGAAATGGCACGTCAACCTCGGAATGGGGGCGGAGAACTACCGCTTCCACGACCACGAGAAGCTGGCCCATTACGCCAACGCCGCCACCGACATCGAGTTCAACTTCCCGTTCGGATTCAAGGAACTCGAAGGCATCCACAGCCGCACCGACTTCGACCTGGGCAACCACCAGAAGCTCTCCGGCAAGAAGCTCCAGTACTTCGACCCGGAGACCAACGAGAGCTATGTGCCTTACTGCGTGGAGACTTCCATCGGCGTGGACCGTATGTTTCTGGCGGTGCTCAGCCACTCGTATAAGGTCGAGACTCTGGAGAACGGCGAAAGCCGCACCGTCCTCAGTCTCCCTGCGCCGCTCGCGCCCGTCAAGGCCGCAGTGCTTCCGCTCGTCAAGAAAGACGGCCTGCCGGAATTTGCCCAGAGGGTGATGAACGAACTGAAATACGACTTCAACTGTCAGTACGACGAGAAAGACTCCATCGGCAAGCGTTATCGCCGCCAGGATGCCATCGGCACGCCATACTGCATCACCGTTGACCACGATTCGCTCACGGACAACTGCGTAACCGTGCGCGAGCGCGACACTATGCAACAGGAGAGAGTGCCTGTAGAGGGGCTCAGGGCGCTGATTGACAAGAAAGTCAACCTCAATAATCTTCTCAGAAACCTCTGATGGCCGGCCGGACTTTCGCGGAACTTGGCCGAGTCGAGGCCATAAGGCAGCTTTTCGAGGGCAGCGGCTACAGTCTGCCTTCAAGTCAGCCGCGCTTCAACGCCGAAGCCGGGAGCGGAATCGTCTCCGCATCACGGCTGCTTCTGGAGGGGACGGACTTTAATCTGGTATATTTCCCTCTGAAGCATCTGGGCTACAAGAGCGTGATTTCCGTTACGGGAGAACTCTATGCCTCCCTCTCGCATCCGCAGACTCTGGAGTTGACGCTCGGTGTGTCCGCAAAGCTTGACTTTGAGCAGATTAAGGAGCTTTGGGACGGGGTGGTGTACGCCGCCAGAGAGCAGGGATACACTTCCCTCAACCTCGAACTCGTGCCGTCACGCAACGGCCTTGCAATCAGTCTCGCTGCGGTGGGCGAGGCCAAGGAGATCAAGCGTCCGGAGGCCAGAAGCAAGGACCTGGTATGCGTGTCCGGGAGTCTCGGAGCGGCATATCTTGGGCAGCAGGCTCTGGAGCGCCGTCCTGACGAACTCGAGAAATACAAGATGCTGGTCGCCTCCTATCTCAAGCCGGAGCTTGCTCCCGACACGGTAGCTCTCACGGAACAGACCGGGATAGTGCCGTCGTACTCATATTTCGTCAGCAGAGGCCTTTCGGATGCTTTGCTGAGGCTCTCCCGCGACAGCGGACTCGGTGTCAAGGCATATGCCGACAAGATGCCGTTCGAGGGGGGCAGTTTCGCTCTCGGCAAGGAGCTTGACATCGATCCGGTGTCGGCTGCAATGAACGGAGGGGATGACTTCCGGCTGCTCTTCGTCGTGCCGATAGGCCGCTACGGGGAGTTCCGCAAGGAGTTTGTCGGGTTTGATGTCATCGGACACCTTTCGCTTCCCGAAGTCGGCACGGTACTTGTCACTCCGGACGGGCTGGAGCACGAGGTGTCGGCTCAGGGTTGGCAGTAATTACTTTATTATCATTCATACAATGAAAAGAATCATCATCATCGCGGCGCTGTCCCTTATGACAGTGTCCCTCAGCGCACAGAGCGACATACTCAATGCTCTCAAGAGCGTAGCCTCAAGCGTAGTATCATCCACCACGACCACCGAGATGGCCGGAACCTGGACATATCAGGGAGTCGGTACAGCGCTCCGCAGCGACAATGTCTTGACCTCCGCAGCAGGAAGCGCGGCCCTCAGCACGGTAGAGACCAAAATCGACAACGCTTTCTCCAAGGTCGGCCTCAAGGCCGGAGCGGCGACGTTCGTTTTTGAAGAAGGAGGAAACTTCACGATGAAATTCGGGAAGATTTCTCTCCCGGGCACCTGGTCTCAGGACGGGAATGCAGTCACCATCAAGTTCGGCAAGGCTCTTACCTACCTCCAGCTAGACGGTACGGTCAGCACCACCACAGACGGCTGCAAGCTTCTCTTCAACGGCGAGAAGTTCCTGGAATTCGCCAAGAAACTGGTCACTTACGCCTCCAAGACTTCCGGCAATTCCACCGTCAAGAGCCTCTCTTCTGTCCTGTCGTCCGCCAAGAGCATCGACGCAGGCTTCAAGCTTAGCCGTTAATCGGGAATCAGACAAGACTCAGGCAGCGGCCCTCTTCAGAAGGATAGCTTATATCCTATGCAGAGGGCCGCTCTGTTTGCATTCTCCCAGCCTATGGATTTGAGTTCCGTACCCGATTTGTCGGTGTCCGTCACTCTGTCGCGGCAGCGGTCAAAAAGAAAGCAGAAGTCCAGGGAGTGCCCTTTGGAGACTTTCCACTCCGCTCCGATGGCACCTCTCAGACGGTTGATATACATATCTTTATATCCGAGAAATTCGTAGTTTCCGTATGTCCCGGAAGCGCTGTAGTAAGTCGCCGAGCAGCTCGGGGCGTTGAAAATGTTGCGGAGTTCAATATAGGCGTATGGTTCGAGTTTCTTGATTCCCCTGTAGCTGAGTTTAGCTCTGGACTTCATCTCAAGGGCGTTAGGAGTCCGTTGGAAACGGTTGAAGTCATAAGAGCGGTGCGTCAGCTGAAGGCTCTCCTTTACGGACAGTCTCCAGCCCCTGATATCCAACCTGTAGCCGAGGTCGGCGCTCAGCCGGTGGCGCGGCTTGAAACTCCCGTCTGTGCCGAAGTGGCCGATGTAAGAGTATTCCGCACCCGCTGTGAAGCGCTTGTTCAGTTTGTAGGACAGTCCGAGCGAGAGCTGATGTCTCTCGACCCCGGCCAGAGCGTCGGTGGTGCGCAGTTCGTATGCGGCATTAAGATGAAGACCCTTGCGGACTTTCCAATCAGCCTCAATCGAGCTGCGGCTGCGCAGGGAAGTGTTCTGCGACGCTGCGGAGACGGGCATAAGCAGCATCAGCGTCAGGACGGCGAATGAAGGGTATCTCATAATTCCTGTTGTTCTGTGAATTGTCTGTAGCGGGTTATGGAACCTATGGTGGAGATTTCCTCAGTGTCCGGAGTGTAGTAAACCTTGATATAGGCCGCATCTTTGAGGAAATCGATGTTTCCGATTTCGATTCGCTTGGCCTTGATGCCGCAGCGCTTGTCAATGTCCGCAAGAAGCTCCGCGCGCCTCTCTGGCACGATGAGTTCTATGCGGTCGTAGAGGATGATCTTGCTGGCGCTGTGCTTGAGCGTTCCGCTGCTTTCCAGAGCCCAGATAAGTCCGACGGCAAGCAGATTGGTCACGACCGTGATCAGGATGTCGCCGCAGGAGAGTAGAAAATGCGGGTTCCCGTCGAGAGTGCCGCTCAGTCTGTACAGGGGTGCGAGTCCGTTGACTGCCGCAATCGCTATGATTACGAAAAGGTAGGTCATCTCCCGTATCGGCACCGTTTCGGTACGGTAGCGTATGACACCGAAGATGGCGAACATACCGAGGGTCAGCCCCACTCCGACCTCCACGTTCCCCATCATATACAGGAGGAGAAGCATTGCGGAGGAGAAACAGATGAAGGTGAAGTAGTAGTCTCTGCGCCGGCTCTTGCGGAAATAGAAGCCCCGGACGATGATCCAGCACACCAGCAGGTTCAGAAAAAACCTGAGCGCGAGTTCCGTAAGGTTTTGGGCCGTAGTCATTACAGGCTCAATGACTGATTGTACGTCAAGGAGTTCGCCCTCGTCAAGAGGGACTCCGCCGTAGTCTGCGTAAAACATTGAAGGTAAAAGTTTTTATTGATTTTCTCTATTATCCTCTCTTTCTGCCTGAACCTGCCCGCTCTCGCGGAGGGGTCGGTCAGAGTGATTCCTATGCAGTATTTGCTTATTCTCTCCGGCTTGACCCGGTGGGCGGAGAGTATGCTTTTCATCCGGCTCTGCGCCCTTCCGTCCTGCTTCAGCTCGATGATGACGGCTTCTCCGAGGCCTGACTGCAGGCTCGTCCGGATGTTTGTGAAGCGGATTCCCGTGTCGACGGTAAGCCTTTCGCTCATCTCCGGATTCACAAGGGTCATCCGGTGGAATAAGGTCTCCACCGAAGGCGAGAGCGTGTCCGGGAAGAAAGCCGAATGGCAGGCGAGCCAGCTGCACGCCGAGGCCGATTCGCCGAAGTCGGCAAACAGCTCCCCGGCTATTTTGGTCCGTTTCTTCCTGGTTCTGCCGTGGTTGTTCTTGCGCTTCACTTCAAGGAAAGTCACCCCGGAGCTGAGGTAGGTTCTGGTCCTGACTTTCTCCCGGACAAGGTGGCAGTTGCGGTGGTCGATGAACATCTTCAGGTCAGCCGTGTCGTAGTAGAGGCTGTCGTAGGCGTTGAGCCTGTGGCCGTCCGTCTCCAGGATGCGGTAGCCGCATCTGCCGGCATCGGCGAGGATGTCCCTGAGGGTCTGGCTGTTGCAGAGGAATTTGGTGTCCGTCCTGTTCATCAGGCGTATGGACTCCATTTCTTCCAGACGGATGGGGGAGAATCCTCCGGTGAGGGATTCGTCAATCATCGCTGCGCCCGTATTCGTAATACTTGACCCGGCGGAGTCTGCCCTTGGCATCGTAGACATATTCCGTCTTCTTCCTGCCCAGGTCGTTGAATTCGAACTTGCGGACATTGTCCAGCTTGTCGCGAGAGCCATAGACGAGGACTCTGAGGAGTTTCCCCTCCGCGTCGTATTCGTATCGCTTGCGCCATTTCTGCCCGTCCTTGCCGTATTCTATTTCCTCCTGCTTGCGACCGAGCGCATTGTAGGTCGTCACACGGTCCAGCCTTTTCTGCTCGGAGCCGATGTCGCTGTTCCATTCCCTTACGACCAGCCCGCTCTTGTCCGACGAGCCGGACTCCTGTGCCGACAGCATCGGGGTCAGAAGAGATAATGCGCACAGGATTAATATTGTCCGTTTCATATCAGTTGTCATTGTTTTAATGATTATCTCGGCCGGCCGCCACCTCCGCCTCCAGGGTTGCCGCCACCGCCTCCGGGATTACCGCCTCCGCCTCCCTCATTGCCTCCGCTCTGGTAGCTGGCGGTGAGGCTCGTCGAGCTGCCTCCGCTGACCTGGGCGTCAAAGATGACGGCATCGAAGTAGGCTGTCCCTCCGGAAACGCTTACCCCGGACTTGAGGGTATAGCTGCTGCCGCTCTGCAGTGTCGGGCAGGAGAGTATTATGCCGCTCCCGCCGCTTGTCGGGGCCTTGAACGCGAAAAGTTGGCTGTCCCCGTCGTAGAGAGCATAATAGCTTGATTTGGTCCAGCTTCCCGCGGAAAGAACCGCCTGGCTCAGACTGGAACCGGATTCTATTCCGCCGACGGCAATCAGGGTGCCGCCGCTCAGGTAGAATTTATATCCCTCTTCGGTGTTGGCGTCGACCGCTACCTCCGGGCTGCCGCAGCCCACGGCATAGACCACCCCGCCGCTGATGTAGAGGTTGCCGTTGGCGTCCAGACCGTCATTGCCCGTGGAAAGCGCATAGACATAACCTCCGCTGATGTTCATATCGGAGCCGGAGTTGATGGCGTCGTCGTAGGCGGTGCTGCTTACCGAACCGGCGGTGATGCTGATTGCCCCCTTAGCTTCAATCCCCTCGTGGGAGCTGCATTTTACCGTTACATCAGCTCCGCTGAAGTACAGGTTGCCGTCGAACTTGATGCCCTTGGAGGACTTGGAAGATGATGAGGAGCTGTCTCCGCCCGGCCAGCCGAAGCCGCCCCCGCCGCCGGAAGAGCTGCCGTAGTTGGCTCCGCTCGTGACGATGCTGACGCTCCCGCCCTCGAACCGGCCGTTCCCGTCGCTGCTGATGCCCTTCGCTCCCTTGCCGGTGGAGGTTATGCTCACCGAGCCGCCTGTAATCGTGAAGAGATTGTCGGCGCGGATTCCGGCCACCCCGCTCAGTTCCCCGTCCACGGTTCCGGCATCTCCGCTTGTACGGATGGTGACTTCACCTCCGCCGATATATGCAAAACCGTCCGTCGAGATGCCTTTCCTGCCTGTGCCCGAGACAGATATGCCGATGGTGCCGTCGCTGATTATGATAGCGTCCTTGGCACGGAGTCCGTGGCCGGCAGCGGAACTGACACTTAAAGAATGTCTGCCCGTGAAGCGGATGTAGCCGTCGCTCGTGATGCCGGATTTGCCTGTGGCGGTGACCGTCAGGCTGCCGCCTCCGCTGAATATGAGCTGCCCCTCACTGAAAAAGGCGGCCTTCATATCCTCGCTCCCGTTCTCGTCAGGATAGTCTCCGTCCGAGTCGAGAGCGCCGTCCTTGAGGGTGCTGTCGCCGCTCACGACTACAAAGGTGCGCTCCTTGCTCTGATTGTTTATGGCGGCGCCCGCAGGATTCGTGATGCTTACGAAGTTGAGCGAGACAATCTGCTCCGTTTCGCCGTAGAGCTTGAAGAATCCGTCGGAAGTGCTGCCGGAGAGTTCGTATCTGATGACCTCCCCGCTGTCGTTAACGGCGGTCACGTCGTTTCCGCTGACGGAGACGACCCCGAGCTCATCCCCGCTGACACTGGCTCCGTAAGTGTCGGAGAATACGATGGTTACGACACGGTCTGCGGAGAGGTTCGCGATATCGTCATCTTCGTCTTCGATACTGACCGTCCCGGACCCGGAGTCAGCCTCAGGACTGTCGTCTATGTCTATATTTCCATATAGGCAGCCTCCGAGCAGCGGCGCAAGGGTAAACAGCATAAGTAATCTTCCTTTCATAACACAGTGCTTTTCGTCTGCAATATCCGTCATAAAGAGGGAATACTGCACGTTTTTTCAGCGAACGGGCCGATTTTGTCAACGAAAGGGAGCGGCGGCTTGGCCATAAAGTAGTAATTTTGCGGAAAAAGCGATATGACAGCAAGCAACAGGAAGAACACCGGCCTCGAACGCTGGGCAGTGCCGCTGATATGGGCGGGGGTCTTCATCATCGAGGCGGTGGTGGCCCTGCTTCAGCTGCTCTCCGAACCGTCGCTCAAGTTCGAGTTCGAGGACATCTGGAGGCTCTGGCTTTCGACCGTGCCTTTCCTTATACTCTTTCTGGTCCACAACTATCTGATTGCCCCGCTGCTGACAGAGAAAGGCAGGCCGCTGCCCTATTCGCTGCTCGTGATTCTGGCATTTGGGCTTTTCTCCGCCTATATCCTTCTCTTCGAAGGATCGGCACGCGACGGGATGCGTCCTCCGGAGCCGAGGGAACAGTTCGGACAGATGCCTCCTCCTCCGCCTGAGGCGCGTATGCAGGATGAGCCTCCGAGGCTTTCCGGGGGAGTGCCGGAAGACAAGCCTATGCGTCCCGGTTACCTCAAGATAGTGGTGGCGCTGCTGATGCTGGGGGTCAATCTTGGCGCAAAGTTCTACCTCAACTCGCTCAGGGAAGAGCGGAAGGCGGAGGCTCTGGAAAAGGAAAACCTGCGCTACAGGCTCGATTATCTGAGATATCAGATTAATCCGCACTTCTTTATGAACACGCTCAACAATATCCACGCCCTCGTGGACATTAATCCGGACAAGGCTAAAGACAGCATTGTGGAACTCTCCCGTCTGATGCGTCACGTGCTATACGACAACAACAGCCCGACCGTGCCTCTGGCCAGCGAAGAAGAGTTCCTCACGCACTATCTGGCCCTTATGCGGCTCAGATACAAGGACGATGTCAGCATAAGCTTTGACTTCCCGGATAACGACGCCGACGCGGAGGTGCCGCCGCTGATAATGGCGACGATAGTCGAGAATGCATTCAAACACGGAATCAGCGCCGAAAACGGAGGTTTCATCCGCATCGGCGCGGCGATAGAGAACGGAAAGCTGATATTCCGCTGCGCCAACAGCCGCCCTCCCGGAAGGGAGAACCTGCAGCGGGAAGAGAACGGTATCGGTCTCGAGAATATCCGCAAGCGGCTTGAACTCCTGTACGGGGACAATTATGTCCTCCATATAGATGTGCGGGACGATGTCTATGAACTGCTGCTCGTGCTGCCCGCACGGGCCGAAATGACGGAATGATATGAGGGTAATTGCAGTGGATGACGAGCCTCTGGCGCTCCGACAGCTCGAAATATACATATCCAAAGTCCCGTTTCTGGAACTTGCCGGAGCTTGCGACAGCGCGCTGGAAGCAAGCAGGCTTCTGGACACGACAGAAGTGGACGCGATGTTTCTGGACATAAATATGCCGGATCTTTCCGGGCTGGACTTCGTGCGCCTGCTGCGACACCGTCCGCTGACGGTGTTCACCACCGCTTATTCGGAATATGCCGTGGACGGATTTCGGGTGGATGCGGTAGACTATCTCCTCAAGCCATTCAGCCTCAAGGAGTTCGTTGCTTCGGCGGAGAAACTCAAGGAACGCTTCGATTTGATGGAGGCATCCCGTGGACGGGCTGAGACGCAGCCGGAAGACTACATATTTCTCAAGGCGGACTACAAGATAATCAAGGTCAATGTCTCCGACATCATCTATGTGGAGAGTATGAGCGAGTATCTCAAAATCTACATCAGCGGCGAGACGGCCCCGAAACTCGTGCTGATGAGTATGGCGAAACTGCTTGAGAGGCTTCCTGAAAGCCGTTTTGTCCGGACACACCGCTCATATATGGTAAATCTGGCCCATATCAGGGAACTCAGCCGGGGAGTGGTGGAGATGGACAACGGAAAGACTGTCCCGATAGGGGACAGCTACAGAGGCTATCTCCTTAAAAAACTGTAGCCGATATGCAGCCTGCCAAGGCGGTCTATCAGCTCTTGATTGACGCAGACGGAGTATTTTCTGGAGCGGAAATCCAACCTGTATCCGCTTGTCGCGTCGTTGAGGTTGACGCTGAGAGGGATGTTGCCCTTGGCGTCTTTCAGCAGTCTGACGAGATTCTTGCGGAACTCCGGGTTGAGTCTGGAGGAGTCGATATGCAGCACAAACTCGGACAGCAGTTCGTCCCCGACATTGCCCAGCAGGGACAGTTTCTTGAATTTAAACGCATAAGGGGAAGTCTTGCCGGCAGCCTTGTCCTCCTTTTTGAGGAAGTAGCGTTCAGTGACTTCCCCTTCGATGAAAATCTGGGCGTGAGGCTGCATATACGGCAGAAATTCCTGGTACTCCTTGCCGAAGAGGGCGAACTCGTGGTTGCCGTCGAAGTCTTCCAGGATTACTTTGGCTCCAGGCGAACCGCTCTTGGTGGTGATGGTCTTGACATCCGTCACGATGCCGGCCACGCAGGCCTTGCAGGACTTCCCCTTGGATTCCTGCTCGTCCACCAGAGAGTCGAGGGAGGTAAGCGGGCAGCTCGTGAAGTTCTCGATTTCGAAGCGATACCGGTCCAGCGGGTGTGCGGAGAGATACATCCCGACGAATTCTTTCTCTTTCTGAAGCAGGGCCAGCGTGTCCTCTTCGCCGGAGAATGTCGGGGCTTCCGGACGCGAGGGCTTCATCTCCTCCACGTCGCCGAAGAGCGACGACGCGCTGTCCATCTCGTCGTTGCGGTAGAGGTTGGCGTAGCGGACCAGCTCGTCGATGAAGAGCTCGCCGTTCCGGCACGGCAGAAAGTATTGTGCACGTTTGAGTCCGAACGAGTCCAGAGCTCCCGAATATACTAGAGTTTCAAGGGCGCGGCGATTGATGATGTCAGACATCCTCTCGACGAAATCATAGAGGTCGGAGAATACTCCGCCGGCTTCCCTTTCTTTGAGGATGCTTGCCACAAGATTGTCCCCGAAGCCCTTGAGCCCGCTCAGCCCGAAGCGGATGTCGCCCTGATGGTTGACCGAGAACTGCGCCTCGGACTCGTTGATGTCGGGGCTCAGCACTCTGATGCCGCCCTTGCGGCAGTCGGCCATTATCTCCTTCATCTCCTCCATATTGGCGGAATTCTGCGTGAGGTTGGAGGCCTGGAACTCGGACGGATAGTGGGCCTTGAGCCAGGCGGTCTGGTAGCTTACCCAGGCGTAGCAGGTCGCGTGGGACTTGTTGAACGCGTATTTAGCGAACGCCTCCCAGTCCTTCCATATCTTCTCGAGCACTTCCTTGGGATGGCCGTTCTTGAGCGCCCCCTCCATAAAGGAGGTCTTGAGAGAGTCCAGCACGTCCTTTTTCTTCTTTCCCATCGCCTTGCGGAGCTTGTCCGCCTTGCCCTTGGAGAAGCCGGCCAGCTTCTGCGAGAGCCGCATCACCTGCTCCTGGTAGACCGTGACGCCGTAGGTCTCCTTGAGGTATTCCTCCATATCCGGCAGGTCGTAGGTGATTTTGCTCGGGTCGTTCTTGCCCGCCACGAAGTTCGGGATATAGTCCATAGGCCCGGGGCGGTAGAGCGCGTTCATCGCGATGAGGTCTTCGAACCGCTCGGGGTGCAGCTTGACGAGCCACTCCTTCATCCCCCCGGATTCAAACTGGAATATGCTCTTGGTGTCTCCCCTCGAATAGAGGTCGAATACCGCCGGGTCGTCGATGGGAATCTTCTCTATGTCGATTTCCGTCCCGAATCTCTTCTTGACCAGAGCCGTGCAGCGGTCGATGATGGAGAGGGTCTTCAGGCCGAGGAAGTCCATCTTGAGCATTCCGACGTCCTCAATCTTGGTGCCCTCGTACTGGCTCACCCAGACTTGCTGCCCTGTGGCCTTGTCCTCCCCCATAGTGATGGGGATGTAGTCGGTGAGGTTGCCTCGACCGATGATCATCGCGCAGGCGTGGATGCCTGTCTGGCGTATGCAGCCCTCGAGCTGGAGGGCGTAGCGGAGCACTTCCTTGACCAGAGGGTCGCCGTTCTCGTATTCGTTCTTCAGCTCCTTGACATATTTCACGCTGTTGGCGAGCGTGGGCTTGTATTCCTTGTCCTCCCCGTTCTCCCTGACCGTTATCGGCTTGTCCGGAATCAGTTTGGTCAGGCGGTTGGATTCCGGGATTGTCATACTGGAGATGCGCGCCACATCCTTGACGGCGAGCTTGGCGGCCATAGTGCCGAAGGTGATGACGTGCGAGATGTGGTCCGCGCCGTAGTGCTCCTGTACATACTGGATCACGCGGTAGCGGCCTTCGTCGTCGAAGTCCACGTCGATATCAGGCATAGAGATGCGCTCCGGGTTGAGGAAGCGCTCGAAGAGAAGGTCGTAGCGGATGGGGTCGAGGTTGGTGATGTGCAGGCAGTAAGCGACGCACGAGCCCGCCGCCGAGCCTCGTCCCGGGCCCACGGAGACCCCGTTGCGCCGACCCCAGTTGATGAAGTCCTGGACAATCAGGAAGTAGTCCGGGAATCCCATATAGGAGATGGTCATCAGCTCGAAGTGGATGCGCTCGCTCTGCTCCTGAGTGAGGGTCTCGCCATAGCGTTCGCGCGCGCCCTCGTATGTGAGATGGCACAGAAAGGCCACGGAACGGCGGAATTCGTCACCTCTGTCGGTCTTGCTTACGATGTTGCCGTCGTGGTCTTTGACAATCTCATATCGCCCGTTTTCGATGATGTCCGAGTATTTGTCGAGGTAGTAGTCTATCTTGTCGAGGAAGCTCTGCTCAATCTGGAACTTCGGGAGCACGTGTCCCCTGTCGATGGAGTAATCTTCCACCTTGTCCAGTACCTCCATCGTATTGGCGAGGGCTTCCGGGTGATCCGGAAAGAGGGCTGCCATCTCCTCCTCGCTCTTGAGATACTCCTGCTGGGTGTAGCGGAGCCGCTTCGGGTCATCGACCATCGAGTTTGTGGTGAGGCAGATGAGTCTGTCGTGTGCCGGTCCGTCCTCCTTGCGCACGAAGTGCACGTCGTTGGTGGCCACGACCTTGACGCCGTGCTTCCCGGCGAGGCGGAATATCTCGGCGCAGTATTCCTTCTGCTTCTCGTAGAGCTCGATCGAGAGTCCGGGCACCTCTGTGCGGTGGAGCATAACCTCCAGGTAGTAGTCCTCGCCGAACACCCTCTTGTGCCACTCTATCGCCCTGTCCACTCCTTCCGCATCGCCGGCCAATATGCCGCGCGGGATTTCGCCCGCCATACAGGCAGAGCAGCAGATGAGCCCCTCGTGGTATTTCTCGATTACCTCGTGGCTTACGCGCGGCTTGTAGTACATCCCCTCGATATGTCCCGTGGAGACTATCTTCATCAGATTGCGGTAGCCGACCGGGTTCTTGGCGAGCAGAATCAGGTGGTAGTATTTCTTGTGCTCGTTGTCCTTGATGCGGTGGTCGTAGTGCTGCGTGACGTAGATTTCGCAGCCTATGACGGGCTTCACGCCAGGGTGCTTCGCGGCCACGTCCTTGAAGTCCTTGACCCCGAACATATTGCCGTGGTCGGTGATGGCGAGCCCGCTCATACCGAGTTCTTCTGCACGGCGGAACAGTTTCTCTATGTCGCTCATCCCGTCAAGGATGGAGTATTGGGTGTGGACGTGAAGGTGTACGAAAGACATATCTTTGCAAAGATAACAAAAACGTCCGGCCTTTTGAGGGGTCGGACGTTCCGATATTCAGAAAAAAATCACTTCTTCTTTACGGCCGCTTTCGCTGCAGCTTTCTTGCGGGCTTTCATCGTGCAGTCGAACATAATCGGAGTCGCAATCATAATTGACGCGTAGGTTCCGATGCAGATACCCAGACACAGGGCGACCGAAAGACCTCTGATGGACTCGCCGCCGAAGATTGCGATTGCAAGCATCGGGAGGAGAGTTGAAACCGAGGTGTTGACGGTACGGGTGAGGGTCGCGTTGAGAGACTTGTTGGTAATCTCGCGGAAGTCATCGTTAGGATGCAGGCCGAGATTTTCGCGGATACGGTCGAAGATGACCACGGTGTCGTTGATGGCGTAACCGATGATGGTCAGGATGGCCGCGATGAACGTCTGGTCGACGTCAAGGTTGAACGGAAGTATTCCGCTGAAGAGCGAGAAGAATCCGATGACGATGAGCGCCGTGTGGGCGAGTGATACCACGCCACCGAGTCCCCAGGTCCAGCCCTTGAATCGAACCGCGATGTAGCTGAAGATTACGAGCAGGGCGAGAACGATGGAAATCAATGCGTTCCGCTTGATGTCGTTGGCGATTGACGCGCCGACCTTGTCGGAAGAAATGATACCGTTAGGATTCTCGAGCGTCGAAGTGAACTCGGCCAGCGTGAGGTCTTCCGCATAGAGCCCCTTGAGAGACTCATAGAGCATACCCTCTATCTCGGTGTCCACTGCCGAAGACTCGTCCTCGAACTTGTAGGCGGTGGTGATCTTCATCTGGCTGTCCCCGCCGAACTGCTTCACTTCCACAGAAGAAGCGCTGACATTAGGGTCTGCCGCCGCCGCTGCCTCAAACACCTTGTTGGTGGCCTCGCGGACTTCCTCGGCCGTCACAGGCTTGTCGAAGCGTACCACATAGGTACGGCCTCCGGTGAAGTCCACGCCGTAGGTGAAGCCCTTGAAGCACATCGACAGGATGGCGATGACGATGAGCGCACCGGAGATGGTGTAAGACCACTTCTTTCCGGAGAGGAAGTGGATGTGGGTGTTCTTGAGGAAGTTTCTGGTGAGCTTGGTCTCGAAAGAGATGCTCTTGCCTCTGTTCACGCGGTCGTCAAGGATGAGACGGGTGATGAAGATGGAGGTGAGCACAGAGGTGATGATACCGATGATGAGCGTGGTCGCAAAGCCCTTGATCGGACCGGAGCCGAAGAAGAAGAGCACGATACCGGTAAGGAGGGTGGTCACCTGTCCGTCGATGATGGCGGAGTAGGCGTTGGAGTAACCGTCCTGAATGGCCTTGCCCAGACCCTTGCCGGCCTTGAGCTCCTCCTTGATTCGCTCATATATGATTACATTGGCGTCCACCGCCATACCCATAGTCAAGACGAGACCGGCGATACCCGGCAGCGTGAGCACCGCCCCGAAGGCGGACAGAGTGCCGAAGAGAAGCACCACGTTGGTGAGAAGCGCCACGTCGGCCGCCAGACCCGCTCCCTTGTAGAAGAAGATCATATAGAGGAGGACGAGGCAGAACGCTATCACGAACGAAATGAAACCGGAGCGGATGGACTCTGCTCCCAGAGAAGGGCCTACAACCTGTTCCTGAACGATGGTCGCCGGAGCAGGAAGCTTGCCGGAGTTGAGCACGTTGGCAAGGTCGGTGGCCTCCTCGATGGTGAAGTTGCCGGTTATGGAGGATTGGCCTCCGGTAATCTCGGTCTGTACGGTCGGGTACGAATATACGGTGCCGTCCAGCACGATGGCCACCTGACGGCCGATGTTGTCCTTTGTGAGGCGCGCCCAGGTGTTGGCGCCCACTGAGTTCATAGTCATCGAAACTCCCGGTTCGCCGCCCCGGCGGTCGTTGTAGTCAACGCGGGCGTTGGTCACGACACCTCCGTCGAGCGGAGCCTTGCCGTCACGGGACGAGGCCTTGATGGCCACGAGCTCGTAGATGTTGCTGTTCTTGATATATGAAGTCGGCTTCACGGACCACATCGGGCGGAACTCGGCAGGGAAGAGCGCCTCGACCTCAGGCATACGCAGATACTTGTTCACGAGCGCGGTGTCCGCCGCGGCCGCGAGACCGATGCAGGCGTTGTCGCGGAACTGTGACGGAGAGAGCACCGCGAAGAGCGGGTTGGCCTTTTTGTAGGCGGCCAGATTAGCTTCGTCAGCCTCGCCGCCCTGGGCCTTGAGCTCGCGTGCCACGAGGTCGTCCTCCTCGGCATCGCTCACAGCGGCGGTGGCTTCCCCGGCCTTGTCGGCGGAGAGCAGCTGGGCGAGGAGAGTGTTGGCCTCCTCAAGATAAGGGGCAATCTCCTGATTGGTGTAAGTCGTCCAGAATTCGAGGGATGCGGTGCCCTGAAGCAGCTTGCGCACGCGCTCCGGCTCCTTCACGCCCGGAAGTTCGACGAGGATGCGTCCGGTGTTGCCGAGCTTCTGGATGGAAGGCTGGGTCACGCCGAAGCGGTCGATACGGTTGCGGAGCACATTGAAGGAGTTGGCGATGGCGCTCTCGGACTCCTCGCGTATGACGCTGATTACCTGCTCGTCGGAGGAGCTGCTGGTGATGCGCCCGCCCATATCGGCGGTGCCGAAGATATGCGCGAGCCTCTTGCCGCCGCCCACTTCTTTCCACGCCTCCGCGAAGAGGGTGATGAAGTCTGACTGGGAGTTCACGCTGCGCTCCTTTGCAAGCGCTACGGCCTTGAGGAATTCAGGGGATGTGTTGTGGTCGGAGAGGGCCTTCACAAGGTCTTCGAGCTGCACCTGCAGCATCACGTTCATTCCTCCCTTGAGGTCAAGACCGAGGTTGATTTCCTGGTTCTGTACACCCTTGAAAGTGTAGCCGAAATAGATTTTCTCCGTGGAGATGGAGTCCGTGTAGCGGCGGGACTCGATCTTCCTGATGGAGTCGAGGTAGTATGCCCTGTCTCCTTCAGGGATTTCGGCGAATGCGGCGGTCTTCTGCACGTTCTCGACGGCCTTCTCGGCGGCAGCGTTGGCTTTCCTTGTGCAGATGCTTGTCACAAGAGTGAAGGAGAGCTGCCAAAGACAGGCGAGAATGAGGCAGATAGCCACAAATCTGATAGCACCTTTGCTTTGCATAAATATGGTATTTAAATTAATAATCCCAAATAGTCCGCAAAGTTAGTATTTTTCTCAAAAGAAAGAAAGTTTGTGCCGGCTTTTTGTATATTTGCAAAACAACCAAAACTCTATATCTATGTGGTGGATTACAGTTGCCCTGATCATTGCGGGCATACTCTTTATGCTCGTCGAGCTGCTTCTCGTCCCGGGAGTCGGCATCGGAGGTTTTCTGAGCCTCCTGTCACTAGGCGCGGCGTGCTGGTACAGTTTCGTTTACATCGGCAACCCGGTCGGATGGGCGGTGCTTGTGGCGGTAATCGTGATGACGGTCGCGGCGGTGGCGCTCTCGCTCCGCTCGCGTACCTGGCGGCGCTTCGAGCTCAAGACGGAGATGCATTCCAAGGTCAACGACGAGTCCCGCAGGCTCGCTGTCGGACAGGCGGGCACGGCCCAGACCCGTCTTGCCCCTATGGGGACCGGAAAGTTCGGCGAGGTGAGCTGCGAGGTCAAGTCCCACGACAACTCTCTGGTCGATGCCGGCACTCCGCTGGAAATCGTCTCCATAGAGGACAACCAAGTGACAGTAAAACCATTAAAAGAACAATAAAATGAATCCAATCCTTCTTGCTGCGATAATCGTCGTGGCGCTCGTCATCGTGCTCTGGTTCTTCCCGGTGGCGCTGTGGTTCCAGGCCGTGCTTTCCGGAGTGTATGTCTCCCTGCTCCAGCTCGTGCTGATGCGCTGGAGAGGGGTGAGCCCGCACACCATCGTGATGGCGATGATTACCGGCACAAAGGCCGGACTGACCCTGAAGGCCAACGAACTGGAAGCTCACTATCTCGCCAAGGGCAACGTGACCAAGGTGGTGATGGCCCTCATCTCCGCCAACAAGGCCAACATTATGCTCGACTTCAAGATGGCCTCCGCCATCGACCTCGCCGGACGCGACGTGCTTGAGGCGGTGCAGATGTCCGTTAATCCGAAAGTCATAAACACCCCTCCGGTCACAGCGGTAGCCAAGGACGGCATCCAGCTCATAGCCAAGGCTCGCGTAACCGTGCGCGCCAACATCAAGCAGCTTGTCGGCGGTGCGGGCGAGGAGACCATTCTCGCGAGGGTCGGCGAGGGCATCGTCAGCAGCATCGGCTCGTCCGAGTCGCACAAGTCTGTGCTCGAGAACCCGGACAGCATCTCCAAGGTGGTGCTCAACAAGGGGCTCGACGCCGGCACGGCATACGAAATCCTCTCCATCGACATAGCCGACATCGACGTGGGCAAGAACATCGGCGCGGTGCTCCAGATGGACCAGGCCGATGCCGACAAGAACATCGCTCAGGCGCGTGCCGAGGAGCGCAGGGCTATGGCAGTGGCTCTCGAGCAGGAGATGAAGGCCAAGGCTCAGGAAGCCAGAGCCAAGGTCATCGAAGCCGAAGCCGAAGTGCCTCTCGCGATGGCCGAGGCATTCCGCAAGGGCAACCTCGGGATAATGGATTATTACCGGATGAAGAACATCCAGGCAGACACCGATATGCGCGAGACCATCGCGAAGTAGCTATGGGACGCCCGCTCATAACCCTGGCGGCGCTCGCGCTCTGCGCCGCCGTCTCCTGCGGCAACGCCGCTTCGCGCAGCTCGGGCGAGTCCGGGCAGCAGACCAGGGTCACAGACCCCGTGATGGAACTCTACACGGCGGAGCTGTATTCCGACGGCACGGTATTGATATCTTTCGATATGGACAAGTGCTATGCCCTCGCCGAGGAATGGCACATTCCGATACGCTTCGGAGAGGGAAGCAACGAGTTCAATCTAGGCAGCAAGGAGCTCGGAAGCTGGAAGTACACTTCTCTGCTCGCTTCCAATATGGGCAACGCCATCAATCCCGTGCTATGTTTTCTCCGCTCGGACGGCAAGGTGGAGATAATCAATATCATAGATGCCTTGCAGACCGGTGACGTGAGCCCGGCAGGGCCTCTCTACGGCTTTGACGGCGTGGAGAAGCTCTACGAAAAGAGCGATGTCTCGGGGACGGGAGTCTATGCGCTGCTCCCCGGCGGCGAGGAGAAGATGGTCGAGGAGAGTTCCTACTGCGTCGGACGCTACTCCGTAGATGACATCGTGATCAGGCTCTACCGGGACTGGAGGGCTATGGCGACAAGCGAGTCAGCCGAATACTGCTTCTACGGGCCGTATCACTTCGATCCGGAGCACTGCGTATTCACCGACGGCGGCTATACTTTCAGGGTTGTGGCGGACTTCTACGACGGGCAGACCGTGTTCGACATCAAGATAGCGGACAGCAAGCCGGCAGAGGCGACCCTTACATTCTACACCGACAACCTCCTGCTCGAAACCCGCAGGGGCATCAAGTTCCGGAGGGACTTCGCGGTAGCCGAGTAAGGAACGGTGGACTATCGGTTATATCGTCCGCTGTCTTTGACAAGGCCGCAGATGGCGGCGTTGAGCGAGGATGCCTCCGCGAGACGGTCAAGACCGATATGCAGGCGGAAGCGCCAATGGTGATTGGAGTCCGCCGGCTGGTTGATTCTCTCTTCGTCCCTCTCCGGACGGCGGAGTGAGGAGTCGAGCGCAAGCCAGTCCTGAAGCGGGAATATCGCCAGCATCGAAGGCGACTCGAGGAATTCCCAGAGCATATTCCTGACCTCCCACGGCTCGGGGTCGTGGTCGCACTGCATACGCAGGGTCTCCATATCGTGGCTGGAAGTGGCGCATACGCTGAGGGCGGTCCACGCTCCCTCGTTCTGCATTCCGCGCATCTTCAGCGAGAGTATCTTCTCGTGTTCCATCACTCCCGGCACGCAGCCCGGCACCATCCCGAGGTCCTCGCCGCAGGCGAGCATCCCGGTAGCGCTGAGCAGGGCGGGAAGCTTCTTCTCCGCGTTGCGGCGCCAGAACTCCTCGTGGCGGTGGTAGAAGAAGTCGTTGTAGAGAGCGCCGAACTTCTCCTGCTGCCACTGCGGAAGCCGCTGCGAGTCAGGGCAGATGAGCGGCTGGTACATCCCCGGGTGGCGCGGGTCCTCGTGGAAGAGCCCCTCCAGCGGCAGCCCCGCCTGAGCAATCTCCTCGGCGGAATAGGGCAGGGCAGGGTTGAAGTGCCCGTCGAGTCCGCTGCACTTGTCGGCAGGTATTTCCCAGATGCGGAAGAATCCGAGAATATGGTCGATGCGGAAGGCGTCGAAATAGCGTGACATTTTGCGCAGGCGGGACTTCCACCAGGCGTAGTCGTCCTCGGCCATTGCATCCCAGTTGTAGGTCGGGAATCCCCAGTTCTGTCCGTCCCTGCTGAAGAAATCCGGAGGTGCTCCGGCGGCGGAGTCGAGGTTGAAGAGTTCAGGATGCCAATAGGCCTCCGCGCTGTCGGCGCTTACCCCGATGGGCAGGTCGCCCTTGAGCGAGACGCCTTTGCTGCGGGCATACTTCGCTTCGGCGTAGAACTGCCTGTCCAGATGCCACTGCATCCAGCGGTAGTAGTCGGCCTCCAGAGAGTCGCGCATCGCGCAGAACTTGGCATATTCATCGAGCCAGGATTCGTTCTCCTTGACGAAGGTCTTGTAGCCCGGAGTCTGCATATCCTTCTCTCCGCGCTGGACGAAGGCCTGACGTATATATTTCATCTTGGCCTTGAACACTCTCGGCCAGTCGATCTCCGGCAGGGAGTTGAGTTCGGTTTGAAGTTTCTTGAATTCGGCGTTTTCCTTGATCCCGAGACTCTGAAGGTGCATATACATCGGGTGCAGCGCGAACGAGGACACCGGGCTGTATGGGTATGAGTCCTTCCATTCTCCCTTGCGGGTGGTGTCATTGACCGGCAGGAGCTGGAGGATGCACTGTCCGGTCGCCGCCGCCCAGTCGACCAGGGCGTGCAGGTCGCGGAATTCTCCGACTCCGAAGTCATCGCCGCTCCTCAGAGAAAATACCGGTACCGCCGTGCCGGCCCCTCTGAATCCGGGGCGGTCGAATATCGCCGCCTGATGCTCGCGCGGGAAAGGGCATCCTTCTATGGGACAGTCAATCCACTTGTCCTCGATTATCTTGGTGAGCCTTGAACTGTGGTGCTTCCACTCGGTGCGCCATATCAGCCCGCCGCGCATCACCACATAGGTGTAGTCCTTGAGCGCTGCGGCGCTGCAGTGCTTGACGGTCACGTGCCACATAGCACCGTCGCCCCAGTCCATAGGATATTTCCTCCCGCCGAGGATGAGGCAGAGACTCTCGCCCCACTCGGTCCAGTATTGTATAGCGAATCTTACTTCCATATTCTTCTCCGGAAAAACGGATACAAAATTACAATTTTTTGAACTCTATGCCGAATCCTCCGCCCGGGGCCATCTTGAGGTGGAGGCTGTCCGCCGCGCTGACCCTCCGGCGGCTGATGGTATATGCCTGAGGATTGGTCAGATAGTGCGCGTCAGGCGCATCGGCGTAGATTACGGCCTCGTAGCTGCCCTCGCCGAGGAAGTCCAGAGGGATGTCGAACCCGCGGGCCTGCTCATCGGTCACTCCGCCGCAGAACCACTGTCCGTCCCGCTTGGCCTTACGCGCCACGATGATGTAGTCGCCCGGCTCGGCGCGGAGATAGCGGCTCTCGCTCCAGTCCACCGCCACGTCCTTGATGAACTGGAACGCGTCCATAAAGCGGGCGTAGTGTTCCGGCGTGTCGGCTGCCATCTGGAGAGGGGAGTACATCGTGAGGTAGAGTCCCAGCTGATTGGCAATCGTGGCGTTGACGTGCGAGTCATTGCCGCACCACTCTTTGAGATTCTGCTCGAATATGCCCGGAGTGAAGTCCATCGGACCGCCGTTGAGGCGGGTGAACGGGAGTATCGTCACGTGCTTCGGCTCCGTGCCTCCGAACGCCTGATATTCAGTGCCGCGCGCCGACTCGTTGCCGATGAGGTTAGGGTAGGTGCGGCAGAGTCCGGTAGGGCGCACCGCTTCGTGCGCGTTGACCATTATGTGATGCTTCGCGGCCTCGGTCACGGCGTAGAGGTAGTGGTTGACCATCCACTGCCCGTAGTGGTATTCGCCGCGAGGGAGGATGTCCCCCACGTAGCCCGACTTCACGGCATCGTAGCCGTATCTGTTCATCAGGCTGTAGGCCGCCTCCATATGCCGCTCGTAGTTGCGCACGGAAGAGGAGGTCTCGTGGTGCATTATCAGCCGTATGCCCTTGGAGCGGGCGTAGCTGTTGAGCGCGGCTATGTCGAAGTCCGGATACGGGGTGATGAAGTCGAAGACATAATCCTTGCTGCAGTTGGCCCAGTCCTCCCAGCCGATGTTCCAGCCCTCCACCAGCACTGCGTCGAAGCCGTGTTCGGCGGCGAAGTCGATGTAGGTCCGCACCCGGGCGTTGTTGGCGCTGTGGCGTCCGTTAGGCGTGGCCTTGAGGTAGTCGAAGCTGTCCAGCTGCACCGACGGGACATCGGTGTAGGCCCAGCTTCCCTTGCCGGCGATCATCTCCCACCATACTCCCACATATTTCACCGGATGTATCCAGCTCACATCCTCAAGCGCGCAAGGCTCGTTGAGGTTGAGCACCAGACGGCTCGCGAGCTGCGCTTCGGCTGAAACTGCGACCTGCACCGTCCTCCACGGGGTCTTGCAAGGAGTCTGCATATAGCCTTTCCAGCCCTGCGCGTCCGGAGTCAGCCAGGCGCGGAGACTGTGCTTCCTGCCGTCCACCAGCAGGCTCATACAAGGGTAGTTGACGAGCGCGGCCTCGTGGATATTGATATACAGCCCCCCGTCGGTCTTCATCTGAAGCGAGGTCTGGACTCCCGAGGTGCTGAAAAATGTCTGAGAACTGTTGCCGCAGACCTGGTCCTTGAAGCGCGAGCTGATCTCGGAGAGCCGGCATTCGCCGTACTGGTACTCCTGGGTGTCATAGTCGCCCGGAATCCACCAGCAGTAGTGGTCGCCCGCCATCGCGAATTCGGTGAGTTCCTCCTTGATGACGAAATACACCAGCGGCTGAGAGTCCGGGAACTCGTAGCGGAATCCCAGACCGTCGTCGAAGAGGCGGAAGCGGATGTTCATCTGGCGGCCGCTTCCGCTCTGGCGGAGCTTGACCAGCAGCTCGTTGTAGTGGTTGCGGATCTGCGACTCCTCGCCCCAGACCGGCTCCCAGACCTCGTCGAGACTGTCGGTTTCTGTCCCTGTGAGTTCAAATCCTTCCGCGAGGGAGAACCCCGGCCTGGCATCGCCCTTCGTGAGTTTGTCGCCATCGATTGTAATCTGCTCCGCCTTTACCGTGCCGCGCAGCTCGAAGCCCAGCCGGCTCGGGAGCAATATGTCAGCGCCTTCGCGCTGCAGGGAATAGCGGGGTACTCCGCCCTCGACGGAGAATGCCATCCGGAGCTTGCCGTCCGGAGACAGGAGAGCGGCGCTCTCCTTGAACGCGGGCTGCTGTGCGGTGCAGGCGCTGAAGAGGGACGCTGCAGCCAGCAGAAGGAGGGGATATCTGTTCATTTGAATTCTATTATTATACTTGACTTGGCGGGAACGGTATACGACTCCGGATTGAAGGCGGAGCCGTCCACCACATTGCGCCCCGTCCCCTTGAGCGAGCCGGTGATCTCGGCATAGTCGCCCCAAGGCAGGGTTCGCGGGGTGGAATTGTTGTTGAGATAGACGAACACGGCCTCATCGTCCGTATAGCGGAAGTAGGCGTAGGTGTTGTCGCGGCTCAGGAAATGCAGGGTCTTGCCATTGTGTACGGCATCCGAGCCCTTTCTCCAGCGGAAGAGGGTGCTGCAGTAGTCGTGCAGGTCCTTGCGCACGGGGTTCGAGGCCCAGTCGAGAGGGAACATAGCCCTCAGGCCGCCGTGTCCCTGCGAGAGGTCATCGGAGAGGAGCAGCAGCTCGTCGCCGGCGAATATCTGCGGGATGCCCCGGAGAGTGGACATCAGCGTCATCACCAGCTTGACCTTGGCGGGGTCTGCCCCTGCGGCATCGCCGATGCGCTCGGTGTCGTGGTTGCCCGGAAATATCAGAAGATTTTGAGGGTCATTGAGATAGAAGTCATTGGCAATGGAGTCGTAGACCTTGGTGATGCCCTCGTTCCAGCTCTCCCGGTCGGAGTTGACGCTGCCGCGCACCGCGTCCATCAGGCAGAAGTCCATAATAGCCGGAAGGTTGGAGTCGAAACCGTCCTTATTGGGGTTATTGTCCTGCCAGTAAGCCACCTGAGGCACATTGGACGACCATACCTCCCCGACTATGTTGTAGTTGGGATACTCGTCCATCACCGCCCTGCACCATTCTGACATCGGGACTTTCTCGTTGTACGGATAGGTGTCCACCCGCAGTCCGTCGAGGTTGGCCCACTCCGTCCACCATATCGCCCATTGCTTGAAATACTGGAGCAGATAAGGGTTGTCGAGGTTCATATCCACCATCGAGGTGTCGAACCATCCGCCGACCATATTCTCCCTGTCAAGCTGCGAGCAGTAGGGGTCGTTCTGTGCGGAGAACGCGCAGTTGGAGTGGGTATACTCGGGCCACTGGTGCACCCAGTCCGCGAACGGCAGGTCCGCCATCCACCAGTGGCGGTCGCCGCAGTGGTTGGTGACGATGTCCATAATCACCCCGAGTCCCCTGTCGTGCGCGGCGCGGACCATCTGGCGGTAGGTCCAGTTGCTGCCGAATCGCGGGTCTATCCGGTAGTAGTCGGTGCAGGCGTAGCCGTGGTAGGAGGATTCCGGCTCGTTGTCCTCGAGCAGCGGGGTGTTCCAGATGGCGGTCATCCCGAGTCCGGCGATGTAGTCCAGCTGCTCCTCTATGCCCCGGATGTCCCCTCCGTGGCGACCGAAGAACGCCTTGTAGTCGGCCTTTTCGCTGGTGAGCGAGCTGTTGTCGTTGCTGCGGTCGGCGTTGACGAAGCGGTCCGGCATTATCAGATATATGGCATCGGAAGTGTCGAATCCCCTCCTTTCGGCGGAGCCTTCCCGACGCTTCTCTATCTCGTATGGTACGCTGAAGCTCTCTCCGTCACGGGTGAAGCGCAGAGAGTACTTGCCCGGAGCGGCATTCTCCGCTATGCTGATGTCGAGAAAGAGGTAGTTGGGACTCGCGGCTTTATGTATTCCGGTGATTTTCACTCCTTTACCTCCTTCTATAGAGACGGAGTACGCGCCGATGTCCTCTCCCTGGACCATCAGCTGGAGCGGGGTTCGCATTCCCGTCCACCATAGGGGCGGCTCGATATGCGCGACCCGGTCGGAAGCGCTGCTGATGTTCCACTGCCACGGGGCCTCAAGCTGCACGCTCACCTTGACGCAATCGTCCCCGAGGCTTCGGGTGAAGACGATGGTGTTGTCCGCCGTGGAGACGAGCCCGAATTCGCCCTCGCCAGCCCGGAGTGCCGGGTGGGAGTGCTTGACTGAGTTGAGATGACGGTAGAATTCCGTAAACGAATTGCTCTTCCACGACGGAATCGGGTCTTTCTCGAAGAACTCGAATCGGTGGTCGTAGCCGATGTCCTGCCCGGTGTAGATGAGCGGCTGCGCATTCGGCAGAGTCCAGCAGAGCACCGCCATAGCCTGCCAGGCGTCGCCCATCCGCTCGAACTCGGTGCCGGACCACGAATTCTCGTCGTGATTGGAGGTGAAGCAGAGCCTCATCGCATCGGCGGGATATTCGCCCGCATTCCACTCGATGTAATCCGTCAGCTGCTCTGCGCCCGCCTTGCCCTGGGCGATGTCGTTGAGCAGATGGTGCAGCTTCCAAGCGTAAGTGGCGTCAAATCCGGCCCTGTGCAGCCAGGCCTCCTCGCCCTCGGCGAGGAAGTAGAGAGTGCGTCCGCAGCTTGAGCGCAGCGCGGGGATGGCGGATGCCCAGAAGTCCTCCGGCACCTGATACGCCACGTCGCAGCGGAAGCCGTCCACGCCCCTGTCAATCCAGAAGCGCATACACTTCAGCATCTCGGCGCGCATATCCGCATTGTCGTAGTTGAGCTTCGCGATATCAGTCCAGTCGTGTTCCACTATGGTCTTGCCCTCGGCATCGCGCACATACCAGCCGGAAGGCTTCTGCGTCACCCACGGATGGTCGGGCGAGGTATGGTTCGCGACCCAGTCCAGCACCAGCTTGAGTCCCAGCGAGTGCGCCTCCGCAAGGAAGGCGTCGAAGTCGGCGAGAGTGCCGAACTCGGGGTTGATGTCGCAGTAGTCGCGGATGGCGTAGTACGAGCCGAGGCTGCCCTTGCGGCCCTCGAAGCCGATGGGATAAGGCGGCATCACCCATACGATGTCCACCCCCTCGTCCTTGAGGATAGGGAGCATTTTCTGCGCCGCCGCGAATGTCCCCTCCGGGGTCAGCTGGCGGACGTTGAGTTCGTAGACGACCGCATCCCGGAGGGTGTCGGTCTCCTGCCGGACGGCCCCTCCCGTGCAGGAGGCGAGCAGGGCGAGAAGAGGGAGAAGTCTCAGTAGCTGTTTCATAACGGTATGGGATTATTGGAGGAACACCGCCGATGCTCTCGGTCCGAGCGTCAGCTTGCTGCCGTTGACGGCAACGGAGCCCCGTGTGCCTATAGGATTGTCGAGTTTGTCGGAAGAGAGATTGACGCTGGCCTTGGCCGCGCCGAAGTTGTGCACTACCAGCACCCTCTGCTCGCCGTAGCTTCTGTACCAGGCCGATAGCGCCGGGGTCGAGGCCACCTCGGAGCAGAAGTCGAAACTGCCTTTGGCAAGGGACACATAGCGGTCGCGGAGTTCGCCGAACTGGCGGTAGACCGCCAGCACCGACTCGCTGTCCTTGCTCTGAGCCTCCACCGAGATGTCGGAACTCAGCATATTGTAGTCGACCTTGCCGTCGAGCTTCGCGGCCGCGAGCCCGCTCACATCGGAGGTCCACATCATCGGGGTGCGGACATATTCGTCGCCTCCCGACTTGCCGCCCCAGTAGCCCAGCTCCTCGCCCTGATAGATATAAGGCTGCCCGCCTGCCGTGAGCAGCACCGCTGCGGCGAGCTTCATCTTCTCCCTGTCGCGTCCGAGGTCGTTGCCGGCCCTGTCTTCGTCGTGGTTGGAGAGTTTGGTGGCCTCGATATAGTCGGAGCGGTACTTGGCGTATTCTCCGGTGAAGCCCTGTATCGTACCCACGAAGTCGCTGCCCTTGCCGGAGTTGACGGCATCCTTGAGCGTCCACCAGAAGCTGAATTCGAAGAATGCCGGAAGCCCCTTGTAGTAAGGCGCGACTTCAGAGGCGGCGCTGAAGTGTTCGCCCACCATATAGATGTCCCCGCTGCCGCCAGCGGCCTTATAGGACGCGTTGCAGCGGTCGTAGAATTTCTTGAGGAAAGTCGGGTTCTCGTCCGAGGAGGCGTTGTGGTAGATATGCTTGACGGCGTCGAGCCGGAATCCGTCCACGCCGAGTCCTATCCACTTGTCGGCGCTCTCGCAGACGGCCTTGAACGCCTCTGAAGTCTCGCAGGCGGAGGCCGCCCCGTAGTTGAGGTCGGCAAACCAGGCTGTCCAGAAGTGGGAGTGGTACATAGTGGAGCTCATATCGGGCAGGAGTATGTCCTGGCTGTCGCTGTTGGAGAGCTTGAGCGGAGTACCCCAGGAGAGCCGGTTCTTGCCCGTCGGCGCTCCGTATTTGTAGCTGTCCCACTGGCTCCGGCTGGTCCTTACCAGCACCCCCCAGGAGGTCTGGAGTTCGAGCGACAGGGTGCATAGACCCGAGCCGGAGGAGCGGAACTCCTGCATCAGGCCGTCGCCGTAGTAGAGCCAGATGCCTGCAGGAGAGCCGCTGTTGCTCACATCGTCGGTCTTCTCCACCGTGAGGGTGGAAGGTTTGCCGGAGGAGTCGAGCGCGAGCGTGAACTTCAGCTTCTGCGCCCCGTCGCCGCCGCTCACCGCCGGAAACCACTGCCCGGAGTCGTATCCGCCCGCGCCTTCCGTGGCGATCATCGCAATCCTGCCGGCCCTGATGTCAGAGCGCGGGTCGTCGGAGAATATATAATAGTCGCGGTACTTGCTGTCCGCGCTGTTTTTCGCGTCGAGAAACCAAGGATGGTCCTTGGAAGTATGGTTCAGCACATAGTCAAGATAGATCTTGATGCCCTTACGGTGTGCAGCGCCGACCAGGGACTTGAAGTCCTCCTCCGTGCCGTAGTCCGGGTTGACGCTCGAGTAGTCGAGCACGTCGTAGCCGTGGTAGGAGGAAGCCTTGTGGATAGGGGATAGCCAGAGGGCCTGCACCCCCATCTGTTTGAGATAGTCGAGTTTGGATTCTATTCCCTTGAAGTCCCCGCAGCCGTCGCCGTCGCTGTCGGCGAACGAATATACGAGCAGCTGATAGGTGATGCCGCTCTCGCCAGTCCTCTCCGGAATGTCCGGTGTGGGGGCGGGACCCGGGTCGGGAGTTGCGGAGTGCTTGTTGCAGCCCGCAAGGAGCGCAAGCGCGATAGCGGTGCAGAGGAAACGGAATCTTTTCATAAAATGATAAAAAACAGATGCGCCCGCGCCGCAGGGCCGGGCGCATCCGAATAAGAGATAGAGTCAATTACTTGATTTCACCGGTTCCGGCGTTGAAGTTGAGGGTGACGGTCTGCCCCGCAGTGCACTTGACCCTCTCCTGGTCTCCGCCGATGCCGCGATAGGCTATCTTGCCGTCGAGGACGACGAACTCGCGGGTCCACCAGTCGGTGGTGGCGATGTCGGAAGCCACATACATACGGAGTTCTCCGTCGGCTGCAAGAGTGGCGCTCGCGGTCTCCCCGCCAGCGGCGAAGAGAGCGGTCTCGATACCCTCGTTCCAGCCTCCGAAGCAGTCGCCGATGCCGTAGATGCGGGCCTGCTCAACGTGGAGTTTCTCGTTCTTGAGGTCGATGTGGATGAGGTATAGGCCGTCCTTGTCGACGACGCAGTTGCTGCCCTCTACGCTGAATCCGTCGTTGGTGGTCAGGCTGCAGAAGTCGCCGCTCCACTTCTTCTGGGAGCAGAACTTGAACGGTGAAGCCGCCTTGATGTAGCGTACCGTCCAGAACTGGCCTTCGGCCTTGCTGTCCTGGTTATAGACAGGGACGAGGTCCACTATGCCGTCGCTCTCCCAATCCCAGCTTCCGAAGTCCTGGCCTATCATATACATAGTCTCAGGGAAGGCTACGGCCACGATTGTGATAGCCTTGGTGGCGGCGTTGAAGCTGACTTTATAGTCGCCCGCTTCCGGGACCGTGATGTTGCCGCCCGGCTGCTCTGCGGTGAATGCTTCTCCGATGATAGGAGTGAAGTCCGCAGGAGCTCCGTAGCAGTTTTCGTCAGCCCAGGAGTAGTCGTAGCGGATCTTGAAGCCTCCGGAGATGTTGACCACAGGACTCGTCCATACGTCGCCGTCCCGGCTCATCACGAAGTCCTTCTTCCAGGAGTCGCCGTTAATCTCTCCGATGAGAGAGTATGCGGCCTTGTGCTCCTCGATGAGGATAGTCTGTCCGGCGTAGTCGTAGGTGACGTCATAGACGCCTGCCGCTCCCACCTGGATGTTCACGTCGCCGGTGGCGAAAGCCTTGCCGAGTTCCGGCTTATAGACATCGTAAGGGTTGGACGGGTCGATGGTGCTTGTGGAGTTCTTCTCAGGTCCGCCGACGGTCAGAGCCCAGTCGTGGTCGGCGCGGATTTTGAACTCATCGCTTGCGGTCAGCTCCACGCTGCGTCTTACCCAGATGTCCCCCTCGATATTGTCAAGGTCGAAGTCCGATGCCCAGCCGCTCTCGTAGAGGGTTCCGTAAAGGGACCAGGCGGCAGGTTTCTCCGGATCCGGGGTGTCGCCGCCCGCAGTAGGCTCATCCTTGCCGTACATATTGGCGTTGAGGTCCACTGTGCCCTTGTTGAGGTCGAGATATACACGATACTTGCCGGCGCTTACGGTGATGTCCTCACCGCCCATAGCGGCATCGTCGCCCCAGTTCAAAACCCAGTCAGCGTCGGCGCGGAACTTGATTTTCGTGTCTTCGCTGAAGTCGGCGTCGGCCCAGAAGCGCACATAGTCGGCATTGTAGTTCATCTCGATGTCAGGCTGTCCTCCCCAATCGTTGAATGCCCCGACGATTCCAATGACGTCCGCGCCCCAGTCCTTGGTGAGGGTGAGGCTGCCCTTGTCGAGGGAGAACATATAGAACCTCTTGCTGTAGCAGGTGATGTTGTCGTTGGAGCCGTTGAGCAGCGTCACCTTATCGGCCTCGGCAGGATCGTCAGGATTGGCGGTGCCCCAGTTGCCGGTGCTGCTTTCCCAGTTGTCCGCTCCGGTGAACTTGATGCCGTTAGCCGCCTTGTCGGCGAAATCCACGACTCCGGTGTAGGTGTTGCCGTCCTTGCTGTAGTTGTAGAGGAACTGGCACTTGGAGTGAGTCCAGCCGCAGTAGTCGCCCTGCACCCAGATGTGCTCGTAGATGTCCTTGTCGAGGATGGTCTGGTCGTAAGGGACGAAAGACGCGGCGACGATGTTGGAGACCTTCAGTGAAGACTCCACCGCGCTGCCCTTGTCGGTGGTGATCCAGGCGCTGACCCTGAAGTATACGGTGAATTCCACATCCGGCTCTCCTCCGTAGTTGAGGACGAGAGAGTTGAGGTCGGACTGCTTGACGGAGACGCTTGCCTTGCCGGCCTCGTTGTCGGCGGCGATGGTGGCGGCAAGCTTCGTCGGCTCTGTGAACGCCTCGGTCTTGGAAGCGAAGAGGGAGTAGGTCTTGCCGGTCTGTACGTCAAACGTAGGAAGTTTGAACTCGAAAGTCAGAGGCTCGCCGTCCGCGGCGAGGGTCGCGCCCGTGATGGTCCCGAGCTCAGGAGCGGTCGAATTGCTTGGATCGAATACGACGCGCATATCCTCCTTGGCGCAGGATGCGGTCAGCAACCCCGCCAGAACTATAAGGCTTGAGTATATAAATCTTTTCATAATCTATTAATAACCAGGGTTCTGCTTAAGATTTCCATTGGCGTTGAGGTCGCTGGAGATGATCGGGTAGAGATTGAAGCGGTCGTCCACGGCCTTGCCTTCCTGCACGCCGCCCTTGAATTCCCAGAGGTAATCGCCTGAAGTGAAGAGGCCGAACCTGATGAGGTCCTGACGGCGCACGCACTCGTAGTAGAGCTCGCGTCCGCGCTCGTCGATGATGTTGTCGAGTGTGAGGGCAAGCGAGCCCAGACCCGCACGGCTGCGGATGGCGTTGAGATAGTTCTCGCCCTTGGTCTTGTCGGCCGCTCCACGGGCCGCGCACTCGGCATACATCAGATATGCGTCAGCGCTGCGGAACATAGGGAAGTCGGTGTCAACGAAACCGTCGGTCTGCGCCTTGCTGCCGTCGTGGTTGACGTTGCTGAACTTCATACTCTTCCAGCCGTTGGACCAGCTGTCGGACTCGCGGCGGATGGCGTCGACATACTGGTCGAACTCCTCGCCCTTGTAGAATGTGGCGCGGACATCGCCGCTCTCGAACTTGCTGGTGAACGCTCCGGTCAGAGAGAGTCCGCCCCAGCCTGAGGAGATGCCCAGACCGGCAGCGTCCATCTTCCCTCCCGTGGAGGCGAAGATGATGTAGTTGGTCGCGCCGTATGACTGGGTCAGAAGCCCGTCCTGCTCCACGGCGAAGATGATTTCATCGCCATTGTAAGTGGTGTTGGCGCTGCGGAGGTGGTTGTCGGCGCAGAAGAGGTCCTGCCAGCCGCCATTAGTATAGAGAGGATATTTGGCGATGATCTGCTCGCAGATTTCGGCCGCCTTGTCGTACATCGCGGTTTCCTTCCATACTTCGGCGTTGAGGTAGAGCTTGGCGAGTATCATCATCACCATTCCCTTGTCGCAGCGGCCGTACACATTCTTGCCGGCTTCCGCGAGATCGCTTCCGTCGATGAGAGCCTTGCACTCGCCTACCATCCAGTCGAAGAGGTCTCCGCGGGAGATCTGCTCAGGTCCGGTGGAGCCTACGCTCTGCTCCTCGGTCGCGAAAGGCACGTTGCCGAAGAGGTCGATGGCGTGGTAGTAGCTCAGGAGCCTCAGCGCACGGGCCTCGGCGATGTAGGCGGCCTTGAGGGTGTAGCCCTCGATGTCGCTCGCGTTGGAGCGGCGGATGAACTCGTTGCAGAGGCCGATCTGGTAGTAGATGCGGTAGTACATCGCGGCTACGAACTCGTTGGAAGAGGTCCAGTTGATGTTGTGGAGGTCGTAGAGGTTGCCGTCGTTCCAGCAGCAGATGGCCTCGTCGGTGCAGAGCTCCTCAAGGTGGAAGAGGGCACGTATATACTGGCCGTAGCCGCCGTCGACACCTTCGATGTCAGGGTCGCTGCTCGGGCCGCTGGACGCGGAGCAGGCGAGTCCCTGGTAGCACTTGGCGAGCAGCTGCGTGTAGGCGTCCTGGCTGTCAAGCACATCTTCCGGCAGGGTGGTGTTAGGGTCAATCGGGGTGACGTCGAGGTCCTTTACGCAGGAGGAAGCGGCACCCAGAAGCAGTGCTGTCGCAAGAGCGAAAGCTATATATTTAATCTTTTTCATATCTGTATGCACTGTTTAGAAGTTGAACTTGACTCCAAGGATGTAAGTACGAGGTCTAGGGTACATATTGTTGTCGATGCCGGAGAAGATTTCCGGATCGATTCCGCCGTACCTGGTGATGCAGGCGACATTCTGCACCGTAGCGAACACGTTCAGCGACATAGGGAGGCTCGCTCCGAAGCTGAACGCCTTGCTGAGGGTGATGTTGTCGATCTTCAGGAACGAAGCGTCCTCGATGTAGAGGTCGGAGAAATACTGTGCGAAAGTCCTGAAGTTGTGCTTCTCCGCCGTGGAGTAGCGGTTGTTGACGAAGTTGTTGGCCCAGAGGTCGGTGAGGAGGTCTCCGTTGGAGGCGATGTTGTTGTACATATAGTTGCCGACGTTGGAGTGTGCGCTCAGGGCGAGAGTCCAGTCCTTATATGCGAGACGGGTGTTGAAACCGAAGGTCCAGTCAGGGGTCGCCTTGTGGAAGCAGTACTTGTCGTGGTCGTCGATCTTGCCGTCGTTGTTGCGGTCCACATACAAGCCCTCGATAGGGTTGCCGTCGGTGTCGTAAACCTGCTGATATACGAAGAACGAGTACGGGGCCTGTCCGGTCTGGTGTACCTGGATGGTGTTGCCGGTGCCGCCGGAGATGCCTCCGGTGGTGATGCCGTAGTAGTCCTCACGCTCGTCGTCGGTGGTAAGACGGGTGATGACGGTCTTGTTGTAGGACGCGTTGAAGCCTATGGTCCAGTTCCAGTCGCGGGTCTGTACCGGGATGGCGTTGAGTTCGAACTCCACACCCTTGTTGGTGAGGTCGCCGATGTTGGCGTTGAGGTAGTTGGAGAGGTTGGCTCCGGCAGCCACCGGGGTGCGGTTGAGGAGGTCCTTGGTGTCGCGCCTGTAGAGGTCGATGCTGCCCGTGATCCTGTCGCCGAGGAATCCGTAGTCGATACCGGCGTTGTAGGTCGTGGTGGTCTCCCACTTCAGGTCGGCGTTGTAGCCGTTAGGTTTGATAGGGACTATCATCTTGTCGCCGAAGTGATACATCGACTGGTTGGTGTTGGTGAAGTAGGTGGCGAGCGTCGGATAGTCGCCGGACTGGAGGTCCTGCTGTCCGGTCTGTCCCCAGCTGAGCCTGAGCTTGAGGGCGGAGAGGGCGTCGCTGTTGCGGACGAAGTCCTCCTTGCCGAAGTTGTAGCTCACGGCCACTGACGGGAAGAGGCCCCACTTGTTGTTGGCGAAGCGGGACGTGCCGTCGTTGCGCAGGGTGGCGGTGAGCAGCAGCCTCTCGTTCCAGCTGTAGTTGGCCCTTCCGAAGAAGGACACGAGGTAGTACTCGGTCTTGAAGGTGTAAGGCGCGCTCAGATAGTAGTCAGCCGCAGTCGGAAGAGTGCCGTCGGCCTTGTACTTCTCGCTGTAGGTGCTGTTGTAGAAGTGCTGCCAGGAGTAACCCGCCATCACGTTGAAGCTGTGCTGCCCGAGAGTCTTGTCGTACTGCGCATAGAACTCGAGGGTCTGGTCGTTCTTGGTCTGGTTGTAGAGGTTGTGGTAGCCCGAGCCGGACTCCTGGGTGTTGTGGAACGACATTTCGGTGCCCGGAGCCACGTCCACGGTGCCGTCGGACTTGGAGTAGTCGAGACCGAGATTGAGGTTGAGGCTCAGGTCCTCGAAGCCGTGTACCTTGTAGGCGGCCTGGATGTTGCCGATGAAGCGCTTGGCGTTGGACTTGTCGACCTTGTCGTTGAGCAGGGCCACAGGGTTTAGCTGCGCCATCGTGTTGCAGTTGTCGATGGTGTAGGTGCCCTTGCCGTAGTTCCACCAGTAGTAGCCGTTGAGGCCTTTCTCATCATAGACGCTCTGGGTCGGGTCCATCCGGACCGCGCCGCCGATGGCGTCCTGGTTGGCGAAGCGGGTGTCCATATTCATCAGCTTGCCGTTGAGGTTGAGGTTGAGATGCTCCTCGAAGAAGCTCGGGCTGAGGTTGAGCGCGACGGTCTCCCTCCTCAGGCTGGAGGTCTTGAGCGTACCCTTCTGGTCGTGGTAGCCCACTGACACGCGGTACGGCATATAGAAGACTCCGCCCTTGCCTACCTTGCCGGACACGGCCACATTGCCGTCGATGGAGTTGCCCAGCTGGTAGATTTCCTTCTGCCAGTCGGTGTTCTCCTTGCCGAGAGCCGCGTATGCCGCTCCGTCCTTGCCGAGGTAGGATTCCATAAGGGAGCGCATCTCGTCTCCGGTCAATACGTCCACATACTTGGCGTTCTGGCTCACGGATGCGGTGAAGTCGGCGCTCACGTGCACGCCCCGACTGCCCTTGGAGCCCTTCTTGGTCGTAATCATAATCACGCCGTTGGAGGCTCTGGAGCCGTAGATTGCGGTCGCTGACGCGTCCTTGAGGACGGTGAAGCTCTCGATGTCGTTAGGGTTGATGGACGAGAGCGCGTCGGACACGCCGCTGATGCCGGTCTCCGACAGCGGAAGTCCGTCCACGACCACGAGAGGATTGTTGTTGGCCTTGAGTGAGGAGCCGCCACGGATACGGATGGTGCTGCTGGAGCCCGGAGCGCCGTCGCCGGAGGTGACCACCACGCCGGCGGACTTGCCCTGGAGCAGGTCAGACGGAGAGGTGATCACGCCCTTGTTGAGCTGGTCGGCCTTGACCGCCGATACCGAACCCGTCATATCGCTCTTCTTGACCGTGCCGTAGCCGATGACCACCACCTCGTCGAGGAACTCGCTGTCCTCCTTGAGGATGATTCTGCCCGGCATCTGCGATGCCTTGAACGTGACGGTAGTGTAGCCGATGCAGCTGACTTCCACGGTCGCGTCGGCTGAAGATACCTTGAGGATGAAACTGCCGTCCAGGTCGGTCGTGGTGCCGGTCGCGGTGCCCGCTTCCATAACGGTCGCACCGATGACAGGACCCGCCTGATCGGCAATCACGCCCTTAACCTCGTATCCGCTCTGGGCGAATACGCTTGCGGACATCGCAGCTGTGAGCGCGATACCCGCGAGGAGAGTAAGGATTCTTTTCATTTGTGATTTTTGATGGTTAGTTATTGTTGTGTTTTCGTTCTTTGACGAGAGAGACCGCGACCGCGCCGCAGATGAGAAGCACCCCGGAGACCGCCAGCATATTGGCCTGCACCCCGCCCACGAGCCTGAGGACCACCCCTCCGAGGGAGGCGGCCACTATCTGCGGGAGGCAGATGGTGCAGTTGAAGAGTCCGAGATAGCTGCCGAGATGCCCGCCGGACAGAGAGTTGGTGAGCAGGGTGAACGGCAGCGCCAGCATCGCCGCCCACGCGGCCCCGATCAGGAAGAACGAGGCGAGCAGCAGATACTGGTTGTGTATGAACGCGACCGAGATGAACCCGACCGCGCCTATAAGCAGGCTCAGCACATAGGCGCGCTTGAGCGAGGAGAATTTCGGGAGGACGATGGCCCAGAGGATGGAGCCCACCGCCTGTACGGCGAACATCACGCCCACCCAGTTGCCGGCGGCCTGGTAGCCCTCCGAGGCGGGGTCGGTCGTGCCCCAGCAGTTGGCGGCGGCCGAGCCGGTGGAGTAGGTCCACATATACATCATAGCCGCCCAGCAGAAGAACTGCACCAACCCGACGGTCCAGAATGTCTTCGGCGCGTGGAGGAGCAGCCGGAGGAGTCCCGGGCTGCCGGCCTCGTCACGGCTCTGCGTCCCGGGGTCTATGCCGTGGAACTCGGCGTATTCCTTCGGGGGCATCTCCTTGACTTTGGCGAAGGTGAAGAGCACGCAGGCGATGAGTATCACCGCTCCGCAGTAGAAGCTCCATATCACCGACGGCGGAATCTGCCCTTTCGGGGCGGTGTTGGCCAGGCCTATCCAGGTGAAGAAGATAGGGAAGAGGAAGCCCACGAGGCTGCCGGCGTTGCAGAGCAGCGACTGGATGGAGTATGCCCGGGCCTTCTGCTCCTCGCCGACCATATCGCCGACCATCATCTTGAACGGCTGCATCGCCACGTTGATGGAGGTGTCGAGGAATATGAGCGAGAAGAGCCCGAACCACATAGCCCCGTTGAGTCCGAGGAAGAGGCTGGCGCTGAAGTCGAAGCTGCCCGCGTTCGGGAGCATCATCATCACCGCCACGGCGACTATCGAGCCGGCGAGCAGGTAGGGTTTGCGCCTGCCTGTCCGGCACCAGGTGCGGTCCGACCACTTGCCGATGAGGGGCTGCACGATCATTCCCATAAGGGGAGGAAGTATCCAGAAGAAGCTGAGCTGATGCGGGTCTGCACCGAGCGTCGCGAATATGCGGCTGATGTTGGCGCTCTGCAGGGCATAGGCTATCTGCACTCCGAAGAAGCCGAAGCTGAGATTCCACATCTGCCAGAAGCTGAGTCTGCGTTGTTGCATCGTATTAGTGTAGTGTTATCGCTGACAAATAAACCCAAAAAACATATATAATGAAAACCCGCGCCGATGAATTGATAAAATTTCGGGATGAACGGCCCGTTTTTTAAGAAATGTGGCTATCTTCACCAAAGATTTTATGAATATTTCAAAAGACAACTGGATTATCCACCTCTTTGCCGTGCTGCACGCGCTGGTGTCGTTCGTCTGCTACTCCACCGGGATGGCGGACGGGCTGATGCTGACCCTGCTCACGATGTTCCTCGTGGTGCTGCTCTGCCTGCGGCGGAGGATGAGCGTGCTCTTTATGGGCGTCGCGGTGATCCTGGTCAATATAGTCGGCTTCGGCATCGGAGTCGGGCTGGCCTCGCTGCTGCGGCTTCTGCCGCTCCCTGCGCTCGCCGTCCATCCGCTCTCCACCTTCGTCTGCACCGAGGTTCTCGGCTGGACGACGGAGTGGACCTGCCTGAGGTACCTCGCACGGCATCCCGAGGGGGGCGCGTCCCCGGACTCGAAGAGCCTGCGCTGGCTGTTGCTCGCGTTCATCCTCATCATCATAGTCCGTCTGGTGCTGATCTACTCCGTCTCCGGAGTCCAGGAGTCCCGCAGCTTCTTCTTCGAGATTGTGCTCGACTACATCTTCAGCTGCGTCATCATCGTCTGGGTGGCGGAATACGCCATCCGCTCCCGCGAGCAGGCGGAGAAGGAGGCCGAGAAGGCCAATCTCGCCCTCTTCCGCTATATGAAGCTCAAGCAGCAGGTCAACCCGCACTTCCTCTTCAATTCGCTCAACGTGCTGGACTGCCTGATACAGGAGCAGTCGGCCCCGGAAGCGAGCCGCTACACCCACAAACTGGCTGAAATCTACCGCTATATGCTGCGCCACGAAGACGAGACCACCGTCCGCCTGCGCGACGAGATGGAGTTCGTCGAGGACTATGTGGAGCTGCTCAAGGTGCGCTTCGGCGAGGGGCTTCGTGTCGTAGTCAACATCCCCGACGAGGACCTCTCCCGCAGCGTCGTGCCGTGCAGCGTGCAGCTGCTCATCGAGAACGCCACCAAGCACAACGCCGTCAGCGCCTCCGATCCGCTAACCGTCGACATACGCACCACCCGCAACAGCGTGGTAGTGACCAACAATCTCCGCCCCAAGCTCACGGCGGTGAGTTCCACCGGACTGGGGCTCAAGTACCTCCGCCGGCAGTACCGGGACATCGCCGACAAGTCGGTGACAGTCAAGGCTGGAGAGGACAGTTATACCGTAATGTTACCATTGCTATGACAGCGCTTATCGTAGAAGACGAGGCGATGGCGAGAGAGCGGCTCGCCCGCAATATTTCCGACGCGTTCCCCGACATCGAAGTGGTCGGGATGACGGACTCCGTGCGCTCCACGGTGGACTGGCTCGGGAGTCATCCCGCGCCGGACGTCATCTTTATGGACGTGGAGCTTGCCGACGGCGAGTGCTTCGAGATATTCCGTCTCACCAAGGTCTCCTCGCAGGTCATAATGACCACCGCCTACGACTCCTACGCCATCAAGGCGTTCGAGACGGGAAGCATCGACTATCTGCTCAAGCCCTACGATATGTCCGCTCTCCAGCGGGCCGTGGGCCGATGCCGGGAGCGGCTCAGCCTAAAGCAGGGGACTGATGTCCGGAAACTGCTCGCTGCGCTCGGCTCGGCGGTGTCGTCGGGGCCGGCCCTTTCTTCCGGGCCTTCGGGCCGGAAATCGTACAGGGAGCGGATGGTGGTCCGGATCGGCGAGCAGATAATCCCGCTGGAGATGTCGGATGTGGCCTGCTTCTACTCGGAGGGCAAGTCCAACTACATTATGACTTTCGGCGGGCGGAAGTATGTGATTGATACCACGATGGACTCCCTCGACGGGGAGCTGGACCCGTCGCGCTTCTTCAGGGTGTCGAGGGGCTGCATCGTCTCGCGCAAGGCGGTGAGGAGCGTGACGCGGCACTTGGGTTCGCGGCTGCGACTCTCCCTTGAGCCGGCGCCGCCGGTGGAGATGACGGTCGCCCGGGCGCGGGCTGAAGATTTCCTCGCGTGGCTGGAGTAGGTTCTGGAGGCGTGTCATTATTTTGAGTATTTTTGCGGGCTGGTTTAAACTATACGATGATCACAGACTCACAGGCAAGGCAGGACATCCGTGAACTGCTGGAATATATAGGCGAAAACCCGGACAGGGTAGGCTTGCAGGGCACTCCGGACAGGATGCTGCGGATGTTTACGGAAATCTTCCGGGGCTACGACCCGGACCGCGCTCCCGTCATCACCACGTTCCCCAACGGGCAGGACGGCATCATCTACGACGATATGGTCGTGGACCACGGCACTTTCTACTCCGTCTGCGAGCACCACTGCCGCAGCTTTTTCGGTGAATACTGGTTCGCCTATCTTCCCAACCCCAAGGGGCGCATCCTCGGTCTGTCCAAGATTGGCCGCGTGGTGGACTACTGCGCCGCCCGCCTGCAAGTGCAGGAGCGGCTGGTGCACGATGTCGTGGATATGCTCACCGGGGCCCTCGGCCCCGACAATCCGCCGCGCGGGATGGCTCTGATGATGCGCGGACGGCATCTCTGCAAGGAGGGCCGAGGCTCGCGCAAGTCCGGAGAAATGACCACCACCTGCCTCACCGGCGCTTTCCGCACCAGCGCCCGCGTCCGCAGCGAATTCCTGACTTACGTCAAGTAGCGCGGGGGCTATTCCGCCGGAGACCCTCGCTGCGCTCGCCCTCCCACTGCGCTTCGCTTGCGGGCCCCTCCCGCTATCAAGCGCGGGTGCTTAGGGTCTCCGGCAGAACAGCCCCCGGCGCTCAGGAGACAGCGTGGCGTTGTTGAAAACCTGTTGAAAAATTATTGAAAAAAGTTGCCGAAAAATTTGGAAATCTGCCCCCCCCCTATTGTATCTTTGTGGCAATCTGCGAGTTGTGCATCCGGCAGGAAGGGCTGAAGGGGACGGGGAAAGGAACGCGGGCGGCGACGGGTGCGGGTGCAGCGATGCTGATAATGATGAGAAAAGGTTCAACATATTAACTTAACTATTATGACAGAGAAAAGATTCTACCGGTCTCCTGAAACGGAGACGACCCCGATGCCTCTCGAGGGCATCGTCTGCGCGAGCGCCCCGGGCACGGGCGGGATGAGTTTCGGCAACCCGTTCGGCGGGAACACGGAGGAGCCGTGGTGACGCTCCGGAATGAAACCAAAAAAGACCAAGGAATTATGAAGAAGAACAGCATCATCATCGCGGCACTCGCCGCAGCCGCGGCCCTCGCGGCCGCGTCCTGCACCAAGTCGGAGGCCCCTCAGAGTCCTGAAGCCCCGGAGCAGGCGAAGACCCTCAAGCTCAACCTCGACATCCCTTCTCTCGGGAGCGCCGCCGACACCAAGGCGGCGAAGACCAACTGGGCGGCGGGAGACAAGCTCAACATCTGGTTCGACGACTGGAACCCGGGCAAGGCCACCCCGGACCCGGACCTCGTCATCAGCTACGACGGCTCCAAGTGGACCGCCGGCGAGCTCAAGATGAGCGACAAATCCGACGGCACCGCCCGCA
>CAVLBF010000014.1:0-55620 GCA_963661285.1 Bacteroidaceae bacterium | reverse complement strand
AGATAGTATTGACGAGTATGCTAAAAATTGGGCTGATCAAATGCTTAAATCTTTTGATCAACAGATAAGTACAAAAATTAAAACATATCTTAGTGATATTCCTGCTTATAAATTGGAATATGATGAAAGTGGAAAAGCAAAATATTCGCCTGATACTAATAATGAATTAGGTATTGTTATTCCTATGGACGGTAGATATTTAATTACTCAATTATCTACTAAGTGTAATTTTGCATCTCCGGAAGCATTTGTTAAAAGTTTAGAAGAAATCTCTACAATCCCATCTCTTTATGGGGTGGCTAAAATAGTTGAAGATGTAAAAAATAATGAACTTTTACGCAACGAACTTTTTGTAGAACTTAATAATTATGTTATTGATAAAGTTCAATTAATCATTGATAATAAGAAAGTTAAGGGTGTATTATCAAATTCCGCCAAAGATGCAAAGACGATTGCATTTTTAAAATTTAGAGCAGGGATAAGGAGTGCCTATAAAGGCATTAGTAAAGACCTTGTTGTAGATTTTTATTATAAACAAGGAATAAAAGAAGCAGATGTAGAAAGAAAAACTAATTATTTAAGAAATTATATTAAAAATAAAATAAAAGTACAATTCCCTACATTTAATAATGACGAAATAACTGAATTATTTAAACAGATTAATAAAGACGATCTAATCCATCTGGCTAATGGGATTAAAATATTTGATAATATACTTCAAAGAGCACAAAAAGACAAGCCGAAGGCACTTGAAGGCTATATGAATTACAAACTATTAGGAGAAATAGGCAAAGAGGTTACAATAACCAAGGATGATTCATTGGTAGACTATGATTTAAATAGGAAACTCAATAGGGAGCTTATTGGAATAGCGGAAATCTTTGCAAAATATGTCCCGCAAAGGGTTCAGTTAGGTCATTATGATGCAGACGGGAATCTTTCTACTGATTTGATTGCACAAAATGCCATTACTAATTTAATGAAGCAAATTACTTGTACTAAACTTACTGAAGATGGAAAAATAGAATATGTTGGGCTTAAAAAACTTAGAGATTTTTGTATTAAATGTCCAAGTTATGCTAAAAATACATTTTTGTTTGGTATAAGAGATAAAAATGGAAATATTGTTGAAAAAGGTATTTTTGCTCCAGAAGGTATTCCTATTTTTCCTGATAGAGAAAATGGAGGATTAAATGCAAATATTAATCCTAATGCAAGAGAAATGATAGAAGTTGCTCTATTTGATGGAGTAAGGAATAATAATGAAAATAATAGTGGCACTTATAATAAATTAAGTCGTGCGGATTATTTTGTTAGTCGTTTGCATTTGTATGGTCGGACTAATGAATTTACGAGAAAAAGCAACATCCGATTTTATAGACCCAGTGACCAATATGACCTTAAGGGGTTCGCATTACCCACACAACCAGGTGCACATATACAGTTTGTTGTATTTCTTAAATCAATTCCTACTGGAACTTTGTTTAATAATAGTTCTACATCTGTAAATGGAGTTGATACTAATAATAAAATGTTTTTTGCATTAAGAGGAATACTTATACAAGAAATAAAAGATTTTTATAAAGCATTAGATGATGTTACTGATGATAATGGTGTTGGTCTTACTTCTATTGATGGATTGTTTGAAAATTATCATTATGGAAAAGAAGGTCTTTTTAATGGAGAAAGATTAACAGGAAATATATTTAAGTTTACACATCTTCCATCATTAAATAAATATGATTTAAATGAGGCTGTATTAAAATTATTAAATGTATATGGAAATAAAGATAGTCTTATAACTGCTATTAAAAATAAAAAGAATTTTCAAGTTAATAAAGAAAGACTTAATTTCAATGAATATGATGATGTTATTTCAGCAAGTATTGACGAAATTGTAGCAAATTGGATTAATGATTATTATGAATATATTACTGAAAAATCACAAGAATATAAACATTTACTTGATGAGGGGACATATTATAACATAGCTGATTTTGCATTTAATAATATAGTGCAATGCAGTAATTTCGATGATTTATTCACAGGAGACAGTAAATTCTACAAAAATACTGATGCCCAGTTAAGAAGATTTAAAGTGGTGCAAACAGGTGGTAAGCAACCTGCCGCTTTTGATTTTGCCGATGAAATAGACACATTTATAAAAGATGAGGATGTTGATATTTGCGGAGAGTTTCTTGATGATGAAGATTTTGAATATAAAAGATACACAAAAGATTCCAAAGGCAATAATATAAGATATAGAGTATGCAAACAAAATGGTTTTAAAGCAATAACCATAGCAAATAATAGTACTGATGCTATGGTGAAAAATATTAAAGACGAACTTACGATTTCTTTATTAAAAGCGACTGGAGATGCTGACTTCGCTGAAGGACACGCGTCGTTCATTGCAGATAAAGTTCAATCGTATATCACGTTTGAGGAATTTATTAGAAGAAGATACAATGACGGAACACTTGGTGAGTATAAGGACATAATTAAGAAAATACAATCTATTCCGAAGGGGAAAGATGGCTCTTATGATGTGTCAAAACTAACCAAAGACGAATTAAGTGCGTTGGTCCAAGTTCAAAAGAATCTCTATTATGATATTACTTTTGATAAGCGACTTCGGATGCCTGTGCCAAGACAAATAAAGAATGGAGTATTTGTTTTGATTCCAGAGTGTTTATCAAAAAATTCGCCTTTAAAGAATTTGTATGATTTTATGATCAGGAACGACCTCAATCAAATTAATACTGAAGAGGCAGATAATGCAGATAAAAAGAACGTGCTGACATTGTTTGATGAAAATGGCGCTTTTATGGATGAGGCACAAGTAGATACCGCAGTTCATAATTATCCATCAAATCAATATTATTACTATAAGAACTTGTATGAACTCCGGGCAGATCGATAGACCTCTCGCCGTCCATCGTCAAGATGGAGAGTTAATTTGTACAAAAATTGGTTAAAGTCACGGCGTTAGGAAAATTGTAACCTGCATTCCCGAAACTTTCCTAACGAGGCATAAATTTTTCGTCACAAACTGTTGATTTTCAGTAAAAGCACTTGCAATTCTCATCGTTATGTATTATCTTTGCGTAAGCCTCCGATAAACTGCATCTTTTAGCCAAGCCCCCGGCAGACTACCTTTGTCAGAAAAAAAGTTATGATGACAAAGGAAGAAGTGGCGGGCATAGTGGCTTACTGTTCGGAGAACAAGGTCAGCCAGAAGCGGCGGCTCGCGGAGCTGGGGATAAGTGAATGGCAGTTTTACAGTTCCAAGCGGAGGTATGCCCCGAATCAGGAAGGCGAGAATGCGGGCGAGTTCCTGCAATTAGTCCCGGGAGGGTCGTTTCTCCCTGACCCGATAAACCTGCATTCCCGAAACTTTCCTAACGAGGCATAAATTTTTCGTCACAAACTGTTGATTTTCAGTAAAAGCACTTGCAATTCTCATCGTTATGTATTATCTTTGCGATACATAACGATTGAAGATATGGCAGTAGTAAAACAGCTCGACAAAAGGTCAGGGATCACATACATTTACGAGTCCAAGTCCGTCTGGGACAAGGACCGCAAGCAGTCGCGGAGCGCGCGCAGGCTCATAGGCCGGCTTGACGCGAAGACCGGCGAGATCATCGAGACGGACGGCCGCCGCAGGGGAGGCAAGGCCCTGGGCGAAACCCCCGTCCCGGTCAAGCCCGCGTCCCCGAAGACGAAAACGCCCGAAGCTGCGGCTTCTGCGGTCATCGCGGAGCGGAAGTTCTGCGGGGCGACCTGCCTGCTTGACGCCATCGGCGAGAAGCTCGGGCTTGTGGCCGACCTCAGGGCCTGCTTCCCGAAAGAGTACAGGATGATACTGTCCATCGCATACTACCTGATTCTCGAGGACTCCAGCCCCCTGTTCCGCTTCGGCAAGTGGAACGCGCTTCACACCCATCCTTACGGGGGCGACATCCCGTCCCAGCGCAGCAGCGAGCTCTTCGCGTCCATAACGGAGGACTCCAAGACGCGCTTCTTCCGGCTTCAGGGCCGCAGGCGCGCGGAGAACGAATATCTGGCCTACGACACAAGTTCAATCTCAAGCTACTCCGAACAGCTGTCACTTGTGAAGTACGGCAAGAACAAGGACTACGACCCTCTGCCGCAAATCAACCTGCTGCTCGTATTCGGAGAGGAGTCCTATCTCCCGTTCTATTACCGCCGCCTGGCGGGGAACATCCCCGACGTGAAGACGGTCAAGGTATATCTGAAGGAACTTGACGTGCTGGGATACTCGAAAGTGAAGGTCGTCAAGGACAGGGGCTTCTACAGCGTCGAGAACGTCAACGCCCTGTACAAGAACCACATCAAGTTCGTCATCGGAGGGAAGACCGGCGTGTCATTCGTCAAGGATGTCATAGCCAGGGAGGAATCCTCAATGCGCAAATGGAGCAGATACAACGACCAGTACGGCATATATGTACACAGCGAGACCGTCAAATGGGACTATGAGCAGGAGCGCCCGTACAAGGGCGATGTCCTGAGCGAGGACAGGAGGATGTATCTGCACCTGTTCTACAATCCCGAGAAGGCTCTTGAAGACGAGATGAACTTCAACCGTATGATATTGTCACTGAAGGCAGAGCTGGCCTCCGGCAAGCGGAGACAGAGCCACGAGCAGCAGTATGCCAAGTACTTCGACATAAAGGAGACTCCGGTGAGAGGCATCAAGATCACCGTCAAGGAAGAAGCCTGCGAGGCGGCGAAGAAGCTGTACGGATACTTCGTCCTGTTGAGCAACGACATAAAGGACCCGATAACGGCGCTGCAGATATACCGCTCGAAGGATGTGGTCGAAAAGGCCTTCGGGAACATAAAGGAACGGCTCGGCGGGAGAAGGATGCTGGTGTCGTCGGAAGCGTCTCTTGAGGGGAAACTCTTCGTCCAGTTCGTCGCGCTGATATATCTGTCATATATCCGCAAACATATGATCGACAAGAAGTTGTTCGACAAATACACCCTTCGCGGCCTGCTCGACGAACTCGACCTTGTGGAATGCTTCAGACACCCCGGTAAAGAGCCTTACATCGGCGAGATGCTGGGGAAGCAGAGGCAAATCTACCTCGATATGGATGTCCCCGTCCCGACAAACGTCACCTCGTTATGTGTTGACGCGGGAATGTAGGGTACAGGTTCTGGCCCATGTCGTTGTTCACGATGCCGCTCAGCATGTTGAAGTTCTTCCTCATGTCCGTCGGCTTCGTGTACAGCCAGAACTTCGTTCCGTCCCCGATGCTGAACATGGCGCTATATGCTTTTGAGGATTGTGTACATCATCGCCGGGGTGAGTCCGCCCTGGATACGCATGTCGGCGCCCCCGGCGGTGCGCAGTTCGACGGTCATCCAATTCTCGTCGGACTGGGCGGCCTTCTGCCTGCCCCGCGATGCCGCCGCCGAACCCGTCGCCACGCCCATAGCGGCCTGCAAGCCGCAGCCCGCTATGGGCAGAAACCCCTCCGCCACGGATTCCCGGGCGTACTTGCGCTTCCACCAGAAATACTGGCTTTCCGGAATGGCTTTTTCTCGCAATACCTGTTTGATGGAGAGACCCGTCTCACGGCTCTCTGCCTGAACTTCTTCGATTTGTTCTCGTGTAACCATGATATGACTTTGCTTTTGTCCCGCAAAGTTATGGCTCACTGACAGCAATTGAAACCGTGCTTTATCGGATGCTTACGGAAAATTTCGGGGATGTAGGATGAAATCGCAACGAAAAAGTCGTAACGGTTTTATCGGAATCAGATTTTTGTCTTATATTTGCAGAAAACCGGGAATATGAACAATCCATTTGTCACTTCAGGGTATGCAGGCGATGAATATTTCTGCGACCGTGTTGAGGAGACGGCCGATTTGAGGCTGCTTCTGACCAACGAAAATAATATCGCCCTGATTTCTCCAAGGCGGTTGGGCAAGACGGAACTCATAAACCACGTCTTTGACTGTGATGAGTTCCGGGACTCGTACTATTGCTTTCTGGTGGATATTTATGCGACTAAATCCTTGAGTGACTTTGTCAACTTGCTTGGCAAATCCCTTCTGGATACCCTGAAGCCCAAGGGCAAAACAGTCTGGGAAAGATTCCTGCACTCGCTTGTCTCAATCCGCTCGGAGATATCATTTGACATCAACGGCTTGCCGTCCTGGAGCATAGGACTGGGAGAGATCAGAAATCCTGCTGTCACCCTCGACGAGATTTTCGCCTATCTCCAGTCTGCCGACCGCCCCTGCATCATCGCCATAGACGAGTTCCAGCAAATCACCAAATATGGGGACTCTACGATAGAAGCCACTATACGGACCTATGTGCAGAGGACCACTAATGCGCATTTCATCTTCTCCGGCAGTCAGAGGCATCTTATGGACGGAATGTTCACTTCTGCTTCGCGACCTTTCTATCAAAGCGTTACGATAATGAATCTTCAGCCGATTTCCGTCACTAAATATACTGAGTTTGCGGTCGAGAAATTTGAAGAACACGGGAAGTCCGTTGACCCTGAAGTCGTCCGGCTTCTGTATGGCCGTTTCGACGGTGTCACGAGCTATATCCACCGGGTTCTCAATGTTCTGTTCTCAAGGACAGAGAAGGGGGGAAGATGCAGCACGGATGTGATTGAGGATGCAGTGGACTTCATCGTGAGGCTTTCTTCCGATACCTACCAGTCGCTGCTCTATCAGATGCCGGTCAAGCAGAGGGATGTTTTCCTGGCAATAGCGACGGCGAAGAACGCGACAGAAGTCACCGGGAGCGCCTTTATCAGGAAATACGGGCTTGTCTCCCCGAGCAGTGTGTCTTCCGCCGTCAACGCGCTGCTCGACAAAGACTTCATCACCAGCGACAAGGGCACCTACTCCGTTTACGATAAATTCTTCCTCCTCTGGCTGGAGCGTCAGGGCTATCTGGCGGAATAACTTTATGGTTATTGCCTATTTCACCTCCACCCAGCGGCCCGGGACAACGGCGGAGATGCTGTTGTCGTACATCGCCTCGCAGCTCACCGCAGGGAGGTAGAACCTGCCCCTGTAGGCTGCAGTGAGATTGATGCTCACGGTCACGCTGCGTCCTGCCGCAAGACTGAAGAAGCTGTACACCCTGTCGTCCCGGAAGTCCTGGTAGTCGATGCCCGCAGGATAGGAGAAGTCGCTGCGGTAGATGCGGTCGTTGCGTATCTCCCAGCCTGAAGGGAACTTCTCGCTGAGGGCGATGTTGCTGACCTTGTCAGAACCCGTGTTGGTGACGGTGACGATGGCCTTGAAGTCGCGCCCCGAGCTGAGTTCGTCCACCTGCAGCTCTCCGCCGTCCGCATCGCGGTAGAGCACCGTCATCTTGAGTCCGGAGGACTTGGCGCGCTCGTCTCCCGCTGCAGGGATGCCGCTGGAGGCGACGACTATATGGATGGCGTCCTTGCCCCTGTTCTCAAGTTTGAGCGCCACTTTCCCGCCGTCGGCCCCGCTGCATACGGTCTGTCCGGCTATGCACTTGTCCGTGTTGATGTCGTAGCTCTTGGAGTCCGCCTTGAGGCTGGCCTTGATGCCGCTGTCCTGAAGCGTTGCGGCATAGCTGCTCATAGCGTAGAGCGACCAGGCCGTGGCCTGCGTGGACATATATCTTTGGCTGTCGTTGAGCTTGCCGGCGAGTTTGATGGCGAGTTCCATCGCCTCCGTCTTCTTGCCTATCACCATATTGGATTTGAGCGCGATGGCGAGATTGCGGTCTTCGCTGCCGAACGCGGCATACTCTTTCTTCGGGTCGTCGGCGTACGGCAGTCCGGAAATCAGACTCTCGGCCACCGACTTCTTGCCGTCGATGGCGTAGGCCGCCGCGAGCATCCATATCGAGCTGTTCTGCAGTTTCTTCACTTCGCCGCGAAGATTGTTCATCGCGCTGCGCTGCGGCTTGCCCGCCGCCGCGAGTGCATATAGTCCGTATGCCCGGGTGAAACCGTTGACCGTCTTGGAGTTGACGATGTTGTTGGAAATATATCTGATCAGCTTCGCCTTCATCTCCGCGTTGACGGCATAGCCCTTGTCGGAGGCCTCCTGGAGGAAGTGCAGGGCATAGACCGTACCGAAAGACGAGGTAGGACTGTAGGCTCCCGGCCAGTACGAGAGGGAACCGTCGCTCCTGAGGAAGTTCGAGAGCCGGTTGATGGCCGCGCTGACGTTGAATTCGCAGGCCTTTACGGTGCTCTCGTCACACTCCTGAATGCTGCTCAGGTACAGTTGAGGGAATGCCGCCGAGATGGTCTGTTCGACGCAGCCGTACGGATAGTTCACCAGATATGCGAGCCTCTTGCCGAGGTTGACCGGAGGGATGGACGAGAATTCGACCCTGAGCGAGTTGCTTCCGCCGATTCCGAAGAGCTCGGCGCTGACATCTTTCTTCTCTCCGGCCCCGAGCGAGAACACAGTCGTCCTGGTGTCCTGCGGATTAGGGTTCACCACATCGATTTCAACCGTGCCGGTGGACTTGTCTCCGGTGCTCTTGGCCGTGGCGGAGAATCTTGCCACTCCGATTCTGTCTCCGACTTCGGCGTCGAAGTAGGCGAGAGCGGTTTCCGCCTTGTCTGAACGGACGTTCTGGCTGGAAGCGCCGACAAGCGTGAGCGGCCCGGAGGTTTCGGCGTTGACCGCAATATTGCCGACTCCGTCGTTGAGGGTGATGACGCTGACCGGAACGCTCAGTTTCTCTCCGGTGCTCAGCGTGCGAGGCAGGGTAATCTGCGTCATAAGCGGCTTGCTGACCGTGACGGCCTTTTCAGTGCTGCCCTGTGCTCTGCCGTCGGTCGCGATGACCATTGCCCTGAGCCTGCCGATATATTGAGGCACGTCCACGCTGAGCTGTGCCGTCTTGCCTTTCTTGAGCTCGAACGGGCCCATATAGCGCACCACAGGGGTGAAGCGGTTGGCCTTCTGAGGCTTGAGTCCTCCGGTCCCCTCGTCCGATCCTCCGATCGCGAAGAGCTGCTCGATCTGTCCGCCGTAGGCCCCGATGACCTTGTCGTAGGAATCCCAGGTGCGCACGCGCAGGGACTGCTTGGCGTAGAAGGACTTCCACGCGTCAGGGGTCTTGAAGCCGGTGAGGTTGAGCAGCCCCTCGTCCACGAGGGCCACCACGTAGCTCATCGGCCTGCCGTCCTTCTCCTTGACGGAGAACTTGACCTCGGATTCCGGACGCACCTCGTCCGCTATCGAAATCTCCGGATTCAGATGTGTGCTCTCGTCCTCCACATTGATGTTGGCTATGCCGTAGAGCCGGAGAGGGGCGTCGTTGGCGGTGTTGCCGTGCGGTTGTATGAGGGATATGTTGACATAGACGTTAGGTGACATCTCCTTGGTGACAGGGATGCTGATTCTTGTGCTTCCCGGATGGCAGTTGACCCGGCGAGTGCCGAGTATCCTGCCGCCCTTCTCCACCGACACGAGGGCAATCGAGCCTTCGGACGACGGTATCGTGATGCCAGCCGTCTCTCCGACGCTATATTTCTCCTTGTCCGGCAGCATATTGAGCTTGGTCGCCCCGTCCGATGCATCGCTGGCGGAGCGCTCGTCGTAGACCTCGCACAGCAGGGTGGCGCTGTGCCCGCCCCGGGTGTCGGTCACCCTGATCATATACGGGCCGGACGGCACCTCGTCAGGCCAGTTGTAGCTGAACCTGCCCTTGCCTTTCGTGGTGGAGATGGTGGTGCTGTAGACCTTCTCTCCTATCTTGCCGGAATTGTAGTCGGCGGAATAGCTGCTTGCGTTCCACCACCAGCTCCAGCTGACGTGCCAGATTTCGGCCCGCAACGAAGATGCGCTGACGCCGTCGCCATCGGAGTCAAGGGTAACGACCTCGATGTCGTGACTCTTCCCCGAGCGGAGGTATGTGTTGCCCCACATATCCTTGTCCATCTCCGTACGCAGCCCGACGTATCTGTCGAACGGCGACATCTTGATGCTGGTGTATCCCGTGCTGAAAGCTCCGCCCGGTTCGAATGCGTTGATGGCGAACACGGCGTTGAGCATACCCGGAGTCGTCGCCCTGTTGAGCTTGACGTAGGTGTTGAGGCGTACCTTGCCCTGCTCGTCGGTGGTCATATCCCCGTAGTTGAGGGTCTGGCTGCTGAAGCTGCGCCCCACATCCGTGAAAGAGTAGCCCTCATATCCCTTGAATGCGGTCTGGGACGCATTCAGGGTGACTGCTGCGTTGACCTTGAGATTGCTTCCGACCGCCCCGTAGAGCCAGTCCACGCTGACCGTGCCGACGCAATCGGTGCTCGGGGTGACATATGGCTTGTCGAAAGTGAGATTGATGTCCAGATTGTTGGGCTTCACGGTTTCGATTCTCAGTACTTTGCTGAACTCGTGCGAACCCAGCTTGACCTTTACGCTCCAGCGTCCGGTCGGCGCGTCGTCCGCAGTCGAGAACGGGAAGTAGCAGATGCGGGACTTGTCCAGCTTTGACGTGAGGGTCCGGGTGATCTGTCCGTCGGGGTTGTGGAGTTCGGCAGTCACCGGATGTCCATCCGGGATATCGATTCCGTCGTTCATAAATATGGTGCTGATATGTAGGGTGTCGCCCGGTCTCCAGACTCCTCTCTCCCCGAAGATATAGGCTTTGAGGCCGCTGCCGGAGCCGTCGCCGCTCACGTCGAAGCTGCTGGTGGAGAGAGCCGACGCGTTGTCGAGCTTGAGGTAGGCGTAGTTCTTGCCTGAAGTGGCCACCGCGAACGCGGCCTCTTCCACCGCCGGGAAGCCGACGCTGCCCTCGCCGTCGGTCTGGCCTTTGCCGAGTTCCTGCTGCACGAAGCTGTAGAGTTTGACCTTCGCGCCGCTGACCGGCTTGCCGCTGAGGATGTCCATCACGGTGAGCTCGTAGCCCTTGTCGCCGTGGCGTGCCACCATCGTTATATTGCTGGCGAGCAGATCCACGCTTCTCTGATCGTAGGTCTCATAGTTGCCGAAATACTCCGTACTGTCCCAGAAAGTCTCCGCCACGAGCGGCTCGCGTCCGCGTATCTCGATATGGTAGATCGCGCCCGGCTCGGGGCTTATCAGTTCGTCCAGGCTCAAGCCGTAAGTGCGGTAGCTGCGGATGGTCTCCGAGTCCGGCGCACCGAGCACGAGAGTGGTGTCGGAGACGATGTCCGCCACCTTGTAGAGATTGTAGCGGGTTTCATAGGTGTCGAACTGGAGGAACTGCAGGATATTGTCGCTGTAGACTTTCTTCACCCTCACTTCGGCCTTGGCATAGCCCACGGAGCCGAAGAGCAGGTTGAGCCCGCCGCCCGTCGGCAGGATGGAGCCGCCGCTGAGGAACTGGATGGTAGGGGTTTCACTGTCCTCCGGGTCCGGCCTGAGCCTTGATGAGCTGTTCCGGTCCGGGGCGAGGACGGCTGAGCCCGCCTGGGAAGAGACCGCAAGGCGCGCAGTGTCCGTTGATGCCGAATTGTTGTTGCCGCAGGAAGACAGCGCTGCGGTCGCGACCAGAGCTGCGAGGGCGAGAGAGCTATAGATTTTCATAATTCTTATTAATTTTGTCCCGATGCGCAAATATAGGAAAATACTTTGGATCGCGACTCCCTTTCTTATATGGTATATATTCTGTCTGCCGCGAAATCTTTTCGACGCTCCTCTGTCCGCCACTCTGAGCGCATCAGACGGCACTCTGCTGGGTGCGCACATCTCTGCGGACGAGCAGTGGCGCTTCGCCCCGGCGGACTCCGTCCCGGCCAGATTCGCCGAGTGCATCATCGCCTACGAGGACAAGCGCTTCCGCAGCCACCTCGGGGTTGACCCGCTCTCGGTCGGCAGAGCGTTGGGGCAGAACCTCTCCCGCAGGAGCGTGGTCAGCGGAGCAAGCACCATCACTATGCAGGTCGTGCGGATGAGCCGCCCCGATGCGCCGCGCAAGCTCGCGGAGAAACTCTACGAAGTCATTCTCGCCACCCGGCTCGAAATCCGCTGTTCCAAGGACGAGATACTCCTCCTCTATGCCTCCAACGCCCCTTTCGGGGGGAACGTGGTCGGGCTTGAGGCGGCATCGTGGCGCTATTTCGGACGGCCCGCCGGGGAGCTGTCCTGGGCGGAGAGCGCGATGCTCGCCGTCCTGCCCAATTCCCCGGGGGCGATACATCCCGGACGCAGGCGCGAGGCCCTGCTGCGCAAGCGCAATTCCCTGCTGGACAGGCTGGTGGACAAGGGGGTGATAGACGCTGTCGAGGGTGAACTCGCCAAGGACGAACCCCTCCCCGAGAGCCCGGTCAGGATGCCTGACTACGCCTACCATCTGCTGGAACGCTGCCGCCGCGAGGGAGGGGACAGGGCCTATCGCAGCACTCTCGACTTCGCGCTCCAGCGCAGGCTCGGCGAGATTGCACAGCGGCACTTCGACTTCTATCGCACGAACCTCGTGGACAATATGGGCATCCTTGTGCTGGATGTGGGCAGCGGGGAGGTGATCGGCTATTACGGCAACACGCGACTCTGCGCCCCGGACGTCAGATGCGCCGACGTGGATATGATACCCGCCCGCCGTTCCAGCGGAAGCACCCTCAAGCCCCTGCTCTATGCGGCTATGCTGCAGGACGGGAGCATACTGCCCGGGACGCTCATACGCGACACCCCGTACAACCGCAACAACTTCTCCCCGCACAACTACAGCCGCCAGTACGACGGGGCCGTGCCCGCCCACGAGGTGATAGAGCGTTCGCTCAACGTCCCGTCGGTCAGAATGTTGGAGAGCTACGGCATCGGCCGTTTCCTCACACTGCTGTCCGGAATGGGATTCGGGTCCATAGACCGGGATGCGGACCATTACGGGCTCTCTCTCGTGCTTGGAGGCGCGGAAATCACCTTGCAGAACCTTGCCGGCGCGTATTACCGTATGGCATCCCTGCTCAGGGGGGAGCGGCCTTACTCCTCCCTCGCTTATCTTGCGGACACCCCGCGCACTGCTCTGAATCCCGCTGAGATACCTCTCGGGAGAGCCGCCTGCTATCTCACTTTCCAGGCCCTCGCCAAGGCGAACCGCCCCGAGGAGGAGGCTTCGTGGATGGAGTTCAGTTCCGGCAGGAAGATAGCCTGGAAGACCGGCACCAGCTGGGGCAACCGCGACGCGTGGAGCGTGGGCGTGACCCGGGACTATGTGGTCGCGGTATGGGTGGGCAACAGCGACGGGGAGGGACGGGCACAGATGACCGGCGTGTCCTATGCCGCCCCGGTGATGTTCGACGTGTTCGGCAGCCTGCCCGCATCTCCCTGGTTCGAAATGCCGCTGGACGATATGACAAGGGTGGAGGTGTGCCGTCAGAGCGGCAATCCGGCGGGGGAGCTCTGCCCGCAGCGTGACACGATATGGGCTCCGGACGTGCCGGAAAGGCCCGAGACCTGCCGCTACCACATTATGGTGCATCTCGACCCGGAGGGTCTCTGGCAGGTCAACAGCAACTGCTGCCCCCCGTCGCAGATACGCAATGAAGTCCGCTTCATCCTGCCTCCGGTGCAGGAGTGGTACTATATGAAGAACCACCTTGACTACAGGCAGCTTCCCCCGAAGCATCCGGACTGGAACGGAGAGTCGCAGGAGAGCTCTCCGATCGACATAATCTACCCGCAGAGCGGCATCACGATAGTGGTCACCAGAGGGCTTGACGGCAGCAGAAAGGGTGCGGTCTTCCGCGCCGCGCACGCCTCGGCGTCAGCCGAGATATGGTGGCATCTGGACGATGACTACATAGGCAGGACAAGCGGAGTTCACGAGATGATGGTCGCTCCCGAGCCGGGCCGGCACGTGCTCACTCTGGTGGATTCGGACGGGGCGAGCCGGAGTGTCGTGTTCAACTCCCGCTGATGATTACCGGCGCCGGGTCGGAGTCAGTCTCCTCGGCTTCGTTGAACGGCTCAAGGAATGGGTTGCAGTTCCGCTCGTGCCCTATGGTCGAGTCGGGGCCGTGTCCGGGGCAGATTCTCGTCCCGGGGTCGAGAACGATGAGTTTCTCCATTATCGAGCGGATTTCGTCGTCGTATTCCCCGTATTTGAAGTCGGTGCGTCCGATGGCTCCGGCGAAGAGGGTGTCGCCGCTGAAGAGCACCCCGTCCTCCCGGTCCAGGAAGCACACTCCTCCTGGGGTGTGGCCCGGGGTCGCGATGACTTCGAACCTTATGCCGGCCGCGTCTATACGGTCTCCGTCGCCTATGTCGACTGTGCAGAAGCCGCAGTCCGGTTCGCTGACGCTGAACATCGAGGCCATTTCTCTGCCGTATTTCAGAACCGGCTTCTCCGCCGGGTGCATATAGACCGGAGTCCCGTATAGTTCCTGCAGACGTTTCACTCCATAGATGTGGTCGGGATGCGCGTGGGTCAGCAGGACGGTCTCGGGCCTTAGAGCGTATTTCCGGAGCGCGGAGAGGAATTCTTCCTCTTCCTCCCGTCCGCAGAACCCCGGGTCCACCGCCACGCAGCGGCCCGGCTCTCTGAAGGCGAGCGCTGCCCTTTCCCGGAAGAGGTTGAACGTGAATTGAACTATGTTCAGCATTTCTTTTTACCAATATCCGTCAAAAGTACGAAAATGTTTGTTAAATTTGTACTTATGCATATCGGAATCGCGGGAAACATAGGCAGCGGCAAGACCACCCTCACCAGGATGCTCGCCGCGCATTACGGCTGGACACCGAAATACGAATCAGTCACTCTCAATCCTTATCTCGAGGACTACTACAGGGATATTCCCCGCTGGTCGTACAACCTCGAGACTTATTTCCTCGCCCAGCGTTTCAGGGATCTGCTCGAGATTTCCAGGTCCGAGGGGGTGATAATCCAGGACAGGACGATTCTCGAGGGCGTCCATATCTTCGTGGCCAACAACTTCGAAATGGGCAACCTCTCGCAGCGCGACTATGACACCTATATGCAGATATTCTCCCTGATGATGTCTATGGTCAGACCTCCCGACCTGCTGATATATCTCAAATGCTCCGTCCCCCATCTTGTCTCGCAGATTCAGAAGCGCGGCCGCGGCTACGAACAGAGTATGAGCCTGGAGTATCTCGGCGGCCTCAACGAGAAGTACGACAGGTGGATTTCGGGCTACCCTGACAGCCTGCTCGTGATCGATGCCGACAGGCTCGATTTCGAGAACCGTCCCGAAGATTTCGAGGCGGTGACGGACAAGATTGACTCACGGCTCTATGGACTGTTCAAATAATTGCCGGGAATTGCTACCTTTGCAGATTACAATTCAACTCATTGACTTATGCATATCGCGATTGCAGGAAATATAGGCAGCGGCAAGACCACCCTCACCAGGATGCTCGCCGCGCATTACGGCTGGACACCGAAGTTCGAGTCCGTCGACTTCAATCCGTACCTCGCAGATTTCTACGATGATATGGAGAGGTGGGCGTTCAACCTCCAGATATATTTCCTCAACAAGCGCTTCAAGGACGTGGTGGACATCGCCAATACGGATGCCGTGATCGTGCAGGACCGCACCATCTACGAGGACGCGCGCATCTTCGCCCCGAACCTGCACGATATGGGGCTGATGAGCACCCGTGACTTCGAGAACTACTCCGACCTCTTCGACCTGATGATGTCGCTCGTCGGAGTCCCCGACCTGCTCATCTATCTGCGTTCCGGAGTGCCCGCGCTGATTTCCAAGATTCAGAAGCGGGGCCGCGACTACGAGAAGAGCATACGCATAGACTACCTTACCGGCCTGAACGACAAGTATGAGAAATGGATCAAGGAATATAAAGGCAATCTGCTGGTCATAGACGCCGACCATATCGATTTCGCCAACGAGCCTTCCGACTTCGAAAAGGTGACAGATATGATTGACGCGCAGCTCTACGGACTGTTCTCTCCGACCGGCGAATAAAAATACAACTTATGGCAGACAACAAAAGACCTACTATCATTGACTTCGTAGAGAAGTACACCCGCCAGTACTCATCCTCCACTTTCCTGCGCGAAAAGGTGGACGACGTATGGACCGAGACCTCTTTCGAGCAGACCCGCATCCGGGGCAGGAGACTTGCGGCCGGACTGATGGCGCTTGGCTTGAAGAAGGGCGAGAAAGTCGCTCTCATCTCGGAGGGCCGCAACGAATGGATTTTCTGCGAGCTGGGCATCCTCTATGCGGGCGCGGTCAATGTGCCGCTCTCATTCAAGCTGGAGTCCGACCAGGACCTGCTTTTCCGCATCAACCACTCCGACTCCCGCTTCGTGATCGCTTCAGAGAGCCAGATAGGAAAGGTGCGCAGGGTCATCGACCGCTGCCCCGAGGTGGAGAAGGTCATCGTGATAGATGATATCGAGCTTGAAGGCAATGAAGTGCACCTCAAGGACATATATGCCGCAGGCGACGCTTTCCTCAAGGAGAGCGCGGAGGAGCTCGAGAAGCGCATCGCGCTCATCGGCCCGGACGACTACGCCAACATCAGCTACACTTCCGGCACCACCGCCGACCCTAAGGGCATCCTGCTCACCCACCGCAATTACACTGCCAATGTGGAGCAGTGCCGTTCGGTGGTCAAGATTGAAGAGGGCTGGGTGATGCTCATCATCCTGCCGCTCGACCACTGTTTCGCCCACGTCGCCGGATTCTATGTGATGATGAGCTACGGCGGGAGCATCGCCACCGTTCCGGGAGGCAAGAGCGCCGTCACGATGCTCAAGAACATCCCTATCGCCATCCGCGAAGTGCGGCCTCAAGTGATGCTTTCCGTTCCTGCGCTGTCAAGGAGTTTCCGCAAGAGCTTCGAGTCCGCCATCGCGAAGAAAGGTCCGACCGTGGAGAAGCTCTACGAATTCGGTCTTAAGAACGCGATTGCCTATAACCGTGAATATTACAATGCCGGCAAGCCTTGCTGGAAGCTCTGGTGGAGAAAGCCCGTCAAGGACATCCTCGACAAGATGGTCTTCTCCAAGATCCGCGAGGGCTTCGGAGGACGGCTTCAGTTCTTCGTGGGCGGCGGTGCGCTGCTCGACATCGAACTCCAGAGATATTTCAATGCCATCGGGATGCCTATCTTCCAGGGCTACGGCCTCTCCGAGGCTACGCCTGTGATATGCGCAAACTCCAAGGGACACGCCCGTTTCGGCTCTTCCGGACGCACGGTGGTCCCTATGGACATCAAAATCTGCGACGAGGAGGGCAAGAGCCTGCCTGACGGCGAGACCGGCGAAATCGTGATCCGAGGCGAGAATGTGATGGCCGGCTACTGGAAGAATCCGGAATCCACCGCCAAGACCATCATCGACGGCTGGCTGCACACCGGCGACCGGGGCTACCTCTGCAAGGAAGACCCGCGCTACCTCTACGTGACCGGACGCTTCAAGAGCCTGCTGATTTCTTCCGACGGCGAGAAGTACTCTCCGGAGGGCTTTGAGGACAGCCTCGCGGACGGCTCCAAGTACATCGAGTCATCCGTGCTCTACAACAACCAGAGTCCGTACACCGTCGTGATAGTTGTGCCCAACAAGCCTGCTCTCGCGGATGCCGTGCGCAAGCAGGGCAAGGACCCGGACAGCGAGGAGGGCCGCAAGGCCCAGCTGGAGATACTCCAGGGCGAGGTCGACTCCTACCGCGCCGGCGGACGCCACGCGGGACTCTTCCCGGAGAAGTGGCTGCCTGCGGCGATAATCGTGGCCGACACTCCTTTCACGGAGCAGAACGGAATGCTCAACACCACTGCCAAGATGGTGCGCGGCAAGGTGGAGAAGTTCTATGCCGACCGCATAGAATATGCGATGACTCCTGAAGGCAAACAGCTCTTCAACCACAGGAATGTCGAGTCGCTCAAGAATGACTAGACAACAACAACTAACCGATAACAGATTTAATTGATGGAAAAGAAAAGAAATATGGTGGCCATAGTGACGATGTGCTTCATCTTCGCGATGATTTCGTTCGTCACCAATATGGCCGCGCCTTTCGGGAATATCTGGAAAAGCGATTATTCCTGGGCAGGTATGATGGGCAATATGATGAATTTCGCCGCGTATCTCTTTATGGGGATTCCTGCCGGCAAGATGCTGGTCCGGGTCGGATATAAGAAGACCACCCTCGCCGCGCTTGCCGTCGGCTTCTTCGGAATCGTCATCCAGTGGTTCTCCAGCCTTCCGTTCAACGGCGGCGCGGCCATCTACATCTATCTCCTCGGGGCCTTCGTATGCGGATTCTGCGTATGTATGCTCAACACCGTTGTCAACCCGATGCTCAACATCCTCGGCGGCGGCGGCAACAAGGGCAACCAGTACATCCAGATAGGCGGCACGATGAACTCCCTCACGGGCACTCTCACCCCGCTTCTGGTGGGCGTGCTGATCGGGACCGTGACCTCCGAGACCAAGATGAGCGACGTCACCCCGCTGCTCTTCATCGCTATGGTGGTGTTCGGTCTTGCGTTCATCATCATATCTTTCGTCAATATTCCTGAACCTGCCGCCGGGAGGAAGAGCGTCAAGTTCGAGCACAGCGCCTGGCAGTTCCGCCACTGCGTGCTCGGCATCGTGGCCATATTCTTCTATGTCGGCATCGAAATCGGTATTCCGGCACAGCTCAACTTCTACCTTTCCGACGCTTCCGCCAAGGGAGCCGGCATCCTGCTCAACGGCGCAGCCATCGGAGGCGCCATCGCAGCGGTATACTGGCTGCTGATGATGGTGGGGCGGGCCTGCAGCTCGGCCATATCCGGCAAGGTCAGCACCCGCACACAGATTATCACCGTGAGCTCCGTAGCCATCGCGCTCATTCTCGTGGCCATCTTCATCCCGAAGACCGTCACCATCTCTATGCCGGGCTACAGCGCCGCCAACGGTTTCGAGATGTTCCAGGTGCCGGCAAGCGCCCTGTTCCTTGTGCTCTGCGGCCTCTGCACTTCAGTTATGTGGGGCGGCATATTCAACCTCTCCACCGAGGGACTCGGCAAGTATACCGAGCAGGCTTCCGGCATATTTATGATGATGGTGGTCGGCGGCGGCATAATGCCTCTTATCCAGGACGTGCTCGCGAAGAGTCTCGGCTATATGGCCAGCTACTGGCTCGTGATAGCGATGCTCTGCTACATCCTCTACTATGCCCTGGTCGGCTGCAAGAACGTTAACAAAGACATACCTGTAGATTAATTATGGACGAGCAATACGTAGTAGGAGTGGATGTCGGAGGACAGACTTCCAAGATAGGCGTGGTCAGCGCGCGCGGCGAAGTGATAGCGCAGTCGGTGATGCGCACGGATGTTTTCGGCGGTGATTCGGACGCATATCTCCGTTCTCTCGCGGAGACGATAAAGGCCTGCGTGGCGGATGCCGGCAAGACCAGGGACGACATCCGAGGTGTCGGAGTGGGCGCTCCCAACGGCAACTATTACACGGGGCAGATAGCGTTCGCCCCGAATATCGAATGGGCTTCCAACGGGGCGGTGGACTTCGCGAAGAGTCTGAGCGCCTATCTCGACGGGATTCCGGTGTCGCTTACCAATGACGCCAACGCGGCTGCGGTGGGAGAGATGACCTACGGGGTCGCCAGGGGGATGAAGGATTTCATAATGATAACTCTTGGCACGGGCGTGGGCAGCGGCATCGTCATCGACGGCAAGGTGGTGTACGGGCACGACGGCAACGCCGGGGAACTCGGCCACACCAGCGTGGTGCGCCACAACGGCCGTCCTTGCGGCTGCGGCAAGACGGGCTGCCTTGAGGCATACTGCTCCGCCATCGGAGTCGCCCGCACCGCACGCGAGTGGCTGGAGGCGAGCAATGAGCCGTCACTGCTCAGGGAGATCGTCGACATCAGTTCCAAGGACATCTATGATGCCGCCAAGGAGGGTGACGCTCTCGCCCTGAGGGTGTTTGACTATACGGCAAGAGTCCTCGGGCACAGTCTCGCCAACTTCGTGGCATTCAGCGCTCCGGAAGCGATAGTGCTCTTCGGCGGGCTGGCCAGGGCCAAGGAATTCCTCTATGAGCCGATGCACGAGGCTATGGAGGACAACCTGCTCAAGCAGTGGAGGGGCAAGATAAAGATTATGTTCTCCCAGCTCAAGGAGTCCGACGCTGCCATTCTGGGCGCGTCCGCACTGGCCTGGGAATTGTAGGAATTTTTTTAAAAACATCATTTTAGTTAGTATGAAAATGTACAAAGTATTTGCAGCCCTCGTTGCGGGCGTTTCACTTGTCGCCTGCAACGGAGCGGCTCCTGCCGCACAGGCAGATGGGGACGAGGCGGTTCCTGTGGTCAAGAAAGCCGCCGATTACAAGCCGTCAAGGGCGCAGAAGGACTCAGTGGCATATCTGCTCGGCATCCAGTTCGGCAGCTTTATGAAGAACTACGATTTCGGTGACGATCTCAGCTACAACACCATCGTGGAGGGTATCAAGGATTTCCTCAAGGCCAAGGGCAACTTCCGTTCCGAAGATTTCGTCAAGCAGTTCAGGGTCAACCCTAACACGATGAATGAAGCTTTCAACGGCTATCTTGAGCAGAGGCACAACTACACCTCACTCATCAATAAGGAGAAGGAGGAGAAGTTCCTTGCTTCCAATGCCAAGAAGTCCGGAGTCAATGTCACCGGCTCGGGCCTTCAGTATACCATAATCGAGGCAGGCAATGACGTCAAGCCGAGCGAGGTCGATACCGTCTGGGTCCGCTACAAGGGCGCTCTGACCGACGGGGAAGTGTTTGACGAGGTTTCCGAGACTGCCGAGCCGGTCAAGTTCACCCTCAATCAGGTCGTCAGCGGATGGAGCGAAGGTCTCCAGCTCATCGGTGAGGGAGGCAAGATCAGGCTCTATATTCCTTCGGCTCTCGGCTACGGTGAGCAGGGCAACAGCGCCATCCCGGGCTACTCCACGCTCATCTTCGACGTTGAGCTGGCCAAGGTCGGCAAGGTCGCCGGGCAGGCCGACATCGTGGAATAGTCGATTACCGATAAGAGAAAAGAGAGGGGGCTGACTAAAAAGTCGAAAGACTGGTTAGCCACCCTCTCTCTCTTATATTATAGGCTTCGAGCCGTCAGGCAGCAGACTTCGGAGAGACTCCGTTCGCAAGTCTGCGACTTGCTTCACTCCGGCCCCTCCCACAATCCGCTTCGTCCTGCCGAGGCAGAACTCGCATCTTGCGGGCCCCGCCCCCTGCCCGGGTCCGGGGGTGGACACGCTCTCCGAAGTCCGCTGCCTGCCCGGCATCTACGCCTTGCCTAAAGAGCAAATAGAATAGCTATTTCTTTTATAATCATCGAAATAGCTATTGCTTTTGTGACAGATTATTATTATCTTGTAGCTGCAGTCATAAAACAATAGTTTCTATCACGCAATGGCAAAGGTGGTCTTTAAATCCTACAATCCCAGGATGCTCCTGAAGGTCGGATCGGCGCGTCATTGAGGTCAACCACGGCTTCAAGCGCTTCCGTCTGAAGTCCAACACGAAGGTCAACATAGAGTTCGGGCTCGTGGCCGTGGCCCATAACATACGGAAATACATAGCAGTGAAGGGTGCGGAGCGCAGCAAAGCGGTCTGCTGTTGCCTCTGAGAGGCGTGTCCACCCCCGGACTCGGGTAGGGGGCGGGGCCCGTCGGCAGCAAGTCATCGCGCAGCGATGACGCAGATGACGATGGGAGGGGCCGGAGCGAACGAAGTGAGCGGAGTCCTCTCAGAGGCAAGCTGCAGCTTGCAGTGAAGCTCCGTACCTAAAAAAAGAGGATGACCCTTTTTGGTCACCCTCTCTCTTTGGGTGCGATGTGGGGCTCGAACCCACGACAACCAGAACCACAATCTGGTGCTCTACCAACTGAACTAATCGCACCGTGTTCAATAGGATTGCAAAGATACGAAGAATTTTCGTCTGTGCAAGAGCCCCTGACACATAAATTGAGTAATTGAGAAAAACGATTATCTTTGCGTGCTGAAGAATGGCTAAAGTCAGAAATATGGCAAAGGAAATAAAGTTCTCCCTCGTCTATAGGGATATGTGGCAGTCCTCCGGCAAATATCAGCCGCGAGTTGACCAGCTTGTAAGGGTGGCCCCGGCAATCATCGATATGGGCTGCTTCGACCGCGTGGAGACCAACGGAGGTGCGTTCGAACAGGTGAATCTCCTCTACGGGGAGAACCCTAACGTTTCAGTGCGCAAGTGGACCGCGCCTTTCCGCAAGGCCGGTCTGCAGACCCATATGCTTGAGCGCGGTCTCAACGCCCTGCGTATGAATCCGGTGCCGGCGGACGTGCGTGAACTTATGTTCAAGGTAAAGAAAGCTCAGGGCACGGACATCGCCCGCTCGTTCTGCGGACTCAACGACCATCGCAATCTCAAGCTCTCCATCGAGTATGCCAAGAAGGCCGGGATGATATCACAGGCCGCCCTTTCCATCACCCACTCTCCGGTCCATACGGTGGAGTACTATCTGGGCGTGGTTGAGCACCTCGTGGAATACGGTGCGGATGAGATTTGCCTCAAGGATATGGCAGGCGTAGGCCGCCCGACTTTTCTCGCGGAGCTCACATCTGACATCAAGAAGAAATACCCGCACATCAAGATACAGTACCACGGACACTGCGGTCCCGGATTCTCTCCCGCATCGATGCTGGAGGTCGCCCGCGCCGGCGCTGACTACATCGACGTGGCGGTGGAGCCGCTCGCTTGGGGCAAGGTCCACCCGGACGTGATTACCATCCAGCAGATGCTGCGCGCCGACGGATTCACCGTCAAGGACATCAATATGGACGCCTATATGGAGGTGCGCCGCCTCACGCAGGAGTTCATAGACGACTTCCTCGGCTACTGGATAAACCCGAGCAATTCGCTGATGACCTCGCTGCTCGTGGGCTGCGGTCTGCCGGGCGGGATGATGGGTTCGATGATGGCTGACCTCAAGGGCTTCAAGGCCGCGATCAACGCCTCCGAGCGTGCGAACGGCAAGCCGGAGAGCAGCCTCGACACTTTGATGGTAAAGCTGTTCAACGAAGTGGAGTTCGTCTGGCCGAAGCTCGGCTATCCTCCTCTCGTGACCCCGTTCAGCCAGTATGTCAAGAACACAGCCCTGATGAACCTCCTCGCGCTGAGCCAGAACAAGCCTCGCTTCAGCAGCATCGACAAGGACACCTGGGGGATGATTCTCGGCAGGATGGGTACGCTTCCGGGCAAGCTCGCGCCGGAGATCGTCGCTCTTGCGGCGGAGAAGGGGATGGAGTTCTACACCGGCGACCCGCAAAGCGAGTATCCGGATGAACTTCCGAAGTTCCGCCGGATGATGAAGGACGAGGGCTGGGACTGCGGGCAGGATGACGAGGAACTCTTCGAGCTTGCGATGCACGAGAGGCAGTACCGCGACTACCGCAGCGGAGTCGCCAAGGAGCGTTTCAACAAGGAACTCGAAGAACTCAGGGCAAAGGCCGGAGCACCGATAGCGGTCAAGCGTCCGGTGGTCGAGATGCCGGAGTTCGACATAGAGAAATATGTGGAGAAGTACCCCAAGGCCACCCCTCTGCAGGCTCCCGCCAAGGGCAGGATGCTCTGGCAGATAGATGTAGAGGACGCCTCTACGGCACCGGTCGCGGGCACCGCCGTCAAGGCGGGGGAGGCCTGCGGCTATGTGCAGACCTACTACGGGATGGAGGAGATTCTTCCTGCCGTGAGCGGCCGCATCGTGGCTGTCACCGCCCCTCAGGGCAAGCCGGTCGTCAAGGGCGAGATAGTCGCGTTCGTCGAATAGACAAGTGTCGATGACAGTTTACAGGGCTCGGGAGTCTCAAGGCTTCCGGGCCTTTTTTGACATTTTGTCATTGATTTGTCCGTGGCAGAACTTTTGAAGATATGTCTGTCGTCCTGCCCGGAGCGGCAGGCGGAACAACAGATAATTATAAAACAAGAACAGATATGGGAAAGATTATCGGAATTGACCTCGGCACCACGAACTCCTGTGTGGCCGTTATGGAAGGCAACCAGCCTACCGTAATCATCAATGATGAAGGTGCACGCACCACTCCATCAGTAGTGGCGTTTACGGAGAACGGCGAGCGCAAGGTGGGCAATCCTGCCAAGCGTCAGGCCATCACCAACCCGAAGAACACCATATTCTCAATCAAGAGATTTATGGGTGAGACATATGATCAGGTGGGCAAGGAAATCGCCCGCGTGCCGTACAATGTGGTCCGCGGCGACAACAACACCCCGCGTGTGGACATCAACGGACGTATGTATTCTCCGCAGGAGATTTCGGCCATCATCCTTCAGAAGATGAAGAAGACCGCTGAAGACTATCTCCGTCAGGAAGTCACCGAGGCGGTCATCACCGTCCCTGCATATTTCTCCGACTCTCAGCGTCAGGCCACCAAGGAGGCCGGTAAAATCGCCGGACTCGACGTCAAGCGAATCATCAACGAGCCTACGGCCGCCGCGCTTGCCTATGGTCTGGACAAGAAGAGCAAGAATATGAAGGTCGCTGTCTATGACCTCGGCGGCGGCACTTTCGATATCTCCATCCTCGAACTGGGTGACGGAGTGTTCGAAGTGAAGTCCACCAACGGCGACACCCACCTCGGCGGCGACGACTTCGACCAGGCCATCATAGAGTGGCTCGCCCGCGAGTTCGCCACCGACAACGGCGGCATCGACCTCAAGAAGGACCCTATGGCTCTCCAGAGGCTCAAGGAAGCGGCCGAGAAGGCCAAGATTGAGCTTTCAAGCGCCGCGAGCGCAGAAATCAACCTGCCTTATATCACTGCGGTGGACGGTATGCCTAAGCACCTTGTCAAGACGCTTACCCGCGCCAAGTTCGAGGCTCTCTGCGACGACCTCTTCCAGAGGTCCATCGAGCCTTGCCGCAAGGCGCTCGCCGACGCTCACCTGAGCGCAAGCGACATCGATGAAGTCCTGCTCGTCGGCGGTTCGACCCGTATCCCTAAGGTACAGGAGCTCGTCAAGAACTTCTTCGGCAAGGAGCCTAACAAGAGCGTCAACCCGGACGAGGTGGTAGCCATAGGCGCAGCCATCCAGGGCGGTGTGCTTGCTGGCGACGTGAAGGATGTCCTTCTGCTTGACGTGACCCCGCTCTCTCTCGGCATCGAGACCCTCGGCGGCGTGATGACCAAGCTCATCGAGTCCAACACGACCATCCCTGTCCACAAGGATCAGGTGTTCTCGACCGCAGCCGACAACCAGCCTTCAGTTGAGGTGCGCGTACTTCAGGGCGAGCGTCCGATGGCCAAGGACAACAAGCAGATCGGAGTGTTCCACCTCGACGGCATCGCGCCGGCCCCTCGTGGAGTGCCTCAGATTGAGGTTTCCTTCGACATTGACACCAACGGTATCCTCTCCGTGTCCGCCAAGGACAAGGCTACCGGCAAGGAGCAGCACATCCGCATCGAGGCTTCCAGCGGCCTGAGCGACGCCGAAATCCAGAGGATGCGTGACGAGGCCAAGGCCAACGAGGCTGCCGACAAGGCCGAGAAGGAGAAGGCCGACAAACTCAACAACGCGGATTCTATGGTCTTCCAGACCCAGAAGAACCTTAAGGAATACGGCGACAAGATTCCGTCCGAGAAGCGTTCCGCAATCGAGTCAGCCTGCGAAGGCCTGAAGAAGGCCGTGGACGAGAAGAACCTCGCCGACATCGACAGATACAACTCCGAGCTTGAGGCCGCTTGGCACGCAGCGTCAGAGGATATGGCCAAGGCCGCGCAGGGCGGCGCCCAGAGTCCTGAAGGCCCGCAGGGCCCGCAGGAGCCGCAAGGCCCTCAGGGCGGCGAGGACGGCCCTCAGCCGGACTTCAGCTAACAGACTTGACGGCGCGCAGGCGCGTAATATGACAGTTCGGGGAGTTTACTTCACTTGAGGTAAGCTCCCCGAATTTTTTTGCCCGGCCCCCGGGCCTGACTGACAAGTCCGCATCATAATCGGGAATCTTCCCGGCAGAGGAGCGTGGCCTGGGTGCAGTCGACAACTGCCACTTCCGCATAGTCGCCGGCCTTGTGGAGCTTGTCCGGCCAGACGCACATCTTGTTCTGGGAGTTGCGCCCGCACAGTTCGTCAGGATTCTTCTTCGAAGGACCCTCCACCAGTACGCGGAAGCGCTTGCCTACATCGCGGCGGTTGCTCTCGAGAGAGAGACGGTTCTGCAGCGCGATAATCTCCTCCAGACGGCGCGTCTTGGTCGCGATGTCCACATCGTCGGGATATTTCTTCGCGGCCAGCGTGCCCGGGCGCTCGGAATAATAGAACATATACGCCGCGTCGAAGCCCACCTTCTCAAAGAGGCTGAGGGTGTCTTTATGGTCTTCCTCGGTCTCCGAGCAGAAGCCCGCGATGACGTCGGTCGTGATGGCGCAGTCGGGAATCACTTCCCTGATCCTGTCCACGCGACTTAGATACCATTCGCGGCTGTAGCGGCGGCGCATCTTCTCGAGAATCCTGTCGGATCCGGACTGTACCGGGAGATGGATGTGGTGACAGATATTGGGATGCGAGGCCATAGCCGTGAGCACCGAGTCCGAGATGTCCTGCGGGTTGGAGGTGGAAAATCTGATGCGCAGCTCCGGCACCGCCTCCGCGACCGCCGTGAGCAGCGCGGCGAAGTCCATATCCTCGAAGCGGTACGAGTCCACGTTCTGCCCGAGCAGGGTTATTTCCTTGTAGCCCGCGCGGAAGCACTCGCAGGCTTCCCTGACTATGGTATGCTGGTCGCGGCTGCGCTCCGCGCCTCTGGTGTAGGGCACCACGCAATAGGAGCAGGCGTTGTTGCATCCGCGCATTATCGAGATGAACGCAGACACTCCGCCCCGGTCCAGACGCACCGGGGAAATGTCCCCGTAGGTCTCCTCCCGCGAGAGCATCGTATCAATCTGCGGATGCCCTTCGAGCGCGGCTCCCAGCAGCTCCGGCAGCCTGCGGTAGGCATCAGGGCCGGCCACCACGTCGACCTTGCCCGATTCGAGCAGCTCATCCTTGAGGCGCTCCGCCATACATCCGAGTATCCCCACCACCACCTGCGGACGGCTGCGCTTCTGGAGATTGAAGAAGTCGATGCGTCCCCATATCCTCTGCTCGGCATTGTCGCGGATCGAGCAGGTGTTGGCCATTATTATGTCTGCCTCACCGATGTCTTCAGTCCTGAAATATCCCGCCTTCCCGAGTATCGAGAAGACGATTTCAGTATCCGCCACATTCATCTGGCAGCCGTAAGTTTCTATATACACCTTGTTCATAACGCGGGGCAAAGATATAGATTTTTCGTATATTTGTGGTCTGTATGGAGAGGTTAAGGCCCATATTTCTCGCTGTTTTCCTTGTCCTGCTGTCATCCTGCGGCGGGAAGGTGAAGGATATCAGCGTGACGTCATTCAAGATTGTCTCCATTGCGCCGCAGGGCCTTTCGGGCATCACCGCGCTGGTGGAAGTCGGCGTGCACAACCCTACGGTGGGCTTCGAAGTGACGGATCTGCACGCCACTCTCAAGATGCGCGAGCAGGAGGCGGTGCACTTGAGTTCAGACCAGCTGATGGTTGCGGCCCGCACCGACAAGACATATACGGTTCCGCTCAAAGGGGAGATAGCCGAAGGTTTCAACCCTTTCCAGTTGCTCAAGCTCCTCAGCAACGAGGTGGACTACAGCCAGGTCACCATATCGGTCAGCGCCAGGCTCGCCCTGCGCGGCGGGATGGGCAAGACGGTGGAATACAAGGACATACCGCTCAGTTCGTTAATAGACAATATATGAAACGCCCGCTGCTTGCCATAATTGTCCTGACTGCTCTCGCCTCTGTGCCGCTCCGTGCCCAGAGTCTGCCCGAGGAGACGGAGTATGCCGGACTTGAAGTCCAGATAGATTCGACCCTCTACGGGAAGGACATATTTTCCGTTCTTCCGGAGAACGTCATAGTCCGTCAGAGCCCCGAAGTGCGCGCCGCGCTCAACGACCAGACCGCATCCGGCGCCGGCAAGACCGTCAGCGGATACCGGATACGTCTGTTCCTGGACAGCGGCAGGACTGCCCGCGAGGCATCGCTCGCGCTGATGTCGAGATTCCATTCCCTCTATCCGAACATTCCGGTATACAGGACTTTTTCCGCCCCCAATTTCAAGGTCTCGGCTGGCAATCTGCGCACCAGAGTCGAGGCGGAGAGGCTTCTGAGGATACTTAAGCCGGATTTCCCGGATGCTTTCATAGTCAGGGACAAGTTCCGCTATCCATCGCTCGGGTCGCCGGACCTTGGCGGGCAGGAGTCCGGCACTGACATAGAAACTGACCGGGCCAGATGATCAAGCAGGGCCTCGAAATAAAGCAGACCCAGAAGCTGTCGCCGCTGCAGATTCAGACTATCAAGCTCATCGAGCTTCCTATTCAGGATCTTGAGCAGCGCATACGCAGCGAAATAGAGGAGAATCCGGTGCTCGACGACAGTCCTGACCCTGACCGTCCGGAGGAAGCGAGGGACGTGTCGCTGGACGAGCTCAAGGACGATGACTACATTCCCTCCTATAGGACGAAGGTCAGCAACTGGGGCAAGGATCCGCGACCTGAATATAATACTTTCTCTGTGCGCAGCAGCTTCACCCAGAGCCTTATGGAACAACTGGGCTGCCGCAATCTCTCGCCCCGCCAGCACGACATCGCGGCATTCATAATAGGTTCGCTCGACGAGGACGGCTATCTGCGCAGGGACATCGAGTCGCTTGTGGACGATATGGCGTTCCGCGCCGGCATCGAGACCGATGCGGGGGAAGTCGAGGAGATGCTCGCCGTCGTGCAGGATTTCGAGCCTACGGGCATCGGCGCAAGAGATCTCCGGGAGTGCCTCCTGCTGCAGCTCCGAGCCTGCAGGCAGACTCCGGACGTGGTGAACGCCATACGGATTTTGAACGAATGTTTCACCGAATTCTCCAACAAGCACTTCAAGAAGATAAGCTCCCGTCTGGGAATCAGCGAGGATGAACTCAAGAAGGCTATGGCACGTATCGTGCGGCTCAACCCCTCGCCGGGAGGAGATGCCGGCGACAGCTATGAAGACCAGGCTCAGCAGATTGTCCCGGATTTCATTCTGGAAGACAATGACGGGGAGCTGAGTTTCACTATGCCGAGATTTTCAGTACCGGAGCTTAGGGTCAACCGCAAATATGCCGATTTGCTGCTCTCCGCCAAGGGCTCTTCCGAGAGGGCGCAGAAAGAGGCGGCCACGTTCGTGCGCCAGAAGCTGGACTCCGCCAAGTGGTTCGTGGAAGCTCTCAAACAGCGTCAGAACACCCTGAGCCGGACAATGGGAGCAATACTGGAATACCAGCACGACTTCTTCGAGACAGGCGATGAGACCAAGCTCAAGCCGATGGTTCTCAAGGATATAGCCGAGAAGACCGGATTCGACATCTCCACGATATCCAGAGTCGTGAACAGCAAGTATATCGAGACGCATTTCGGTATCTTCCCTCTCAAGTATTTCTTCTCCGAAGGTATGGAGAACAAGGAGGGAGAGGAGGTCTCCACGAGGGAGCTCAAGAAGGTGCTTCAGGAATGCATCGACGCCGAGGACAAGCGCAAGCCGCTGACCGACGAGCAGCTTGTCGTCGAGATGGGCAGGCACGGCTACAAGGTCGCCCGCCGCACCATCGCCAAGTACCGTGGCCAGCTCGGCATCCCTCTCGCCCGCTGGCGCAAGGAATTGTAATAATATAGCAGTGAAGGGTGCGGAGCGCAGCAAAGCGGTCTGCTGTTGCCTCTGAGAGGCGTGTCCACCCCCGGACTCGGGTAGGGGGCGGGGCCCGTCGGCAGCAAGTCATCGCGCAGCGATGACGCAGATGACGATGGGAGGGGCCGGAGCGAACGAAGTGAGCGGAGTCCTCTCAGAGGCAAGCTGCAGCCGCAGTGAAGCTCCGTACCTAAAAAAAAGAGGATGACCCTTTTTGGTCACCCTCCCCTGAACTTAAACTATATCTGACTACTTGTTCAGCTGGAACTTTCTGCACCCTTCCTTGAAGAAGGCGACAATCTGCCTTGCGGCGGCGAGGCCGGCGTTGACGTTGGCTTCAGCCGTCTGCGCACCCATCTTCTTAGGAGTGGCGAAGACCCTGAGGCCGAACTTCTCCTTGAGGACGGCGAGATTGTCCGGGGCCACGTCGGTGGCGTACTTCAGGTCGGGCCTCTCTTCAAGGGCCTTCTCCAGCCCCGCTTCGTCGATGACCTCCTTGCGGGCGGTGTTGACCAGCGTAGCGCCCTTAGGCATAGACTTGATGAGGTCGTAGCCTATCGAGCCTACGGTCTGCGGAGTGGCGGGGATGTGGACGCTGACATAGTCGCAGCTTCCGTAGAGCTCCTCCACGCTCTCCACAGGCTCGGCGCCGCCTTCAGCAATCTGCTCCCTCTTCAGGAACGGGTCGATGGCCTTGACTGTCATCCCGAGCGCCTTTGCCTTGGCCCCCACGAGTCTTCCGACATTGCCGAAAGCCTGGATGCCGAGGGTCTTGCCCTGGATTTCCGAGCCCGTGGCCGGGGTGAACTGCGTGCGCGCCATATAGATCATAAGAGCTATGGCGAGTTCCGCCACGGCGTTGGAATTCTGTCCCGGGGTGTTCATCGCGACCACTCCGCGGGCCGTGCAGGCGGCGAGGTCGAGGTTGTCGAATCCCGCTCCGGCACGCACCACAATCTTGAGATGCTTCGCGGCTTCGACCACTTCGGCGGTCACCTTGTCGGAGCGCACGATCAGCGCGTCGGCATCGGCGACGGCGGCCACCAGCTCCGGCTGTCCGGCGTATTTCTCAAGGAGCGCCAGCTCATAGCCTGCGCCCTCCACTATTTCTCTGATGCCCGCCACAGCTGCTGCGGCGAACGGCTTCTGGGTTGCAAGAAGAACTTTCATAAGAAATAATGCTTCTACTTGTGGAGACTTTCGAATTCCCGCATACAGGCCACCAGAGCCTCGACATCCTCCTGGGTGGAGGCGTTGTAGAGGGAGGCGCGGAATCCGCCCACCGAGCGGTGTCCCTTGATGCCCACGATGCCCTTGGTCTTTGAGAACTCGAGGAACTCGTCCTGCAGAGCCTCGCGTCCCGGAGCCATAACGAAGCATACGTTCATTATCGAGCGGTCCTCCTTGGCCGCGGTGCCGGTGAAGAGGGAGTTGCGGTCGATCTCCGCATAGAGGGTCTCGGCCTTCCGGACGTCGATCTCGTGTATCGCGTCCACTCCTCCTATGCCCTTGAGCCACTTGAGGGTCTCGTTCATCACGAAGATGGAGAATACCGGAGGCGTGTTGAACATAGACTTCTTGTCGATGTGCACGCGGTAGTCCAGCATAGTAGGGATGTAGCGGCTCACCTTGCCGAGCGAATCCTTGCGGATGATGGCGAACGCCACGCCCGCAGGGCCGGCGTTCTTCTGCGCGCCGCCGTAGATGAGCGCGTATTTGCTGACGTCCACTCTCCTCGTGAGGATGTCGGAGGACATATCGGCGATGAGCGGCACCGGACAGTCTATGTCTTCGCGGATTTCGGTGCCGTAGATGGTGTTGTTGGTGGTGATGTGGAAATAGTCCAGATCAGTCGGAATCACATACCCTTTAGGGATATAGGAGTAGTTCTTGTCGGCAGAGCAGGCCACGGCGACCGCATCTCCCAGCCCTTTTGCTTCCTTCAGGGCCTTGTGTGCCCAGACTCCGGTGTCGAGGTAACCGGCCTTGTGTTCGAGGTAGTTCATCGCCACATAGAGGAACTCCAGACTCGCGCCGCCCCCGAGGAAGACGACCTCGTGGGTGTCGGGGATGTTGAGGAGTTCTTTCCAGAGCGCCCTGCACTCGTCCATCGTCTCCTCCCAGCCCTTGGTGCGGTGGGAGATGGAAATCAGAGAAACCCCCGTGCCCTTGAAGTCCTTGAGGGCTTCGATCGCGTTGTCGACGGCAACCTGAGGAAGCAGGCACGGCCCGGCGTTGAAGATATGTAATTTGGCCATAGATTAATTAGTTTTTAATGTCCGGTAAAGATATCTATTTTTTTTAATCTTTCGCAATAATCCTGCTCGAGGGAGAGCCTCACGAACACTTCGACCGAGCATTCGGCCCCGAAAGACTGCCCTCGCTGCGGCAGGGACAGGTCTTTGATGAGTTTCATCACGGAGGGGAGCGAGGCGTAGGCGAAGTCGAGCCGATGCCATTCCCCGGCAATCTTCTCCGTGACGGAGGCTGCGGCAAGCGCGTCTGCGGCGGCGGCCCTGTAGGCCCGGATCAGCCCGGGGATGCCCAGCTTGATGCCGCCGAAATAGCGGACCACCGCCACCAGAGTGTCACTGAGGGCGGAGGAGTCTATCTGGGCGAGGATCTGCCTGCCTGCCGAGCCGGACGGCTCTCCGTCATCGCTGGCTCTCCATTGCCCGCCGTCCGCTCCCAGCCTGTAGGCGAAGCAATGGTGTCTCGCGTCGTGGTATTCCTTCTTCAGGGCTGCGAGCAGTTCCTTGACCCTCGCCTCGCTCTCCACCGGGTAGGCAAGCGCGATGAAGCGGCTGCCCTTGTCCCTGAACAGTCCCTCTGACGGCTTGGCTATGCTCCTGTATGTATCATTTGCCATCATTGCTCACCAAAATTAGTGAATAATTAGTATCTTCGCAATATGGTTTACAAATACAGAATCACCCTGCAGGGGATAAAGGGCTTTTACAGAGTATATCTCGTCAACGGCGAGAATTCGCTCTACACGTTCCACAAGCAGCTGCGTTCCGACCTGGAGTTTCCGGTGGACCAGCCGATACTCTTCAAGGCGCTGGACGCCGGGGGACAGGTGGTGGCCCGATATGCCCTGATGGACATAGGTTACGGTGCCGTCGATGCCGTCAGCATCGCTGACACTGTCAAGGCCGGGGTCGCGAGTTTCATCTATTTCTACGACATACAGGCCAGAAAGAGCGTTGTCGTCACCCTCGAGGGTGAGGCCTCCGACCGGAACGTGACCCTTCCGAGGCTTGTCGAGTCCAAGGGCCCGGTGCCTCTCGAGTTCGAGAACGGCTATGTGGCCTTCGAGGATCTTCCGGCCGAGAGGAGACGCCTTCCGGGCGAGGCTCTTGCGGACGACGGGGACGAAGATGATGACGATGACGGAGACGACGGGGAGGACGAAGATGATGACAGCGAAGAGGAAGAGGTGATATACGAAGAGGAGGAGGCCTGAGGGGTCTCCTTTTTTATTTGCTTTCTAAATAAATAGTCACTATCTTCGGATACGGATTTCAAGAGAATTTATTATGGTACGCATCAAACCTTTCGCGGCATTGCGCCCGCCCAAAGACATCGTCACCGAGGTGGCTGCGCCCCCTTATGACGTCCTCAACTCGCAGGAAGCCCTGAAGATGGCCGGCGAGAAGTCTCTCCTGCACATCACCAAGCCCGAGATAGACTTCGACCCCATCCTGCCCGACCACGACCCGAGGGTCTATGACCGGGCGGTGGAGAACTTCCGCCTCTGGCGGGAGCGCGGCTGGCTGAGGCGGGATGCCAAGCCGTGCTACTATGTCTATGCGCAGACGATGGGCGACCGTACGCAGTACGGCCTCGTGCTCTGTGCGCATACCGATGACTACGCCTCAGGGGTCATCAAGAAGCACGAGCTCACCCGCAAGGACAAGGAGGATGACCGTATGGTGCACGTGCGCATCCAGAATGCCAACATCGAGCCCGTCTTCTTCTCCTATAAGGACAACGGCGCTCTCGCCGCCATAGTCTCGGATGCGGCGTCCCGCCCGTCCGAGTACCGCTTCACAGACGAGAACGGTTTCGGACACGAATTCTGGATTATCGACGACGAAGGGACGATAGGGCGCATCACAAAGATATTCGCCGATGAGGTGGACGCTTTCTATGTCGCCGACGGGCACCACCGCACGGCCGCGGCGGCGAGGGTCGGGGCGGAGAAGCGCGCGCAGAACCCGCACCATACCGGGGCGGAAGAGTACAACTACTTTATGGCAGTCTGCTTCCCGGAGAGCCAGCTCAGGATAATCGACTACAACAGAGTCGTCCGCGACCTCAACGGAATGAGCCCGGAGGAGTTTCTCCGGAGACTGTCCCGCGACTTCGAAGTGGAGCTCAAGGGGGAGGAGACATATCACCCTCAGGCTCTGCACAACTTCTCGATGTATCTTGACGGACGCTGGTATTCCCTCACCGCAAAGCCGGGACGCTACGATGACTCCGACCCTATAGGGGTGCTGGACGTGACCGTGCTCTCCAATCTGGTGCTGGACAGCCTGCTGGGCATCAAGGATCTGCGCACCGACAAGCGCATCGACTTCGTAGGCGGCATCAGAGGCCTCGGCGAGCTTAAACGCCGTGTGGACGACGGGGAGATGAAGGTGGCGTTCGCCCTGTACCCGGTGTCTATGAGGCAGCTCATCAACATCGCCGACAGCGGCAAGATAATGCCTCCGAAGACCACCTGGTTCGAGCCCAAGCTCCGGTCGGGACTTGCGATACACACATTGGATTGACCTATGAAACCGGACTCGGCACAGATACACGGGACACTCAAGGAGTTCTTCGGATACGATTCGTTCAAGGCGGATCAGGAGCGGATCATCAATCACCTTCTGGACGGCGGCGACGCTTTCGTGCTGATGCCAACCGGAGGCGGCAAATCCCTCTGCTACCAGTTGCCTGCCATCCTGATGGACGGCACGGCGATTGTCATATCTCCTCTGATTGCCCTGATGAAGAATCAGGTGGATCTGCTGCGCGGTTTCGAGTCCGGGTCATCCAGCATAGCGCATTTTCTCAACTCCTCGCTCTCCAGACAGCAGACCGAAGAGGTGAGGGCGGACCTGCTCTCCGGCAGGACGAAGCTTCTCTATGTCGCTCCGGAGTCCCTCACCAAGGAGGAGAACATAGCCTTGCTCAGGGAGGTCAAGATTTCGTTCTATGCCGTGGACGAGGCGCACTGCATCTCCGAGTGGGGGCACGACTTCCGCCCGGAGTACCGGCGGATACGCTCTCTTGTGGACCAGATAGGCAGAGCGCCCGTAATCGCGCTCACCGCCACGGCGACCCCGAAGGTGCAGAGTGACATACTCAAGAATCTCGGAATCCCGGACGCCACGGTCTTCAAGTCTTCGTTCAACCGTCCGAACCTCTATTACGAAATCCGCGACAAGACCGAGCCGGAGAAGGACATCATCAAATATATAAGGCAGAACCAGGGCAGGTCAGGCATCATCTACTGCCTAAGCCGCAAGAAGGTCGAGGAGCTTGCGGAGCTTCTCTGCGTCAACGGCATCAAGGCTCTGCCTTACCACGCCGGGCTGGACGCCAAGACCCGTGCGGAGAATCAGGACCGCTTCCTGATGGAGGACGTCGACGTGATAGTCGCCACCATCGCGTTCGGGATGGGCATCGATAAGCCGGACGTGCGTTTCGTGATACACTACGACATCCCCAAGAGCATAGAGAGCTATTATCAGGAGACCGGACGTGCCGGACGCGACGGCCAGGAAGGCAACTGCATCGCATACTACAGTTACAAGGATATCCGGAAACTGGAGAAATTTATGCAGGGGAAACCGGTCTCCGAACAGGAGATCAGCCGACAGCTGCTCTCCGAAGTGATGGCCTACGCCGAGTCCGGACAATGCCGCAGGAAGTTGCTGCTCAATTATTTCGGTGAGGAGTACGGCGAGCGGAACTGCCAGTGCTGCGACAACTGCCTGCATCCGAAGCCGACATTCGACGGACGCGAAGAGATGAAGCTCGTGATAGAGCTTGTGGAGTCTCTCCCGGAGAGGTTCAAGATAGACCATCTCGCCAATATCCTTGCCGGCGTGTCCAACTCGATCATCAAGTCGTACAGGCACGACGGGCTCAAGTTTTTCGGCGCCGGCAAGGCGCATTCCGAGAAGTTCTGGGCCACCGTCATCCATCAGGGCCTCATAGCCCGGCTGCTGGGCAAGGAGATTGAGACCTACGGACTCATCTTCGCCACCGATCTCGGGCGCAAGTTCGCCGCCGAGCCGTGGAAGATGGAGCTCGTGGAGGACAGGGTCTTCTCCGGAAGCGGAGAGGCCGAGGACGAGGAGGATGACGAGACGGCTGCGGCTTCCGCCGCGATGCGCTCAGGAGGCGGGGGCGACCCCGTTCTGCTCGCGATGCTCAAGGACCTGCGCAAGGATCTCTCGCGCAGGCTCAAGCTGCAGCCTTGGATCATCTTCGGAGACCCTGCGCTCGAGGATATGTCCATCCTCTATCCCGAGACTTTCGATGAGCTCAAGAACTGTCAGGGGGTCGGGGAGGGCAAGGCCCGTAAGTTCGGCGGAGAGTTCATAAAGCTGATTGCCAAGTATGTGGAGGAGAACGACATAGAGCGTCCCGACGACTTTGTGGTGAAGTCTGCCCCCAACAAGTCGGCCGACAAGCCGTTCATCATCCAGAGCATCGACCGCAGGATGTCCCTGGAAGACATCGCACAGGCGCGCAATATGGATATGGAGGAACTGATGGGCGAGATCGAGGCCATCGTGGCGAGCGGGATGAAGCTCAACCTCGACTACTATATAGAGGACAATCTGGACGCGGACATCGTGGAGGACATCTACAATTACTTCAAGGAGGATGCGACCTCCGATGACGTTCAGGAAGCGATGAGAGCCCTCGGTCCCGACTACTACGAGAACGAGATCCGTCTCGTCCGCATCAAGTTCCTGTGTGAGATAGCATCGTGATACCTCAGGAGACAGTCAGTCTGATTCTCGACACCGCGCGGATCGAGGATGTCGTCGGCGACTACGTGACGCTCAGGCGCCGCGGGGCCAACTATGTGGCCTGCTGCCCATTCCACAACGAGAAGACCCCGTCGTTCTATGTGTCTCCGTCCAAAGGCATATACAAATGCTTCGGCTGCGGCAAATCGGGTTCGGCCGTGGGCTTCGTGATGGAGGAGGAGCACTGTTCCTATGTGGAGGCTCTGCGCTATCTGGCCAGAAAATACCATATCGAGATCAAGGAAGAGGAGGAGAGCGCCGAGGAAATCGAGCGCCGGCAGCGGAGCGAGAGCCTGCTTCTGGTGTCGGAGTTTGCGGGGAAGTTCTTCATCTCGCAGCTCGACACGCCCGAAGGCCGCAATGTGGCGCGGGCATACTTCCGCCGGAGAGGCATTGAAGACGCGACGATAGAGAAATTCGGTCTGGGCTGGGCTCCGAGCGGGCGTACGGCACTTGTGGATGCGGCTTTGGCCGCCGGCTACAAGACGGAATATTTGATAGACGCCGGCGTCGCGGTGCGTGGCGAGGACGGCAGCGTCACGGACAAATTCCGCGAGAGGGTGATGTTCCCCGTCCACTCCGTCAGCGGACGCGTGGTCGCCTACAGCGGACGCACCCTGCGCTCCGACAACCCGGCGAAATATGTCAATTCTCCGGAAACTGAAATCTACGTCAAGAGCCGTAACCTGCTGGGCATCTACTTCGCCAAGGGAGAGATGTCGCGGCTGGACGACTGCATCCTCGTGGAGGGAAACGTGGATATGGTGATGATGCACCAGCTGGGCATCCGCAATGTGGTCGCCTCCTGCGGCACTTCCCTCACTGTGGAGCAGATACGGCTGATACGCAAGTTCACCGGGAATATCACGATAATGTACGACGGGGATTCCGCCGGCATACACGCCGCCTTGCGCGGCATCACTATGGTGCTCGCGGAGGGGATGAACGTGCGCATTGTGCTCCTCCCCGCCGGGGACGACCCGGATTCGTACTGCCGTAAGCACACCCTTGACGAGGTGCAGAAGTTCATAGCGGACAACGCCCGCGACTTCATCTCGTTCAAGACAGGGCTTCTGCTTCAGGAGGCGGGCGATGACCCGCTCAAGAAGGCCAATCTCATCAACGACATCGCGGATACGATTGCGGCGATTCCCGATCCGGTCAAACGCTCCACCTACGTCGCCGCGACTGCCGACAGGTTCAATGTGGAGGCTTCGATACTCTTCGACCGCATCCTTGTGACCAGACAGAAAATCAAGGAAGACCGGAGCCGCGAGGCCGCACGCGAGGAGCGCCGGCAGGTCACGGAAGAGGGGCTTCAGACTCAGGGCGAGCGCCCTGTGGACGGACCGGTGCAGCTCTGGGCAGAGGAGAACCGCACGCTCGCGCCTGCGGAGCGGGACCTGCTCTACTTTCTGCTGAACCACGGCTGCGACGAGCTTGATTTCGAGAGCGATTCGGAGTACTACTGCGGCGACGAAGACTATAAGCCGACCGTTTGTGACTTCATCCGCGACGCGCTTGAGAGTGACGGCACGAAAATGGCAAATACCGCCTATGCCGGAGTCTATGACGCTTACGTCGCGCTCTATGACAAGGGGCTTCCGCAGGAGGGGATAGTGAAGGCGCTGCTCGACTCGCAGGACCGCAGGACGGCCTCTGTCGCGGCGGCGCTCTCCACCGAGAAATACACTCTGTCGGTGAGTGCGTTCAAGAGTTCGATGACGACCCTCTCCTCTTATCTGGTGAGCCAGCTCCCGAAGACTATAATGATCTATGCGGAGCGGCGGCTGCAGGACCGGGTCAATATGCTCCGGGGGCGGCTCAAGGACGCGACTGAGGCTGAGCAGACGGAAATTCTCTCGGAGATGAAGACGCTTCGCGACGCCCAGACGCGGATCAGGAAGAAGACTGGAAGAGACAAATAGACATTTATATATAATGATGGAAAAGAAATTCAAGAGAACGCTTGTCACCTGTGCGCTGCCGTATGCAAACGGCCCCGTGCACATAGGACATCTTGCCGGCGTATATGTGCCCGCCGACATCTATGTCAGGTATCTCAGGATGAGAGGGGAAGACGTATTGTTCGTGTGCGGCTCCGATGAGCACGGCGTGCCCATCACCATAAAGGCGCGGCAGCTCGGCTGCTCTCCGCAGGACATCGTGGACAAATACCACGGCATAATCCGCGACTCGTTCACCGGTCTCGGCATCGACTTCGACGTCTATGGCCGCACCACTTCAAAGGTGCACGAGAAGAACGCGTCCGGCTTCTTCCGCAAGCTCTACGACGAGGGCAAGTTCATTACCCGCGAGAGCGAGCAGTATTACGACCCGGAGGCGAAAGCTTTCCTCGCCGACCGCTATATCGTGGGCACCTGCCCGAAGTGCGGGGCCGAGGGGGCATACGGCGACCAGTGCGAGAAGTGCGGCAGCACCCTCAGTCCGGAGGAGCTCATCAACCCCAAGAGCAAGCTCAGCGGCGCGGTGCCGGTCAAGAAGAAGACCACGCACTGGTATCTCCCGCTGCAGGACTATGAACAGTGGCTTCGGGAGTGGATACTCGACGGCCACAAGGAATGGCGCAGCAATGTCTACGGACAGGTCAAGAGCTGGCTGGACGGCGGACTTCAGCCCCGTGCCGTCACGCGCGACCTTGACTGGGGCGTGCCGGTGCCGGTCGAGGGGGCGGAGGGCAAGGTGCTCTATGTGTGGTTCGACGCGCCCATAGGCTATATTTCCAACACTCAGGAACTCCTGCCGGACGATTGGGAGAAGTGGTGGAAGTCCTCCGACACGAAGCTTGTGCACTTCATCGGCAAGGACAACATAGTGTTCCACTGCATCGTGTTCCCGTCTATGCTCAAGGCCTACGGAGACGGCTATATCCTCCCGGAGAACGTGCCGGCCAACGAGTTCCTCAACCTTGAGGGCGACAAGATTTCCACTTCCCGCAACTGGGCGGTATGGGCGCACGAATACCTCAGGGATTTCCCCGGCAAGGAGGACGTGCTCCGCTACGTGCTCACCGCCAACGCCCCGGAGACCAAGGACAACGACTTCAGCTGGAAGGATTTCCAGCAGCGCAACAACAGCGAGCTGGTGGCGGTGTTCGGCAATTTCGTCAACCGCGCCGTCGTGCTGACGCACAAATATTTCGCAGGCAAGGTGCCCGCCTGCGGCCCGCTTCTCGACATCGACAAGGAAGCGCTCGCGCAGATTCCCGTATTGAAGGCTTCGATGGAGAAGAATATAGAGGAGTATCACTTCCGTGAGGCCCTCAAGGACGCGATGTCCATAGCCCGGCTCGGCAACAAGTACATCTCCGACACCGAGCCGTGGAAAGTGGCGAAGACCGACCTTGACCGTACTGCCACGATACTCAACATCTCGCTGCAGATATGCGCCGATCTCGCGCTGGCCTTCGAGCCTTTCACTCCCTTTGCCGCCGAGCGGCTGCGCAGGATGTTGGGAGTCGGTCTCGAAGCCGGCACGGACCATCGTCCCGAGAGGGACGGAGCTGCGCTCCATACCCGCTTCGCGGGCAGTCCGGCAACCTCCGACGGCTCTTCGCCGGTGCTCAGCTGGGCAGTTATGGGCCGTCCGCAGATACTTCCGGCAGGACATTCCCTCGCCGAGGCGGAACTGCTCTTCGCGAAGATTGAGGACGATGCCATAGCCGTACAGCTTGAGCGCCTCGACAAGATACGCGTCGAGAGGGAAGCGGCCGCCAGGGCCGAGGCCGCGAGGGCCGTCACCCCGCAGAAGGAGGAATGCAGCTTCGAGGATTTCGCCAGAATGGACATCCGCACCGCCACCGTCCTCGAGGCGGAGAGAGTCCCCAAGACCGACAAGCTCCTCAAGCTCACCATCGATACCGGCATTGACCGGCGCGTCATCGTATCCGGCATCGCGGAGTTCTATTCTCCGGAACAGATGCTCGGCAGGCAGATATGCATACTCGCCAACCTCAAGCCCCGCGTGATAAAGGGGATAGAGAGCAGGGGGATGATTCTGATGGCAAGGCAGAACGACGGCAAGATGCGCTTCATCACCCCGCAGGAGAGCCTTGTCAACGGAGCGGAAATAGGTTAAATGTCAGCACGTTATGAGAGTATTGATAGTTGATGACGAGAGAGCCATACGCAACTCTCTCAAAGAGATTCTCACCGACGAGGGCTATGAAGTGGACACCGCCGAAGACGGGGTCGCCGCGCTCGGAGAAGTGGAGAAAGAGAAATATGACGTAATCTTCTGCGACATCAAGATGCCCAATATGGACGGGGTCGAGACTCTGGACCGTCTGATGCAGATGGGGATTGATGCGGCAGTGGTGATGATCTCCGGTCACGGAGACATCGGCACGGCGGTGGAATGTATCAAGAAGGGGGCCTTTGACTTCGTGCAGAAGCCATTGGACCTCAACAGGATACTTATTACCGTCAAGAATGCGGCCGAGCGCCAGACGCTCAGCACGCAGAACAAAGTCCTGAAGAAGAAAGTCTACGGTGCGGATATGATAGGCGAATCCGCACCGATGATGCGTATCAGGGAGATGATCGACAAGGTCGCCCCGACCGACGCCAGAGTGCTGATTACCGGGCCCAACGGCTCCGGCAAGGAGCTGGTGGCGCGCAACCTGCACCAGCGCAGCGCCAGGAGCGCTATGCCGTTTGTCGAAGTGAACTGCGCGGCAATCCCGAGCGAGCTCATAGAGAGCGAGCTCTTCGGACACGAGAAAGGCTCTTTCACCTCGGCCGTCAAGCAGCATAAGGGCAAGTTCGAGCAGGCCGACGGCGGCACCCTCTTCCTGGACGAAATCGGGGATATGAGCCTCGCCGCGCAAGCCAAGGTGCTGCGCGTGCTTCAGGAGCGCAAGCTCTCCCGCGTGGGCTCCGACAAGGACATCGAGGTCAACGTGAGGGTCATAGCCGCGACCAACAAGGATCTCCGTAAGGAAATAGACGAGGGCAACTTCCGCGAAGACCTCTACCACCGCCTGAGCGTCATCCTCATCAGAGTCCCTTCACTGGACGAGAGGAGGGACGACATCCCGATGCTGATACAGCATTTCCTTGAGAAATACAACGACAGCGGCAAGGCCCGCAGCTTCTCTCCGGAGGCGGTGGAGCTGCTCTGCCGCAAGAGCTGGCCGGGCAATATCCGCGAGCTCGACAATGTGGTGGACAGGCTGCTGATTCTCGGCGACGAGGTCATTTCCGCGCAGAATGTCCGCGATTTCGTAAATGTCTGAATGTGCCTGTATGTCGAGATTCAAGACTTCAATAATCAAGACGGCGGCCCTTGCGGTGCTGCTTGCCCTTGCCTGTCAGGGCGCTGCGGGGCAGGGCAAGCTGTATACCCGCAAGGCCCGTCTGGAGGATTTCCCGGTCCGTACCACCAAGGTGGTCATCGGCGGCTCGTCTTTCCTTGACCTTGCGTTCAGGGAGGAAATCGCCGTCAGGTGGAGGATTTCCCCATACGAATTCTGTACTCCGGAGGATTACGAATCCCTCAGGACCGACAGCTCGCTCTACTTCCTCAACATAGCTTCCGATGCCGGGGTGGCGTTTATCGTTCTCAGCAAGGGTGGCCCTGAGGAGGAGAAGGACAATCTCAAGAAAGCATTTGAGGTCGTCCGCGTCCCGATAGCCAGCATCGATGAACCGAGCGGCAAGGAACTGATGTTTATGGGGGCTTTCGTCGACATAGTGCAGGCTTTCGTGGAGGACGCAATGGCTTCCGACAAGGCGGCATACGCCGGGCTGAAGTGGTACAACTCGCGCAAGTTCAAGGGGAAGACCATCTGTGTCAACGACGAGGACCGCATCGACACCCTCTATCTCGCCGGAGTCCCGGACACTCTGCTCGGCATATGCGTCGTCCCTTCTATGGTATCGTTCGGAAGCCGCTGCTACAAGATGCTGATTTCCGCCGACAGCCACGAACTCTATTACTATCGCAGCGTCAAGTATAGCGGGCCGATGGATACCCGCTTCACGGAGCAGGAGATAAAAAAGTTCAACAGGAGAAATGGAACCGTCGCTCAACCGGTACATAACGGAATATAGCAGCCTGCCTTCCGAGGCCCTGCTCTGGATAGAGAAGCAGACCAACATCCGGACCAACTATCCCAGAATGCTTTCCGGGCCGGTGCAGGGGGAGCTGCTCAAGCTGCTGGTGGAGATCAGCGGGGCGCGCCGCATCGTGGAGATAGGCTCCTTTACCGGCTACTCGAGCGCCTGTATGGCGCTCGGACTGCCTGAGGGCGGGCACATAGATGCGCTCGAAATCAACGACGAGCTCGAAGACCTGATGCGCGAGGGATGGGAGAGGGCCGGAGTTTCGGACAGGATAAGCCTGCATATCGGGGATGCGCTGCAGACTCTGCGCACTCTGGAAGGAGAGTACGACCTCGTCTTCATCGACGCCAACAAGCGGCAGTATCTCGAGTACTACGAGCTTTCTCTGCCTCTGCTGCGCCACGGGGGCATCATCGTCGCAGACGATGTGCTCTGGGACGGAAAGGTCTATGCCGAGATACCGGAGCGCGATGCGCAGACCCGCTCTCTGGTAGAATTCAATGCCGCCGTCTCGCGGGACCCCCGCGTCGAGGTGGTCATTCTGCCGCTGCGGGACGGCCTTTCCATCATCAGGAAAATTTAAGAATTAATCATTAAATTTGTAGCCTATGTCAGACTATATCGTATCTGCCCGCAAATACCGTCCGGACAGTTTCGCCTCCCTCATAGGCCAGGACAACATAGCCCGGACGCTCAAGAACTCCATCCTCAGGGGACAGTTGGCCCACGCCTACCTCTTCTGCGGTCCGCGAGGGGTGGGCAAGACGACGGCCGCGCGCATATTCGCCAAGACCATCAACTGCGCCGACCCCGGCCCGGACGTCGAGCCTTGCGGAAAGTGTGACTCGTGCCGTTCTTTCGCCGAGGGGCGTTCCTACTGCATACACGAGCTGGATGCCGCGTCCAACAACGGCGTGGAGGACATCAAGGCCCTGATGGATCAGGTGCAGATACCCCCGCAGCTTGGACGTTATTCGGTCTATATCATCGACGAGGTGCATATGTTGAGTCCGGCGGCTTTCAACGCCTTCCTCAAGACGCTCGAGGAACCGCCCGCCCACGCCATCTTCATCCTGGCCACCACCGAGAAGCACAAGATACTCCCGACGATACTCAGCCGCTGCCAGACCTACGATTTCAAGCGCATCAGCATACCCGACATAGTCCGCAATTTGCGCGATATAGCCCTCAAGGAGGGCGTAAGCATCGATGAGGAGTCGCTGCACATCATAGCCCACAAGGCGGACGGCGCGATGCGCGACGCGCTGACGATATTCGACCAGACGGTCGCATTCTGTGGCAACGACATCCGTTCATCGGAGGTGATGCACAACCTCAACGTGCTCGACTATGAGTACAGTTTCCGTCTTGTGGACAGCTTCCTCGCGGGGGATTATGCCGCCGCGCTCAAAATATTCGACGATGTGCTCGGCAAGGGATTCAACGCCCAGTACTTCATCGCCGCTCTGAGTTCTCATCTCAGGGACCTGCTTGTGAGCCGTACCGGAGGACTGGAGAGTCTGCTCGATCTGCCGGAGTCGCTGCGCAGCCGCTATGCGGAGCAGTCGGCTCGATGCAGTGTGAAGTTCCTCTATGACGCGCTCGGAATCACGACCCAGTGCGAGGCCGGATACCGCGCCTCGACCAACCAGCGTCTGCACATAGAATACGCGCTTATGAGGCTCGCTTTCCTCAGCGCTGCGCCGTCAGTCTCCGCCGAGTCGGCCAAAACCGCGCCTGTGTCCTCCGAAAAGCCATCCGCCTCTCCGGCCTCCCAAGCCGCTGCGGATCCGAAGCCGGCGGATACGGTCCGGAGCGGGGCTGAGCAGCCCTCCGCGACATCCTCGGGTCCGGATGCGGCCGTCAGTCAGAGGCTTGCCCCGAGTCCGGATGCGGCTGTCCGGAGCGAGCCGCGCCGCCGTCCGGTGAAGAACGGTGCAAGCCTCTCGCTGAGCTCGCTGATGAGCGAGGACGGACATCAGGAAGAAGTCGTCCCGCAGGCGGAGATGGACACGGCGCTGCCTTCGGAAGAACTTATCAGGGCCAAGTGGACCGAGCTTCCGTCGAAGTTCACCTCCCAGCCCCGTCTGGCCAGCGCTCTCACCAAATCCGGGATAACGGTTTCCGATGAGCCGGGACGCGTGCTGGTGGAGTTCTCCGTGACCAACGAGGCCCAGAAGAAATGGATAGAGGAGAAGGTGCTGCGTGACCTGGAGCGCGAGTTCTGCGCCCTGATCGGCAACAAGGCCGTCAGGCTCGCTCCTTCGGTGATTCCCGAGGAGCAGAAAGAAGATGTGAAATATATGCCCTCCGAGAAGGCCGATGACCTCATAAGCCGCAATGAGGAAGTCAGAAACCTCGTCAAGGATCTCTCGCTGGACGTAAAATGACAGACAATGAAACTGCGTTGCGAAAATCTCGTCAAGAAATACGGTCTCCGCACGGTCGTCAAGGGCGTGTCGATGGAGGTCAACCAGGGGGAGATCGTGGGTTTTCTCGGGCCTAACGGCGCCGGGAAGACCACGAGCTTCTATATGATTACGGGGCAGATAGTCCCCAACGAGGGCAAGGTGTTCCTCGACGATGAGGAGATAACCGGTCTTCCGATGTACAGACGTGCCCAGAAGGGGATAGGATATCTGCCGCAGGATGCGTCCGTCTTCCGCAAGATGTCGGTCGAAGACAATATAGTTTCCGTTATGGAGATGAAGGGCATCCCCAAGGCCGAGCGCGTCGAGAGGACTGAGGCCCTGATCGACGAATTCAACCTTTCCAAGGTGCGCAAGTCCCTGGGAATCCAGCTCTCCGGCGGCGAGAGGCGGCGCTGCGAGATAGCCCGTGCGCTGGCCATCGACCCCAAGTTCATCCTGCTCGACGAGCCGTTCGCGGGAGTGGACCCGATTGCGGTGGAGGACATCCAGTACATAATCGCCAAGCTCAAGTACCGCAACATCGGGGTCATCATCACCGACCACAACGTGGGCGAGACCCTCGCCATCACCGACAGGGCCTATCTCCTCTACGAAGGAACGATACTCCAGGAGGGGACGCCGCAGCAGCTTGCGGGGGACGAAGACGTGAGGACCAAGTATCTGGGCTCCGGTTTCGTCCTCAAGCGTTCCGTGTCGGTGCAGCGCGCCCTTGCGGAGTATGAAGCGTCCCTCAAGACAAGACAATCCGACCAGCTATGAAAGTTCCGGACATAATAATCGCCGTCGACGGCTATTCCTCCACAGGCAAGAGCACATTCGCCAAGATGGTATCGAAGCGTTTCGGCTTCCTCTATTTGGACTCCGGCGCGATGTACCGGGGAGTCACTCTCTTCGCGCAGGAGAGCGGATATATTTCCGAAGACAACACGGTCTCCGGCTCTCTGCGGGAGGCCCTGAGGGGGCTGGATCTGCATTTCGGGCCGGAAGGCACATATATAGGCGGGCGCTGCATCGAGGGTCTGATACGCTCGATGAGAGTTTCGTCTCAGGTGAGCCCGATAGCCGCCGTGCCTTATGTCCGCGAATATGTCGACGAGCGTCTGCACCGTTTCGCCGCAGGCGGCAGGGTCGTGATGGACGGCAGAGACATCGGCACCACGGTCTTCCCCGACGCGCAGCTCAAGATTTTTATGACAGCATCGGTCGAAGTCCGCGCGAAGCGTCGCTACGACGAGATGAAGTCCAAGGGGCAGGAGGCCGACTATGAGCAGATAAAGCGCAATCTGCAGGAACGCGACCACATTGACTCGCATCGCGAGACCTCGCCTCTCAGGAGAGCCCCGGACTCGTTCGAGATGGATAATTCCGAGATGACCCTGCACGAGGAGCTCGTCTGGGTCGAGGGCCTGATACAGGGCCGTTTCACCATCTATGATCAGGGTTGAGACAGACCCCCATTCCGGCTTTTGCGCAGGGGTCATACGCGCCATCGGCACCGCCGAAGCGTATCTTCGCGAGCACGGTGCGCCGCTATATTCGCTCGGCGAGATAGTCCACAACGAGGAGGAACTCTCCCGGCTCCGCTCGCTCGGACTCGTAACGCTCGACTCCCTGAACGGGCTCGGGCCGGAATGCGGCGGGGAAAGCGTGCTGATCCGAGCCCACGGAGTGCCGCCCCGCATCTATTCCGAGGCTGCACGTCGGGGACTGAAACTGATTGACTGCACCTGTCCGGTGGTGCTCGGACTCCAGAAAGCGATTAAACGGGCCTACTCCGCCCAGAGCTCCGCAGGCGGCAGGATTCTGCTCTTCGGCAAGACCGGTCACCCCGAAGTCCTCGGGCTCGTGGGGCAGGTCGGGGGCGACGTCAGGGTCTTCCAGGACCTGGAGCATCTGAAGGGGCTCTCCGAGGGCGGCCTGATAGATTACGGCCACGACATAGAACTCTTCTCCCAGACCACTATGAGCCCGTCGGAATACGCTCTTGCCGGAGAATACCTCTCGCTGAGGATGTGCGCCCCCGCCAGACTTGCCGTGCATCGCAGCATCTGTGCCCAAGTGGCGTCCCGCCACAGGGAACTTCAGCACTTCGCGGCAGGGCACGACGTCATAGTCTTCGTGGCGGGCAGGATGAGCTCCAACGGCCAGGTGCTCTTCGACCTGTGCAGGAGCGTCAACCCGCGCTGCCACCGGATCAATTCCGCCCCGGAGCTCAAGTCGGAGTGGTTCGAAGGGGCTGTGAGCGCCGGGGTCTGCGGGGCGACTTCCACCCCGAAGTGGCTGCTGGAGGAAGTCGCACGCGGAATAGAAAATTTGCAATAATTCCGTCATTTGACTAAATTTGCCCCGTAATTGTCCGAAATCATCAATAAGAATTCAATATTTTATGGCAACAACAGCTGATTTTAAAAACGGACTTTATCTCAAGTTCAACGACAAGCCTTGTATGATCGTCTGGTTTCAGCACGTGAAACCGGGCAAGGGCCCGGCTTTCGTGAAGACGAAGCTCCGCAACCTTGAGAACGGCCGCATCCTTGAGAATACTTTCACCGCCGGCGCGAAGATTGAGACCATCGACGTGGAGCGCCGTCCGTACCAGTTCCTCTATGCCGAGGAGGACGGGTTCAACTTTATGCACGAGGAGACCTACGAGCAGATACTTCTTCCGAAGGATGTCGTCGAGAACGCCGACCTTATGAAGGAGGGCCAGCACGTGGAGATGATGTTCGTGGTCGGAGAGGAGAAGTGCCTCACCTGCGAGCTCCCTACCTACGTGACTCTCGAGGTCACCTATTCCGAGCCGGCCGTCAAGGGCAACACCGCATCCACTTCGGCCCTCAAGGAGGTCACCCTCGAGACAGGGGCCAAGATTATGGTTCCGCTCTTCATCGAAACAGGAGAGAAGATAACGGTCAACACCGTGGACCGCTCTTACGGCCAGAGGGTCTGAACCGTCTTCCGCTTACGGAAACTTAATGGAGCGTCTCGTCAGAGGCGCTCTATTTTCAGTTGCTGGATTCTGTAGCCCTCACCCTTGGTGCTTATGAATATCGTGACCGAGAAAGTCTCGCCTCCGGCGCTCAGGCTGCCAAGGGCGTATTTCATATTGGCTCTTTCGGCGGTGTGGGTGATGTCAAAGGATTGGGGCGTGTAGAGCTCGAAGAAGGTCTTGAGTATCTGTCTGGCCTGCGCCTTGCTCGCATTGCTCTCCTGGGAAGCCACACTGACTTCGAGATTGTCGTCAAACCAGGCGGCCAGACATTCAGCGTCGCCCTTGGCGATATATTTCCCGATGGGCGCAAAAACATCGCTCCTCTCCGTCTGGGCCTGCATATGCGGGCATAGCAGGAGCGGAATTAGGATGGCCGCTATTTTCGTGAATACTTGCACGCCCGCAGCGAGTTGCAAATATCGAGCCACATCGCTATATTTGTAAGGCACAGACTAAACCCGCATAAAAATGAATAAAACGCTTATTTCCGTCATTCTGTTCCTTGCGACACTCTCCACGGGCGCTGCGCAGGACATCACTTTCCATACCCTCGAAGGCCGCGGCGCGGCTGTCCCTCAGGGCAGCTCTTGGGGAGTGCCTTTCGCCAAGGGAGAGGTCTCTCCGGACGCCGTTTTCGTGTTGAAGTCAGGCGAGAAGCCTGTCCCGGCCTCTATAAGACCGCTCGCCTATTGGCCTGACGGCTCGCTCAAGTGGCTCGGGCTTGCAGCCGTGTCAGAGCCCGGAACGGATGAGCTGACCCTCTCCGTCGCCCCCGCTCCGCGCAGGAAAGCCTTGCGCGGCCCGGGGCCTGTGATCCCCGCCCTTGCCAAGCAGACCTCCGAGGGCATACTGGTCAACACCGGCGCGATGAGCTGCCTCTTCCCGAGCAACGGGCTCAGTTTCATCAGAGACCTCAGGACAGAGGGGAAGAGCATAGTGTCGGAAGTTTCGCTCGTGATGATACTCGAGAGCCGAGGCGACCATTCTCTGAGATACGAGGATTTCAGGGGCAAGGTGGAATCGGTCTCGCTTGTGCAGAACGACGCAGTCAAGGCTACCGTCAGGATTGAAGGCAAGCACAAATCCCTGAGCGGAAGCCGCGAATGGCTGCCGTTCAAGCTTTTCTGCGTGATGTACAAGGATATGGCGACCATCAGCCTCACCCATTCCTTCGTCTTCGACAGCGACGGGCGGGAGGATTTCATCAAGGGTCTCGGCGTGCGCTTTGAAGTTCCGTTCCGTGACGAGGCGCACAACCGCCACGTGCGCTTCGCCGGCGACGGGCAGGACGGGGCCGGCTTCTGGTGCCAGCCCGTGAGACTCGCCCCCGGCTACCGTCCGTCTGCGGGGAGAGTGTTCTTCGACAATTACGCCTCCTACCTCAAGGGAGGGCGGCTGCCTGACCTCAAGGATTTGAAAGACAACGAAAGGTCCGCCCTGCTGACCTGTCCGCTGTGGAATGATATGCGTCTGGTGCAGAGCGGCCCGGGAGGCTTCTCGATAGACAAGCGTACGAGCCCGGAGAGTTCCTGGGTGCACGTGACAGACGGCGGACGGTCTCTGGGCGGCGCGCTGCTCGGTGATACCGGCGGCAGCGTCTTCGTGGGGGTCAAGGATTTCTGGCAGAGTTATCCCGCCTCGCTCAGCGTGGACAATGCGGGGGAGGATAGCGGACTGCTTACCGCCTGGCTCTGGTCTCCGGATGCGGAGGCGATGGATATGAGGCACTATGACACCGTCGGACACGACCTCAAGGTCAATTACGAAGACTTCAAGGATGGTTGGGAATCCCCTTACGGAGTCGGACACCGCTCCACCCTCGAAATCCGTCTCTTCGGCGGCATTCCGGACAACGCGGAACTTCTGTCCGTAGCCAAGGCCGTGCAGAAGCCGGTGCAGTACAGCTGCCCGCCCGAATATTTCTACTCCGTCGGCGCGTTCGGCACCTATTGGGGGCTGCCGGACACGGGCACCGCTGTCACCGCCGAAATCGAGCGGCAGCTTTCCGAGCGGCTGGAGTTCTACAAGGGGCAGGTTGACCAGCGCTCCTGGTACGGGTTCTGGAACTACGGCGATGTTATGCACAATTACGACTTCACCCGTCACGACTGGAGGTACGACATCGGCGGCTGGGCCTGGAACAATATCGAGCTTGCGCCGAACGTGCTCCTCTGGACCTGTTTCCTGCGGACCGGCAGAGAGGATGTCTGGACGATGGCGGAGGCGATGGAGAAACATTCCAGCGAGGTGGACGTGCATCATCTGGGCCGTTTCGCCCCGCTCGGCACGCGCCACAACGTCAAACATTGGGGCGACGGCTGCAAACAGCCGCGCATCCAGTATGCCGCGATGAAGCGCTACCTCTACTACCTCACCGGCGGCGACTCCCTCACCGGCGAACTGATGACTGAGCAGCTCGGCTCCGACAAGGCCTACGAATATGCCCGCAGGGTAAGCACCTGGGGGGCTGCAAGCGGCACATATCTCAAGGGAAGCCTCAACGACTGGGCTTATTACGCCAGCAACTGGATGCTCGAGTGGGAGAGGACAGGAAGCGAGTATTATCGCGACAGGCTGCTTAACTCGATGAAGGACATCGTCGCTCTCGGGCAGTTCAGCGGCAGGCTCGTGTTTGACTACTTCGACACCGAGACGGGACGCTTTATGGTCTATCTCAAGGAAGATCCCGAGTACAAGGGCGTGGTGAACGCTCCGAAGAGCGATTTCGTGCCTGCGGCGAGCCTGAGCAGGAAGCAGCTCGAGAAGATAGTCGGATACCGTCTCGGCGGAGTCCGGGGCGACACGTTCAGTCTGCTCTTCGGCGCGCCTGAGCTGCTGACCGATATGAGGGCGACGATAGATTTCCCGGAGTTCTGGAAATATGCCGACAACTCTTTCCGCGATGTCTCAGGGGCTAAAGGCGGAAGTATGACAGGCCCTAGAATGGCGGCCTGGGTGGCTGATTCTCAGGGGGATGCCGAGATGGGGGCGCTTGCCTGGAAGGGACTTCTGCGCAATGGTGACACGTCTACGGAGAGCGACGGCACTCCTGTCGAGGAGCATCCGCTCGGCAGTGAAGCGGCTTCTCCGGACATAGTCAAGCCTGTAGGAGAACCGGATTTCCTCGGACGCGGCGCGGGCTGGCAGAGACACACTCCGGCAACCACGCAGTGGCTTCTGAATGCGATAGAGGTGATGCATTGGGCAAGACCATATCTGCAGGACAGATGAAACTGACTCTCCTCACGGTGGGCAAGACCGATATCCCCTGGGTAAGGGAGGGCCTCAGGATGTATGTCTCGAGGCTTGAGCACTATGTGCGCTTCGAGCTGCTTGAACTTCCCGAGCTCAAGAATGTCTCGGCCCTCTCTCAGGACAATATCAGGCAGCGTGAGGGGGAACTGATACTGAAGAATGTCAGACCGTCCGACACGCTCGTCCTGCTTGACGAGCGGGGGGCCGAATACCGTTCCCGGGAATTTGCGGACCTGCTCTCCGGGATGCTTTCCAGAGGGGGCAGAGACATCGTGTTTGCCATCGGGGGAGCCTACGGATTCTCCGACGGGGTGTATGCGAGGGCCGACAGCAGGCTGTCGCTTTCTAAGATGACGTTCTCGCACCAGATTGTGAGAACGATTTTTGCAGAGCAACTCTACCGTGCGTTCACCATTATGCGCGGTGAACCGTACCATCACGAATGAAGCCCGGAGCGAAAACACTCAAGCTGATTGCGGCGGCGCTCCTGCTCGCGAGCGCGGTTCTGCTGGTCCTGTCCCTCAAGGAGTCCAGGGTGAGCGGGGACACGAGGGCGGTAGCGGCCCGTGTCAGCCGTATTCTGGAGAAGCGGATGACCGTACTCGACGGCTACATCCAGCGCGCTCTCGATTCCGACAGTTCAGAGTGGATGGACATAGGAGAACTGCCGCAGGATATGGTGATATACCGCTATTGCAGCGACACCCTCCAGTCCTGGTGCAACGAATTTTCCGTCACCAACGACAATATCCGCCTCAAGGTCTATGTGCCGTCCCTCTCCAACCCGAGAACTTCGCCCGTATCGTCGCTCTCGCAGGTGAACGACTCGGTCTCGTATATCAATATGGGCCCGAAGTGGTATCTGACCAGGTCGGCTTCCAGAGACGACGTCAAGGTGATTGCCGGCCTTCAGATTATTGACACTCAGGCCCCCGGGCCGAACAACGGCATCAGCCCCCGGCTTCATCTCCCGTCCGAATACAACATCCGTCCGCTCCCTTCGAGCGGAGGTTCGCTGGTGAGCGTCGGTGGCCGCCCGCAGTTCGAGATTCTCTGCGAAACCCTGACTTCCTCGGGCTCTGCGGACGCGGTGCTGCTCTGGGCGGCGCTGCTGCTCTTCGTCGGTTCGGCCCTCATATACCTCTCCGCGGAGCGTTCCGCCAAGGGGTTCTGCATAGTGACCGCTCTGCTGTTGGCGGTACTGCTCGCATTCTATATCTGGGGACGGACCATACGTGACCAGTTCACCATATTCTCCCCGCTCCTGTATGCCGGAGGTGAGCTGATGTATTCCCTCGGGGCGCTAGTGATCGTCAATCTCGCGATACTCCTCTGTGCGCTCTGCACCTATATCTGCCGGGACGCGCTCTCCTCCTGCCTGCGGAGCAGAGGGGTGCGCATTCTCTCGGTGGCGGTCGCGATTGTCGCCGTGGCCGGCATCCTCTTCTACACTCAGTCCGCCCTGCGGAGCCTCGTCCTCAATTCAGGCATCATCCTCGAACTGTACAAGTTCTCCGAACTCTCGCCGTTCAGCATCGTCGTATATGCCTCGTTCATCACGATGCTGATGAGCGTGCCGCTGCTCCTGCAGGCCATTCAGCCGGTGGTGGAGCGCGAATCCGGCTTCCGCTACGACGCGTTCTCGCTCAACAACAGGATTTTCTTCGCCCTTATCATCTCGGCCTTTCTGGTCGTATCCTCTTCCGTGATAGGTTTCCGCAAGGAGCAGAACAGGATGGAGGTGCTCGCCAACCGCCTGTCATTCGACCGTGACATCTCGCTGGAACTCCGGCTGAGGAGCATCGAGCCGCAGATTGCGGACGATATGGTCATCTCCGCGCTCTCGGTATTCAACAACACCGCCTCGACCATCCAGAGCCGCATCTCCGACTATTACTTCTCCCGCAGCGACCAGGAATACACAGTGAGCGTCTATGTCTTCAACGACAGCAACAACAGCCGCGCTGCGGCCTCCCAATACAGCTCCATCATCAAGGACGGCGTGCCGATAGCCGACAATTCCCGTTTCTTCTATGTCAAGCGGGACGGGGGGCATTCGTACTATGTGGGGGTGTTCCTCTATCTGATCGAGGGAAGCGGGGTCTCGAGGGTGCTGATACGGCTCGAATCCAAGGATACCAGGGTCAACAAGGGTTATGCCGGCATATTCGGCATCACCCCTCCGGGCAAGGTCACCGTGCCGGTGGGGTATTCTTACGCCAGATACGAGGGGGCGGACCTCAAGTCCTACAGGGGCAAGTACGCCTACCCTACCAAGATGGATCCTGAACGTCAGGAACGCATCTACGACAAACACATACGCTATATGACCAGTGAGGGCTACACGCACTTCTTCACGGTCATCGGCGACAGGGAGGCGATAGTGCTCTCCCGTCCGAGGGTGACGGCTCTCAATTATGCGGTTTCGGAGATTTTTGTCGCGCTGCTAGCGTTCCTGCTGATGTCGCTGATGGTGGCGGGACGCAAGAAAGACAGGATATTCGCCCAGAGCTACTACCGCTCCCGCATCACCGGTGTGCTGCTGCTTTCGCTCCTGCTGACCCTGGTCGCTATGGCTTCGGTGAGCGTGTTCTTCGTCTATTCGCGCAACGACAGCAATATGCATTCGGTTATGTCGGACAAGATCGGCTCCATCACCACGATGCTTGAGGCGGGAGCGTCCGATATCGCTCAGGAATCGAGAATCAACCGGCGCGAGATGCGCAAGCTGCTCGAACAGGTCAGCTCCGATACCTACTCCGACATCACCCTCTACACTCCGGCCGGCCGTCTGCTTATGTCCACGACTCCTATGGTATTCGAGCGCCAGCTGCTCGGGGAGCGCATCAACGGCAGCGCCTACGGGCATATCGTCTATCAGCACCGGCGCTACTGGATACAGAAGGAGAAGGTGTGGAACGTCCGGTTCTACAGTATGTACGCCCCTATAATGAACGGTTCCGGGGAGATGATAGCCATCATCTGTTCTCCATACAGCGAGGACAATTACGACTTCGAGGAGGATGCGGTCACCCACTCTATGACCATCGTCTCCCTCTTCCTGGTGTTCCTGCTGATGGCGCTGCTGATGGTGTCGAGGGTGGTGGACAGGATGTTCGCCCCGCTCAGCGAGATGAGCCGCAAGATGAATACCGCCGGACTTGAGTCTCTGGAATATATCGACTACGAACGGAACGACGAGATTTCCTCCATCGTCCAGGCTTACAACCGTATGGTGAAGGAGCTCTCCGACAGCTCGCGCAAGCTGGCCCAGGCCGAGCGAGACAAGGCCTGGAGCGAGATGGCCCGTCAGGTGGCGCACGAGATCAAGAACCCGCTCACCCCGATGAAGCTTCAGATACAGAGGGTCATCCGCCTGAAGCAGAAAGGTGACCCCGCCTGGCAGGAGAGGTTCGATGAGGCGAGCAAGGTGCTTCTGGACCATATCGACATCCTCACCGACACGGCGAACGAGTTCTCCACCTTCGCCAAGCTCTATACCGAGGAGCCGGTGCAGATTGCGCTCGACAAGGTGATCCAGGAAGAGATGTCGATGTTCGACAGCAAGGACAATATCCGCTTCGACTTCATCGGGCTCAACGATGTCACGGTGAGAGGCCCGAAGCCTCAGCTCACCCGCGTATTCGTCAATCTCATCAACAATTCCGTGCAGGCCATCGGGGACTCTCCGGACGGGCGAATCCTCGTGTCGCTGCGCAATTCGATGCGCGACGGCTTCTACGACATAGTCTTTGAGGACAACGGCCCTGGCGTGTCCGACGAGAATGTATGCAGGCTCTTCACCCCTAACTTCACCACCAAGAACGGCGGCTCCGGCCTCGGGCTCGCCATCAGCCGCAGCATCCTCGAGAGGTGCGGGGCCGGCATCAGCTACTCCCGCTCATTCTCCCTCGGCGGCGCCTGCTTCGTCATTTCGTATCCGAAATAAAGACGTGGCCCGCCGCGCTTCGCTTGCGGGGCCCTACCGCTATCAAGCGCGGGTGCTTAGGGTCAGTCTCCGATATATTGAGATGTTTTTTATGGAAAACACTTTTCCTGTTTTCCGCGCTTTTGTGGGTTAATTTTATAACCGGTTGATTTCCAACA
>CAVLBF010000013.1:0-57492 GCA_963661285.1 Bacteroidaceae bacterium | reverse complement strand
CGAGAGTGATGTTCTTGATGCGGATGTAGCTTCCGTCCTCGATGTAGCGGTCGCTCAAGCGGTCGTTGTCGTTAGGGTCGGAGACGGTAGGACGAGGGATTCCGGTGCCCGGATTGGCGACGGTGACATTGGTGATGTCGTCATACCAGGAGCCGCTCTCATAGGTCTTCGCCGCATCGATAGGGACGAGTCTGGCGTGGTCCAGCACCGACGCGTGCTGGTTGACCCAGGCGCTGTTCATATGGGTAAGGCCGTTGTATCCGCGGCCCATCATATTATAGTTGAGCACCTTGTTGCCGTAGGAGCCGTTGATGAATATGCTCAGGTCCAGATTCTTGTAGCGGAAGCTGTTGGTCCAGCCGAAGGTGAACTTCGGGAGCGGAGACCCGATGTTGGTCTTGTCTTTCTCGTTGATGACTCCGTCGCCGTTGATGTCCTTGAACTTGATGTCGCCCACCCATACGGTGGTGTTGCGGTTGAAGACTCCGTCGGAAGGATATTTCTCAGCCTTCGGAGAGTTCATTATGTCTTCGAGAGAGGTATATATGCCCTCCACCTGATAGCCGTAGAATCCGTAGAGAGACTCTCCCACCTCGGTGACGCTGACGATGTCGGACCACTGGCCGTAGCCGACCAGCTGGGCGTTGGCCGTGCCGTCGAGGGAGACGAGCCTGTTGCGGTTGAACGAAATCTGGAAGTTGCTGTCCCAGCCGAAGTTGCTGAGGTTGATCGGGTGGGTGTCGAGAGTAATCTCAAGACCCTTGTTCTCGATGGTGCCGTAGTTGCCCTTAGGAGCGGCGAGAGCGGATGAGCCGTTGCCGTGGGTTCCCATATATGCAGGGAGGGTCAGGGACATAAGCATATCCGAAGACACTTTCTTGTAGAGATCGACGGTGAGGTTGACCGCGCTCTGCAGGAAGCTCAGGTCGAGTCCGATGTTGGTCTGCACCTGCTTCTCCCAATGGATGCCGGTGTTAGGGATGTTGGACGGACGCTGGCTGTCGCCCAGTGCCGAAGGCATCTTGCTCATCCCCGACTCCCAGGCCCCGGAGCCGATGTTGGCGTTGCCGGTCTGTCCCCAGCCGATACGCAGCTTACCGCTGTTCATCGCAAGGCTCTCCTTGAGGAAGGAGAGGAACTTCTCGTTGGTGAACTTCCAGCTGCCGGCGAAGGAGTGGAATCCCGCCCAGCGGTTGTCCGGTCCGAAGTTGGACGAACCGTCATAGCGGTAGGTGTAGGTTGCCAGATAGCGGTCGTCGTAGTTGTAGGTCTCACGGGTGAAGAATGAGGCCATCGCAGAAGAACCGAATCCGGAGTTGTCGCTCGGGTCGCCGGTGGCGAGCTTGATGTTGTGGATCTCGTCGGACGGAAGTCCGGTGTTGGTGACGCTGAGATAGTCCCATCTGGACTCCCAGGACTCCTGGCCGACCATAGCCGTGACGCTGTGCCTGCCCCACTCGTTGGAGTAGGTGAGGTAGTTCTTGAGCTGCCAGAACATAGAGTTGTTCTTCTGCCAGCTCATAGAGTTGGAATTGCGCGTCCATCCTCCGAGGTTGACCATAGGCTTGTAGGTGCGGGCGTCGGAGTTGCTGACGTCGAATCCGACTTCCGACCTCCACACGAAGTGCTTGACCGGGGTGAGCTCGGCGTAGATGTTGCCGGTGAGCTTCTGGCGCTTGAGCTTGTAGGAGTCGAGCATCGCGAGCGCCACAGGATTGGCGCTGGTGTATCCCTCCCGCACCGTGGTGGAATAGTTGCCGTCGATGTCATAGACAGGGATGTCCGGCAGAGAGGTGAGGGAGTAGAAGATGACGCCCTCGGAACCGTCGGCGAGCTTGATGTCGTCGTTGGTGTTGGCGAAGGTGGCGTTGACCCCGAGCTTGAACCACTCCTTGAGCTGCGCGTCAAGGTTGGTGCGCACCGAGAAGCGGTCGAAGTTGGAGCCGATCAGGGTGCCTTCCTGGTTCATATATGCACCGGAGACATAGTACTGCACCTTATCGGTGCCGCCCTGGGCGCTGACCTGATGCTGATGCTGGATGGCGGTGCGGAAGATTTCGTCCTGCCAGTTGGTGCCCCTGCCGAGCAGTGAAGGGTCGGCGTAGTAGGCGTTGGCGGCGAATTCGCCGATTTCGACCATACTGTTGTAGTACTCTGCGAACTGGCGGAGGTTCATCATATCTATACGGCTGTTCTGGCGGCTCACCGCAAACATCCCGTCATAGGAGAACTTGGCTTCGCCGGCCTTGCCCCGCTTGGTGGTGATGAGAACGACTCCGTTGGCGCCCTGCGCACCGTAGATGGCGGTGGCGGAGGCGTCCTTGAGAATCTCCATACTCACGATATCGTTAGGGTTGATGGTGGCGAGAGGCGAGATGGTGGACACCTTGCCGTTGCCCAGACCTCCGAGGCCGAAGTCGCTGCCGGAGTTGCCGCCGCCCTGGACAATCACGCCGTCAATCACATAGAGAGGCTCCGCATTGGCGTTGACGGTCGCCTGTCCGCGGACGCGGATGGAAGATGAAGAGCCCGGCGCACCGGAAGTCTGCACCGCAGACACGCCTGCCGCACGTCCCTGGAGGGACTGGTCGAGGTTGGTTATCACAGAACCCTTGAGGTCTGACTCTTTCATAGAGACCGAGGCTCCCGAAAGGTCGCTCTTCTTCATTGTACCATAGCCGACCACCACGACTTCGTCGAGGAACTCCGTGTCTTCGGCGAGGACGACATCCACTGTCGTCCTGCCTGCGACGGCGACTTCCTTGGTCGTGTAGCCGATGGAAGAGAATACGAGGACAGCTCCGTCCCCAACTTTGATTGAATAATTACCGTCCAGATCGGAAACGGTACCGTTGTTCGTGCCCTTCTCCTGGATGCTGGCCCCGATGACGCCGAGACCGGACTGATCCTTGATGACTCCGGATACGGTCCTGGTCTGCGCACTGAGGCTCAGCGAACTGGCTAGGAAGAACAGCAGAATGCCGGTCAATAGCTTACTTCTCATTGCTACTCAATTTAATTGATGTGAATATAGGTTAATGTTGTCGATTGTCGATTTCTGCAAGACGTCTGTTGTACTCCCGGATGAGCGAGACGGTGCTGCGGTCACTGAGGTACACTCCGTTGAGTCCCTGAGCCTCCTGCGAAGGGTCTCCGCAGAGGTCGTCGCCCTCCTGCCAGAACTCACCGGTCTGGCGGGCGACTCCGCTCCAGGCCCAGAAGTTGCAGCCGGCGAGATTGCCTCCCTCGCGCGCGGAGCGGAGCACCTCGTCGAATATGAGCCTGTAATATGCGTCACGCCCGGTGACGGGGGCCGAGTTCCTCCAGTCAGAGCCGTCGCGCGGATACCCGAACTCCTCGATGGTCACCGGTTTGCCGAGTTCGGCGGCCATCTCCAGATGCCTGCTTATGTATTCCGCCGTCCTTTCGGCTACGAGTCCCGGATTGCCGCTCTCCTCCGCCTCCGCGATCCAGCTCCAGTTGAACGGCCAGATGTGCACGGTGACGAAGTCGATGTCCGGGCAGTCGTTGAGCCGGCGGCAGAGCTCATAGTCCCCGTCGTTGCAGCCTGTCGAGCCCTCGTTGCCGGTGCAGATGAGGTGGTCGGGATCTACCGAGCGGATGAGGGAGGCAGTCCTGTGTATATAATCCACGAACGCGTCGACCTTGGCGGAGTCAGCGGAGAACGGGCGCGGCTCGTTGCATATCTGCCAGGCGAAGACCGCCCGGCTGTCCTTGTAGCGGCTTACCATAGCCTCCACGTGCTCGTGGAAGAGGGCTACCGCCGCGTCATTGCCGGCGAATTCGGCCATAGCGCACATATACGGCCAGTAGCCGTCCACCGCCGGAAGCGGCTGATATCCCGCGCCGGCATCCGTAAGATATGACCTGTATCCGCTCGGACTCCATTCCCAGGCGTTGTTGAGGAAGAGCACGGCGCTCATCCCCCTGCGCTCCATCTCGGGAAGCAGGATGTCGAGCCCCGCGAAGTTCCGCTCGGTGGCGCATACCCTGATGTTCTCCAGGCCCAGGGCCTTGAGAGAGTCAAGCTCGATGCGCAGGCGCACAGGGTCGCTCACCGCGATGTCGCCCAGATACCAGGCGTTGGCCCCTATGAAGTAATAGGGCTTGCCTCCGTCCATAATCCGCGAACCGTTCACGCTGAAACGGGCCGCAGAACCTTGCCCCGGACCGCAGGAGGCTGCGAGGAGAGTGCAGGCAAGAATCGTCAAGAGTAGATTTTTTGGTCTCAAGTGTCATTAATGTCAGTTACGATGCAAAAGTACGCACTGAGACAGAGCAAAACAAATACAATTTTGCTAAATTTTGCAAAGATTCTGCTATATGATGACTTTTTTCTTCTTGTACATAAGACGGAATTCGTGCGGGGAGACCCCCTTGCGGTCCTTGAAGACGCGGTTGAAGTTGGAGAGATTGTTGAAGCCGCAGGCGTAGCATATCTCGGAAACATTGGCCGTGGTGTCCACGAGAGCCCTCGCGGCATTGCCCAGGCGTATGTCAATCAGGTAGGAAGACAGAGTCCTGCCCGTCCTCTGGCGGAAGAAGCGGCTGAATGAGCTCGGGCTCATCCCCACCAGAGCCGCCATCTCCGCCAGGGTCAGATTCTCGACATAATGCCGGTTGATATAGTCCTTGACCTTCATCACCCTGCGGCTCTCGCTGTCTCGCGGGGAACGGGCGAAAGAACTGCTTGCAAGCTCCCGCGCATCACATTTTGAGAGCACATAAAGCATTGACAGGCAATGTACGAACTGCACAAAGCCGTCGGTCTCCGCAGCCAGAGTGTCTATCTGGGAATAGATGCTCATCATAGCCTGGAGGTCAAAGGCGAGCCCGTGGCTGGCGCGCTCGAACATCTTGCGGATGGAGGCGAACTGGTTGCGGTCAAGCAGCTTGGAGTCGAAGAGATCCGGGGAGAACTGTATCGTTATCTCCCTGATGTCCGGAGAGTTGCAGCCGCCCTGCTCCCAGACGTGCTCGAGATTCTCGCCGGCAATCAGCACGAGGTCGTAGTCCCCTATCGTCTCCACGCTGTCCCCCACTATGCGCCGCACGCCCGGGGCGTTCTGGATGAAGTTGAGCTCGTATTCCCTGTGACGGTGAAGCGGATAGGTGAATTCTTTCTTGTGCCGCTCGACTATGTAGAAGCAGTCTTTCTGGGCGAGTTCGGAGATTTCGGAGAGGGCGTCGGACATAATTTTGGCGTTATTAATGCTTGTCGCAGACAAATGTAATACTTTTTTGACATATTTTAATCAAAAGATGCGGAAACCCTGTGATATCTGACGCAAAGGGATAACTTTGTGGGCGTTATGCACACTGAAGACTTTCTGACCGAGCTGGAGGGCGACATCCTCCCTTATTGGATTGAGAATATGGAAGACCCGCGCGGCGGCTGGTACGGCCGCAGAGACGGCAAGGGCGTACTGGACGCATCTGCCGACAAGGGCGCGATACTCAATTCACGAATACTCTGGACTTTCTCCTCAGCCTACCGCCTGCTCGGCAAGAGCGGATACAGGGCCGCTGCGGACAGGGCCTACATTGAGCTGCGCGACCGCTTCATCGACCGTGAAGAGGGCGGGATGTACTGGAGCATCGACCCGGAGGGTCGCCCAAAAGACCGCCACAAGCAGTTCTACGCCATAGCCTTCGGCATCTACGGTCTCGCCGAGTACTACCGCGCCACCGCCTGCGGGGAGGCGTTGACACTGGCCGAAGGGCTCTTCGACTGCATCGAGCGCCACGGATACGACCCTGTCGGCAACGGCTACGGAGAAGCCTGCGCGCGGGACTGGAGTCCCATAGAGGACGTTCGCCTCTCGGAGAAGGACCAGAACGACTCCCGCACGATGAACACGCACCTGCATATCCTGGAAGCATACACGGGTCTGTACAGGGTCTGGAAAGACGGACGGCTGCGGGAGGCGCTCGCCAATCTGATCGGCATCTTCACCGCCAAGATAGTCCGTCCGGACGGACATCTGGGGCTCTTCTTCAGCGAGGACTGGACTCCGCACTCCACCGCCGTCTCCTACGGGCACGACATCGAGACCTCCTGGCTTCTCGCCGAAGCGGCGGAGGTGCTTGGGGACGGGGAGGTCGCCCGCGAGTGCGAAGAGGTATGCCGGCGGATTGCCTGCGCGGCGATGGAAGGCTTCACCCCGGAAGGCGGGATGATATATGAATACGACCCCGCAAGCGGAAAGCGCGACGGCGACCGGCACTGGTGGGTGCAGGCGGAGACCGTGGCCGGATGTCACCGCCGCTACCTCAAGACCGGCGACCCGCGCTGGGCGGAAGCGGCGGAGGCGTGCTGGAAGTTCATAAGGGAACATCTGCTCGCCCCGGGCGGCGAATGGTACTGGAGCATCCGTGAGGACGGGGACGCCAACACCGACGACGACCGTGCCGGCTTCTGGAAATGCCCGTACCACAACGGGCGTATGTGTATGGAGATGCTGTCGCCCGCTCCCGTCAGAAGCTGTACTTCACCATCCCCTGGATGCGGTGGTTAGTGACGGTGTGCAGGTTTCGCGTCGCGAGGGCCTTGTCGTCGTTCGCGCCGAAATTGCCGTACTGCGCTCCCGTGAGCTCGTATTCGATGGCGAACTGGAGCTTGCCGAGATTGTAGATCAGGGTCGGGGTGAGTCTCCAGAGGCTGTTGAGGTTGGAGAAGCTGTTCTTGCTGAAATAGAGCATCGAACGGTCCACGATGGCCTTGGAAGTACCGAAATTCTGAACATACCCCGCGAAGAGCACGCCCTGCACCTGCTTACCGTAGCGTATGCTCACCCAAGAAGACGAGTTGCGCGTCGGGGCGTATTCCCGGCTGCCGTCGTAATGGACGGCGGTGACGCCGTAGCCTCCGTTGAGGTTCAGATGCTCTCCCGCCTCGGCATAGACCGTCTTGGCGCGGATCATCAGCTTGTCCTCGGAGTACTGCACATAGAGATAAGGGCTGACCGTGGTGATGCGGTCGCTGACCTTGCGTGTCCCGGAGTCGTCATATCTGCGAGGCTTGATGGAGAGCAGGTCCGCGCCGCCCCTGACCAGCAGGCCGGCGTTGCGGTAGCTCAGTCCGAGATAGAGCTCTGGGGTGCAGCCGTACTTGATGTAGTTGGCCGACTGCCCCTCCGGTCCGGCGGAGTTGTACTGCATCTGCCAGAGAGCGGCCCCGGTGAGGGTGAGCCCATCGGCAAGAGAATAGTCCGCAAGCACCATAGGAGTGCGGCTGAACGGGTTGAAGGGAGAGCCCGCGTTGAGCGAAATCACGTCAGGCATATCGGCCGCCATAGGATGCCAGGCCTGACCCAGCTTGAAGTTCCAGCCGTCGCGGGCCATAGTGAGATATGCCTGCCTGAGACGCATCTGCGCGGTGCCGCTCACGCCTGACAGTCCGGCGTAGAAGTCGGTCTCAATCTTGGCGCCGACCTTCCACCCCTCGACCTCGTAGCCGGAGACGTCGACCCCGAGCCTGGAAGTCAGCGCCGCGAAACGGAACGAAGAGACGGCGTTGAGGTCTGTCCCGTCCACAACCTTCTCGTCCTTAGGGACATAAGTAAAGAAGTCCTCCGTCCCGGCGACACATTCGCGGGAGTCGTAGGCGTAGTAATTTCTGACGAAGCCGTACCATTTCAACTGAGCGCCGCCCTGCGCAAAGACGGAGGCGGCACCCAGAGAAATCAGTGATACGGAAAGTATCCTCCTGAAGTTCATATTATTATTTATTATGCTATTATGCCAGCGGGAACGGGAATATGACGGTGAGCAGGAAGTATCCGAGGATGAATCCCACGACACCGATGATGATGCCCACCTTGGCCATATCCTTGGTCTGCACCAGACCGGTCGAAGACGCGATGGCGTTCGGCGGAGTGGATATCGGGAAGAGCATCGCGAGAGAGGCGCACATAGCGATGAACGGAATCATCGCGTACATTCCTCCTAGATGCATAAACTGCGCGTTGTTGGCGGCTGAAGGGTCTGCCATAGCGGTGCCGACCACCACGAGGATAGGCACGAGCAGGGCCGCAGTCGCGGAGTTGCTGATGAAGTTGGAGAGGAAGTAGCATATGAGGCCCGCCACAATCATCACGAGCACGACGTCCATCGTGCTGAACGGAATCGCGTTGATCAAGGTCGCCGCCAATCCGGTCTTGTTGAGTCCGGTGCCGAGGGCGAAACCTCCGGCCACAAGCCAGAGCACGCTCCAGTTGATTTCTTTGATTTCTTCCTTGGAGAATACTCCGGTGCAGGTATAGACCGCGAGCGGGATGAGGGCCACGATATTGGAATTAATGCCGGTAGCGGACTCCGTCACCCAGAGGATGATGGTCACAAAGAAAGTAATCCAGGCCACATAGGTCTTCCAGTCCTTCTTGCGCTCCTTGGCCTCTATCTTGAGCTCAATCTTGTCGGCCTTGAACGGGAAGAAGAGCTGAAGCAGAACCCAGGCGAGCAGAATCATCACAATCACGTACGGCACCATACGCGCCATCCAGGTGACGAAACTGATGTTGTAGCCGGCGTTCTCGAGGGCTCCGAGCGCGATGGCGTTAGGAGGGGTGCCGATCGGGGTGCCGATGCCTCCGAGGTTCGCCGCGACAGGAATCGACAGCGCAAGGCCCACCTTGCCGGTTTCGCCCTCCGGGAGGGACTTGAGCACAGGCGCGAGGAACGCGAGCATCATCGCGGCGGTGGCGGTGTTGCTCATAAACATAGAGAACACGCTGATGACGATGAGGAAGCCCAGCAGCACGGCCTTAGGCTTCTTGCCGAAGAGTCCGAGCAGGAACTTGGCGATGGTCGCGTCCATACCGTACTTGGAAGCCACGATGGCGAGCACGAATCCTCCCATAAAGAGCATCACCACAGGATCGGCGAACGAGGCCATTATGCTCTTGTAGTCCACCAGCGAGCCGTACTGAGGGTCGCAGAAGAAGTTGATTCCCTTGTTGGAGACGGTCAGGAGCATCACCACGATGAGGATGAGGGAAGTGGTCCAGTTGGGGATGATCTCAAACATCCACATAAGCGCGGCGAAGACGAAGATCGCAATCATACGCTGCTGGACTACCGTAAGTCCGTCGATGCCGTAGAAGCTGACAGGGACGGCCCAGAGAAAGATTGTGACTATCAGCACTATGGGCAGAAGCACACAATACTTTACAGAAAATTTGCTGTTTGACATTAGTGTTATATCTGATAATATTATTGCCGTCGCAAAAATGCGCCCCAAATTTAGGAATTAAAAACTGTTTTGAAAGTATTCCGCGCAGAATTTTGAAGTATTTTCAGGGGCGCAGTCTTCATACCGCCCCCCCCGTCAGTCCGCTCAGAACACCAGCAGGCCTATCACTCCTGCTGAGAGGATGATGGCTATCGGGCCCAAGACCTTAGTCCGGCTGAGAACCAGAGCCGAGGCGAAGAGCGCCCAGGCGATCCAGTTGGGGAAGTTCTCCTCGATGACGGACAGAGGCCGCATATGCAGCGTGAGCACTATGGCGGCGGCGGCGATGAGCCCGGCCACCACAGGGCGCAGGCCCGCCATAGCGTAGCTGTAGGCGAGACTGTCGTGGTATCTGTTGAAAATCCTGATGACCACGAGGAACACCAGAAACGAAGGCAGCACCACCGCGAGCGTGGAGAGGAGCGAGCCCAGGATGGAGAGCCCGACTCCGTAGCCGGCGGAATGGATGACTTCATACCCCACATAGGTTGCACAGTTGATGGCCACCGGGCCCGGAGTGCTCTGCGAGATGCCCACTATGTCAGTGAACGCCCCCTCGCTGAGCCAGCCGTGGAGCGTGACCACCTGGCTCTGGACGAGCGAGACCATCGCGCCTCCCCCGCCGAAGTTCAGCAGGCCGATGAGGAAAAAGGTGTAGAAGAGTTCCCAGAGAAGCATCATCTCACTTTCCTCCTGTCTTTAAGCACGGCGATGCCGACCGAGAGGGCGATGACCGTGACGATGATCCACACCGGAGACACGCTCAGATATGCCACGAGAAAGACCGTCCCCAGAGCGAGGGCCGCCATCCACCAGGTCCACTTCGTGCCCTTGACCATCTCAAGGGCGGCGGAGAGGATGAGCGCCACGGCCACCGGCCTCACACCCTGGAAGAAGCGGCGGACATAGAGGTTGTCCTTGAAATTGGTGAATACCATCGCTATCGCGAGAATTATCAGAAACGAAGGCAGCGCGGCGCCGAGGGCAGCCACGATGCTGCCCTTGACCCCGCGGATGCGATATCCGGCGTAGTACGCGATGTTGATGGCGAGAATCCCCGGAGCGCTCTGCGCCAGGACGGTGACATCCTTATAGTCTTCAGCGCTGATCCATCCCCTCTTCGTGACCTCGTCGCCGATGAGGGGCAGCATCACGTAACCTCCGCCGATGGTGAACGCCCCTATCTTCGAGAACACCCCGAAGACGCTCCAGAGCGACACTTCCTTGTCCATACTGCGGCTCTTAGTCCTTGACGCAGCGGACGGCGCAGCCGAAGCGGTAGCCCGAATAGGCCACGTTGAGGGTGCCGTTGTTCCTGTTGGTCATCACGGAATAGTACTGGACGTTCTTGAGAGTGCCGTCAGTGTTGGTGGTGAGCTGATATGCCGATGAGCCGAGGACATACTCGGTGTTCATAGCCTTGTCCGGAGACTTGCCGCTGGTGCCGATAAGCGTGGCATTCTTTGCGGCGGCATTGGTGACGGACACTATTCCGGTAAGAGGAAAGACCATACCGTCCGCTGCGGCCTTCTCGATGGAGCCGTACTTAAGATTGGCATCATAGTAAGGGGCCTCGGCATTGTCAGGGATGTTCTTGCTGTTGGAGGTGTGCCCGACCAGGCCGAACCAGTCGTCGAAATCCGGGATATGCCAGCCCTCAGGGCATATGCCCTGCACCTTGGCGAACTTGTCGTAGTTATCCTCGGTCACGGCCGCTCCGAAAGCGACGTCGGCGGAGTAGAGATAGCCTGCGGTGGCGACGGCGCTCTTGTCGAAAGACATATCGGTGCCGTCGGTGGTGACCGGATAATATACTCCGGTGAGGTTGTTTACATCGTCTGAAACGCTCACTCCCTCAGGGACATAGCGGAGGTTCTCGCTCATCCACCACTGGCCGTCCTTGAGGCGGACAACTCCGTAGCTGACCCCGCCTATCTCCACCGAAGCCTTAGGCTGCTCGATTTCAACGACATAGTTGGCCACCACTTCCGCCGAGTTCTTGAAGACTACGGTGAAGCTGGACTTGAGCACCTCGCCCGTCGTGTTGTCTGGCAGGGTGACGGCGATGTCGGTAATGCCCTCCCCGCCTTCAAGCGGCTCGACGATGAGTTGGGAGTCTTTGTCGAGGGTCACCGTCCAGTCGCAGTTGGAGGTGACGCAGTAGTTGAGGACGGAGCTCCAGTAATAAACCGTCTGGTCTGAAGGGCTGAGAACGACGGCCCCTTCAGGATCGGCCGGAAGATTGTCCTTCTTGCAGGAAGAGAGCAGTGCAAGTCCTGCAAGCAGGACGGACGCGAGAATTGTAATCTTTTTCATACTTACGATATTTAATTAAAAATTATAACCTGCCTTGAGCGCGGCGCTCCAGCGGAGAGAGCCGTCTATATAGTTGAGAGAGAATGCCTTGGTGCATTCTCCTGAGATTTCTGCATAGAGCGGGCGGAGGAAGTTCCACCTGAGCGAGAGTCCGGCAAGGGCTCGCGGAGCAGTCGCGAACTCGCAGAGAGCCCCGTAGCGCTCCGTGAAGCGGTAAGGCTCGCTGACTGACTCTCCCGCAGCTTCCACAACCCTGGAAACCTCGTCCCGGAAGCCTATGGCGTAGCGGAGCCGGGCTGCCGCCTCGAAACGCCCGAGGTGAAGAAGAGGCTCAAGGGAGATAGAATAGCACTGCAGGCTCTGGGTGTAGAAGTAAGGGTATAGAGGGGTGGAAAGGCTCTGCAAGAGCTGCGAGGAGAGTGAGGCCCTGAGTTCCAGCAGCTCTCCGAGGTATTCGTATTCGAGTCCGGAATCGAGCGAGGAGCGGCGCAGGATGGAGTTGCTGCCGTATTCGCGGGTAAGGGTGACGCCGCCCTCGACCCGCTTGTCAAGGACGGTCTCCCTGTTGGAGAGCCGTTCCAGACCGGCATCGGCGCGCAGGGTGTGGCGGCCCGAGCGGAAGGCCAGGTGCAGGGCCGCGCGCGGGCCCTCGTAGCGGTACCAGACTGTCTGCCTCTCGCCTACCCTGCCGCGAAGCCAGCTGAATTCGGCCTCGGCGTAGAGGGAGCGGCGGAGCTGCAGCTGCGCTGCGGCTCCGAGAGCGGACTGCACCACGGGCAGTCCGCTCACCCCCGGCTCGCTGAGCCGGGTGCCGCTCCCCGTCCACGCCTGCAGAGTCCCTATGCAGAGCCCCTCGTCGAAGAATGCCGTCGGGGCCGTGCCGGCAGAGCCTATCTGCTCCGCGGTCACGGTCTCGGTATTGCGGTCATATGTCAGCGCGAGGCCCGCCGCAAGGCTCTCCGAAGAATACATCAGCGAGGGGGCGAAACTCAGGTCAAGCGCGTAGTCGGTATAGCGCAAGTCCTTGCGCTTCGCGGCGTTGCGCGAACGGAAGTCCAGCGAGGAGCCCGCCGTCCAGCCGGGCGCGAAGTCCACCGCCACGGCACCTGACATAGTATAGGTCTGATATGACTTGCGCCCGGGAGTGAACTCCACGACATCTACCGGGAAGCGTCCGCTCTCGAGAAACATAGAGCCGCACGCGTCATAGGCCTCGCGGTCCTCGAAACCGAACTCTCCCCTCATCGAGAACTTCCCGAGACAGCTCACCGTACGGGCGAGCGCCCCGGCGCTCCACTCCGAAGCCGCATCGTCCGGACTTCTGAAGCCCCCTCCGGCATAGCTCCCGTAGAGCTCCGCGTTGGAGAAGCTCGCTCCGTAGAGCCTGAGGCCGGCGGCGTTGCGCCCCCCGTTCCAGAAATTCTCCCGGAGCAGGCGCTCATAGCGCTGCTGCCCTGCGGCGCTGAACGCGAAGCAGAGGCTCAGGGCGAGTGCCGCCACGACCCTATTTGAGAGACTGCGATTCACGTTCATAGAAATCATATCCGCTGTTGTTCGTGTCCACGAGCACCTCATATCCGAGCTGCTCCGTTCTGCTTTCGTTGACCCTGCGCATCAGAGTGCGGCCCTCGTGCACGTTGGAGAGAGTCACGTACGACGCGTCTATCGCCGCGCCGATCCGCTTGCGGTTGGAGGAAGACTGTCCGTTGAACACCTCAACCCCGTCGATCACCCACTCGTTCGGCACGCACACGACCCTGTCCGATGAGCTCCCGGGCTTGTAGATCACGTTGTCGCTCCCGGAGGTGAACTCCTGTATGGTCTGTCCCTGTGAGCGGAATATCACCACCGCAGGAGAAGAAATCGAGAATGTGTAGGCGTTGGACTTGCCTGTCTTGATGACCACATTGAGGAAACGCTCCCTGCTCACCCTGTCGCCCGGAGCGGGATGGTAAGTCGTATTCGGGAAATAGGTAGGGCTGTAGCAGGTGAAGACGTCCTCGCGGTTGAGATTGACCGACAGGGGATAATGCGCAGTGTGGTCAATAGCCCCGTAGACCGCCACCACCGCGTCTTCGCCCGAAGAGAGCGGATATGTCCTGCCGTCTCCCGGGAACTGCCATACGGCCTGGATCACCGGGCTGAACTCGATGTCCTCGTCCCAGACTGCGGCGGCGTTGGAGTTGTATGGGTCCAGAGTGCCGAAGCACAGGCTGTCGAGCCATACGGTGTGGTCGGAGTTGTTGTGGAGGATGATATAGCTGTCCGACTGGTAAGTCCCCTCCTCCGGGAGCTTCATACATCCGCCGCAATAGATTTCCTTGATGAGTATCTCTCCGGAGACGCTCTTCTTGAGCTGCAGCTCGACGGACAGGGGCTCTGTCCCGAGGATGATTCCGCCCTTGGAGGCGTTGAACCTCTCTTCGTCGATGAGCGATCCCACGCTCGCACGGTAGAGTCCGCTCGGAAGGCTGAAGCGCGCAGTGCCGGAAGCGTTGCAGAGAGCCACGTAGCCCGCGCCGCTGTTGACGTTGCCCAGACTCACCTCCACTCCGGAGAGGTCGGTGCCGGCGTAGCCCTCGGGCATCACCAGAGTGACGCTCAGCTCCCTAAGGTCGGCGGAGTATGGGTTGGACTCGTCCAGCCTCAGGCAGGAGGCCGCAAAAAGCGTCAATACCGTCAATATCAATAACTTCCTCATAACTTAATCCTGCAGGTCAGTCCATAATAGAAGTTCGGGGTGAAGATGGCCCCCACGCCCGTGGCCATCGAGACCACATAAGGCCGCGAATTGGTGAAGTTGTTGGCGAAGAAGGACAGGCTGATATGCTCGCCTATCTCCTTGGTCACGCTGAGGTTGGCCGAGGCATAAGTCCCGTATCCGTCGAGGTCGAAGACATAGTCGTTGGACGGCTTGAGCAGCAGGTCGCGGAACTCCGGATCCGTCCTGTCGGCTTCGGTGAACGGATGGAGCACCGGGGTGTCGTCCTCCACGTCCAGATATGCTACCGGATAGAGCACCTCCCTGTCTCCCGCAGGAATGTTCTGCGAGCGCGAGAAGAGGGAGACTTCCAGCCTGCAGGTAATCACGAGCCGGGCCTCCGGAATATGGCTTATGGCCGTCAGGTTGGCGTCCAGGGAACTTGTCCGCCTGCCGCGCACCACCATATTGGAGTTGCCCCCGTTGGCATAGACTCCCACGTACTGGTAGGAGCGTCCCGCGATGGAAGTGTGCGACCAGCCGGCGTTGTAGTAGTAGTACAGTCCGTCATCGTCGGTGCGGGAACGGTTGTAGGAGGCGTCGAGACGGAGCGAGGTGCGCAGAGGCCTTATCTCCGGGAAGTCCGCCGTGAGCTCGACTCCGGAGCGGAAGACGGGTGCGCCGTTGCTTTGGCGTCTCGTGGCTACGAACGTCCTGTCCTCGCCGCCGTCGCGGGTAAGGGAGACCACGGAATAGCTGTCTGAGAACTTGTAGGGGTTGCGGGTGATGTTGCTGAATGCCACGAGCGACAGTCCGACCCCCAGCAGCTCCGCGTCGACGCCGAGTTCGGCGTTCTCGTTGCGCTGCCATTTGAGTTCGGGATTGTACTCTATCTTGTACGGGATGGTGTAGTATCTGTAATATAGCCCGCCCGATGCGTCATAGCCGCTGCCGACAAGGATGTCCCGGTATTCCCGCTTCGGGTAGAGGATGTAGAACGAAGGCAGCTTCTCGGCGACTCCCCAACCCGCTCTGAGCGCGAGCTTTGGAGAGATTGTCCACTTGGCGTTGAACCTCGGGGAGAGGGAGCTCACATTGTCGTAAACCGAGCCCTTGACGAGAACGTTGTCCATACGCAGACCGGCGGTGAGCTGCAGGCCGAAGGGGAAGGTGAAGTCTTCCTCGACATATGGGGAGACGCTGTGCATAAAGGGATAGTCCCGGTACGGACGCGGGCGGTAGCCGTCGGCGGCGAGGGCTGGATCGAGGTAATATTCCCCCTCTCCCACGTTGCCGTCGGCCTTCCACTGCACTCCGGCCTTGAGGGCGCTCTTCCACCCGGCCCGCCTGAGCACCCAGGAATATTTCAGCGAAGCGCCGTAATCCAGTTCGCGCGAGTCGGTCATCTGGTCGGAGAAATATTTCCCGGCCGGAAGCAGGGTGGCCAGACTGTAGCCTTCCGTCTCCGAATGGACTGCAGGCAGCTGTGAGGCCGCCGAATTGTATTTGTGTATGTGCGAGAGATTGTCCTCGTAGCTGATGAAGGCCTCCGCCTTGAGATTGGTGATCCAGCTGCGGTTGAGCAGCCAGGTAAGGGAGGCGCTGCCCCTGAGGGAATTGTCCCTGACGGTGGAGTACTCGCCCTTGTACGCGTCGGGGTCGTCGCTGCTGTTCATCCCGCCCAGATTGCCGTTCACTCCGGCCTCCAGGCGGAGAGTCTTGCGGAAGGTGTTGGAATATGTCAGGCCCAGCCCCCTGCGGGTGTAGGATTCGTAAGGGGAGGTGAGCTTCTTGGTGGCACGGGCCCATTCGGCGCTGAGGTTGAGCACCCCGGCATCCCCCGGCAGACCGACTCCTTTGGAAAGGGAGGTCTGATAGGTGCGCGGATTGACCGTGAAGCTGACGCTCAGCGGAGTGCGTCCGCGCTTGGTGCGGATCTTGACTATCCCGGAGCCGAGGTCGCCGTATTCAGCGGACGGGACTCCGGAGATTACCTCCACCGACTCGACGTTGTCCACGGCAATGCTCCTCGTGTCCACCCCGGACATATCGCCGAAAGCGGCGTTGTTGCCCAGGCGCACCCCGTCAAGCTCGACCGCCGTGGAGAATGCGGCGTTGCCGGAAGACACGCCGCCGGAGCGGATGGAGAAGGAGTTGGATGAGGTGAGGTCGGGGTTGGAGGTCTTGCCGCCGGGAAGGAGTGCCGACATATCGGTCATATTACTGAGCTGCAAGTGGTTGAGAGCATCCCGTCCGATGTTGTGCGCCGTCCCGGTGCCGTCCTTGGGACGCTGCGCCGTGACCACGACTTCCTTGAGCGCGAGAGTGCCGGGCTGCATCTTGAGCGTAAGGCCGCTGACATCGCCCCTTACTTCCAGAGGCAGAGCCGCATCCACATAGCCGAGCAGCGAGACTTTAAGTTCACATTTGCCTTCGGCCACCCTCTCTATGCCGAATGCGCCCCGCTCGTCCGTCACCGCCCAGAGTTCGTCGATATTGACCACCGCTCCGGCGAGAGGCTCTCCCGTGGAGGCGTCGATGACCTTGCCGCCGACGCTGCGGGTGACCCCCTGTGCACAGGCGCTCCCCGCTGCGCAAAGCAGGCAGAAGAGCAGGCAGAAAACCGTATGTGGAAAAATGTGCCGCACTTGTTATGCAAATCAACCCAACCTGCAAAGATACGGCATCTTCTCCAAAACCCCACTCATCATTTATGGGGGTTTAACACTCCGAGCAGGTACTCGCATTTATGCGGGTTGCCGAGGGTCTTGCCCGCAGTGCAGGAGAGCTTGACGCAGTCGTGCCACTCGCGCAGCTCCGTGATTCTGCCCCGGGTCAGCTTGACCACTATGTTCATCGGCTCGCAGCCCGTCACGTCGCAGGTCAGGAAAGTGCCGACTCCGTAGGAATCCTGCATCCTGCCGTCACAGTAGCGGTGGATCTCTATCGCCTTGTCGATGTCGAGGCCGTTGCTGTAGACGACCTGCTTGGTCGCGGGGTCTATGCCCAGGGAGCGGTACTTGGCGATGATCCTGTCGGTCTGCTCGAACTCGTCGCCGCTGTCCACGCGGAGGCCCTTGTACATCATCGCCATCCTCTTGGAGAGGTTGGAGAAGAAGACCCCGTCGCCGAAGCAGTCGTAGAGGTAGATGCCGTTGTCGCCGTCATAGACGTCGCTGAACTTCTTCATCACGTTGAAGTTGCACTCGAACACGCCGCTGACGTTCTCTTCGAATGATATGAGCTGGTGGGACATAGTGCCGAGCGGGGTGCAGCCGTACTTCATCGCCAGATAGACGTTGGACGTGCCGATGAACTTGCCCGGGCCGTTCATCTCCGCATCGGTCTGCGCCATAGTCCTCACCACCATATCGTGATGCCCGAAGCTGAAGCGGCGGCGGGTGCCCATATCCCCGAGCTTGAGGCCGTTCTCGATGATGCGGACGGTCTTCTCGCGACAGCGCCTCTCCTCAAGGGCGGCGTCGTAGCGGGTGAAATCGCCCCTGAGCGAGTGCATCAGCTCGGAGATGCAGGAGAGCAGCGGCATCTCCCACATTATCGTGGAGAACCACTTGCCCCTGACGCTGATCGAGAGATGGCCCTCATCGTCCTGGCTGACGCTGACCTCTCCGGGGTTGAAGCGGTAGCCGCGCAGGAAGGTGAAGTACCAGATGGGGAGAAAGACGCAGCGGCGCTTCATAAACTCCACCTCCCCGTCGGTGATCGTGACCTCGCGCATCAACTCTATCTGCTCGCGCAGCAGAGCGTCGAAGCCCTTGGGGTAACGGCAGCGGTTGCGGTCGAAGAAGGTGTATTCCACCTCGGCGCGCGGGTAGGTCTCAAGGATGTAGTACTGACAGGTGAAAGTATAGAGGTCGTTGTCAGTGAAATGTCTGATTATCGCGTCCATAGTCTATTTCTTCTCGGGAGTTATGCCGAGCTTGCGGAGCAGGGCCTCCGGCTCGGGGTCGTGGCCCCGGAACTTACGGTAGAGCACGGCCTCCTCCTCGCTGCTGCCGCGCATCAGGATGTTCTCCCGGAACGCGTCCGCCGCCTCGCGGCTGAATATGCCCTTTTCCTTGAAGAGGGAGTAGGCGTCGGCTTCGAGCACCTCGGACCATTTGTAGGAATAGTAGCCGGCGGAGTAACCTCCGGAGAAGATGTGGGTGAAGGAGGTGGAGACGGCAGTGCCGGGCACCGCAAGCAGCGTTCTGCAATCCTTGAGGCAGGCCCGCTCAAGCTGCTCCACGCTCATCGTTATCGGGACCGCTACATTGTGCCAGGCGAAGTCGAGCAGTCCGAACTGGAGCTGGCGCACCTGAGCGTATGCTGCGTGGTAGTTCTTGGAAGCCACAATCTTGTCTATCAGCTCATCAGGGATGACCTCGCCGCTGCGCCAGTCCTTGGCGAACGGCTTGAGGTATTCGGGTTCGTAGGCCCAGTTTTCCATTATCTGGGACGGAAGTTCCACGAAGTCGCGGGCCACGCTCGTGCCGGTAAGGGACGGGTAGCGCCCCTCGGCGAGCATCCCGTGCAGGGAGTGCCCAAACTCGTGGAGGAAAGTGGTGAGCTCGTAGTGGGTGAGCAGCGAGGGACCGTCGGCGGTCGGCTTGCTGAAGTTGGTGACTATGCTTATGAACGGCCTGCGCTCCACGCCGCCGCGTATGCTCTGCTCGCGGAATGCGGTCATCCACGCGCCGCCCCTCTTGCTTGCGCGCGGGAAAAAGTCCGCGTAGAAGAGGGCGAGATGCCGTCCGTTGCCGTCGCTGACTTCATACACACGCACGTCCTTGTGGTAGCCGGGGATGTCGGGACGCGGGGTGAACTTGAGCCCGTAGAGCCTGGTGGCCAGCCCGAAAACGGCGTCGATACAGCTGTCGAGCCGGAAGTAAGGCTTGAGAGCCTCTTCGGAGATGGAATATTCCGCATCCTTGTATTTCTCGGACCAGAAGCTGAAGTCCCACGGCTGCATCTGCTTCTCGCGGTAGCCGTTGCGGCGGGCGAAGGCATAGAGATCGGTGATTTCCTTACGCGCGGCGGGGAGCGACGGGCTCATCAGCGCGTCGAGCAGTGACTGCACGTTCTCCGTGCTCTTCGCCATCTTGTCCTCGACGCTGTAGTCGGCATAAGTCCTGTAGCCCAGGATGTTCGCTATCTTGAGACGGAGATTGGCGATACGGACGCAGAGCTCCGAGTTGTCGTTCGCTCCGCCGAAAGCCCTGGAGTTGTAGGCCATATAGAGCTTCCGCCGCAGGTCGGAGCGGGTGCTGTACTGCATAAACGGGGTATAGCTCGGGTAGCTGAGGTCGAATGTCCATCCGCTCTCCCCCCTCTCGGCTGCGGTCGCCGCCCCCATATCTCTGACATACTGAGGAAGTCCCGCGAGCTCGGCCTCGTCGGTGAGGTTGAGGGCGAAGGAGTTGGTGGCGGCAAGCACGTTCTTGCCGAACTTGAGGGTGAGCAGGGAGAGCTCCTCCTCATAGGCGCTGTAGAGCTTCTTGTCCTCATCGGAGAGCAAGGCTCCGCTGCGCACGAACTCCCTGTATCTGTCGTCGAGCAGCTTGAGCTGGTCAGGGTCGAGTCCCAGACTCTCGCGGCGCTCCCAGACGGACTTGATTCTCCGGAAGAGAGGCCCGTTGAGCGACACGTACATAGAGTATTCCGTCATCATCGGGGAAAGCCGCTCCGCGAGTTCCTGCATCTCGGGATTGCTGTCCGCTTCGAGAAGATTGTAGAATATGCCGGCGATGTCATCCAGCGTCTCGCCGGCAAATTCGAGCGCCTCTATGGTGTTGGCGAAGTCGGGTTCTGACGGGTTGGAGGTGATGGCGTCGATTTCGGCTTTGGCCCGCGAGATGGCCTCGGTGAATGCAGGCAGATAATGTTCTGTCCTGATTTTGTCGAACTGCGGCGCTCCGTACGGGAGCGGTGATGGGGAGAGTAGAGGGTTTTCCATTTCGGAAGGGTCGCTTTGATTGAGTTCTCTGAGGATATTATGAGCCCGGGCGTAGTTTCTGAGCGTCCAGAGCACGAAGCGTATGTCCACGCATACGCAGCGGTTGTAGTCGTCTGTCCAGCTGACGTCGCCGGCAAGGGATTCCTTGTTGCCGTCGAACGCGAGGCCGATGAGTTCTCCCCTTGCGTTGAGCACCGGCGAGCCGGAGTTGCCTCCGGTGATGTCGTTGTCGCTGAGAAAGTCCACGGGAAGACTCTGCTCTTTCTGAAGAAGAGACTTCCACGCCGGAAGGAGGCGGAAGTCGTAGCTGGAGTCTTCCTTGGCGAGGATTTCGCCGGAAAGCGTCTGCCAAGGCAACTCGGCCCCGTCCCTGCTGATACTGCGTATCTTTCCGTAGGTCAGACGCATAGTGGAGTTGGCATCGGGATACTGCGCCTCTTCCCTCGCCTCGCGGCTGCGATAGAGGGCGGCGGCATATTTCTTCTCGAGTGAAGCGATGCTCTCCTCTCCGGAGGCTTCATCCGCCCGGGCGTTGAAGTCGGAGATGTTGACGTCGGTGAAGAAGCGGTAGATGCGGTCTTCCTTTGTCATCTGAGAGTCGGTCCAGAGATAGTCGGCGGTCGCGTCGGCATCCCTGCCGCAGAGTTCGTAGGCCTCCCTCTGGAACGGGCCCCACATCTGAGCGTCCACGCGGGTGTAGTAGGTCTTGACGGCATAGCGGAAAAGTTCCTTTTCGAGCCGCATATCGAGTTTGGAGTAGTCCGCAGCGGGGTTGTAGTCCGTCTTGCGGTTCTTCATCCGGGTGGCGATGAGTCCCAGCTGAGTGCCCCGGATGAGGGTCTCGCGGTACCAGAGCAGGTTGCGCTGCGCCTTGCGGACGGCCTTGTATTTGCCGTTAAGCCGCTTTACTATGTCCTTGCCCTCGCGGTCGAGCTTCTTTTCGAGGGACTTCTTCTCTTTGACCACCCTGAAGCGGATGCAGCACTGCTCGAGGCCTTCGTTGTTCTCCTGCACATTGCTCAGGGAGAAGTACTTGTCGGCGTATTTGAGCCTGACCTCGGGGTCGGCGTCCATCCACTTCTTCATTATCGCCATCTGCTCGGAGCGGACCTGATTGGTGATGGGGAGCTGGACGCTGACGAGGTAATCCACCCTTGCGGATGAGGAATAGCGGTCGGTGCGGCCAGGGTAGCCGAGAATCATCGTGAAGTCACCTGGCCTGTAGCCCTCTGTGCTGATGTTGAGATAGCGCTTCGGGCACATCGGGACATTGACTTCGGAATACGGGGCCGGCTTCCCGTCGGGTCCGGCGTAGATGCGGTACAGGGCGAAGTCGCACTTCTGCTGAGGCCACTCCCAGTTGTCGATATCGCCCCCGAAGGCGGCTATGCTGACCGGCGGCGCGGCGACGAGGCGCACATCGGTATATACTTCATATAGAGCGAGATAGTATCTCTCCCCCGCCCACATAGAGCTGAGTTGTGCGTCGTAGCCGCTGGCAAGGGAATATCTGCGCTCGATGACGCTGCCTATGCGTCGGAGTCCGTACGGGCGGCCCGCCTGCTTCTCCTCTTCGGTGAGTCTGTTCACCTCGTCCGTGACGTCGATGACTTTCCGGAGGAAGTAGGCGCTCTTGCCGGGAATATGGATTTCTTCGGACATCACGTCCGCGAAGAATCCGTCTTCGAGGTAGTTGTGTCCGACGGTGCTCAGACGATGGACGTCGCTATAGGCGCAGTGGTGGTTGGTGATGAGCAGGCCGCGCTCCGAGACCATACTTCCTGTGCAGCCGAAGTCCAAAGACACTATGGCATCCTTGAGCGAGACGGAGTCGGCGTTGTAGATTTCGCCGGATTTGAGCCGGAGGCCTCCCTCCTGCATTTTGAGGGCGATTGCCTCGGAGATGGAGTTGACCATCCACATCCCTTCGTCCGCCACCGCCGCCACCGGACTCAGCGACAGCAATATGGCGATTGCCAATCCCTTTATTTTCATCTTGCGTGCGTAATTTGATAAGGAAAGCAAATTTACGCATTATATCCTTGCCGCGCAAGTACCCAAGTCTGTCACAAGGCAGACGGCAGTCTGCGGGGGTTTAGGTAACGATAGAGGGGCTGACTAAAAAGTATTTTAGCCAGCCCCTTTTGGACTTCTTAACCCCCGCAGACTACCGTCTGCGACCCCTATCAGGGGTATTTCGCTCCTACGTCGCGGCCCCTGCGGGACTTATTAGTCTCTCTATCAAACTATTTGATTTTAGGGGGGAGAGCCCTAAAATCAAATAGTCCCCTGCTCCAGCATCGCGGTGGCGACCTTCATAAAGCCGGCGATGTTCGCGCCCTTTACGTAGTCGACGCTGCCGTCAGGCTGGGTGCCGTACTTCACGCAGGCCTCGTGGATGGACTTCATAATATAGTGAAGCTTCGCGTCCACTTCCTCGCCGCTCCAGCTGATGTGGGAAGCGTTCTGGGTCATCTCCAGACCTGAAGTGGCCACTCCGCCGGCGTTGACCGCCTTGCCCGGGGCGAAGAGCACGCCGTGCTTCTGGAAATAGTGGATCGCGCCAGGCTGGCATCCCATATTGGACACCTCGCAGCAGCACCAGGTGCCGTTTGCAATCAGCTCCTTGGCGTCGTCCTCGGAAAGCTCGTTCTGGAAGGCGCACGGAAGGGCGATGTCGCACTTGACGCTCCAGGCCTTCTTGCCTGCGGTGAAGCGTGCCTTCTGCGGGAACTTGGTCGCCATATCCTCGACCATATTGCGGTTGGACGCACGCATCACGAGCATATAGTCGATCATCTCCGGGGTGATGCCGTCCGGAATTTCGCAGACTCCGTCAGGGCCGGAGATGGCGATGACCTTCGCGCCGAGCTCGACGGCCTTCTTGCAGGCGCCCCAAGCCACGTTGCCGAAGCCGGAAACCGCTATCCTGCAGCCCTTGAGCTCTCGTCCGGCCTTGGCGAGGAGATAGTGCGTGAAATAGAGAGCGCCGTAGCCGGTAGCCTCCGGACGGAGGATTGAACCGCCCCAGGTAGCCCCCTTGCCGGTCAGCACGCCGGTGTTGTACTGACGCGCAAGCTTGCGATACATTCCGTCGAGATAGCCGATTTCGCGACCGCCCACTCCCACGTCGCCCGCAGGGATGTCCTGGTCCGGACCGATGCAGTTCCAGAGCTCAAGCATAAACGCCTGGCAGAAACGCATAATCTCCTCGTTGGACTTACCGGTCGGGTCGAAGTCCGAGCCGCCCTTCGCGCCGCCCATAGGAAGGGTGGTGAGGGCGTTCTTGAACGTCTGCTCGAAACCGAGGAACTTAAGCATAGACGGAGAGACCGCCCTGTGGAAGCGCAGACCTCCCTTGTAAGGGCCGATAGCGCTGTTGAACTGAACTCTGTAGCCGGTGTTGGTCTGAACCTCGCCGCGGTCGTCGACCCAAGTCACGCGGAAAGTGAAGATTCTGTCAGGCTCCACCATCCTCTCGACTATCTTGGCCTTCTCGAATTCGGGATGCTGATTGTAGACTTCCTCAATGGATTCCAACACCTCCTGTACCGCCTGGAGATATTCGTTCTCCCCCGGGTACTTGGCCTGGAGACGGGCCATTATGTCCTTTGTCTTCATATTAAAAATGTGGTTATTTGACCTCCCAGGTTGAACCGCTGTGCAGGAGGTCATCTACACAGTGTATCTTGGATTTTGTCATAACTTCCTTGACCTGGTCGCGGACACCGTCATCGTAGGTGATGTCCTTGACGTCGCGTATCACTCCGAGGGCCACCGGATAATCCGGGCCCTTCATCTCGGCAAGCGCCATATGGATGCCGATGTTGTCGGTGTGCGCATCGTGGACAAGGATGTCCTCCTCGGTGAATCCTCCCTCGCCGATATGCACCGCCCTCATCTTCTTGCCGTCATAGATGAGCCCCTTGTCGCGGTTCTTGCCGAAAATCATCCTCTCGCCCTGTCTGAGGACGATGGTGTGGTCGGCCTTGACCGCCGGATCGGAGAGATTCTTGTGGGCCCCGTCATTGAATATCACGCAGTTGGTGAGCATCTCCATCACCGAGCAGCCGTCGTGGAGGGCGGCGGCGGTCATTATCTCCTCGTTGAGCTTGAGCTCCACGTCCAGCGAGCGGGCGAAGAACGTGCCCTTGGCCCCGAGCACCAGCGCCCCCGGGTTGAAAGGATGCTCAACCGTACCGTAAGGCGAGGTCTTGGTAATCGCGCCGAACTTTGAGGTCGGGGAATACTGGCCCTTGGTCAGACCGTAAATCTGGTTGTTGAAGAGGATGATGTTGATGTCGATGTTGCGCCTGATGGCGTGGATGAAGTGGTTGCCGCCGATGGCGAGCGCGTCTCCGTCGCCGCAGGCCTGCCATACGGTAAGCCAGGGATTGGCCACCTTGATGCCGGTGGAGATGGCGGTAGCACGCCCGTGGATGCTGTGGAAGCCGTAGGTATCCATATAGTAAGGCAGGCGGGAGGAGCATCCGATGCCGGACACCACCACATAGCGTTCCTTGTCGTAGTTCAGAGCCTGGCTCACCTTCGGGAGAGCCCTCTGCAGCGCGGCTAGCACGGCGTGGTCGCCGCAACCAGGACACCATCTTACTTCCTGGTCGCTCTTGAAGTCCTTGAATGTCAGTGTTGCCATATTCTATAACTCCTTTCTTATCGCTTCGTGCAGCTCGCTCACGAGGAACGGCTGACCCTGAATCTTGTTGAATTTACGGATGTCCAGATGCGGGAACTTGGTGCGGAGCCAGTCGGCGAACTGGCCGCTGTTGAGCTCGCAGACGAGTATCTTCCTGAACGAAGAGAGTATCTTCTCCGTGTTGGACGGGAGAGGGTTGATGTAGTCGAAGTGCACATAGGACACATCGTCCATCTCGCTTACGGCCGCATAGATGTGGCCGTAGGTGCCGCCCCATCCGACGACGAGCAGCTCTCCGCTCTCCGCCCCGTGAATCAGCTGCAGCTGAGGTATGTCGCGGGCGATGCGGGCGACCTTTTCGGCACGCTCGGAGACCATCGTGGCGTGGTTGGCCGGATCGTTGGAGAGCACTCCCTCGTGGTTCTTCTCAAGTCCGCCCACGCGGTGCTCGAATCCCCTCTGCCCCGGGATTGCCCAGCGGCGCACCAGAGTCTCCGGATCGCGGCGGAACGGGTAGAATTTCTCGCCGTCCTTGAGGACTCCCTGCACGAACGGCGGCCTGATTTCGGGATAGTCCTTCATCTGCGGAATCCTCCACGGCTCGGAGCCGTTCCCGAGGAATCCCTCGGAGAGGAGCAGGACAGGAGTCATATGCTCAAGCGCAATCTTGGCCGCGCTGAAGGCCGCGTCGAAGCAGTGTGCCGGAGAATGTGCGGCGATCACCGCCACAGGGCACTCGCCGTTGCGCCCGTAAAGGGCCTGATTGAGGTCGGACTGCTCGGTCTTGGTCGGGAGTCCGGTGGACGGGCCGCCCCTCTGCACGTCGACCACCACGAGCGGGAGCTCCGCCATCACCGCAAGCCCCATCGCCTCGGACTTGAGCGAAAGGCCGGGACCGGAGGTGGTCGTCACCGCGAGGTTGCCTGCAAAGGACGCTCCGATTGCGGAACAGATGCCCGCAATCTCGTCCTCCGCCTGAAGCGTCTTGGCCCCGAGGCTCTTGTGTATCGCGAGCTCCTCAAGGATGGCCGTGGCCGGCGTGATGGGGTATGAACCGCAGAAGAGCGGCAGGCCGGACTTCTCGGAAGCCGCCAGCAGACCCCAGGCCGTGGCCTGGTTGCCGGTGATGTTGCGGTATGTGCCCTTCTTGAGGTCTTTGACCGGCTCCACCGTGTAGGTGTTGGCTATCATCTGCAGGTTCGCCGCGTAGTTGAAGCCGTCCTTGAGCACTTTCTTGTTAGGCTCGATGACCTCGGGATGCTTCTTGGAGAACTTCTTCTCGAGGTAGCCGAAGATGTAGTCCAGCGGACGGTTGTAGATGAAGCAGGCCATCCCGAGAGTGAACATATTCTTGCACTTGACGATGGACTTGTTGTCCATCCCGCTGTCCTTGAGACTCTCGTGGGTCAGGGTCGTGATGGGGGCCACGATCAGCGTCCTGTCATCGACCCCCAGCTCTCTGAACGGATTGTCCGTCGTGAAGCCGGCCTTGCTCATCCCGGCCTCGTCGAACGCGTCCTGGTCCACCAGGATCATCGCGTGGCGCTTGCACCATTTGGCGTTGGTCTTGAGCGCGGCGGGATTCATCGCGACGAGCAGGTCGCAGAAGTCGCCCGGAGTGGAGACCTGGCTGTTGCCGATGTGAATCTGGAAGCCGGACACGCCGGAGACTGTCCCGTGCGGGGCGCGGATCTCTGCCGGGTAGTCCGGAAAAGTCGAAAGACCGTTGCCGTAGATGGCTGACATATCCGCAAAAAGAGACCCGGTGAGTTGCATTCCATCACCCGAATCTCCGGCAAATCTGATCACCACATCCTTGGCGTCAATGATTTTATGTTGCATTGCAATGTGTAATTGGTATAGTTTCAGTAGTGTGCGGCCAGATAGGATGAAAGCCCTGCCGGATTGAAGCAGGGCTTTTCACTGTAAGTCCGGTCTATTGAGCCGCCTGGGCCTGCTGCTGGGCCTGAAGCTCCGCCTGAAGCGACTCGAGGGTGCGGTCATCGGCGATTCCGAGGGCTTTGCGGGCCGCCGGGGTGAGATCTACGCTCTGAGTGTCATCGTAGTAGAGAAGAGAGTTGACGTCGAACACATAGACATATCCTCCCTGCTTGGCGAGATTCTTGACGGTCTCCTGAGCCTTCTGGTAGATAGGGGCCATCAGAGTCTGCTGCTGCTGCTGCAGTTCGGTCTCGACCGACTGGCTGAACTCCTGAATGCGCTGCTGGATCTCGGTGAGCTCCTTCTCTTTGCTCTCGCGGATGGCGGTAGTCCAGGTGCTGGCCTTGGAGCTGTAGGTAGTATATTTGGTGTTGAACTCCTCCACCATAGCCTGATAGGTCTCCTGGGCCTCCTTGCTGGATGCGGCCATAGTCGTGCGGGCCTGGTCGGCCTCCGGACTGAGCTGCACGAGTTCGGAGAAATTGACGTGCGCAAATTTCGGTTGAGCCGCCACAGAGAGGGTGAAAAGCGCCGTAGCGGCAATCAAAAGAACCTTTTTCATATTATCATTAATTCATTTAAAATTGTTGTCCGATAACAAAGTGGAACTGGCTCCGCTTGCTTGTGTCGGTGGTGTCGAATCCGTAACCCCAGTCCACTCCGAGCAGGCCGACCATCGGAAGGAAGATGCGGACACCCACGCCCGCGCTGCGTTTGATCTGGAAAGGATTGAACTTTCTGATGTCAGACCAGGCGTTGCCTCCCTCCAGGAAGGTGAGCAGATAGATGGTGGACGTAGGCTGGAGTATCACCGGATAGCGGAGCTCGACGGTGAACTTGTCGTATACGTTGCCCGCGTAGGCGTAGCCGTTGGAGTTGTAGGTGGACGGCTCGTACGGGGTCAGGGAGTAGTTCTCGTAGCCTCGGAGCGAGATGACTTCGGAGCCGTAGGTGCTGTATCCCGACATACCGTCTCCTCCGAGCAGGAAGCCCTCGAACGGAGAATAGCCCCATCTGCGGTTGTAATAGCCCAGATATCCGAACTGTGCGCGGGTCATCAGGACGAGGTCGCCGACTATCTTGGTGTAGGTGGCCCCGGAGAGTTTCCACTTGTGGTATTCTATCCACTTGTAGCGGTTCTCAGACGACCAGTTGTCGTAGTTGACGTCCTTGTAGCTTGCGACTGAGACCTTGTTGCCCTTGCTGTCGTAGTCGTACTTGCGCAGCAGAGAGAACGGCGGGGTGAGCTGCAGGGAGAACGAGAAGTCCGAGCCGGTACGCGGATAGATCTGCTGGTCGGTGGAATTGCGCACAAGACTCAGGGAGTAATTGATGTTGTGGGCGATGCCGTTGTCGAAGATGAAGTAGCCAGAGTACCAGTTGGTCAGCCTGTATGACTGCCAGTTGAGACCGTTGTAGAGCACGAAATAGCTGTCAGGCCACTTGAGGCGTGTACCCAGCGAGGCGGAGAATCCGAAGACCTCCATCTCGCGGTCGTGGCTCAGGATGTTGAGCGCAAGGTAGGAGTTGGTCTGACGGGTATAGTATGCGCCGAGGTTGAGCGAGGTCGGCTTCTTGCCGAAGAGCCAGGGCTCGGTGAAGTTGGCGGAAAGTGCGGTGTAGTAGGTGCCGTTGGTCTGGAAGCGGAACGCGAGATTCTGCGCGTCGCCGAGCGGGACGGGCCTCCAGGCGCTCTTGTCGAGGATGCGGTGGGTGGAGAAGTTGTTGAAGCTCACGCCGACGGTGGCGACGAAGGTCTTGCCTCCCCAGCCTCCGGATACTTCCAGCTGGGAAGACGGCTTCTCGGTCACGTTGTAGGTGATGTCGACCGTGTTGTTAATCTGGTTAGGCACGATGGACCAGCCCTTGCTCGGGTCCATAATCGCCTCGGCGTCGAACTGTCCCAGAGACGCTATTTCACGTATGGAGCGCTCGAAGTCGCTCTGGCTGAAGAGATATCCCGGACGGGTGAAGAGCTGGCGGCGCACCACCTTCTCGTTGGTGAGGTCGTTGCCGTTGATTATCACGTTGTTGATGGTGGCCTGCTTGCCCTCGGAGATGCGTATCTCCACATCCACGGAGTCGTTCTGGATATTGGTCTCGACGGGATTGACCTGGACGAACAGGTAGCCGTTGTCGCGGTAGAGCTTGGAGACGTCGTAGTCGTTCTGCTTGCCGCCTCCGTAGAGACGCTTCTCCATCGTCACGCGGTCATAGACGTCGCCCTTGTTGATGGCGAGCACCTGATTGAGCGCATCGGTGGAGTAGACCGCGTTGCCCGTCCAGCTGATGTCGCGGAAATAGTACCTGTCCCCCTCGTCGAACACGAGGTCGATGCTCAGACGGTTCGGGGACACGTAATATACGGAGTCGCGCACCAACCTCGCGTCGCGGTAGCCCGCCTCGTTGAATGCGCTGATGACGTTCTTCTTGTCGGTGATATATTCCTTTTCGTTGAACTTCTTGCTGTTGAAGAAGTTGTAGAATTTGTTGGACTTGGTCTTCTTCATCGAGCGGGCGAGCTTGAAGTCCTTGACGTGCCCGTTGCCGATGAAGTTGATGTCCTTGACCTTGATCTTCTCCCCCTTGTCCACCGCGAAGTTGACGCGGATGGCGTTGCGTATCACCGTGTCCCTGCTCACCTCGGCCTTGACCTCGCAGAGCAGGAAGCCCTTTTCGGCGAAATATCTCTTGATGATGTCGGAGGTGGTCTTCTCGACATATTCGGAGAATTCCCCTCCTCGGCGGAGGTTGACCCTCTCCTGGATGTCCTTCCGCTCGCCCGACTTCACGCCGGAGAACGTCCAGCTCGACACTCTCGGACGCTCCTTGATCCTGATGGTGAAGAACGCGGAATCCTGCCCGGAGCTGAGGGAGTCGATAGTGATGGCGACGTCCTCGAAGTACCTCTGAAGCCACAGACGCCTGACTATGTTGGACATATCCTCCCCCGGAACGGTCACCTCCATCCCTTTCTGAAGCCCGGTGTGGGAGATGATCTGCTGGTCGCGGTAGTATGTGTTGCCCTCAACCTTTATGCCTCCCACCTTGTAGGTGCGGGGATGGTTATAGTCCACTTCCACCCCGGACTCCTGCGCGAGCAGCGACGCCGGCACAAGAGTGAGGGCCAAAGCGGTAAGTATCCGTCCTATCTTCATCTTCAATCAATAATTCGCAAATATAGTCCATTTATTTGACTTTTCCGAACCTCCGCTCGCGCGAGGCGTACTCTTCGAGCGCCGAGAGGAATTCCTCTTTCCGGAAATCCGGCCAGAGGGTGTCGGTAAACACGAATTCGGTGTAGGCCGTCTGCCAGAGCAGATAATTGCTGATTCTCTTCTCGCCCGAGGTACGGATCAGCAGATCCGGGTCAGGAATGCCGCCGGTGACGAGATAACGGCTGAAATCCTCCGCCCCGACAGTCCGACCGGGGTGCTCAATCAAATCGTGTGCCATCTTCTCGGCAGCCTGCAGGATATCCCACCTGCCGCTGTAGCTCAAAAAGAGAATCATCGTCATCACAGACCCATCGCGGGTCGCATCCATCATCCTGTCGATCCGGGATTTGAGCGAAGCGGGAAGCCTTTCGCGGTTGCCGAGCACGAGAAAGCGGACACCGTTGTCCAGAAAGAGCGGGAGCTCCTTCTCCATCGCCGCGCCCATCAGCTTCATCAGGGAGTTCACCTCGTCGGAGGGGCGGTCCCAGTTCTCCTCGGAGAATGCGAAGAAGGAAAGGTATTGTATTCCCGCATCCACTGCGGCCTCAGTCACGGCCCTCACACTCTCCACCCCCTCGTAATGTCCGTATATCCTCGCCTTGCCACGCTGTCGGGCCCATCTTCCGTTGCCGTCCATTATCAGCGAGACGTGCTGCGGCAGTCTGTCTTTTGCTATCATAGAGTTCCGTTTGTGTTGCGGACATCCTCACCCCACAGAAGGCGGCTGCGCAACGCATTGATAAAGTTGGACTTGCCCAGGCACAGACGCTTCAGGCGCAGCGGAGAGGCGCATACCTCGATGCGGGTGCTGGCCGGAATGCGGCAGTTGCGGTTGTCCACCGTGAATACCGCGCTCTCGTCCCGCGAGCTCAGGGTGATGGCTATTCTGGAGGTGTTCGGCACGACCAGAGGCCTGATGTTGAGATTGTGCGGGGAAATCGGAGCGACTATGAACACCTTCGTGTCAGGAGTGCAGACCGGCCCCCCCACGCTGAGAGAGTAAGCCGTCGAGCCGGTGCTTGTCGCGACCAGCAGCCCGTCGGCCCACCAGGTGGGCAGGCTCTCGCCGTCTATCTCCAGATTGACCCCCAGCATAGATGCGCTTACCCTCGAGACGCTGGTCTCGTTGAGAGCCAGCGGGCAGAAGTCCCCGGGCAGGGGGGAGTCTGCGCTCACCTGCAGCAGATCCCTCTCCTCGACGCGGAATTCTCCCTTGCGGAGAGCTCCCGGGAGGTCTTCGGGCCTGCACTCCGAGAGGAAGCCGAGCCTGCCGAAATTGACTCCGAGCACCGGCACTCCGGACTCCACCGCCATCCTTGCGGCCGAGAGCAGAGTCCCGTCTCCGCCCAGGCTGAGCAGGGCGTCGGTCGAAGGCCGGATTCCGGACGCGTCGCACACACGGTAGACCTCGCAGCCGTCAGCCTCCAGAGCGGAAATCATCCTCTCCAGACGGGAGTCGCCCGCGAGGGAACTTCTCTTGATATAGTACGCAAGGGTCATATCGAGTGCCAAATTTAGCACATTATTTATATTTATTGCTATTTTTGCGTCAAACTTCTGTTATGGCAAGGCTCAGCGTAAACATCAACAAAATCGCCCTGCTGCGCAACGCGCGCGGCGGCGATGTGCCCGATGTGCTCAAGGCGGCGCTCGACTGTGAGCGCTTCGGAGCGGAGGGGATTACGGTGCATCCGCGCCCGGACGGGCGGCACATCCGCTATTCCGACGTCAGGGTCCTGCGCCCCGCTCTCAAGACCGAATTCAATATGGAGGGCAATCCGACAGGCAGTTTCAGCGCTCTGGTCTGCGAAGTGGTGCCCGACCAGGTGACGCTCGTCCCGGACGCTCCCGACGCGCTGACATCAAATGCCGGCTGGGACACGGTGCGCAACTACACCTTCCTCTCGAGGATATGCGCTTCGTTCAAGTCCAGAGGCATCCGCACCTCGATATTCATCGACCCTGACCCGGCGATGGCCGAAGGCGCGAAGAGATGCGGGGCGGACAGGGTGGAACTCTACACCGCAGCCTACGCCGCAGGCTATGCCTCCGACAGGGAAAAGGCGATAGAGCCGTACCTTAGGACGGCGGAAAGGGTGCGCGAACTCGGGCTCGGGCTCAACGCCGGACACGACCTCTCGCTGGAAAACCTGTCCTACTTCATCGACACCATCCCCTGGACCGATGAGGTCAGCATCGGCCACGCGCTGATCTGCGACGCGCTCTATATGGGGCTCGAGACCGCCATAGGCAGATACCTCGAAGCCGCCTGGCGCTGATTTCCCCGCAGTGAGGGAAGTTTTCGGTTTTTTTGACTACATTTGCGCTTCAATGCTCAGAAGACAATAAATACAACAATACTTTAAAATGAAGAAGTCAACCCTTTTCCTCTCAGTCGCCGCCCTGACGGCCTGCGTCGCCTGCACCAACAATAACTCCGCCACCGGCAACACCGCCGCCGCAGAGGCCGGCGAGGGCGTGGCCGCCGCCGGCTCCATCGTTTATTTCAATATGGACCGCGTGCTGAGCGAGTATGATATGGCCAACGACCTGCGCAGCGTCGTCGAGACCAAGGTCAACAGCATCAACCAGGAGGTGACCCGCCGGGGCAACAAGCTCGAGAAGGACATCAAGGCGTTTCAGGACAAGATAAACAAGGGACTTCTCACCCAGTCCGTCGCCGAGACCCAGAACCAGAAGCTCGTGCAGCAGCAGAACGACTTCCAGACCTACGCCGCCCAGAAGCAGCAGGAGATTGCCGAGGAGCAGCAGGTGATGATGAACCAGATAGCCGACGCCATCAACAGCTATGTCGTCGAGTTCAACGCCTCCAAGGGTTACGCGATGATACTCACCACCCAGGGCGACATCCTCCCTATGCCGGTAGTGACCGCAGACGCGAGCCTTGACATCACCGACGCTCTGCTTGAAGGGCTCAACGCCGCATACGTCAAGACAAAGGGAAAGTAATCCGGACAAGCCTTGAGGATTGCGATACTGTCCTGTTTCTACCCCTTCCGCGGAGGCATCGCCCAGTTCAACGCCAACATCCTGACTGAGCTGGGGAAATCGAATGAGGTACGCGCGTTCAATTTCAGCAGGCAGTATCCCTCTCTCCTCTTCCCGGGGAAGACACAATATGTAAGCCCGGACGATGAAGCCGTGCCCGTGGAGTCGGAGGCTCTGCTGGATACGGTCAATCCCCTGTCGTGGAAGCATACGGCCAAAGCCATAGGCGACTGGGGGGCGGAACTGCTGATAGTCCGCTACTGGATGTCGTGGTTCGCGCCGTCGCTGGGATATGTGGCCTCGCACCTCCCGAAGAGCTGCAAGGTCATCGCCATAATGGACAATGTCATCCCGCACGAGCCGCATTTTTTCGACAGGCCGCTGACGAAATATTTTCTGCGCAGGGTCGACGCCTGCGTCACGCTTTGCAGGGAAGTCGCCGATGACTTGCTCCGCATCAGGAAAGACGCCGTCTATACCGTGATTCCGCACCCGGTCTATGACCACTTCGGCAGCAGGCTTCCGAAAGAAGAGGCCGAGAAGAAGCTGGGAGTCCGCAGCGGCAGCCGCAACATCCTATTCTTCGGACTGATACGCGAATATAAGGGTCTGGACATCCTTATCCGGGCATTCAGCCTGCTGGACGAGAGCTACCAGCTGATCGTAGCCGGCGAGCCGTATGGTTCCTTCGAACAGTATCAGCGGCTCATCGACTCCAGTCCCAATTCCAGACGCATCTATGTCTTTCCGAACTATGTCAGGGATTCCGACGTCAAGACTTTCTTCTCGGCGGCGGACGTGGCGGTGCTGCCTTACCGCAGCGCCACCCAAAGCGGCATCAGCGCCATCGCCAATCACTTCGAGCTGCCGATGATCGTCACCTCGGTCGGAGGGCTTAAAGAAACTATCGGGGCCGCAGGCACCGGAATGGTATGCGGCGAATGCTCGCCGGAGTGCGTCAGCGAGGCCATCCGGAAGTATTTCGACGAGCCGCAGCTGCGCAAGGGATACATCGGCCGCATCCGTGAGCTCAACGGAGAGCTGAGCTGGAACAGATTCTGCAAGGAGCTCATAGAATTTGCGGAGCGAATAGAGAAATGAAAAGAATCATCACAATACTGGCACTGCTCTGCGCGCTGCAGCTGACCGCGTGCGCACAGTGGTACCTCTTCCCGGGCAAGAAGAAGAAAGTCGAGACCGAGAAGAAAGAAGTTCCTGTCCAGGAAACGCCCGTCACCGAGGCGGCTGACAGCAGCGCGAGCTTTTCCGCAGAAGATGCGGAAGAGAGCTGGTTTTTCGAAGCGCCGGGGGAAATCGGCGTATGCCTCATCCTCCCCATCAAGTCCGGGAGCGGCTCCCCGAGCGCCAATTTCATCGAGATGTATTCCGGAGCGCTGCTCGCACTGCACGACATAGGCAGCGGCGGCACACGCATAAATCTCAGAGTGATAGACTCCGGGGTCGAGGAATTGAGCGAGAGCGAACTGGGCGGGAGCGACGTCATCATCGGGCCTGTCGGATACAGGGACATAGTCAACGCCCTGCCCCTGTGCGGGCGCAGAATGCTGGTCTCACCTCTTGAGCCGAGAGCTGCGGCGCTTGCCGAACAGGGGGACAACGTGATACAGGCGCCGGTGCCCTGGTCCAGACAGATAGACGAGATGCTGGACTGGCTGAGCGAGGATTTGCGCTTCGGCGACGAAGTCATCGTGCTCAGGGAGCTTTCAGTAACTGAGCCCGGAGAGCAGAGCGCATACCTTCTGTCCGCACTGCAGACCAGAGGGATAAGGTACAGGCCGATGCAGTCGCTAGACGAGCTGAAGGAAGCGGGCGGATTCGGGGCCGCCGGAGTGCAGGGCAAGTACCGGATACTCATAGCCTCCGACAACGACAGCTTCATCAGTTCATCGGTCAAGAGCACGGGAATAGCCGCCGAGCTCCACGGCAACATCGTGCTTTACAGCACATCCAGAGTGCGCAACTGCATCGGGCCGGACGTGCTCGACCTCTACAACGCCGAAACCCGCCTGACGGCGGCCTATTATATAGACTACGACTCTCCGGCCGTCAAGGACTTCGTCCTGAGTTACCGTGCCCTGTACGGATGCGAACCCGGATCGTTCGCGTTTCAGGGCTACGACACCGTACATTATTTCGTGAAGATGTGTGCGGAATACGGAAGAAGGTGGTACAGGAAACTCCCCTCCAGGAGCGAGAGAGGGCTGCAGTCGGATTTCAGATTCGACAGGGAAGCGGGCAAGGGCAGGGTCAATCAGGCCGTGCGCCGCGTCATCTACGGCAAGGACCTTTCAGTGAGCCTCCTTTAGCAGCGCCTCGGCGTTGGCGAGAGCGGCATCGGTGACGGTGGCCCCGCTCAGCAGGCGGGCGATTTCGGATATTCTTTCACGCCCTTCCACCCTGTGTATCGAGGATACGGTGCGTCCCTGAGGGCTGACTTCTTTGGTGACCACATAGTGCGCATCCCCCTTGGCCGCCACCTGCGGCAGGTGGGTGATGGAAAACACCTGCATACTGCGCCCCATTCCGCATATCATCTGTCCCATACGGTCGGCGACACTGCCGCTGACTCCGGTGTCGATCTCGTCGAAGATCATAGTCGGCATCCCGGTGAATCCGGCCATTTCCGCCTTGAGACACAGCATTATGCGCGACATTTCGCCCCCGGACGCGACCTTTGACAGCTCTTGAGGCTGCCGTCCGGTCGAAGAGAAGAGGAAGCTGACCCTGTCAGTTCCCGAGGCAGTTGCGGGTCCGTCCTCGACCCTCACTTCGAAGCTTGCCCTCTCCAGCTCCAGGAAGCGCAGGGATTCCATTATGGATGCCGCCAGTTGCGGGGCGGCGGCACGGCGGCTTTCGGACAGCTGTGCGCAGACTTCAGCAAACTCTGCGGAGAGTTCCCTCTCGCGCGCCTCCAGAGAGGCTATCTGCTCTTCGAGGGCGGAAGACCCTCCCACGGCATTCGCATATGTGTCCCGACGCGCTATGAGTTCGTCCACGGTGTCGCAGCCGTGCTTCTTCAGCAGGGAATAGAGCAGCGACATCCGCTCCTCCACCGCCTCCAGTCTCTGCGGAGAGAGGTCCACGCCGGAGCGGAGACGGTCGAGTTCCGAGTTGATGTCATCGATTTCGAGTCTGGCGGATTCCAGTCTTGATGCGAGTTCGGGGACTTCAGAGAGAAACTGCGAGACGCGCTCCAGCTGTCTGCCGGCTTCCTTGAGCGCGGACGAAACTCCCGGCGTATCGTCCTCCGGGGCGAGCAGGAGGCCCGCTGCGGCGAGACCCTCCATAATCTGCTCCGCATTGGAGAGACTCCGGTGTTCCTCTTCCAGAGCGTCGAGCTCCCCGCTCACGAGTTTCGCTTCCTCCAGCTGGCGGAGCTGGGCGGCATTGTATTCCCTGTCGGCATCGAGCCGTGCAAGTTCTTCCCTGAGAGAAGCGGTGCGGCTCCTTACGGAACGCAGCTCGTCCCAGAGGCGGCGGGAGTCGGTGAGACGGTCTGAGTTGAGGGCGAAGCGGTCCAGCACCGACAACTGGAAGTCTCGGTCCGTCAGAAGCAGGCTCTTATGCTGGGAGTGTATGTCTATCAGCAGCGGGGAAAGCCTCTGGAGCAGACCCGTCTGCACCGGACAGTCGTCGACGAAGCTCCGCGAGCGTCCCGAAGAGGAGATGACCCTGCGGATTATGAGGGAATCTCCGTCCGCGTCGAGTCCCTCCTCCGAGAGAAGGGCCTTCACGGCCTCCCCGACGGGCTCGAACTCGGCTTCGACGACGCAGGAGGCCGCCCCTTCCGAGAGCATCGAAGCATCGGTCTTCACCCCGAAGAGCAGAGACAGAGCTCCGAGCAGGATAGACTTGCCGGCTCCGGTCTGACCGGTAACGATGACAAGACCCTCCGGGAAACTGATGTCCAGAGAGTCTATCAGAATATAGTTCCTGATGTGAAGGGACCGGAGCATAGGGGCTTGCGCGGAGACCTACTTCTCTCCGAGCGCGTCTTCCTGAGCTACCCTGTAGTAGAGTTCACCGTTCTCGAATTCGGATATTGCCACAAGGTCAGGCTTAGGCTGACGCTCGTAATACTTGGATATCTCGATCTGTTCCTTATTCTCGAACACTTCGTCCATCGTGTCCCGCTCCCCTGTGCGGAAGTCCTCAAGTTTCTTGGCGAGCTCCTTCTTCTCGGCGAGCGCTATCTGATTGGCCCGCTTGGAGAGGATCACCACTGTCTCGTAGATGTTGCCGGTAGGCTGCGCGAGGTATTTGATGTCGCGCGTGATGGTGTTTACAGGTATTTTCTTTTCCATATCCATAATACCGAAGTTCTTCCGTATAAAGTTTCAAATATTTTCCTTCACCTTGGCGTAGAGGGAGTCGAGCTCCTTGCGGTGCGCGGACTCCGGGTACTCTCCGATGAAGTTGAGGTAGTCGTCCACGAACACGAGATACCTCTCCTTCTGCTTTGACTTGACGCTGAGGGCGGCGTATTTATAGGAGGACATCGCGGAATAGTAGAGGATTTCCTCGCGATAGACATTGTCGGCATCGTCCTTGAGTATGTTCTTGAACGCCACCCGGGAGGCCTTGTAGTCCTCCATCCTGTAGTAAATCTTGGCGTTCTCGTATGCCTTGCGGTCCAGCCGTTCGCCCAGCTCCTGCAGCATATGGCGGCATATCTCGGCGTTGGCGCCCTGCGGATGGTCGGCAAGGTATTCTCCGATGGCGTTGATGGCGGTGTAGGTCGGCGTCTGGTCCAGCTCGTAGCGGAGCGTGGCCTTGTAGAGGCAGTCCACCCTGAGGAACTCGGCGCTCTCGGCGAACGGGCTGTGCGGGCAGTTGTCGAGAAACTGCTTGAAGTTGGTCTCGGCGGTATAGTAGTCCTTGTTGGAGTAGTTGCTCAGTCCCCAATAGTAGCGCACCGTGTCGTCCCGCTCCGTCCCGTTGGTCAGGAGGGCGAGCGATTCGAAGATCGCCGCCGAGCGGGTATATTTGCCCTTGTTGAAGTAGTCGAACGCCGCCTTGTACTTCAGGTCAGCGTCGCTGCTTTCGAGCACGACGTCATACTGTGACTTGCACCCGGCCAGCAGGGCGAGGGCAAAAGTGAGAACGATTACAGTCCTTTTCATCCTTTCAAATACTTTTCTGCCTCAAGCGCGGCGCGGCATCCGGATGCGGCGGCGTTGACGGCCTGACGATAACGCGGGTCCTGGACATCCCCGGCGGCGAAGACGCCCTCCACATTCGTGCGTCCGCTGACCCCGTCCGTGACGATATACCCCTCGGGATCGGTCTCCACCCACTTGGAGAAGAGCTCTGAGACCGGATGGTGGCCTATCGCCAGGAAGAACCCGTCCACCTTGATATCAAAAATCTCGCCATCCTTTCGCAGCAGCCGCGCTCCCGTGACTCCGCTCCCGTCGCCGAGCACCTCCTGAGTGTTGCAGTTCCAGAGGATTTCGATGTTTTCCGTCTTCCTGACCTTCTCCTGCATCGCCTCGGAAGCCCTGAGGACATCGCGTCGGACTATCATATAGACCTTGCGGCAGAGACCTGCGAGATAGGTCGCCTCTTCGCAGGCGGTGTCCCCTCCGCCCACCACCGCCACATCCTTGCGGCGGTAGAAGAAGCCGTCGCAGGTGGCGCAGGCAGACACGCCGAGGCCGCGGAACTTCTGCTCCGACGGCAGACCCAGATATCGGGCGGTCGCTCCTGTGGCGATGATCACCGAGTCAGCTTCAATCTGCGCCCCGGAGTCTATGGTAAGAAGCAGCGGGCGCACCCCGAAGTCCACCGCGCTGACTGTCCCGCGCCTTATGTCGGCACCCAGACGGGCGGCCTGCTCACGCATCCCGCTCATCAGCACATTGGCGTCCACCCCGCCTGGGAAGCCGGGGAAATTCTCGACGACGGTGGTGGTGGTAAGCTGCCCTCCGGGCTCCGTCCCCTCATAAAGCACAGGGTTGAGGGCGGCACGTGAGGCATAGATTGCAGCCGTGTATCCGGCGGGGCCTCCGCCGACAATCAGGCATCTGACGTGTTCCTTCGTGTTCATAGGGAACAAATATAGTCATTTCCACGCAGACCCCGCCATTGTTTCACGAAAACTTCCCTCTTTGCGGATTCCGGGCGGGGAGCGGGCCGGCGCTTATCCGGATGTGATTTGGAATTATTCAAAACTAGACTTAACTTTGCGGTGACGCCGGAGGCAATGCGGCATCACAAGCCCGAAGCGACACGGCAGGGCCGCAGGCGGCGGAAAGACAGCACAAAACGACAAGATGAAGACTAAAGACAAGAGCACCCCGGACATCGACGCATTCCGCAAGCTGCTGAAGGACAAGGGGCTGAAAGCGACGCCACAGAGGCTTGCGGTGCACGGGGCGATGATGGAGCTGGGACACGCGAGCGCCGATATGGTCGCGGAGCATATGGCCGCGCATTCCGGCACGGCATTCACCATCGCCTCGGTCTACAACACCCTCTCAACTCTGGCAGACAGCCGGATATACCGCCGAAGGACCAGCTCCAACAACAAGATGTACTTCGACGTCAACACATTCCGCCACCTGCATCTGTACGATTGCGTCAACAACGAGTACCGGGACGTCATTGATGACGAGCTGCTCGATCTGGTGGAAGCACACTTCAAGGGCCGCAGTTTCAGAGGCTACAAGCTGGACGACATCGATATCCAGCTGGTCTGCCGGCCGTCCAGAAGAGCACGGAACAAATAATTTGTTTTTCTCTGCGCTTTCACTATATTTGCAGATGGAAGGGTTCTGCTCCAGGGCAGGATTCTTTTTTGTTGACTTATAGTATAACACATTGGCAAAGTCCGTACAAGACAGGGACTTGCCGGAACAAGCGACTATGGCAGAAGTACACTTAATGAGCCAGGAAGGGCTCGACAGGATCAAGAAGGAGCTGGCGGAAGCGCTGGCCCAGAGGCCTGTAATCTCCGCAGCGATAGCTGAGGCCCGTGAGAAGGGTGACCTCTCGGAAAACGCGGAATACGAGTCCGCAAGGGAGGCACAGGGACTCCTCGAGCTGAAGATAGCCAACCTCCAGAATATGATCATCAACGCCAAGGTGCTGGACAGTTCGCAGCTCGGCACCGAAAAGGTCCAGATGCTCAACCGTGTCAAGGTCAAGAACCTCAACTCCGGACGCGAGATGGAATTCACCATCGTCGGGGAGAGCGAGGCCGACTTCTCCAAGGGCAAGCTCGCCGCCACGACCCCCATCGCCAAGGCCCTGCTGGGCCACGGCAAGGGCGAGACCGTGGAGGCCAAGGCCCCGTCAGGCATAATAAAGTTTGAAATTCTCGACATTTCCCTCTGATGGCAACCATATTCACGAAAATCGCGAAGGGAGAGATTCCCTCATACAAGGTAGCGGAGAGTGAAGACTTCTACGCTTTCCTCGACATCAGTCCGCTAGCGCTCGGACACAGCCTCGTCATCCCTAAGAACGTCGAGGATGACTACATCTTCCACCTCGACGAGAAGACCTACATCGGACTCTGGGAGTTCGCCCGCAAGGTTGCGGAGGCTCTCAAGGCCGCCGTTCCGTGCAAGAGGGTCGGAGTGGCCGTACTGGGGATGGAAGTGCCGCACACTCACATCCATCTTGTCCCGCTCCAGAGCGAGGGGGATATGGATTTCCGCAAGAAGAAAGCGACGTTCACCGAAGAGCAGATGGCCGCCACGGCATCAGCGATACTCGCAGAATATGAAAAATTATAGACTCCTTGCCGCCGCAGCCGCGGCCCTCTCGCTTGCAGCCTGCACGCAGACGGCAAAGGTGAGCGGCACCCTCAGCGGGGTCGCGGACAGCCGTATCGTCGTCAAGCAGCTCGAACTCAACACATATAACGTGCTCGACACGATAAAGACCCGCACGGACGGCTCGTTCAGCTACTCCATACCGGTCAGGGAGGGACAGCCGGAATTCATCTACCTCTTCTACAAGGACAGCCGGATAGCGGCGCTGCTCCTCGAGAAAGGAGAGCACGCCCGCGTGAGCGCCGACACTCTCGGCAACTACAGCGTCGAGGGTTCGGAGGGTTCGGCCGAGCTTGCCGAAGTTGACAAGGCATATGCCGACTTCATCTCTTCGCTCACCGCCTCGTCGGAGAGCGGTCCGGATATGGCGAAGGCCTACCTCAAGCACTACCGCGAGTGCGTGAAGTACGTGATGGGACATCCGTACTCCCTCACCGCGATTCCGGTACTGTACGAGACAATCGGTGCCGGCACGCCGGTATTCAACCAGCCGACTGACGCGCTCCTCTTCAGAAACGCGGCCGACTCGCTCAAGACCGTCTATCCAGAGTCACGCTATGTCAAGGCTCTCGACAAGGAGGCCGCCAGGCGGATGAAGCTGCTCGAACTCGAGAGCAAACTGCGCACGGCCGAGGAGAGGGACTTCCCGGACATTGTCCTTCCGGACATCAACGGAGAGCGCAAGGCTCTGAGCTCCGTGGATTCCAAAGCGGTGCTCCTTCACTTCTGGGACGCCACCGACGCGGCGCAGAAAATGCTCAACATAGACACTCTGCTCCCGATATGGAACGAGTACCACAAGCTCGGATTTGAAATATACGCGGTCTGCGTGTCTGCGGACAAGGCCCAGTGGGGCTCCATAGTCCAGTCGCAGAAGCTGCCCTGGATTAACCTCAACGACGGTCTCGGGGTAGCCTCACCGGCAGTGGCCACCTACGGGGTAAGTTCTCTGCCGAACTCTATACTCATCGTGGACGGCCAGCTGAGCACCGAGCCTCTCAAGGGCGCGGCAGGTCTGCGCAAAGCGCTCGACAAAGCTCTTCGTCGCAGATAAGCTGACTTTTCAGACCGTCGATACTCTCGAAGCGCTTCCCGTCACGGAGGCGCTTTTTGAATTTCACGGTGATGTCGAGTCCATAGATGTCCTCCGAGAAATCGAAGATATGGGTCTCTATGATGTCTCCCACATTGGTCATCCCGTAGAAGCGCCCGCCCAGAGTCTCGACCCCGGAGAGATAGACTCCCCTGCCCGGGATGAGTTTCAGCGGCTCGTAAAGCTGCATATTGGCAGTGGGGAAGCCGAGCCGCCGTCCGAGCTGCTTGCCGCCCACCACCACACCGCTCACAGGGTATTCATAACCCAGCATCAACGCGGCCTCCTCCACCCGTCCGGCGGAGAGAGCCTCGCGTATCTTGGTGGAACTTATGAGCTTGTGCGCATCCGTGAGCGCGGCGGGAACTACGATGACATCCAGCCCCATTCCTCTGGCAAGGGGCTCGATCAGGGAAGGGGTCAGCTTGTCCGAACCGAGACGGTTGTCGTAGCCGAGGACGAGCGCAGTGCCGCCCAGACGCGTCTTGACAATGTCGCGAAGATAATCTTCCGCGCTGAGGCGCGAGAAGTCGCGGGAGAACTCCAGGACCTCCACCCTGTCCACTCCCAGCTCCTTGAGCAGGGCAATCTTCTCCTGCGGCGAGGTGAGCAGCCTGAGGATGCGCGCATCCTGCTGGAGCACCGCACGCGGGTGCGTCGAGAATGTAACGGCAATCGCCTCCTCGCCCCTTGCGCGGGCCGAGGAGACGAGTGTCCTGATGACTGCACGGTGTCCGAGATGGACCCCGTCGAAGAAACCGGTGGCGACTACAGCCATTTAACGAGCGGGAAGTCCTGTCTGTGAGGCAGACAAGGATTCTTCGGGAAGATGCGGGTGCCGACCTGATACAGTCCGGTCCTCTCCGGGAAGATCTCCGCCTGATATGTCACCTTGCCGTCCTGACAGGAGACTATGCTGAGTTCGCACGCGTTCTGGATGTGCAGTTCGCCCTTGGCGTCGGAAGAGGTGAATATCATCTCCACTCCCACATCCTCCGGCTTCAGCCGTCCGAGGTCGAGCACGACCTCGCACTTGAGCATATTGTTCGGAGAGAGCACATAGGATGCGTCCGGCTGGGTGTATGAGACGATGCGGATATTGTTCCACTCCTTGCTGAACACATCTTTCCAGGCCGCAATCTCCCTGGCTAGCTTGGCATCGTCGGCGTTGAGCTCCTCATAACGGCGGCTCTGCGGGTAGTAGTACTGATTGCAGTAGTCGGTGAGCATACGGTTGGTGGTGAAGTTGCAGGCAACCTTGGCCACGGTGTTCTTGATGTAGCCTATCCACTTCCCGGAAAGTCCCGTGGAGGAGTCGATGTCGTAGTATGCCGGCGCAATCTCGTTCTCAATCGTGGAGTAGATGGTCGCGGCGTCGAGCTCGTTCTGGTAGTTGGGATCGTCGTAGGTCTTCTCGAGCGGCAGAGCCCAGCCCGCACCCTCCTTGTAGCCCTCGACCCACCATCCGTCGAGGACGGAGAAATGCATCACTCCGTTCATCGCGGCCTTCTCTCCGGACGTGCCGGAAGCCTCCAGAGGACGGGTCGGGTTGTTGAGCCATACGTCCACTCCCTGCACGAGCCTCTTCGCGAGGGTGATGTCGTAGCCCGGGATGAAGACTATCTTGCCGAGGAAGCGGTCCTGCTTGGAAATCTCGATAATCTGCTTGATGAGGTCCTGGCCCGCCCCGTCTGCGGGGTGAGCCTTGCCGGCGAAGAAGAACTGCACCGGACGCTTCGGATTGTTGACTATCGCGTCGAGCCTGTCAAGGTCGCTGAACAGCAGGGTGGCCCGCTTGTAGGTCGCGAAGCGGCGTGCGAAACCTATGGTCAGCACGTCGTCGCGCAGCTGCTCCTTTATGGTGACTATCTGGCTGGGAGTGTAGTGTGCGCTCTGCTGCGGATCCGAGAGCCTCTCCTTGATGGCGGTTATGAGATCGCCCTTGAGGTGTCTTCTGCTGTCCCATATCTCCTCGTCCGGCACGCTGTAGATGCCCTCGAAGCATTTCTTGTCGTAGTGGTGGGTGCCGAACTCCTCCCCGAACACGCGGGAATGTATGGCCTTCCATCTGCGCGCCGCCCAGGTCGGGTAGTGCACGCCGTTGGTGACATAGCTGATGTAGAGCTCTTCCGGGAGGTAGCCGGGATACATCCCGGAGAATATCTCCTGACTGACCTTGCCGTGAAGCTTGGACACGCCGTTGACGTTCTGGGACATATTGGCGGCGAGGAAGCTCATCGAGAACTTCTCGTCGTGGTTGTCCGGATTGACCTTGCCGAGACTCATCATTGTCCTCCAGTCGATGCCGATGCTCTGCGGGTAGTAGCCCATATATTTCCCGAGGAGCTCCTCGGTGAACGCGTCGTGCCCGGCAGGCACCGGGGTATGGGTCGTGAACAGTCCGGAAGCCCTGATTAGCTCCATCGACTCGGCGAATGACAGATGCCTGTTCTGAATGAACTCGCGCAGCCTTTCGAGCCCGGCGAAGGCGGCGTGGCCCTCGTTGTAGTGGTAGATGGTCGGATTGAGGCCGAGCGTGCGCAGAGCGCGTACTCCGCCTATGCCGAGCAGGATTTCCTGCTTGAGGCGGTTTTCCCAGTCGCCTCCGTAGAGATGATGGGTCACCTGCCTGTCTTCAGGGATATTGTCCTCGTAGTCCGTGTCGAGAAGGTAGAGGTCGGTACGTCCGACGGCCACCTTCCAAATCCTCGCGCAGAGGTCGCGCCCGGCGATGGACACCTTGACGGACTTCCACACTCCGTTCTCGTCGAGCACCGGCTCGGCAGGAATCCTGAGGAAGTACTGCGCCTGATATTCGGCCACCTGATTGCCCTGAGGGGTGAGCCTCTGGGTGAAATAGCCGTAGCGGTAGAGAAGTCCGACCGCCACGAGGTTGACGTTCATATCGCTGGTCTCCTTGAGATAGTCGCCGGCGAGGATTCCGAGGCCTCCGGAATATATCTTGAGGGAAGTGTCGAGACCGTATTCCATACAGAAGTAGCCGACCGAAGGCTCGGTCCTCTCGGACTTCTTGGACATATAGTCGTTGAACTCGGTCATCACCTCGTTGAGGCGGGCGAGGAACACGTCGTCCTGCGCGAGATCCTTGTAGCGCTTGTAGCTTACCTTGTCGAGGATTTCCATCGGGTTGTGGCCGGAGCGGTGCCACAGGTCATAGTCTATGCTCCTGAAGAGCGCTTTGGCGTTATCGTTCCAGCACCACCAGAGATTCTTGCAGAGGGTTTCGAGCCCCGAGAGCTGCTCCGGCAGACGTCTTGTCACCATAACGCTCTTCCACGATGGTGTCGTCCCTGTTTCGTTTGTGTTCATAAAATAAATACTACTGTTTTTCTGCTATTGCGTTGTTTACTCTTATCGTGAAGTCGCTGAGGACGTTCATATAGTTGATGAACGCCTCATACGGGGTGGCGTACGGGTTGAAGCGGCTGTGCACCTCCCCGTCGGAGAAGAATTTGGTGCACATATAATAGAAATGGTCGCTCTCCTGAAGATGTCCGTAATCGGCCAAGAGAGCCTCATCGTCGAGCAGGGAGAGCTTCTCCTCAAGGGCGTAGAGCTTGTTGTAGGCATCCTGCTGAAGCTCGTTGCCGAGCCAGGCGGAGAGGTCCCGCTCCTCGTCAGCCCAGGAGATGGGCTCCGGGACGGACAGGTCGCCGACGGAGCGATGCTTTGCGGCGGCTCTGGAAGGGGTGACGAACTCCAGCTCGGGGTCTTTGACGATAAGCTTCGGGAGTGCCTTCATAAAGTCGAAGATGCCGCAGGAAGCGTCCTGATGCTCTCCGAAAGTCTCGTAGTCCATAAAGAGGTTGACGATCTCGCCGTCGGACGCCTTGAGCCAGCCGAGGTACTTCTCCGCCGTCAGCGGCCACTCGGACCAGCTCTTGTTGGAGAATCGGAAAGCGATGTCGTCGCTCAGAGCGTAGTTGCGCAGCAGGAGCTTGAGACCGCTCTTGAACTCGTTGTTATATACATAGTCGGGACTCATCCATCCCATTATGTGACGGGCGCCTTCGGTCAGCATCGTCTTGAAGCCGAGTTCATAGACATCCTTGCCTATGGAGTCGGAGTAGATCAGCTCGGTGTTGCGGAAGGTCTTCGGGGTCACCCCGAAATACTTCTCCACCGCCGCCTTGTGCTTGAGCACCTGGTGTTCGAACTCCTGGCGGGAGCCCAGAGAGGCGAGGGAGTGGTTGTAGGTCTCGCAGAGAAACTCGACGCAGCCCGTGTCGGCGAGAGCCTTGAAGCTGTCGAGCACCTCGGGAGCGTAGCGGGCGAACTGCTCGATGGCTGAGCCCGATATGGAGAAGGCGCACTTGAACTTGCCCTTGTTGCTCTTGACGGCTTCGAGAAGCAGTTCGTTCATAGGAAGATAGCACTTGGAGGCAATCCTCTTGAGGATTGTCCGGTTGGCGAAATCGTCATAGTAATGGGAATCCTTGCCGATGTCGAAGAAACGGTAAAGACGGAGTCTGGCAGGCTGATGCACCTGAAAATACAGGCAGATTGACTTCTTCATATTGTTACTTTACTACTGATTCATAAACTTTCTTGAGCTTGGCGGTCGCGCCGTTCCATTTGAGCTCGTTCACTTCATCATATCCCCGCTTCGTGGCAAACTCGGAGAGCGCCGGATACTGCAGAAGGGCGTAGATGTCGTCGGCCATCGCGTCCACATCCCAGAAGTCCACCTTGAGGGCATACTTGAGCACCTCGGCGGCCCCGGACTGGTGGGAGATGACGGCCGGCACGCTGGAGCGCATCGCTTCGAGCGGAGAGATGCCGAAAGGCTCGGATACGGACGGCATTATATAGACGTCCGAGAGGGCGAACATCTCCTGCACTTCCTGACCCTTGAGGAAACCGGTGAAGTGGAAGCGGTCGGAGATGCCGAGCCGTGCCACCTGACGGATGGCGCGGTTCATCATATCGCCGCTGCCGGCCATCACGAAGCGCACGTCGGAAGTCCTCTTGAGCACCTTGGCCGCAGCTTCTATGAAGTACTCCGGCCCTTTCTGGAAAGTGATGCGCCCGAGGAAGGTCACGACCTTGTCCTTGACCCCCCTCTCGACCTTGACGGAATCCCTGCCGCTGAAATCCACAGCATTGTGGACCGTGACGACTTTCGACGGGTCGATGCCGTACTTGTTGATGACTATGTTGCGGGTAAGGTCGCTGACCGTCACGACCCTGTCGGCGGCCTCCATCCCCCGCTTCTCTATCGAATAGACGCGGGAGTCCACCATATCGTCCGTCCCCCGGTCGAACGAAGTCGCGTGCACGTGGACCACGAGCGGCTTGCCGCTAAGCTCCTTGGCCGCTATGCCGGCAAGGTAGGTGAGCCAGTCGTGGGCGTGTATGACGTCAAACTCGCCGGCGTGCTCCATAGCTATGGTGCCGCCGACCTGGGCGTAGCGCGAGACCTCCTCCAGAAGATTGGCCCCGTACTTGCCCGAGAAGCGGAACTTCTGTCCGAAACCGATGCCGGTCTCGCGCAGATGCTCCCTCTTCATCTTCTCGATGGCGTCGTAATACTCTTCAGGGTCGACATAAGGCACGATGCTGGAGTCCACGTCGATGAACTTGACCTTATTGAGGAACTCTTCGACCGTGTCGCTGACGTTTGCCACCGCGACGTCGCTGGCATTGATGATCCGCGCACAGCTCTGGTCTTCGTCCCCGAAGGCGTGAGGCATCACGAAAAGCACCTCAACCCCGTTGTGTGCGAGACCCTTGACTATTCCTTCGCAGGCAGTGCCCAGACCGCCGGCGATATGGGGAGGAAACTCCCACCCGAACATCAGGACTTTCATTTGCCGTCCTCCTTATATTTGTCCAACATATTTTCGATTGACAGCAGCGCGGCGGTGCTGAGCGCGGAGGAGATGGCCCCGTGCGGTTCGTGAGGAGGGTCTCCGTCGTAGAGTTCGGAGAACGCCCCGACTCCGTGCTTACCCAAGTCATCGTAGAATCCCTCCACGAGCCATTCGGCCTTCCCCCTGAACGACGGGCCCTTGACCTTGAAGCAGACTGCCACATAAGGCTCAAGCAGGAACGGACGGGTGCATCCCTGATGGTATGCAAGGTCGCGCTCCAGCTGTGTCCCCTCATATACCCCCTTGTACTTCACGTCCCTCGGAGAGAGGGTGCGGATACCGCGCGAGGTGACGAGCTCGTTGTCCACGACCCTCAGGATCGAAGGCGCGAGTTCCTCGTCGATTGCGGAATACGGGCAGTACAGGGCACATATCTGATTAGGTCTTATGTCCATATTCTGTCCGTTGTTGTCCACATAATCGGCAAGGCAGCCGCGCTCCTGATTCCAGAACGTCTTCTGGTAGTTGGCCTTTACAAGGTCACGGATGCCCGACCACTTCTCCACGAAGCTGCTCTTCCGTGCACCGTATTTGGCCTCCATCTCGATGGCGAAGCATATCGCGTTGTACCACAACGCGTTGGTCTCCACCTGATAGCCGGCCCGCTCGGTGACCGGACGACCGTTTATGTAGGCGTTCATCCAGGACAGCGCCACGCCGTCCTTCTGCTCCCAGAGCAGGCCGCACGGCTGCATCGCCACTTCGCCGCGCTCTCCGGGCATATAGCTCTCCAGTACCCCGCGAAGGATGATGCCGTATTTCTTCCAGACCGCTTTCGGCTCCGCGCCATAGTCTATATAAGCCTGCAGGCAGTTTGCGAGCAGCAGCGGAGCTTCCACCTGGGTCGTCTTGCGGAAAAGCCTCTCCTGCTCATCGGCGATGAGGTTGTCGAGAATTTCCTCGAACGTCTTCGAGTCCTCAAGCCCGTAGAGCGCAAGTCCCGGCAGCGCCATCAGAGTCTCGCGCAGCAGCCCGGTGTACATCCAGGAGTAGCCGGCGTTGATTTTCTTGCGTCCGTTGTGCTCGGTGATAAGGCTGTCCGCGCAGCGCTTGAGCTGGTCGCGGCAGCCGCTGATCTCGCGGGACGCCTTGACCCCGGAGTTGAACTTCCTCTTGAAGCCGGCAGGGTCTTCCTGAAGCACGGACGCGGATAATATCACGGAGCCGCCCGGCTTGAGCGAGGTCTCGAACCACCCCGGGACGAGCAGGTCTTCGCGGCAGTCGAATCCGCGCCGGTATTCGTCTGAGTAGGTGATGTTGAGATTCCACGCCGGAGAGGCGACGAACCTGGAGCGGGCATCGCTCAGCTGCAGGTTGAGGTCCGGGAAGTTGGCATACATCCTGAACGCCGCTCCGCCGGGAATCTCCGTGCCGGCAGTGCAGGCCTCGGGATTCTGGTGGGTGAGCGCGTGGATGTTGCGGAACGCGAGGTAAGGCTTAATCTGAAGTTTCACCGCCGCCGGAGAGGAAAGGAGCTCATACTTGACGAGCACCTGATCTCTGTCCTGCGCAAGGAGCACGCTCTTGCGGAAGACAACCTCCCCGACCTTGTAGGTGATCTGCGGCACCGGGTCGGCCACGAAGTCCACAATGTACTTGTGGCCGCGCGGTTCATAGATGTCTCCATAGCAGTGAATTCCGAGGTTGAATCGTTTGCCGTCCACTATAAGGCTCTCATCGAGGTCGGACAGCAGCAGGAAGCGGTCCCCGCCGAAACGGTCGAGGGTGACGGCAAGAAGACCGTGATAGCGGCGTGTATTGCAGCTGATGATGGTGGTGTTGCAATACGCTCCGGTCTTGTTCGCGCAGAGGATTTCCCTCTTGAGCGAGTAAGCCAGATTGACAAGTTCGGACTTGTTGAATTTTAAGAATGCCATCTTGTTAACTATAATTTTTTCAACACTATCGCCACCCTGCTCGGCAGGTAGAGGAAGAGCTGCCCGTCGAGGGTCTGATGCCTCTCCGCCCTGAGAAGTCTCGCGAAACCGTCGAACTCGGGGTCGTCCGAACTGAAAGCCATCACATACTCTCCGTCCGGCGCGGCAAATCCGAATCCCTCGAAGGAAGCGCCAGGGTTGAAATTGAATGCAAATATACTGTTTCCGCGACTGAATATCAAGACTTTCCTGCTTTCATCGACATATAACTGCCTGAGAGCGCCGTCCAAAACCTTTTCCTTGCGGATGTAGTGGATCATCGCGGAGTCGAATCTCTGCAGGCCGGCATAGCGCAGGTCGGGATTGTCGGCAAGCGACCACTGCCGGCGGGCGTACTTGTAAGACCAGCCGTTGCCCTCGCGCGGGAAGTCGATCCATTCCGGGTGGCCGAATTCGTTGCCCATAAAGTTGAGATATCCCCCGCCGCAGGTCGCGAGGGTGACGAGGCGTATCATCTTGTGCAGGGCCACTCCCCTGTCGACGGTCAGATTCTGCGAGCCACGGTTCATACTGTAATACATCTCCTTGTCAATCAGACGGAAGATGATGGTCTTGTCGCCCACCAGCGCCTGGTCGTGGCACTCCGCATAGGAGATGGTCTTCTCGTCGGCGCGCTTGTTGGTGAGCTCCCACCATATCCCGCCCATACTCCACTGCTCGTCGGGTAGTTCCTTGATCCACTTGATCCAGTGGTCGGCGATGCCCATCGCCATCCGGAAGTCGAAGCCGACTCCCCCGGAGTCGAACGGCGCGGCCAGACCGGCCATCCCGCTCACGTCCTCGGCTATGGTGATGGCATTCGGGTTGATCTCGTGTATGAGCATATTGGCGAGAGCGAGATAGCTCACCGCCGCCTCGTCCACCCCGGAATCGAAGTAGAGGGAATAGTCCCCGAAAGCCTTGCCGAGCCCGTGGTCCCAGTATATCATACTGGTCACTCCGTCGAAGCGGAAACCGTCGATATGGTATTCCTCCATCCAGTATTTGCAGTTGGCGAGCAGGAAGTACTTGACCTCGTCCTTGCCGTAGTCGAAGCAGCGCGAGCCCCAGGCCGGGTGATGGCCCTGAGGGCCTTTGTAGAAGTAGAGGTCGTCCCTGCCGTCCAGCCGGCTCAGCCCCTCGGCCTCGTTATCCACCGCGTGCGAATGCACGATGTCCATCACGACCGCTATCCCGCAGCGGTGCGCATCGTCCACGAGGGCCTTGAACTCCTCCGGCGTGCCGAAGCGGGAGCTGAGGGCGAAGAAGTTGGAAACCTGATAGCCGAACGAGCCGTAGTACGGGTGTTCCTGCAGGGCCATAATCTGCAGCACATTATATCCCAGCGCCTTGACGCGCGGAAGCACGTCGCGGCGGAACTCCTCGAAGCCGGACACCTTCTCCTGCTCGGAGCTCATCCCGATGTGGCACTCGTATATCAGCGGATGTTCCCTGCGTCCCGGGCGGCGGCTCTTCCACACATAAGGCTGCGGAGGAGCCCAGACCTGGGCGGAGAAAATCTTGGTCTCCGGGTCCTGCACCACCCTCGTGACATACGAAGGCAGCCGTTCGCCCCCGCCTCCGGGCCATTCTATCCAGAGCTTGTAGAGCTCCCCGTGGCGCAGGAACATCTCAGGCAGCCGCAGTTCCCAGTTGCCCCCGCCCACCGGGGAGAAGGCGTAGCTCTCGGTCCGCTTCCAGTTGTTGCAGTCGCCGATGAGGTAGATGCGGGTGGCGTTGGGAGCCCATTCCCGGATTGTCCAGAAGCCGTCCTCCTGATGCAGAGGATAGTAGATGTGGTTGTTGATCGCCTTGCTCAGAGCTTTCTTTCCGGCGAGCTTGAGCTTGTCGGCGAGAATATGCCGGTGGCGTCCGTCTATCGCGCCGCGATACGGCTCCAGCCAGGGGTCGGTATCGTATATCTGTTTGGTATTCATAGTACTTCCGTCTTGGTTTTCATTGTCCTGAGGTATTCCCGGCACTTCGCGATGAGTTCGTCGGAGCGCCGTATGTATTTCTCTATGTCGTCAAGCGCCGTGGAGGGGTCCTCCACTTTCTGCGCTATTCTTTCGAGCTCGGCCATCGCGCCGGCATAGTCAAACAGATCTTCCATATCTCCATTATCATCTAATCAACTGTGGCATTGATTGCTGCATCTTCGAAGAGCACTGCAATCCTGTCTCCTTTGCGAAGCCCCGCGCCCGACTTGAGCACCGCTCCGCGAGCGTCGGTGACGAGGGCGTAACCCCGCGAGAGCACGGTACGCGGGTCTGCGGAGCGTATCCGGGCCGCGAGCATTTCCACCGCCGAGGACATCGCGGCAATCCTCGACGAGAACGCAAGACGCAGCCGCGTGCTGAAGGACGAGATGCGCTCGTCCTCCGAGGCGAGAGCGTCTATAAACCTGTCCGCCAGAGCGGTGGGAGTCTTCACGGAATCGTATGCGACCATATCCGCGATATGGCGGTCACGCTCGTGTCCGACGGCGGTGAAGACGGGGATGGAGCAGTTGGCTATCGTGAAGCAGAGGCCGTAGTCATCGAAGCAGGCGAGGTCGGTTGCGGAACCTCCTCCGCGCAATATCAGCACAGCGTCGTACGCTCCGCCGGACGACTCCGCTGCGGATATGGCATCGCTGATGGATGCGGGCGCGTCAGTCCCCTGCATCGCCGCCTCGATGAGCTGCACGCTGAAGGCGAAGCCGTATTCGTTGTCGAGCAGATGCCTCAGGAAGTCTCCGTAGCCCGCCGCGTCCCGGGCCGAGATGACCGCCAGACGGCGCGGCATATCGCAGAGACGGAGCGTCTTCTGCCTGTCCATCAGGCCTTCCCGCGTCAAGCGCTCTATGGTCTGCCTGCGGTGGAGCTCCGCCGCTCCGAGCGAGAAGCAGGGCTCGATGTCATCAACGCTGAGGCTCAGGCCGTAGAGCTCGCTGTAGCTCACCATCACCCGCAGCAGAACCTCCATCCCGGGGCGTATATCCTCGCCCGTCGCTTCCTTGAAACGCTTCGCGAGAGGAAGATGGCGGCTGCGCCATATCACGGCCTTGGCACGGGCCACGACCAGACCCCCTTCGCTGCGGCTGAGGTCCATATAACAATGGCCGTTGGCCTTGACCTGCACCGACGCGACTTCGGCACGCACCCAGAGCCTCTCGGGGAAGAGCTCTTCGATGCCTCCCCGCATCTGCCGCTGCAGTTCCAACAGATCGATCCAGTCACTTTCCATCTTGTGCAAAAATAAAAAAAATGGGAAAGATTTGCTATATTTGCATCCGTTAAAAGACGGTTAAGAAACAGTGTTCTTTTTATGACGATCTCCGAAGCCAGGTTTGCGGGCAGCAGCACGAGAGTCTCCGGAAAGCCCGGGAGGAGCTTGCCGGAATTCGCGTTCATAGGGCGGTCTAACGTGGGCAAGTCGTCGCTGATTAATATGCTCTGCGGCAGGCGCGGACTCGCGATGACCTCCTCCACTCCAGGCAAGACTCAGCTGGTCAACCATTTCCTGATAGATGACAAGTGGTATCTGGTGGACCTTCCGGGCTACGGCTACGCCAAGATGAGCAAGCGCGGACGGGATAAGTTAGCCGAGGTCATCAGGGACTATATCCTCAACTCCCGGGAGCTTGTCTGCCTCTTCGTGCTCATAGATTCGAGGCACGACATCGGAAGCATCGACACGGACTTCATCGCGGAGCTCGGCGAGAAGGGGATTCCGTTCTCGCTGATTATGACAAAGTGCGACAAGCAGGGGCCGAACGCGCTGGCCGCGCAGGTCGAAAGGGACAAGGAAATCCTGCTGCGCGAGTGGGAGGAGCTGCCGCGGATTTTCTGCAGCTCGGCCCAGAACGGGACGGGCCGGGAAGAGATTCTGGACTACATAGGAGAGATACTGGACACACTTTAACAATTATATTCTTTATGTTACATTCTCACAGACTGGAGCTTTTCGCCTGTCGTGCATCAAGAGACTTTGCCTGCAAGGTCATCGACAACTTCAACCGTATCCGCAACTCCGACGAACCGGAGCTGCATCTGGGCAAGATTGAAGTCACCCCGTTCAGCGACGGAGAGTTTCAGCCGCAGTTTACCGAAAGCGTCCGCGGTGCGGCCGTTTATATTCTGCAGTCCACTATACCGCCTGCAGACAATCTGATGGAACTGCTGCTCACGATCGACGCGGCCAAGAGGGCTTCGGCGGACAAGGTGATTGCGGTGATGCCTTACTTCGGCTGGGCACGCCAGGACCGCAAGGATAGGCCACGCGTGGCCATCGGGGCCAAGCTCGTGGCCAATCTTCTCCGCGCCGCAGGCGCCGACAGGGTGATGGCCTGCGACCTGCACGCCGAGCAAATCCAGGGCTTCTTCGACTTCCCTCTCGACCACATCTACGCGAGCCGCGTCTTCATCCCCTACATCCAGGAACGCCAAATCGAGGATCTCGCCATCGCCGCCCCGGATATGGGAGGGGCCAAGCGGGCCAACAACTACGCCAAGCAGCTCGACGCTTCGGTGATCATCTGCCATAAGACGAGGGAAAAGGCCAATGTGGTCGGATCCATCACCGCCATCGGCGAGGTCGAGGGCAAGAACATCATCATCGTGGACGATATGATCGACACCGCCGGCACGCTGTGCAAGGCCGCCGAGGTGCTGATGGGCAAAGGTGCGAAGAGCGTGCGCGCCTGCGCCACCCACGGCATCTTCTCCGGCGAGGCGCTCGAAAGAATCCACGGCTCCGCCCTCAAGGAAGTCTTCATCACCGACACCATCCCTCATCCTGAGCTCTCCGGCGACCCGAAGATCCGTATCGTGTCGATGACCAAGGTCTTCGCCGATATGATCCACAAGGTTTACAATTACGAATCAATAAGCAACGACCTGGCGTTCTAGTCTATGCTTGCGGTATTCCTCATCACGGCCGTCATTCTCCTCCTGTGCGTGCTCGGGCTCAGCGTCAACGTCCTGCACGGCAAGGAATTCCCGCACTACGACGTGGGGTCCAACGAGGAGATGCGCCGGCGGGGAATCCGCTGCTACAAGGACGAGGATGCGGCGCTGCAGCGTGAGGTGTGCAGCGGCAACGCGGGCGAAGCCTGCAAAGAATGCAAGTTATATGAGCATAGTAGCGATAGTAGGAAGGCCTAACGTAGGCAAATCGACACTCTTCAACCGCCTTGTCGGGATGAGGAAGGCCATCGTGGACGACACGGCCGGCGTGACGCGTGACCGTCACTACGGTCGCTGCGACTGGTGCGGGAGGGAATTCTCCGTGATTGACACGGGAGGATATACCACCAATTCCGACGACGTCTTCGAGACCGCCATCCGGACTCAGGTGCAGATTGCGATTGACGAGTCGGACGTGGTGATATTTATGGTGGAGGCCGGCACCGGTGTCACTGACTATGACGCCGAGATAGCCGACATCCTGAGGCGTACCCGCAAGAGCGTGATACTCTGCGTCAACAAGGTGGACAGCGGGGAGAAGCTCTACGACAGCTACCAGTTCTATTCCCTCGGGCTCGGAGAGGTCTACAGCATCTCGGCGGCCAACGGAGGCGGGACAGGCGAGCTGCTCGACGCGGTGGTCGCCGCGCTCCCGGAGGAGACGCAGGCCCCCGACCCATACGCCGGTCTGCCGCGCATCACCATCGTGGGCAAACCTAACGTCGGCAAGTCGTCGCTCACCAACGCCCTGCTGGGCGAGGACCGCAACATCGTCACCCCGGTGGCAGGCACGACGCGTGACTCGATTGAGACGCACTACAACAAATACGGATTCGAGTTTATGCTGGTGGACACCGCCGGCATACGCCGCAAGGCCAAGGTGCACGAAGACCTGGAATTCTATTCCGTGATGCGCTCGATACGCGCCATCGAGAACTCCGACGTCTGCATCCTGATGATCGATGCCACGAGCGGGATGGAAGCCCAGGACCTCAACATCTTCAACCTCATCATCCGCAACCGCAAGGGCTGCGTGCTGGTCGTCAACAAGTGGGATCTCTTCGTCAAGGATTCCAACACGATGAAGGAGTACCGCGAGGCGCTCCGCTCAAGGCTGGCCCCGTTCAGCGACGTGCCGGTCATATTCACCTCCGTGCTCAATATGCAGCGCATCCAAGACGTGCTGACTGCAGCCACGGAAGTCTATGCCAACTACTCGCAGAAGATTCCGACCGCACGCCTCAACGAGACGATGCTGCCTCTCTTCGAGGAGACCCCGCCGCCGGCCTGGAAGGGAAAATATGTCAAGATCAAGTACGCGACCCAGCTCCCGACCCGCTTCCCGGCGTTCGCATTCTTCTGCAATCTGCCGCAGTACATCAAGGAGCCGTACCGCCGCTTCGTGGAGAACCAGCTCCGCCGCAACTTCAATCTCACCGGCTGCCCGGTGCAGATATATTTCAGGCAGAAGTAGCGTATAATTGCTCTTCGAAGAGACCCCGTCGCCGGCAGTTTCAGGAATCACTCAATACAGGAAGCCGAAGACCCAGAGAGGAATTTTTCGGAAGACCGCCGTGTCTATGCCGTCCGCCGCAATGAATCCGTCCTCCTGCCCGTCAATCTGCGAATAACCCTTGTCCTTTCCGCCAACCTCTATGACATAGCGCCCGTCAATCTTGAAATCGGCATTCTTCAGTCCGCCGTATTCTATCCGGTGTCCGGCAGAGGAAAGCTGGTTGCAGAAAAAGGTTTCCCGGACAGTGCCGGTCTCCGGGACTGACGGGCATAGGGCATACAACAGGTTTGGATTGTCCATCAAAATCTTGTCCGGTTTCTGCAAATCGCCGGTTGTCAGCAGATTGGAGAACAGACGCCGTATAAGCTTGGCATCCTCCAGATGCTTCAGATACTGGAGTACGGTCAGACGCTGAAGACCGAGATTGCGGGACATCTTCGCCACATCCACCTCAAACGGGACCATCCCCGAGAGGACCTGCATCAGAGCCTTGATTTTCCTTGTGTTGGAGACATCCACTCCGCATTGGGACGTCAGTTCATTTTCAATCGTATAATTCACGACATTCTCGACTCTCGGGGCATAAGCCACGGAATCCTCGAAATGGAAAGGATAATATCCGGTCTGCAGATAATTCCGGAAATATTCCAGCGGACGGCACTGTCCCCTTATCTCAAGGCAAACTTCTTCCGGACGTGCAAGCAGCTCCTCCAATGATACGGCAGGATAGTCCATCACCTTTGTCAGACGGAGATATTCCCGAAAAGAAAGACCGGGCATATCATAAATCAACATTCGTCTGGAAAGATCGGCCATACCGCTCCTGAGCGCCAGCAGCGAACTTCCGCTCAAGACAAGGTGAAGTTTCGGGAAAAGATCGTAAATCTCCTTGATCTCGACGCTCCACTTGTCGTATCTATGTATCTCATCTATGAACAGATGCGTCCCGCCGTGCCGTACAAAATCTTCAGCAGTATCCAAGATGCTGTGATTTGAGAAATACCCGGAATCTGCGGAACAGTAAAGGGTATGCCTGTCTCCTGCCGTGTAATTGAGTTTTATTCTCTGACGGATAAGAGTGGACTTCCCGACTCCTTTCGGACCGCGAATGCAGAGCAGGCGGCTGTTCCAGTCCACTATGTCTATAAAATCCCTGACATAGTCCGTTGGGGTTACCGCCAAATATTCATCGTGCCGTTGAAATAACTTTTCCATACCAACAGGTGTTCTATCTCCACAAATATAAACTGTTTTTTACAAAAAACACAAATCTA